>JACOMY010000018.1 GCA_014324045.1 Rhodospirillales bacterium | reverse complement strand
CGTGCGGTCTGGCTCGGTTCGATGGTGGGAGCCGTCGTGGCCGGCGACAACCAGAACCATCTCCTCCGCGGCGGTGCGCGGCTGCGGTTCAACATGAGACGCTCCCGCCTCAAAGCGGAGTTCTTCAACATCAGGGATTACGACAGGTTCGGTGCGAAGCACACAATGCAAGAGGTGGAAACTGGACCTAGAAACAGGCTCCGCTTTAGAAGAATTCCGGTTGCCGCAGACGGCAGCTATGCGAGGACCTACAGCGAAGATGAGGGCGGAGGCGGCATCAGGGGTGCGTTCTATGGCACCGATCAGGCCGAAACCGCCGGGACCTTCGAGCGTTTCGGCATCGTCGCAGCCTTCGGCGCAAAGAAGCTGACGAATTAACCCGCGCCCACATGCCCGGCAGCCGGGCGCCGGCGGCCTCCCAAGGATCCGAACAGGGGTTCTGTCAGGATCCCGGAAGCCAAGCCACCCCGAGCCGGGCACACACACTTCGCTTGGCCGGGGCGGGTACTCTGTAGCCCGCCCCGCAAGCGGGGTGCATGCCGACTCGGCGTGCCCGAATACCCGGCGGCACGGCTTGACCGGGGCCGGATCGCCCAAGGCCAAGCTGAAAGCTGAAAAGCCCGCTGTCGTCGAAGGCTGTAGAACTGCCGCTGCCGGCCAGCGTGACCGGCGGACTGCTCGGTCCTAGCTCAAGTGTGCCTCGAAGCTGCCCTCTTGGATCGGCAGGATGGGGTCGATAGTGACGTCGCTGGCGTTGGCCTAGCTGGGGTTGACCTCTGGCCGGTCCGCCCTTAGCGTCCTGCAACCGGGGATTGGCAAAAATCCCGCCGGCCGGGGTTCGGCAGTTGCCACAGTGGCCAAGGTATGGCCCCAAGCCAACGGCACAAGGAACATGTAATCCACGGCGGGGCAAAGCCAGCTGTTCCCTCCAGCTGCCCCAATCTCTCTAAGACGCCGACGACGGTAGCAAAGATTTTTAACCGATCGCGGTTATTCCGGCTGTGCCCGGCACCTTGGCTGCAGCTGTTGCGAAACTACCCGGGTGACGCTGTGGCCCTGGCCTGCTAGAAGACTTGCGTCACGTCCCCGTAGCTCAGCTGGATAGAGCGACAGCCTCCTAAGCTGTAGGTCACAGGTTCGAATCCTGTCGGGGACGCCACCCCTCTGAGGGCCTGACAGAGGCCCTAGAGCCTATCGTATGAGATTTGGGCGCAGAGCGTGGTAATGCCAGCCATTTTCGCGGGCGATCTCGGGAAAAAGCGGTTCGAGCGGCGGTTTGTGCTCGATGGTTATGGATTATGCGGCCCGGCCGCAGCGGTGCCGGTTGACTCGACTGCGATTCGGGCACATCGCTGTGCGGCTGGGGAAAAGGGGATAGAAGCCGCCGACGCGGTGGGGGTGGCGGTCGCTGTCAAGCACCTTCGAGGACGCCGGCAATCTCCCGGCAGAGTTTCGGATCCAGGGTCTCCTCGTAAAGCCGAGGCAGGCCTATCATGGCATGTTCGGCGTTATAGCACAGCACATCGCGCAGTTCCCTGTCTTCGCGCACCCGCTCCCAGGTCGTCTTGTAGAACTGCCGGAAGGCCGCGTAGGCGGCCAGGAAGCGTGCCTCCGGCTCCTCGATCCAGTCATAGCCCTCGTCGATCCAGGGCTCGAAGGTCTTGAACCCGAAGGACTTGAGCAAGGAGAGCGCCCGGTAGTTGGCGAACAGGATGGCCGGATGGCAGTTGGCCAGCGGCTTCAAGGACTTTTCGGTGATGCGGTCGGCAGTCGGCCGCATGTCTGTCTCCGGGACCAGGGTGAAGGCGGAACGCCGGTAGATGTCGGTCGTGTTGTCGTCGAAGATCAGTATGCCCCCGCGTTTGGCGGCCTTGGCCTTGCCGAACAGGACCTGGCCCTTGCCGGCCAGTGCCTCCAGATAAGCCTCGCTGTCCGCCGCCAGATTGAGCCTCCGGAATTTGTCGGTTTCTCTGCTGCCATACTTGACAGTAGATCCATCTCGCTTCATCACTTCTAACTCGAAACCACCGAAGGAGACAAAGCCATCGTCCCAATAGTTGTCTTTGATCAGCCGCGTAAGCAAGGCTATGCGCAAGGGCCGTGGTTTGAAACTTAAACAGACGAAACGCTTTTCTATCTCAGTCCTGTTCTCGAAGTCTCGGATCCTTTCCGCCAAAGCAGCAGCCGGATCGCGCCACGACCGGCGGCAAAACCGGCTTAGATGATAATCGTAGTTAACGATCGCGATGCGGGCTTCCACACCCTGCTCTTCACACCAGCGATTGTAGGCGCCTTGGAAGCTATGGTTCTGGGTCACGTAGACAACCCGGGACGGCGAAATACCGCGCGCTTTCAGTTGCCGATGCCAAATCCTCCCCCAGCTGTTGCGAAAGGGGAAGCCCTCCTTTGAGTGGTCGAGAATCAATCCCGCCCGGCCGGCACGCAGGGCCTCCGCCCAGCCGGCGGGGAGATACGTCAGGATCTCTTCCGGCCGTACCTCGTCGAAAGGCAAGAGCAAGAATCCCTTGAGGTGCCCGCGCAGAATGTCCTCGACGGCAACCTCGGCATAATCTTGTGTCTTCATCAAGCTGAAGGCCGTGTGACTGGCCTTTAAAGCCTGGGCGTAAGGCTTGTTCTGCGCCTCGGCGGCAGCAGGATCTTCCAGGGCCACCCGTAGTGTGCAGGCGGTTGCTATCGTTGAACATTGAACGGGAACAAGGGGAGGACGCGAGGGCCGTTCCCTTCTTGCTCTGCCGGGCAATAAGACCCCACCGAAAACCCTCTTAACGATCCCCAAAAATCTTCTTATCATTGCGTAACCCTGCTCGTTAAGCCTGACAGCCCATGTTCGCCGCTGCGGCGCTAGGCAAAGTTCTTCTGCTTCTTGCCTTAACCCCGGCAACTGAACTTGAGGCGCCGATCCGCCGCGATCTGTAGGCTCCTGGGCAGCGGTCGCGAGTGGTCGCGCCACCGGGGAGGGCCGACAGGGCCAGCCCTTCCGAAGATGGCGAAGCGACCGCAGAACCCCCGGCCGCGTTTTCGCTATTTGAGACGGCGGATCAGGGAGGAGGTGTCCAAGCGGCCGCCGCCCATCTGCTGGACCTCCTTGTAAAATTGGTCGATCAGCGCAGTAATCGGCAGGGAAGCGCCGACGCGGTTAGCCTCGGCCATGCAGATGCCCAAGTCTTTGCGCATCCAGTCGACGGCGAAGCCGAAGTCGAACTTGTCGTCGACCATGGTGGTGCCACGGTTCTCCATCTGCCAGGACTGGGCCGCGCCCTTGGAGATCACCTCCAGCACCAGCTTCGCGTCCAGACCGGTCTTTTGGGCGAAGGAGAGCGCCTCGGAAAGACCTTGGACCAGACCGGCGATGCAGATTTGGTTGACCATCTTGGCCAGCTGGCCGGCACCGGCCTCACCGATCAGGGTAACGGCGCGGCCGAAGCTGTCCATCAAGGGCTTTGCGGCATCGAAGACCGCCTGCTCGCCGCCCACCATGACGGTGAGCACGCCGTTCTCTGCGCCGGCCTGACCGCCGGAGACCGGGGCATCCAGGAAAGCGAAGCCCTTCTCCTTCGCAACGGCCGAGAGGCGGCGGGCGATGTCGGCCGAGGCAGTGGTGTGATCGACGAAGATGGCACCGGGCTTCATCGTCTTGAAGGCACCCTGCGCCCCTAAGGTGACCTCTTCCAGGTCGCTGTCGTTGCCGACGCAGCAGAAGACTGCGTCCGCGCCTTCTGCGGCTGCCGCAGGCGTAGCGGCTTTGCTGCCGCCATGCTCCTTCACCCAGGCCTTGGCCCTGGCGGCGGTGCGGTTGTAGACGGTGACCGGAAAGCCCTTGGCCTGCAAGTGACCGGCCATAGGATAGCCCATTACGCCCAGACCCAGGAAGGCGGCGGTCTTGGTGTCGCTCACAGTTGTGTCTCCCGTCGGGAAATATCGATAGCATGCAGATCCAAACTTGGATGCTAGCGTAGAATTCGCCCGATAGGAAGTCTGTAAAGGGGACCTGCCCGCGATCAATCCTCGGGGAGCGGGGCGTTCTCGTCCGGTGTCTCTTCGTCCCGAAGTTGATCTAGGACCGGCACGGCCTTGTTCAATGTGTCGCCTTCCACTCCAGCGCAGCCCACCAGCCAGATGTCGTAGACTGGGTGTTCTATGGCCGAGACCGAGGGTGCGGAGGCGAACATCCAGCCGCTGAAGACCCGCTTGCGCGGCTGGCCTGGCTTGACTTCGCGAATCTCCAGGAAGGCCGTGCGCTCCGGCGCTTGAGTGCGGATGCGGGCGGCGCAGGTTCTGACCACGACCTCCAGGTTGCCGAAGCGGACCGGGCTGTCGATCGGGGCCTCGAAGGCAAAGGTCTTGGCGGTGATCTTGTCCAATCCCTGCAGCAGCGCGCCGGTCGGTTCGGCCGCAGAACTGCTCCAGGGGAGGGTCAAGAGGGCAAGCGCCGCGAGGGCTGGAAGACGCATCATTTTCGTCCGTTGCGAACGTAGGGGTTGGAGAGGGAATCCATTATGTCTTTCAGGGTCTCGCGCAGCTGGCGTTCGTCGCAGCCGATCAAGAGGCCGTCCTCCAGCGCATCTTGAGCGATCTGGCGCAACTCCTCCAGGTTCTCGTTCAAGACCTTGATCTGCTCCTTGCAGGATACCGAGGTCCCGTCCGGGTGTCGCCACACGGGCGGCATGAAGGCTTGTTCCTGGCTACTCTCGCTCATCGCCGACTTTGGTCCTTTCCGCCGGCACCGCGGCCCTCTTGCGGGCGGCGACCGGGGTTAGAGGTTTGATCCGTAGACGAAGCGTCCGATCTGATCGATCAAGTTCACCGGGCTCACGGTCCTTGCGAGGAAGCCGCCCTTTTCCAGGCTATCGGGCGAGCTTCCGCGGTGCAACGCAACCGAGGTGTCGCCAAAGGCACCGTCGGAGGAAAGCGAGGCCGAACTGTCGATGGGCAGGCGCACGTTCTCGTCGATCTCCATGCGCACCTCCACGTCGAAGCTTGCGGGATCCACGGCCACGCGCGAGACATAGCCCACCTGGACGCCGGCAAGCTGCACCGGGGCGCCTTTCTGCAAGCCTGGAGTCTGCAGGAAAGAGGCATTGATATCGTAGGAGCCGTCGGAGCTACGCTGAGTCAGATTGATCGCGAACAGCACGAAACTGCCCGCAACCAGCAGCACGACTGCGCCCAGGATGGTTTCGATGACGTTGCGCTGCATGGGGCACGACTACTGCGCGGTGGCGGCCTCGGCGGCCTGAACCACGAAGCGCGACAGCAGGTCGGCAATGTTGATCGCACCCTGGGTGCGATCATAAGCGATGAAGGCGCCGGGTTTCATGTCCTCAAGCGCGCCGCCTGGCTCCAACTGCACATAGTTGTTGCCCAGCAAGCCCTCGGGCAGGATGCGCACGCGGCTGTCGGCCGGGATGCGATAGTCGGCGCCGATCGAAAGCGTCAGCAGGGCCAGATCGCCCTCCTTGGTCAAGAATTTTTTCACCACGGTGCCGACTTTGACCCCGGACAGCCTGACCTCGGTTCCCAGGTTCACGCCGGAGACGTTGTCGAACTCGGCCTCGATCTCATAGCCCGCCACGGCCTCGACGCCGGACGAACGGAAGGCCAGGGTCACGGCCCCGACGGCCAGGATCAAAACCACGATCCCAGCCAGTACCTCCACGATTCCACGGGTCATTGCCGACGCGTCCGCTCGGTGCCTACTCGGGTTTCCAGGGTTCGTAGTCGCCGCCGGACGCGGCCCGCTTACCGCCCATCAAGGTGTGCCCCGGCGGCCGATAGGCCTCCGGCGTGCCGGTCAGGTTCTCTCGATGGGGCTTCTGCCAAGCTTTGCGTTCGATCTTCTCCGGCGGCAGTTCGTCGGTGGTGTGATGCAGCCAGCCATGCCACTCGGCAGGCACCTTGGTGGCCTCGTCGCCATCCTTGTAGATCACCCAACGGCGCTCGTGGCGCAGACTGTCGGCGTGTACGGCAGCACCGCGCGCCTTGTAGTAGCGGTTGCCGAACTCGTCCTTGCCGACGTAGCGACCCGCAAGCTTGGTGAAGAGGCGCGTGCCGATCGTGGCGCCCATGTGCGAATGCTCCCTTCAGGCGGTGACAGCGGCCGGACTATAGGCATGGGGGGCGTGGAGGTCCAGCGCCGCCAAGGACACAGCAGTCTTATATAATGCGCGAGGAGAAAGTAGACGCGGTCCTGGCGGCTTTGGGGGTGCTTGCCGTTGTCTTCACGGGGCTTGCCTAAGCTCCTTGACCCTGGTCGCTGGCGGGTGCATGCCCGGTCTAGAGGGCTGTTGGTTCGTCCCCGGCTCTTGCCGCCCACAGCCATTCTGCTGTCCGCCGGCATGGTTCCGGCTTGATCGGGGCGGCGGTCGGCTATGTATCGGGAATCCACTACGTTTCTGCTTCTCTGGGGGTGCCGATCTTCTGAAGCTTCCCCTTACTGCTTGTGCTCGGCGAAGGGGTGCTTGAGCGCCGGGCACCTTCCTATCGCTTGCTGCTGGCTTGCGCGCTGGGGCTCCTGGGGGGCTGGCCCTGCTGGCGCTTAGCGTCGACTTCAGCCAGTTGAATTGGCCCAGTTAAATTGACAGGGAATCGCCTACGGTTTCCTTGCCGCCACCTCCGCGCTGCCGCTCTTCCTCTGCGGGCGGCGTCTCGTGCTGCACGACGATGCCGTCGCGGTGGCGGCTCAGGCGAACCTGCTGTCCTTGACTAGCCGTCGCCCTCATGCTGGGCCTCGGCGCAGGGCCGGCGTTGCCGGACATGGGCGTGGGCTGGGTTTCTCTCCTCCTGGGTTTCTCTACTCGGCGCCCTGTGTCCTTTTTGCATCAGCCTTCATGCTTCAGCTCTATGCCCTCCGCAATACCTCGGCCGGCAAGGCAGCGGCGATGTTCGACACCGAACCCTTGGCCGAAGGTCCTGATCGCTTGGCTGTTCCTGGGGCAGAGCCTCTTCGCTTTGCAGTGGCTGGGTGTGGCCTTGGTTTTGGATGCCCTGTTCCTGCCGACGGCCGGTCGACGCTAGTTACCCACAAACCTACCCACAGACCTGTCCCATCAAGATGTGGGGTCAAGCACAATATCGTCAATGTCGCCCGCATTCTAGTCTGGTGCGCCCCCATATCTTGTGGTCTAATGAACTGAACCAGCCAAACTTGGGAGGGAGGGACGCTTGGCGCAGGCCCGGTCTGGGCTTGGTGCTGTCGGCGGACCGCCTCTCTTCGCGGCACGGCGACTCGTGATCGCTGATACCCGATAGAGGTTCGGTGGGTCAGGCCGAACCGCCGCCGAAGATGAGAAAGGAAATTAGGACCGCCATGCGCATCAGCCGTCACTTTACCCGTCCCCTAGAGGATGTTTACGCCAGGATTGAGTTTCGCCGCACCGGCAGCGAGATCCGTAATCCCGACGGCACCGTGGTATTTAGCGCACAGGATATAGAGGTGCCGGCGGCTTGGTCGCAGGTAGCCGCCGACATCGCCGCCCAGAAGTATTTCCGCAAGGCCGGCGTGGCGGCGCGCCTGAAGCGGGTGGAGGAGAACGCTGTCCCGTCCTGGCTGTGGCGCTCGGTGCCGGACGAGCCCGCCTTGGCCGCACTTCCGGGGGAGGAGCGGACGGGCGGGGAGACCTCGGCCAAGCAGATCTTCGATCGGCTTGCCGGCACCTGGACCTACTGGGGTTGGAAGGGCGGCTACTTCGACAGCGAAGAGGACGCGCGCGCCTATTACGACGAGATGCGCTATATGCTGGCCAAGCAGATCGCCGCGCCGAACTCGCCACAGTGGTTCAACACCGGTCTCTTCTGGGCCTACGGCATCGACGGTCCCAGCCAGGGGCACTTCTATGTCGACGAGCGTAGCGGCGAAGTGGTGCGCTCGCAGTCGGCCTACGAGCGTCCGCAGCCGCATGCCTGCTTCATCCAGTCGGTCGGCGACGACCTAGTGAACGAGCGCGGCATTATGGATCTCTGGGTGCGCGAGGCGCGCCTCTTCAAGTACGGATCCGGCTCCGGCACCAATTTTTCGCATATTCGTGGCGAGGGCGAACCGCTGTCGGGCGGCGGTCGTTCCTCCGGCTTGATGTCCTTCCTGAAGATCGGCGACCGGGCGGCGGGCGCTATCAAGTCGGGTGGCACCACACGGCGTGCGGCCAAGATGGTGGTGATCGACATCGATCACCCCGATATCGAAGCCTTCGTCAACTGGAAGGCCGTCGAGGAGCAGAAGGTGGCCGCTCTGGTCTCCGGCTCCAAGCTTTGCTACCGCCATTTGAACGAGGTACTGGCTGCCTGCCAAGGTGCACCGGAGCTGGGCGACAAGGCCACCGATCCCAAGTTCAACCGCGCCTTGCAGCTGGCGATCAAGATGGCCCGCAAGTCCGAGGTGCCGGAGAACTACATCCGGCGCGTGATGGACTTGGCCCGTCAGGGCTACGCCAAGATCGAGTTTCGCACCTACGACACCGATTGGGATTCCGAGACCTATCTCTCCGTCTCTGGGCAGAACGCCAACAACTCGGTGCGCGTGACCGACGCCTTTCTTGAGGCTGTAGTCGCCGATGGGGAGTGGAATCTGATCCGGCGCACCGACGGCAAGGTCTCGAAGACGGTGCAGGCGGCCGATCTTTGGCAGCAGGTGGCGGAGGCCGCCTGGCAGTCGGCAGACCCCGGCATCCAGTTCCACACCACCATCAACGATTGGCACACCTGTCCGGCGGGCGGCCCGATCAATGCCTCCAACCCCTGCTCGGAGTACATGTTCCTCGACGACACGGCTTGCAATCTGGCCTCATTGAACCTGATGCAGTTTCGCAGCCGCGACGGTGGCTTCCAGACCGTGGCCTACATCAACGCCGTGCGGCTCTGGACCGTGACTCTGGAGATCTCGGTCCTGATGGCGCAGTTCCCCTCGCGGGAGATCGCGCGTCTGTCCCACGATTACCGCACCTTGGGTTTGGGTTACGCCAACTTGGGCGGCCTCATCATGGCGCTGGGCTACTCCTACGATTCGGCGGCGGGGCGTGCCTTGGCAGCGGCTCTGACCTCGCTGATGACCGGCGTGGCCTACTCGACTTCTGCCGAGATGGCCGGCGAGCTGGGCGTCTTCCCCGAGCACAAGAACAACGCTCAGCAGATGATGCGGGTAATCCGCAACCACCGCCGGGCAGCCTACAGCTTCAAGGACGGCTACGAGGGGCTCTCGACCAATCCCGTGCCGCTGGACCAGGACGCTGCGCCCGACGCCAGCCTGGTGCGGGCCGCCCGCGAGGCCTGGGACCTGGCGGTCACCATGGGCGAGATCAACGGCTTCCGGAACGCCCAGACCACGGTGATCGCGCCGACCGGGACCATCGGCTTGGTAATGGACTGCGACACCACTGGCATTGAGCCGGACTTCGCGCTGGTCAAGTTCAAGAAGCTGGCCGGCGGCGGCTACTTCAAGATCATCAACCGTACGGTGCCGGAGGCGCTGCGCGCCTTGGGCTACGACGAAGAAAAGATCGAAGAGATCGTGCGCTATGCGGTGGGCCACGGCAGCCTGGCCGGGGCGCCCGCCGTCAATTACGTGCGTTTGAAGGCTTTAGGCTTCACCGAGATAGCCTTGGAGGCGCTGGATAGCAGCCTCGTCGGCGCTTTCGATATCCGCTTTGCCTTCAACAAGTGGACCCTGGGCGAGCGCTTCTGCACCGAGACGCTGGGGCTGCCGGCCGCCGACCTGGATAGGCCCGGTTACGAGATGTTGCAGGCCCTAGGCTTCTCCAAGAGTGAAATCGAGGCTGCAAACATCTATTGCTGCGGCGCCATGACGATGGAGGGGGCCCCTCATCTGAAGGAGGAGCACTTGCCGGTCTTCGACTGCGCCACGCCCTGCGGGCTGCATGGCAAGCGCTCCCTCTCGGTGGAAAGCCATATCCGTATGATGGCCGCGGCCCAACCCTTCATCTCCGGAGCCATCTCCAAGACCGTCAACATGCCTAACGACGCCAGCATCGAGGACTGCAAGCAGGCCTATTTGCTATCCTGGCGGCTGGGCTTGAAGGCGAACGCACTCTACCGTGACGGCTCCAAGCTCTCGCAGCCGCTGGCCACCCAGCTACTGGGAGACGAGGACGAAGAGGCCGATGCGGTCGAGAACCTGGTCGAGGCGGCGGCACCGGAGCGGACGATCAAGGTGGTCGAGCGCATCGTGGAGCGGGTTGTTGAGCAAAGAGCCAACCGCGACCGTCTGCCCGGCCGCCGTAAGGGCTATACCCAAAAGGCGGTGGTCGGTGGCCACAAGGTCTATCTGCGGACCGGCGAGTACGAGGACGGCCGCCTGGGCGAGGTCTTCATCGACATGCACAAGGAGGGCGCGGCCTTTCGCTCGCTGATGAATAACTTTGCGATCGCCATCTCCATCGGTCTGCAATACGGCGTGCCGCTGGAGGAATTCGTGGAGGCCTACACCTTCACCCGGTTCGAGCCCTCGGGCCTGGTGGAAGGCAACGATACCATCAAGATGGCGACCTCCGTGGTCGACTACATCTTCCGCGAACTGGCGATTTCCTATCTGGGTCGCGACGATCTGGCTCATGTCGAACCGCAAGAAACCCTGCCGGACGCCATAGGAAAGGGCGAGGGTGAAGGGGTCGGCGCGGAACTGGCGAAGAACCTGCAGAAAGTGGCCTCGACCGGCTATGTCCGCTCCAAGCTGACGGTTCTGCAGGGCGGCGTCGGCAGTCAGGCTGCCGAGACGCTAACGGCGCAATCTGCGCTGCTGGAAGCCGGCGGCATGACCGCGGTAGCGGCCGAGGCCAGGGTAACTGCACAGCCGGCCGCCAACAGCGTCGCACGGCAGGTGCAGGAAGCGCGCCTCAAGGGTTACGAGGGCGATCCCTGCGGAGCCTGCGGGAACTTTACCCTTCTGCGCAACGGGACCTGCCTGAAGTGCGATAGCTGCGGCAGCACCAGCGGTTGCTCCTAATTGGGCGGGGGGAGCAACGCTCCCTCTTTCCATCCTCAAACCGGCGTTGGAGAGATCTTGCAGACTATCCTCGGACTGTCTCCGGCAAACTGGCATCGGCTCCAATCGCCATTGCCCGCCCTTGGTGCCGGTACCGCGCTTGGCGGCATCGCCCATAAGACGCCTGTTCCTTGACCCAAAACCGAAAAGATTAAAGCAAGCGACATCTCATGAGATATTAGGGCTAACGCCGGTTGACCGAGGATCCTATGGTAGCCCTACGGTAGAATGCAGATTCATAGGGAGCGGTAATGCTATGGGGGAAATTTCTGCGCGGTTGGAAAGGCTCGGCATCGCGATCCCGGACGCAGCCGCTCCGCTCGCCAATTACGTTGGATGGGTGCGCAGCGGGGACCTCGTCTTCGTCTCTGGCCAAGTCACGCTGAAGGACGGTAAACCTCACTACATTGGCAAGCTGGGAGCAGGGATCGGCCTGGAGGCCGGCCAAGCGGCGGCGCGGCTCTGTGCAATAAACATCGTCGCGCAGCTGAAGCAGGCCGCCGGCGGCGATCTCGACCGGGTACAGCGCATCCTGCGTTTAGGAGGATTCGTCAATTCCACTCCGGATTTCGTGCAGCAACCGCAGGTGATCGACAGTGCCTCGGACCTGATGGTGGAGGTCTTCGGCGAGAAGGGGCACCACAGCCGTGCTGCGGTCTCCGTATCTTCCCTGCCCCTGGGCGTCGCGGTGGAGATCGATTGTATCGCAGAGGTGTCCGGGGGATGACGGACCGGCCGGAGCCCTTCGTCGGCTAGAAGCGCACCTATGGCTTGGTAGAAATTCACAGCTACCGGTCATTCCCGAACGGAAGGGGCCGCTCGGTGCGGTCGTCCTGAGCGCACCGTTGGAAACGTACCAGGCAGTCCGCACGCCTGTGGTTGCCCCTGCGTAGATGGCATGCCCGGCATGCTTGTGGCTGTCACGAACCTGCTGTATCGAACGGTGCCATCCTCCGCCCTTGTCGGGCGTTAGCGCCTTGGAGTCATGGCATGATCATTCGCGACGCATTGACCTTTGACGACGTCCTCCTGGAACCCGCGCGTTCCGATGTGTTGCCGGCGATGGCCGATGTCTCGACCAAGCTTACCCGCAGCATCACGCTGAACATCCCCTTGATGTCGGCGGCCATGGACACCGTAACCGAAGGCCCCTTGGCGATTGCCATGGCGCAGGCGGGCGGCATCGGCGTTATCCACAAGAACCTCGACATCGCCCAGCAGGCCAACGAGGTGCGCAAGGTCAAGAAGTTCGAATCGGGTATGGTAGTGGACCCTGTCACCATAGCACCGGACCGCCGCCTGGCCGAGGCGCTCTCTTTGATGGAACAGAATCGCATCTCCGGAATTCCGGTGGTGGAGGAGGGGAGCGGTCTCCTCAAAGGCATTCTGACCAACCGTGACGTCCGCTTTGCGGAGGATGTGGAACAGCTGGTCGCGGAGCTCATGACCAGGGAAAACCTCATTACCGTGCGGGAGGGCGTGTCGCGTGAGGAGGCCAAGCGCCTGCTGCACCAATACCGCATCGAGAAGCTGCTGGTGGTCGATGAAAACTACCGCTGCATCGGCCTGGTCACTGTGAAAGACATCGAGAAGGCCCAGGCTCACCCTGGATCTTGTAAGGATGCGCGTGGCCGGCTGCGCGTGGCTGCGGCCACCGGCGTCGGCGTGGACGGTCTGCGCCGGGCGGAGGCTCTGGTAGAGGCGGAGGCCGATGTCATCGTGGTGGACACTGCGCACGGTCATTCCGGCGGGGTCTTGCAGGCGGTCAGCGCGGTGAAGCGGCTGTCCAACGAGGTCCAGGTGATCGGCGGCAACGTTGCGACCAAGGAGGGTGCCCAGGCCCTGATCGATGCCGGCGCCGATGCCGTCAAGGTCGGCATCGGGCCCGGCACCATCTGTACCACGCGCATGGTGGCCGGCGTTGGCGTGCCGCAGCTGACGGCCCTGATCGATGCCGCGGAAGCCTGTTGCGGTGCTGGTGTCCCGGCGATCGCCGACGGCGGCATCAAGTACTCGGGCGACATCGCCAAGGCCATTGCGGTCGGGGCCGGCAGCTGCATGATCGGCTCGCTCTTCGCCGGCACCGACGAGAGTCCCGGCGAGGTCTTCCTCTATCAAGGCCGCTCCTACAAGTCCTACCGTGGCATGGGCTCCATCGGGGCCATGGCGCGCGGCTCGGCCGACCGCTATTTCCAGGCCGAGGTCGGCGACACGCTGAAACTTGTGCCTGAGGGGATTGAGGGCCGCGTACCCTATAAGGGCCCGATTGGCAACATCCTGCACCAACTGGTCGGCGGCCTGAAGGCGGCCATGGGCTACACCGGCAGCGTCACCATCGCGGATTTGCAGAAGAACGCCCGGCTGTTGAAGATCACCGGTGCGGGCTTGCGCGAAAGTCACGTGCACGACGTCGCCATTACGCGCGAGGCACCCAACTATCGCGGTGGCGCGTGAGTGTCTCCCTCGAAACGAAGGAGCAAGAGCCATGGCTCCGGACGCAGCAAGGCCCACTGGCTACGGCATCGCCCCGAAGCGCAGTTACGCTCGCACCTCGGCGCCGTACATCCCATGGACGTCGATTAAGGAATCGAGACAGAGATAGGCCGCCTCGACAAGCAGGGACGCGATTTTATTGCCCGCGCGCCCTTCCTCCGCTCCAAACTCCGGTATCCGGACAGGCCGGCACGACCGCAGGGAGCTGCCCGGCCTGGTCTGCATCCTCTTGGATCGGATGGGCATGAAGTAGTCGAAGCCGGAACTGCAGGAGATAGACCGGCAGCTGGAAGAGAATTACCAGAAGAAGCTCCCTTGACGCCGTCCGCTCGTCTTCAAGCCTCCATCGAACTGGCCGAATCCATCGCCGCCGATCCCCGTCCGGCCGATCGGGCGGTGGCCGACTATCTGCGCCGGCGCCGCTACATCGGCGCCAGGGACCGGCGACAGTTGACGCAGGTGGTCTACGACCGCATGCGCCGCCAAGCCCGCCTGGACTGGTGGCTCGCACGTGCCGGACTGCCTGCCGCTCCGCGCAGCCGGGCGCTGGCCGATTTGCTGCTGTCGGAGAGGCTGGAGATCGTTGCCGTCGAGGCGCTCTTCGACGGTGCGCGCTTTGCGCCGGCTGCCCTCGACCGGGGCGAAGCGCGGGCGCTGCGTCTCCTCTGGGGGAAACGCTTGGAGAACGCCGGGCAGCCGCCCGAGGTTGCCGGGGAGTGCCCCGCCTGGCTGCTGCCGCATTTGCCCGAGGCGACCGCGGCTCTGCTGGCCTCACTCTCCCGGCCGGCGCCCTTGGACCTGCGGGTCAATCTGCTGAAGGCAACCCGTGCTGAGGCGAAGACCGTCTTGGAGACCGAGGGCATTGCCTGCGCGGCAACTTCCTTCTCGCCCATCGGTCTCAGGGTCGAGGAGCGCCGCAACGTCGCCGCTACCGAGGCTTTCAAGGAAGGCTTGGTGGAACGGCAGGACGAAGGCAGCCAACTGGCAGCCCTGCTGGTCGATGCGCAGCCCGGCGAGCGGATTGTGGACTTCTGCGCCGGCGCCGGCGGCAAGACCTTGGCGCTGGCCGCGGCCATGGAGAACAAAGGAAATCTCTATGCCCTGGACGTCAGCAAGTTCCGCCTGGACCGGGCCGGCCAGCGCTTGCGGCGCGCCGGCGCCTTCAACGTGACGCGCCGGACGCTTACCGGCCGGTGCGATCCCTGGGTCAAGCGCCACAAGGCCAGCTTCCACCGCGTGCTGGTCGATGCGCCCTGCAGCGGCGTGGGCGCCTGGCGCCGCAATCCTGACGCACGCTGGCGGCTGCAGCCCGAGGAACTGGAGTGCCTCGTTGCCCTGCAGAAGACGATCCTGGGCTCCGCCGCGCGCTTGGTAAAGCCGGGCGGGCGATTGGTCTATGTGACCTGCTCTCTGCTGCCGGAAGAAAATCAGATCCAAGTCGCCCGCTTCCTCGAAGAGGTTGAGGGTTTCGTGCAGTTGGACGCGCGGGCGCTGTTGCCGGCCTGCTCGGCCGGCGTCGATGCCGCCGGTGGCCTCACCTTGCGGCCGGATACCTTCGCCACCGACGGCTTTTATGTCGCCGTGCTACAACGGCGGGCATGAGCCTTCGCGTTTGCCCTTCCCGTTTGGGCGATGCGGCTGAGATTGCCGCGATCCCTGTCCAGATCCGGCGCATCGGCTATCCCGGCGTACTGCCTGAACGCTAGCTGCTGAAACTTTCGCCGGAGATCGAGGCGGAATGTTGGCGCCAATCGCCAGACGCATCCGCTCGTCGCCGGACGGCGTGCTGCCGGATCGGCACCTGCGGGCCGGGAAGAGGGCGCCTTGGCGCGGCGCAGACCGGGATCTACGCCCTCTATGTTGTCCTCGATCGGCGGGGGAGGGTTGCGGCCGGATGCTGCCGACCGCTCCGCTGCAGCGCCTGCACGGACAAGGTCACGAGGCATCCTACCTCCGGGTCCTCGCAAGCCAACCCCGCACGCTTTTTCTGCCAGGCCCATGCGCGGTCAACTGGCTGGCCAAGCGGTCCAGGCGCGAACCGGTCTTAGGCAAAGGCCATCCGCCGCAGCGATTGGCGCGAGGCCGCCACAGGACAGGATGCAGCCAGGCAGGATCCATGCGTTTCTAAGCACTGGTCTCTTGTTGGATGTTTAGCTAACTAGGATGTGCTCTCAATCGGCTGAGGGAATAGGGCTGTGAACAGAGAAGTAATCGTCACCTGTGCAATCACTGGCGCCGGCGATACGGTCGGCAAGCACCCGGCCATTCCGGTTACCCCTCGGGAAATCGCCGAAGCCGCCATCGAGGCTGCCAAGGCTGGCGCGACCATCGCCCATATGCATGTGCGGGAGCCCGGCAGCGGGCAGCCCAGCCGTCGGGTCGAGCTCTACCGCGAAGTGGTGAACCGCATCCGCGATAGCAGCACCGACATCATCGTCAATCTGACCGCCGGCATGGGCGGTGACCTGCAGATTGCCGATGCCAATCCGACCGAGCAGGGACCGGCCAGCGACATGGTCGGCGCGATCGAGCGCCTGGCCCATGTCGAGGAACTGCTGCCGGAGATCTGTACGCTGGATTGCGGCACGCTCAATTTCGGTGACGGCGATTCCATCTACGTCGGCACGCCGGAGATGCTGCGCAAAGGCGCCAGGCGCATTCAAGAACTGGGCGTGAAGCCGGAGCTGGAGTGCTTCGACAGCGGCCATGTCTGGATGGCCAATCGCCTCTTCGAAGAGGGGTTGATCGATGGCAAACCGATGTATCAACTCTGTCTCGGCATTCCCTATGGTGCGCCGGCCTCGACCGAGACCATGCTGACCATGCGCAATCTGCTGCCGCGCGAAGCCATCTGGGCCGGCTTCGCCATCGGACGCATGCAGATGCCGATGGTGGCGCAGGCGGCGTTGCTGGGCGGACACGTGCGGGTCGGTCTGGAGGATAACCTCTGGCTGGAGAAGGGCGTCTATGCCTCCAACGCCAGCTTGACCGAGCGCGCGGTGGAGATCCTCCGGCATCTGGGCGCGCGGACCCTGACCCCGGCTGAGGGCCGCGAGGCCCTGGGTCTCAAGCCCCGCAATTAGCGCTCAAGCCCGGAGGAGGCGAACATGATCGAGGGAATCGGAACCCTTGCCATCGTCGGCAGCGGGGTGATCGGTGCCGGATGGGCGACGCGCTGCCTGGCCTGGGGACTGGACGTCGTGGCTCACGACCCGGCACCGGGAGCGGAAGCCAAGCTGCGCGACGCGGTTGCGCGGGCCTGGCCGGCGATCTCCCAACTGGGGCTCGCGGCGGGTGCGTCGCAGGAGCGGCTGCGCTTTTCGGAGACCCTGGCCGATGCGATAGGGGATGCTGATTTTATCCAGGAATCGGCGCCCGAGCGCATCGATCTCAAGCGCAAGATCCATGCGCAGATCGATGCGGCGGCCAAGCCCGGCGCGCTGGTCGCTTCCTCCTCCTCCGGTCTCTTGCCGACCGAGATCCAGGCAGACTGCAGCAGGCCGGAACGCGTGCTGATCGGTCATCCCTTCAATCCGGTTTATCTGCTGCCGCTGGTGGAACTGGTGGCCGGCAAAAAGACGGTGCCGGAGAGCATCGAACGGGCCAGGGCCTTCTACGCCGGCATCGGGATGCATCCCCTGCATGTGCGTAAGGAGGTGCCGGCCTATCTCTCCGACCGTCTGCAGGAGGCGCTGTGGCGCGAGTACCTGCACCTGGTGGCCGAGGGCGTGGCGACTACCGACGAACTGGACCAGGCTATGGCCTACGGTCCCGGCCTGCGCTGGGCCTTCTGGGGCACCGGTATGGTCTTTCACCTGGCCGGTGGTGAGGCGGGCATGCGCCACATGCTGGAGCAGTTCGGCCCGGCCTTGAAGCTGCCCTGGACCAAGCTGGAAGCGCCGGAACTGACCGAGAGCCTGATCGATCGCATGGTCGAGGGCACGCAGGCCCAGGCCGCAGGCATCACCATCGCCCAGCTGGAAAGCCAGCGCGACAATGCGCTGATCGCCGTGATGCGGGCACTGCGTCCCTTCGGCGTCGGTGCCGGCAAGACCATGGCGGACTACGAGGCGCGCATGTTCGAGGCGGTGCAGTCCAAGCGCTGGCAGCCGGGCGAGACTCCGGATGCACCGCTGAGCTTGGCCGAGGGCTTCGTCAGGCCGGATTGGCTGGACTACAATCAGCACATGAGCGAGGCCTTCTTCGTTACGGCGATCGGAGAGGCTTCGGACGCTCTGTTCCGCTACATCGGGATCGACGAGGCCTATCGGGCGGCGGGGCACTCCTTCTTCACGGTGGAGAGCCACCTGAACTATTACGACCAGGGGCATCTGAATCAGGCGCTGGCATATGAGACCTGGATTTTGGGCTTGGATGCCAAAAGGTTGCATCTGTACCACGCCATCCTCGATCGCGACAGCGGCAAGACCCTCTTCACCGCCGAGCAGATGCTGCTGCACGTCGACGGCAAGGCCGGCAAGGCCGCGTCGATTCTGCCGGAACCCAAGGCGGTGCTTGACGCCATCTGGGCGGTCCACCGGAATGCCGAGCCTCCGGCCGATGCCGGTCGCCGGATTGCAATGCAGCGATAGAAGAGGGGCCATGCAGTTCGACCTGAGCGAAGAGCAGGAGTTGATCGTCCGCACCACGCGCAGCTTCGTAGAGAAGGTGCTCTATCCGCACGAAGAGACCGTCGAGCGTCTGGACGAAATCCCCGAGGCGATCGTCCAGGAGGTCAAGAGCACGTCCATGGAGCTGGGCCTTTATGCCGCCAACATGCCGGAGAACCTCGGCGGCGGCGGCTTGGATTCGGTAACCCTGGCCCTGATGGAGCGCGAACTGGGACGGGCTAACTTCGCCCTGCAGTATCTGGTGGCCCGGCCCTCCAACATCCTGCAAGCCAGCGAGGGCGAGCAGATCGAGCGCTACCTGCTGCCGACGATCCGCGGCGAGAAGACCGAGGCCCTGGCCATGACCGAGCCGGATGCCGGCTCCGACTTGCGGTCGATGAAGACCAGGGCGGTGGCCGACGGCGACGACTTCGTGATCGACGGCATGAAGCACTTCATCAGCCATGCCGACATGGCGGATTTCATCATTCTCTTTGCCGCCACCGGCGAGGAAGAGACGCCGCGGGGACCGAAGAAGCGCATCACCGCATTCTATATCGACAAGGGCACCCCGGGCTTCGAAGTGCGCCTGGGTCCGCGTCCGGTCTCCCACCGCGGCTATCGCAACTGTGAGCTCATGTTCGACGACTGCCGGGTGCACAAGCGCCAGGTCTTGGGCGAGGTGCATCGCGGCTTCGAGACCGCCAACGACTGGCTGGGCGCCACTCGCCTGCAGATCGCCGCCATGTGCCTCGGCCGGGCGCAGCGCGCGCATGAGCTGGCTGTGGACTGGGCAGCGACACGCAAGCAGTTCGGCCAGACCATTGGCCGCTTCCAGGGTATCTCCTTCAAGCTGGCCGATATGGCGACCGCGATTCAGACGGCAGAGTTGCTGACCCTCTGGTGTGCTTGGAAGCATGGGCAGGGCCAGGCCCAAGATCGAGACTTCGCTATGGCCAAGCTCTACGCCACGGAGACCTTGGCCAAGGTCGCCGACGAGGCGATCCAGATCTTCGGCGGCATGGGTCTGATGGATTCCTTGCCCCTGGAGCGAATCTGGCGCGACGCCCGCGTCGAGCGGATCTGGGAGGGCACCAGCGAGATCCAGCGTCACATCATCGGCCGTTCCCTGCTGCGCCCGCTGGGGGGTTGAGGTTCTGCCCCCGGTTACTTTCTGGGACTGGACCGGGGGGCAGCCATCCCGGTGCTCTTCTCTGGGTTCGAGGCAGGTGTTTCATTCGCCCCAGGTGTCGGGAAGAATGAAACCGGTCGGAAAGGGGTCTGTAGGGTCCAGACCGATTTGGCTTATGGCGTAGATCCAGCATTGGCCGGATACGCGGTTATGCGTGGCGACGTAGGGGCCGATTCGATCCGCTTCGAGGAACTCGGTCAGGAACTCTCCGCCGATGATGGAGCGAGACAGGAGACGGTCGCCGGGCTGTGCACGTCCGTCTGCGTAGCGCGCCGCCATGTTGGCGTTCGAACCGGTGCCACAGGGCGAGCGATCCGCTCGGCCCGGTCGCAAGATCGTACAGGTGCGGATCGCGCCATCCGGCTCGTCGGATCGGAACATTACATAGGCCAGCCCATCCAATGCGCTGTTCGTTGGGTGGGGCGCGGCCTCAACGGCGGCGATCCGGTCTCGAAGCGCAAGGCCCCGCGTCGCCAGTACGCGCGCGTTTTCCGGGGCGATGCTCAGCCCGACCTGCGCCACATCCACCAGCGCATAGAAGACGCCTCCGAAACAGAGGTCATAGCGAACGGCGCCCCAGGCCTCCGTCTCGACGACCGCATTCTTTCTGGCAACGAAGGAGGGCGGCATCGCCAGGGAAACACCTGTGACCTTCCCTCGCTCGCAGTGCGCAACAGCCCGCACGAGGCCTGCCGCAGTATCGAGCGTCACGACCGTTTCCGGTTCGACCATGGGTCTCATGCCGGTCTCCAAAAGGGCCGTCACGGCGCACATGGCGTTCGAGCCGGACATTGCGTGCGCCCGGTCCGGTTGCAGGACGATGAAACCTACCTCCGCCGACGGCTCGCAGGCCGGGACGAGTAAACAGAAAGACCCGGCCGGACCGGAGCGCGGCTCGGAACAGAGAAAACGACGCAGACTGTCGTCGACCTTGTTGAGGTGATCCAGCTTGGCGGCCATGGTCGCCCCGGGAATGTCCGGGACTCCTCCGGTCACGACGCGGCCAATCTCACCTGCGCAATGCACATCGACCGTCTGAAGCCTTCGCGACCAACGCACAGTGCTAACCCCTAAGCTACCAGCCCCAAGGTATGAAGCGGTGGGGAGTGATCTGCTTGGTTTTCAAGTCGTTGTTCAAGCCCCACACGCCCAGTGTGCGCCCGCTGCCGGATCGTTCATTGCACTTCAAGCTGCGAGAGTGACGACAGGCTACGCGGACACGATCGAAGGGATGATCCTCCGTAGGACGGTTCCCTCACATGTGGCGGGTAACGCCGCCATCGACGCGTAGGCTTTGTCCGGTGATGTAGCTGGAGTCCTCCGACAGCAGGAAAGCTGCCGCCTTGGCCTGTTCCTCGGCCCGCGCCAGCCGGCCGAGCGCCGACATCTCGGCGAACTTCTGCGGCAGATTTAGACTATCGGTGAAGCCCGGCAGCAAGCAGTTCATGCGGATGTTCGCGGGCCCGTAGCGATCGGAGAAAAGCTTGGTGAAACTCGAAACGCCGACCCGGTAGACACTGGATGTCGGGAAGATCGGCGAAGGCTCAAAGGCCGAGAAGGTCGTGATGGTGACAATGGAACCGCCGCCTTGGGCCTGCATGACCGGGGTCAAGAGCTTGGCCATGCGGATCACCGGCTTCAACACCATGGCATGGGCGCGGTCCCAGTCTTCCTCGGGGATCTCCAGAAGATCGCCCTTCGGAGGACCGCCGACATGGATCAGACAGGCATCGATACGGCCATAGCTCTGCATCGCCAAGCCGAAGATCGCTTGCGTATCGTCTGCCACCTCTGCCTTGCCGCGCCGGGCGACTCCGCCGAGTTCTGCGGCCAAGAGCTCGCAGCTGTCCGACGGTGACATCAAGGCCAGCCCGTAGCCGCGCGCATGCATTTCTCGGGCGGTGGCGGCACCCATGCCGCGCCCGCCGCCGATGATCAGACAGGATTTATCCGTCATTGCGAGACTCCTTATCAGAAAGAATCGGCCCGATAGGCCTTCATGTCGAGGTTCGGTTGCCTAGCGGTCATCAGGTTTCCCATTGGCTGGGCGGTTGTGGCCGCATAGGTCAGTCCCAGGTGTCCCTGCCCGGTCGCTTAGTAAAGGCCTGGAACCTTCGCCGAGGAAGAGATCGCGGGCAGGGTGTCCGGCAGTGCGGGGCGATGGCCCATCCGCTCGCCGGTTTACCTGGCCCGGAGCTTCAGCAGCGCACTGCGCGCTTGCTTCAACATAACCTTTGCCGGTCGAATTGGAAGATTTAGCAGAACCAGGGAATCGGACGCAGTGCATGGTCAGGGTCTGCGCGAAACCGGTATGAGCGCGGTGACGGCGATCGAACCCATGTTGCCGTAGGAAGCGCCACACCTGGGAGAAAGGCGATCAACTCTTAGCCAATGGCGGTGCCGACGATGCCGGCACCGGCGACAATGCTCTTCGCCTCTGTCGCTGCTTGCGTCACGGTTAACGCCTTCCTCGCTCGGCAGGCAGGAATGCGACCGCCGACCGACGCATTCCGGGGGTAGCCCGGCACCGATTCAGCTTGCGGGCGTGCTGCCCCAGGTCGCGAGGATCGGGGCCATTGCTTCGCGGAACTCCGCCTTCTCCGCATCGGTCAAGGGACCGAGCGGTGCACGGCATTGGCCGACGGGCAAGCCCTGTAGTTCGCATCCATACTTGACCTTCTGAACGAACTTGCTGGCTTCCAGGATGTGCATTGCGCGGTAGAGCAGTGTCATGATCTCCTTCGCTTTGCCCAGATCGCCGGAGCGGTAGGTGCGGTCAAGATCGCAACAGGCCTTCGCCATGCAGTTCGACGGTCCGCAGATCCAACTGTCGGCGCCCCAAAACATGAAGTCCAGCGCGATGTCGTCCGAACCGGAGATGAGTTGAAGCTTGCCTTCGTAGCGCGATACGATATCGACGGCACGCTGCAGCACGCCGGAGCTCTCCTTGATGCCGATGACCCGGGGATTGTCGGCGAAGTGGTCCATGATCTCGAAGCCGATGTCGGCCCCATCCTTGGCCGGGTAGCTGTACAGCACCAGGTTTACGTCAACTTCCGCCAGCACAGTCTCGTAGTGACGGATGAGTTCTTCCTGTGCCGGTCGCGTGTAGAAGGGCGGTGCCAGGAGAACGTTGTCGTAGCCGATCTCCTTGGCCCGTGAGCTTTGCAGAATCACCTCACGGGTAGCAGGCGCATTGGTACCGGCAATCAGGATCTCGTCGTCGTTGGCGAAATCCTTGACGAAACGCAACACCTCGAGCCGCTCTTCGTCGGATTGAGAGAAGTACTCGCCGGTCGAGCCGTTGGGTACCCAACCGGTCACACCGGCGGCTCGAAGATGCGTCAGGAGCGCCTCGAAGGCCTTGAAATCGATCTTGTCGTTGGCGTCGAAAGGGGTCGCTAGCGCCGGCATGATTCCCGAGAGCGTTACGTTGTAACTCATGAGCTTCTCTTTCCGTCCCTGTCGTCGGGAATGCCTTGCCATCCGGAGGGAGCAAAGCGCCGCCTCGATCGAAAGCGGCCAGTTCGTTAGTTAGTAACAGGGAAACTTAAATCGGTCTACACTCTGCCGGTAGAAACAATGTCCACACCTTGCCAGCAAACTAATAAACTTTGATCAGCTAACGGTTCTAGCGTGCCGGATCCTCCGCGATCGGGAGGCGCATTGTGGATGCAAGGCAAACGGGCAGCGGGCAGCCGGCAAAGGGGCGGGGCTCGAAGTTCATGTAGGTGGGGACGGAAACCACAGTATCGCATCCAAGTCTAAAAAATTTCCGGGATCGCTCCCTGCGGCGCCCGTGCGCTTGCACGGGGCCCTGCGCTTGCAAGGGAAGGGGCGGCGGTGCAGTCCCTGCGGCGCCCGTGCGCTTGCACGGGGCCCTGCGCTTGCAAGGGAAGGGGCGGCGGTGCAGTCTGACCCCGACGCTTTCCCGCTGGACGACGACCGATGAAACTGCCGGAGCTGATGGGCCACCGCGGCGCTGCGGCGCATGCGCCCGAGAACACGCTGGCGAGCCTGCGCAAGGCCAAGGGCTTCGGCCTCGGGTGGGTCGAGTTCGACGTACAACTGAGTGCGGACGACGTGCCTGTGCTGATGCACGACGACCGCTTGCATCGCACCACCGGAGACCGCCGCAAGATCGCCGAGGTCCCGGCCGAAGAGCTTCTGGCGCTCGATGCCGGCGCCTGGTTCGGGCCGGAGTTCGCCGGCGAGACGGTGCCGCACTTCTCAAGCGTGCTGGCACTGCTCGGCGCGTTGGACCTGGCGGCAAACATCGAGATCAAACCTTCGCCGGGTCTGGCCCGGGAGACCGCCGAGGCCGGCCTGACCTTGGCCAAGGCGGAGTGGCCGGCGGCTCTGCCGCTGCCGCTGATCTCTTCCTTCGAGATCGAAGCCCTTGAGGTCGCTCAGGCCCTTTGGCACGAAGCGCCGCGCGCTTATCTGATGAAGCAACTGCCGGCCGAGTGGCAAGAGACAGCCGACCGGCTAGGCTGCCTCAGCCTGCACCTCTGGCACCCGGCCATCACCGCCAAGACCGTCGCTGCGATCAAGAAGGCGGACTATCAAATCGCGGCTTACACAGTGAACGGCGCCGAGCGGGCAAGAGCACTGCTGGACCTTGGAGTGGACTGTCTCATCACCGACGATCCTCCGGCTCTGGCCCCGCTTTTCGGAGTTTCCTAGCTGCCCTTGGCTTTGGTCACTTCGGTGGTGGTTAGGCGGCGTGGCGAGGGGATGCCGATGACATGGTAGCCGCAGTCGACGTGATGCACCTCGCCGGTGACGCCCGACGAGAGGTCGGAGAGCAGGTAGAGGCCTGCCTGGCCCACTTCCTCCAGGTTCACCGGGCGCCGCAAGGGCGCCTGATCGCGACTCCAGCCGAAGGTAAAACGGGCGTCGGCGATGGCAGAGCCGGCGAGCGTGCGGACCGGACCGGCAGAGATGCAGTTCACCCGTACGCCGGCATCGCCCAGGTCGGTGGCGAGATAGCGCACTGAACATTCCAAGGCTGCCTTGGCGACGCCCATGACGTTATAGTTGGGGGTGACCCGTTCCGCACCTAGGTAGGAGAGCGTCAACAGCGACCCGCCTGGGCGCATCAGCGGCTGAGCGAGGCGTGCGATCTGGGTGAAAGAGTAGCAGGAGATCAGCAGGGTGTGGCGGAAGTTATTGCGGCTGGTGTCCAGATAGCGGCCCTTCAATTCTTCCTTGTCGGAGAAGGCGATGGCATGGACTAGGAAATCCAATCCACCCCAAGCTTCGCGCAAGGCGGCGAAGGTAGCTGCGAGCGAGGCTTCGTCCTCGACATCGCAAGGCAGCATATACTGAACGCTGATCGACTCCGCCAGCGGCTTTACGCGCTTACCGAAGGCCTCCCCTTGATAGGTGAAGGCCAACTCAGCCCCCGCGGCATGGAGCTTGCTGGCGATCCCCCATGCGATGGAGTGATCGTTGGCGACACCCATGACGAGGCCGCGCTTGCCGGCCATCAACCCTTCGAGAGCCTGCACGCTGCGGGCCTCCCCTCTTATCCACTGTTCACCGGATCCCTCGCGGATCCGCCTCGATCACGGCTGCCTGGTCTGCCTTGGCGGGCTTTCAGGTAGAGGCTCGTTCAGGCCTCGAACCGCTTGAAGGCCAAGCTGGCATTGGTTCCCCCGAAGCCGAAGGAATTCGAAAGCACACAGTCAACTTGCGCAGTGTCTTTGCCCTCCAGCAGGACCGGCAGACCTTCGCCTTCCGGGTCCAGCGACTCGATGTTGGTGGAGGCGGCCAGGAAACCCCCCTGCATCATCAGCAGGGAGTAAATCGCTTCGTTGGCGCCGGCCGCGCCTAGGGCATGACCGGTTAGCGACTTGGTAGAGCCAATCCTCGGTAGATGCGCACCGAACACGCTCTTGATCGCCTTTAACTCGACCGCATCGCCAATAGGAGTCGAGGTGCCGTGGGCGTTGAGATAATCGACCGGCGTGTTGCCCAACGATTGCAGGGCCATGCGCATACAACGCTGGGCGCCCTCGCCCGAGGGCTGCACCATGTCGTGGCCGTCCGAGGTGGCGCCGTAACCGACCAGTTCGGCATAGATCTTGGCGCTGCGGGCGCATGCATGCCCCAACTCTTCCAAGACGAGGGCACCGCTGCCACCGGAGATCACGAAGCCGTCGCGGTTGCGGTCGAAGGCACGGCTAGCCTGCTGGGGTCGGTCGTTGTACCCGGCCGAGAGTGCCGACATGGCGTCGAACAACATGGAGGCGGTCCAGGAGAGCTCCTCTCCACCGCCGGCGAAGACGATGTCCTGCTTGCCAAACTGGATCAGTTCCATGCCGTGGCCGATGCAGTGGGCCGAAGTAGAGCAGGCCGAACTCATAGAGTAGCTGACGCCCTTGATGTGGAAGGGCACGGAAAGAGTCGCGGAGTTGGTGTTGGACATGATGCGCGGCACCATGAAGGGGCCGATCCGCTTCACCCCGCGTTCCTTGGCGATCTGTAGCGCGTTGGAGAGATCGCGGGTGGAGGTACCGCCGGAGCCCATAACCAGACCGGTGCGCTCGTGCGAGACCTCGCCAGCCTCCAGCCCAGCATCTTCGATCGCCTCCTTCAAAGCGATGTAGTTGTAGGCCGCGCCGTCGCCCATGAAGCGCCGCAGCTTGCGGTCCAGGTGGGCCTCGATGTCGATCTTCAAGGTGCCCGCGACATGGCTGCGGAAGCCCATCTCGATCTGCTTTTCGTGCCGCTCAATCCCGGATCGGCCAGCGCGTAGCGCGTCCGTGACCTCGGCCTTACCGTTGCCGATCGAGGAGACGATACCCAGTCCCGTTACGACCACTCGCCGCATGCACCCCGGCTCCTCTCTTTTCAGCTTCGGCGCCTTAGGCCGTTTCGGTCTTGAAAAGACCGACCCGCAGGTCCTTGGCCTCATAGACGGTCTGGCCGTCGACGCTCATGGTGCCGTCGGCGATGCCCAGGACCAAACGTCCACGCATCACGCGCTTAAAATTCAGATGATAGACCAACTTCTTGGCCGTCGGTAGCACCTGCCCGGTCAGCCTGACCTCACCGACGCCCAGCGCCCGGCCGCGCCCCGGTGCCCCGACCCAGCCCAAGAAAAAACCTACCATTTGCCAGAGTGCGTCCAAGCCCAGACAGCCCGGCATAACCGGGTCGCCCTCGAAGTGGCATTTGAAGAACCAGCGATCGGGCATCAGGTCGTATTCAGCAATAACCTCGCCTTTACTGTGCTTACCGCCCTGCTCGGTGATGGTCTTGATGCGGTCGACCATCAGCATCGGCGGCATAGGCAGCTTGGCGTTGCCCGGCCCGAATAGACGACCTTGCGCGCAGTCGATAAGATCTTGGTAGGTGAAACTGGTCTTGCGCTCGGCGCTTTGACCGACGTTTTTGCTCAAGGGACCGTTACCTCCAATAAGCAAGGGCTGGGCCGAACTGCTTTCGTATAGACTTCCAGAAGACGTTATCGGGTAACTGCCGACGCATAGTATGGATCTCCAGATTGACGCGGATCACCCACAAAATTCTCTATCTTACCCATTGGCGGAATGCAAGGGGTGCGGATTTCTGCCCTGCGGCCTCGTTGCGCTCGACGACCTTCTGATCTTGAAGCAATTCCAAAACATGCGATAGTTACCCCTTACTTGGTTTAAATCGCGATAGACAGTCATTGGATCTTAATGTCATGACACATCTGCGATCCTTCACCCAGCCTTCGAGCGGCGCGTCAAGGCATGGCCTTAGCCCGTGTGTTGTTCGAGAAGAGTGATCGCCATTGTTCTGCGGAGAGCCTGCGCGCGAGGTGCAAGAGCACGATTTTCCAATAGCGCCGGCAACAAGTTACAACACACTGCATCAATGCACTGCGGCGGAATTGTTGCGCGAAGCGTGGCGGAGAGCGGCCGCTCTTACTTCGACACCAACGTAAGCGAGCACCATCACTTCTACGACGAACGGAACGGTGACTTGATCGATATACCGGGCGACGACATAGTGCTAGCCGCATTGCCACCTACGCCGAATCGATGCGATCATCCGCTTGGAAGCGGACGACTAAACGTAGCTTGGTTTCAGGTTAATTTCTGAGAACTATTCTCAATTCATTCTAAACTATTGACCAAAGCTTTTGTAGTCCTTAATTTCTAACCGCCGAACGAGATGAACGCTAGGACGCATCGCCAAGCGGCACCGTCTCGAAAACCTGTATGATCACGTCCCATTGACCAACGATCGCGCTGCTACCGGGCGGGGTCGGAATGACGAGGAGGAGACCGTTTCTATGGAGCTCAAGGGCAGCAAGACCGAAGACAATCTGAAGGCAGCCTTCGCCGGCGAGAGCCAGGCCAACCGCCGTTATCTCTATTTCGCTCAAAAGGCCGACATCGAGGGCTACAACGACGTGGCGACCGTCTTCCGTTCCACCGCTGAGGGCGAGACTGGCCACGCCCACGGTCACTTGCAGTACCTGGAAGAGGTTGGCGACCCGGCCACCGGTGAGCCGATCGGCTCTACCGACGACAACCTGAAAGCTGCGATCGCCGGTGAGACTCACGAGTACACCGATATGTATCCCGGCATGGCGCGCACCGCGCGCGAAGAGGGTTTCGACGAGATCGCCGATTGGTTCGAGACACTGGCCAAGGCCGAGAAGAGCCACGCCGGTCGATTCCAGAAGGCCTTGGACGGCCTGGACGGCTAAGCCGACCGACTCATCTCGGGGCCGGCGTTCACGCCGGCCCCCTACTCTTCACGATAGAACCATGCTTGGCCGTGCCCCGATAGCAAGGTCTCGGGACGCAAGACAGCTATTACGAAGTGGATGGAGAATGGCGGAAGGCAGTTTGGATGCACCTGTGCGGCATCCTATGGACTGGAACGACCCCGATTTCTACGACATGGCCAAGATCGAAGCCGAGCTAGAGCGCGTTTTCGACCTTTGCCACGGCTGTCGCCGCTGCTTCAATCTCTGCGATTCCTTTCCCCGCCTCTTCGACATGATCGATGCAGGGCCCACCGGCGAACTGGACGGGGTTGAGAAGGAAGACTACGGTAAGGTGGTCGAGGCCTGTACACTCTGTGATCTCTGCTTCATGACCTCCTGCCCATACGTGCCGCCGCACGAGTGGAACATCGACTTCCCTCACCTGATGCTGCGCCACCGCGCGGCCGGACTTAAAGCAGGCAAGTCCGACTTCTGGTCCAAGCAGTTGACCGAAACCGATCGCAACGGCCGCCTGGCGGGGATGGCGCCTAGGCTCGTCAACTGGGCCGGCAAGACCGGGAACAAGACCGCCCGGGGCATGCTAGAGAAGGTCGCCGGCGTCGATGCCAAAGCGCATCTGCCGAAGTTCCACGGCCGCAGCTTCGAGAGCCAGGCTAAGCGAAATCCTCCGACCGTCAATCGCGGTGCCCCCGCGGTCGGGCGCAAGGTGGCGCTCTATGCCACCTGCTTCGTGAACTACCACAATCCGGCTACCGGGCGTGCGGCACAAGCCGTGTTGGCCAGGAACGGCGTTGAGACCAAGGTGATCTACCCCGGTTGCTGCGGCATGCCGCAATTCGAGCGCGGCGACCTCGGACGCGTGGCCGGGCGGGCCAAGCTGCTTGCCGGGGAACTGGGGACCTTGATCGATCGGGGCTACGATGTGGTGGCGCTGACGCCGTCCTGCGCCTTGATGCTGAAGTTTGAGTGGCCGCTGCTGCTGCCGGACGATGCCCGCGTCGCTAAGCTGAGCGAGCATACCTCCGACATCACCGAGTATGTGGTGGACATCGCCCGGAAGGAGGGTTTGGCGCCGGGTCTGCAGCCGCTGGATGGCGGCGTGGCCCTGCACATTGCCTGCCATGCCCGTGCCCAGAACATGGGCAACAAGGCCAACGAGATGATGAAGCTGTTGCCGAACACTCCGGTCGCGCAAATCCTGCGTTGCTCCGGGCACGGCGGTTCTTGGGGCATCATGAAGGGGAACTTCGAGGTCGCCCTCAAGGTGGGTAAGCCCGCTGCGCAGCAAGCCGTCACCCTCGCCAAGAAGGCCGGCGAGAAAGCGGCCAAGGCTGGTGGCAATGCCTTGGCAAAGACCTATCTTTCTTCGGAATGCCCCCTTGCCGGCGAGCACATCCGTCAGGCTATCGACGCCCTGCCGCTCGACAAGGCTCCGGACTTCGCCGAAGCCCCGCACCCGATCGAACTCTTCGCCCGTGCCTATGGGGTGAGCTATTAGGAGCCGTCATGTCACGGTCCGTTGCTTCCAAGCGCGCCATCGCGCGCGACGACATCCGAGCGGTTGAGGCCTATGCGGCCGAACGCACAACCCTGCGCCGCGATCTGGTCCAGAAGAAGAAACTGCGCCGTCTCGAAGTCGGACCGGTCGCCACCTTCTACTTTGAGAACTACGAGACCATGTGGCATCAGATCCACGAGATGCTTTACATCGAAAAGGGCGGGGAAGAGCAGATCGCCGACGAACTGGCCGCCTACAACCCCTTGATTCCGCAGGGACGCGAACTAGTGGCGACCGTGATGTTCGAGATCGACGATCCCAAGCGGCGGGCGGCCTTTCTCTCCAAGCTGGGCGGCGTCGAGGAGACCATGTTCATCGAGGTCGCCGGCGAGAAGATCATGAGTAAGCCGGAAGCCGACGTGGACCGCACCACGGCGGACGGCAAGGCCTCCTCGGTGCAGTTCGTGCACTTTCCCATGAACGAGGCCGCCGCGACGGCCTTCAAGACTCCCGGCACGCGCAGCATCCTCGGTATCGACCATGTGGACTATGGCCACATGGTGGTAATTCCCGAACCGATCCGCGCAGCCCTTGCGAAGGATCTGGACTGACCGGCCCCTTCAGCTTGAGCATCTGTATACAGACATTAAGAGAAAGCGTCCGTCTGCGGCTGGACGCCCCGGGGCCGGACGAACCGGCGGATTAGGTGCGAGCTCAATAGGGCGAGCAACCGTATTTCCTCCGCATCCGTTCAGTCTCGGCGTGATCTGGACGAGGCCCACCACCACCGAGGCTGCGGATCCGCGATCTCAAGTCGTCGCTCTGAGCTTCAAGTCTGTAACTCTCACATTCATAGGAATTATCTCTTTGCGATTGGCGATATCTTCAAAGAGCGCCGGTCCGAATGCAGCTGCAGCTCCGGCAACGAGAATCGCTATCACGATGACGAGTTGTTTGCCCATGCTTCCTTCTATCGGCTCGCTTCAGGAGTTCACCGCATTCCCGGTCATGGCAATCCTTTGGCTCCAACGTAAAGGATTGATTTCCTACCCTCCAACCAGCGCTGCTTTCTCCAGCCCAGCCCAGAATGCAGTCGCCCCCTTCCACCGGGCGCGCTGAGCGAACCGCATTGTCGCCGGTTATGGTCCACCCGTCACCTTCTCCATGCAAGCACTTGCCGCCGATAATAAACAGACTTTTTTTACAAAGGGTTCCTATTCGGGTTAAGCGAAGTGTCACCGCTTGAGGGCCGCTGCCGGGCATGGGATTGGGGAGGGTTGGGCAAGTGTTTATCGCGATGAACCGTTTCAAGGTGAAGTTGGGCGAGGAGGAGACCTTCGAAACGATCTGGAAGACGCGTGAGACCTTCCTGCACGAGGTTCCGGGCTTCCACGTCTTTAACCTTCTGAAGGGTCCGGAGCGCGGCGATCACCTGCTCTATGTCTCCCACAGCATCTGGGCCGACCGTGAGGCCTTCGAGAACTGGACCAAGTCGGAAGCCTTCCGTAAGGCGCACGGCCAGGCCGGCTCGAAGCGCGACATCTACCTGGGCCCCCCAGAGTTCGAAGGCTTCGAATCGATCCAGGAGGTGGGAGCCTCAATCCTCGGCTAGGAGCGTCTAAGGCCGGATCAGCAGGCAGTCGATTGATTAGGCAGAGCCAAGGCACCGCTGCAAGACCGGACCGAGGATTTCGCAGTAGAAAGCCTCGGCAATACCGCCGCCACCCGGCCCCGGCAGCGTACCGCCGAAGAGGATATCACCTGAGCGCAAAGGCCTCTCGGCTTTCCTCCCGGTAACGCGAGAGCGGTGACGTGGGCGACAAGAGACCAGCCAAGGTATCGTACCGATAGGGCTGCTGTGCTTCGCCGATAGAAGCTAGTCGGCCCCGGTGGTCCTCGGCCTCCGCGAGAAGCTAGAGGCTGACCGCCATCTCTCCGCTAGTCTCGCCGCCCGGGACCTGAATGCTTTCGGCCAGTGTGAGATGGTCGGCAGAGACGCAGTAGAGGGCGGGCGTCCCAGTGGGCCGGGTAACGCCCAAAGTCGTCGTCGCAGCCGGATTGCGTCCTGCCGAACCGGCGACGATGAGGCGCGTCGGTTGTGAAGGCTGTTTGGATCGAGCCTGGCCGAGAAATGCCCAGCTGAGAAATGAGTGTGAGAGAGCTTGTGCGTCGAGGGCAAAGACTCTGAGAAGAGGAGCGGCACAGCAGCCGTCCCTTCTCAAGGGCTTGGTCCTCCTCAGGCGCTGCGGTAGAGCTTCGTCATGACAAATTCGCGATGCTTCAGCGATTCCGCTGCGGTCAGGCGGCCGTTGCAGGTGCGGATCATGATGTCGATCAGCATGTCGCCCGCTTGGTCTAGGGTCATGCTGCCGGCCAGGATGCCAGAACAGTCGAGGTCGATATGCTCCGGCATCTCACGTGCGGTGCGGGGGTTGGCGGTCAGCTTGATCACCGGCTCGATGGGGTTGCCGATGATGTTGCCCTGCCCGGTCGGGAAGAGATGCACGACGAAGCCGGCAGCAGCCTGCAGAGTCACGCACTCGGCGGCCGCCGAGGAGGTGTCCATGAAGTAAAGACCAGCTCCCTGGGCCGGCTCCTCGGCCGGTTCCAGAACGTCGATGAATTTGGTCTTCTTGCCGATCTTCTGCAGGTTGCCGAAGGCTTTCTCCTCAATAGTGGTGAGCCCGCCGGCAATGTTGCCCTTGGTCGGCTGCGATTCCGAGAGATCGGAGGTCTTGTGCGGCTCGATGACCTCGTCCATGTAGGCCTGCCAAGTCTTGAGGAACTTCTGGCCGATCTCTTCGGAGATCGCACGGGCGGCGCAAACCCGCTCGGCACCGGTCAGCTCCGAGGTTTCGCCGAAGCAGGTGGTGGCGCCCAAGGGGTCGACCTTGTCGATCAGATTGCCGACGGTGGGGCAGGACGCCAGGCCCGAAGTGGTGTCGGATTCGCCGCACTTGGTGGAAACCCAAAGGTCGGAGAGCTTGCAGGGCTGGCGTTGTAGCTCGGATGCCCACTGTGAGAATTCCTGTGCCTTGCGCGAGGCCATGGCGACTGCCTTGATCTCGCCATTGCCCTCGATTGAGAAGCCCGCGACTGGCTTGCCAGTGGCGGCGATGCCGTCGACTACACGCTGTGTCCAGCCGGGTTCGATCCCGATCACGATACAGGCGGCGACGTTGGGGTTCTTACCGGTGCCGATCAGGGTGCGGAAATGCAGGTCCAAGTCGGCGCCGAACTGCAGACGTCCGTAGTGGTGCGGCAGGGCCAGGCAGCCGTCGATGTTGTTGGCGACCTTTTCGCAGGCCGCGTTGGACAGATCGTCCAAGGGTAAGATGACGACGTGGTTGCGGATTCCGACCCGGCCGTTTTCGCGGCGGTAGCCGAAGAAGTCTCTATCTGCGAGGGCCGTCATCTCTACCACCTCTTGGTTTTCATGTTGTGCACGTGGATATGGTCGCCGGCCTTGGCGTCGGCGACGATCTTGCCGATGTCGTGGCCGTACTTCAGGACCGTGTCGCCTTGCTTGAAGTCCCGAAGGGCGATCTTGTGACCCAAGGGAATGGCAGCAAGCGCAGTCATGGTGACGCTCTTGCCGCTCTCCATCTCCAGGCCGGTCAGGGTGGCGCCGCTCTCAACCCCCTCGACCACCACCACGCCGACGCTGTCGCCGTCGTCGTGCACCAGAAAATCGGTTCCGCTCATGGCTTCTTAACCTATGCTCCTTCCAGGGTTTCTTGGCCCCGTGGGGGCCGGTTCTCGATAATGATCGCTCAAGGGCGCAGGACGATCTTGGCGGCCGGGCTGACGCCCTGATCGAGGTCGCGGAAGGCCTGACCGCCTTCGGCCAGCGGCCGTTCCTCTACCCAAGCCAGATCGCCCAGCCGGCCGCTGTGCAGGGCGGCCAGAGAGGCGCGCAGGTCGGCTTCGGTGTAGGTGTAGACCCCGAGGACGGCGATCTCGGCCAGGGTCACGCGGCGCGCATCGAAATCGCCGGCCCAGTCCTGCAGGCCGACATGGGCAATAACCCCTCCGGCGGTCACGGCGGCGACGGCGGCGGCACGCGTGGTTACGGTCCCGACGGCATCGACGACCAGATCGAAGGCATCGAGCTCGGCCGCTTCAGCGCTTGGGTCGAAGGCCTCGATGCCGGCCGTGCTGGCGGTCGCGCGCCGCAGGGCGTTGGTCTCTGCCAGCTTTACCGAGACGGTGCCGAATGTCTTTAGAACGAGCGCCGCCAAGAGGCCAACCGAACCGCCGCCGATCACCAGGCCCCGGCTTTCGGCCAGCGGCCGCCAGGCGCTGCGCTGCGCCAGCGCTACGGCATGCCAGGCCGTAGCGCAAGGTTCCGTGAGAGCGGCCTTGGCGACGTCCATACCCTCGGGGACAGGGATCAGGTTGCGGGCGGGGAGGGTCAGGCGCTCGGCAAAGGCGCCGGGGATGCGCATGCCCACCAGTTCCCGCTCCGGACAGAGATTGCTGCGGCCGCCGCTGCAGTATTGGCAGAGACCGCAGGAGATCAGCGGGTTGACCACGACTCGCTGGCCTGCCAAGGGTCCCTCGAGCACCCGCCCGGCGGCTTCGTGACCCAGGATCATGGGCGGCACCCGGCGCGGATCGTGGCCGTGCCAGGCATGCATATCGGATCCGCAGATACCGACCGCTTCGACCGCCATCAGAGCTTCGCCGGCCTTTGCTACCGGATCGGGGGAGTTGCGAAAGGCCGTCTCGCGGGTGGCGGTGTAGTAAAGCGCTTTCATTGTACCCTCACTTTGCGGTGTAGCCTCCGTCCACAAAGAGTAGCTGCCCGGTCACGTAGTCGGAGGCCGACGAGGCCAAAAAGACCGCCGGGCCGACCAAATCTTCCAGCCGACCGTTCCGGCCGATGCAGGTCTGGGCGGCGTGCTGCGCGGCCAGCGCAGAATCTGCAAAGACCGCCGCCGTCAGGGCGGTCGGAAAGAAGCCGGGGGCGATGGCGTTGCAGGTGATGCCGCTACCGGACCAGGTCTCTGCCATGGCCCGCGTCATTTGTGCCACAGCCCCCTTCGCAGCGCCATAGGCTAGCCCGTTGGCGAAGGCACGCTGGGATTGCAGGGAGGCGATGTTGACTATGCGACCCCAGCCCTTGGTCTGCATGGCCGGGATCAGGCTCTGTGCCAAGAAGAAGGGAGCAGTCAGGTTGATGTCTAGAGTCTGCTGCCAGACCGCCGCCGTTAGCTCCTCGGCAGGCAAGCGCGGGTTCAGACCGGCGGCGTTCACCAGGATGTCGACCGAACCGAAGGGGGCCTGGATACGCTCCGCCAGAGCGCGCCAGTCATGGGTCGCGGCCAGATCTGCCGCACAGCCGGCCGCTTGCAGTCCATGTGTCGCCCGTGCCGCCGCCCAGTCTCGCAACTCGGCTTTGCGGCGGGCGACGCCGACCACAGCTGCGCCGGCGTCGCAGAGCGCGTCGGCCAAGGCTTGCCCGATCCCGGAACTGGCGCCGGTGACGCAAGCTACCCGGCCAGAAAGATCGAAGAGTTGCTGCGGAGACGGACGGCTTGGCACCTGTAACCCCATCAATAGATCGGCGGCAGGAAGACGGTGGACACGACAGGTAGGTAGGCGATCAGCAACACCACCAGGAACATGGCGATGACGTAGGGGATCGCTCGCCAGGCGATCTTCAACACCGATTCTCCCGTCAGCCCTGCCAGCACGAAGAGATTGAGCCCCAGCGGTGGGGTGATGAAACCCACACCGAGGGTGGTGATCATCAGCACGCAGAACTGGATGTCGTTCATGCCGATCTCCTGCGCCAGCGGCAGCAGGATCGGGGCTAGGATGACGATATTGGGCATGGTCTCCATGACGCAGCCGGCGGCGATCAGGATGCCGATCATCAGGAGAATGATGAGGGCGGGGTCCTCGGTTACCGAAGTCACCGCGACGATGAAGCCTTGCGGCACCTGCAAGGCCGCCAGGGTCTGTGCCAAGGGCAGCGAGAGGGCGATGATCGGCAGGATCACGCCGTTTACCTTGGCCGAACTCACAAGCATCTTGGGAAAGTCCGCCAAGGTCAGTGTGCCCTGCGCCAGGCCTATTAGGATGGTGGTGGCCACGGCGACGGCAGCGGCCTCGGTAGGAGTGAAGACGCCGCTGTAGATCCCGCCCAGGATGATGACCGGGACCAGCAGGGCATAGCGTCCCTCCCAGACCGCACGGCGCCAGCGTAATAGGGAGAAGCCGGTCTTCTCGCCCTCGAAGCCATGGATGCGGTTCATGACGATGTTGGTGATCATGATTGACAGCATGACCAAGACGCCGGGAATGGCCGCGGCAAGGAAGAGCGTCGAGGCGGAGATCCCCAAAATCAGACCAATGATGATGTAGGCGATGGAAGGCGGGATTAGGATACCCGTGCAGGCGCCTGACGCCACCAAGGCACAGGCGTAGGGGCGCGGGTAGCCCTTCTCCACCAGTTTGTCCAGGGCCATGCGCCCGACGGCCGCTGCGCCGGCGGCGTCCGAGCCGGAGATGCAGGCGAAGAAGCCGCAGCCCAGGACCGTCGAGGTGCCAAGGCCGGTCCGCAGCCCCCCGGTGGTAGCGTCGGCCACGTCCAGCAGCCTGCCCGAGAGTCCTGTCCGTACCAGCACGTCTCCGGTCAAAATAAAGAGCGGGACTGCGATCAGCGCAAAGTGGTCGATACCGTCGAAGAGGGATTCGCCCAGGAGGCTGATCGGCAGCACGCCCGTCACCAGCAGCATGACCAAGGCCCCGATGCCCAAGGCAGCCCAAACCGGAACGGCCAAGGCGATCAGCGCGACGATCAGGAGGACCGGGCCGTAGAAGTCCCAGCCCAAGTCCACCGATTGTTCTTGTAGAGTGTGCCAGAGCATGGTCTGCGCCCTCAGTCGAAGAGCCGGGCGCCCTCGTAGACCTCACGTCCGCGCTTGAGGTCTCCGAGGTCGCGGCGAATCGACTGCAAAAGTCGATAGACCATCAGGGTGAAGCCCAGAGGTACGGCGGCCAGGAACCAGACCAGAGAGATGCGCAATCCATGTGTAACCGAGCCGTAGCGCATGGAGGTCAGAATGGATTCGATCGAGGTATAGATGGCGACGCAGGCCAAACCCAGCATGCAGAGATCGCCGAAGAAGTAGAGGGCGGCCTTGCCGCGCCGCGGCATAATGTGGATCAGCACATCGATGCGAATATGGGCGCGGTCCTTGACCGCTGCCGAGGCACCGACCCAGGCCAGGTAGATGAAGGCATAGCGCGCGATTTCCTCGCCCCAGATGGAGGAGTAGGAGAGGACGAAGCGGCGCAGCACCTCGACCACGATGGTGGCTACGATCATGGCATAGAACACCAACAGTAGCCAGCGCTCGGCATTGGCGTCTATGCGCTGCCAGTAGGACCGTAGTGCCGAGCGCTTCCGCAGAAGCCAACGCCCGGCATTGGCGCCCATGCGCTGCCAAAGGCTCTGCTTCATGGTATCTGGCCTCCTGCAGCTTCTTGGCGACAGGCGAAAAGGAGTCGCTTTCCTATCGGCGGCAGACTCGCGTCGAGGTGGCCGGAGCACCCGGGCCCCGGCCGCCTCGATCGGTCGATTAGGCGTCGTGCACGTAGAATTGACTCTGGGTGCCGGCGGCCTCTTCCAACTGGGCGAAGTTCTCCAGAGAGCCAGCCAATTCTTGCTTGAAACCCTCCCACTCCGGCCGTTGATAGCCGCCGGCCGCGACCCATTCGGATAATTCGTCGGCAGCGGGGGAGTAGAACCGAACGCCAGCTTTGGACATCTCCGCCATGGCATAGGCGCGCGCGGCCGGTACCTTGGCGAGGTTCTGCTGCATGGTGATGCCGGAGGCGAATTCGACTCCGTTCTTCACGTCCATCGGCAGGGAATTGTACCACTCCAGGTTACAGGAGTAGACTTGGCTGTCCGGCACCGCGCGGGAAAAGGTCACCCAAGAGAGAATGTCCTTGAAGCCGAAGACGTAAAGGGCGCCGACCGCCGGGTCGAGGGCATCGGCCACGCCTTGCTTGATCGCCGAGGGAGTCTCGCCCCAGGCCACGGGCGTCGGATTGGCACCGATCATGCGGTAGTACTGCTGCAGCATCTTCGAGCCAGGCACCCGGAACTTGACGCCGGAAAGGTCGGCCGGGGTCTTGACCGGTCCGTCCATGCCGCGCCGGATCGCTACCACGCGCGGATCAATTACAACGTACCAAAGCGGTTTGAAGCCCTTGGCCTCGACCTTCGGATGCACGTCGCCGACCCAGGCTTCGGAGGTGACCAGGTTCACGAAGCGCTGATTGGCACCGCAGAAATAGGGCAGGTTGATCAAGTCGACGCTGGGTGCGAAGGGGGCGAAGTTCGACAGCGAGTGCTGTGCGGCTTGAATGGTGCCGTTTTGGACCTTCTGGGCCAGCGCGCCGCCGGCGCCCAGTTGTCCGCCGGCCGCCAGCTTCACGTAGACTGTGCCGTTTGTCGTGTTCTGCAGGTTTTCTTTGAAGTCCAGCTGCATGATGGGATAGCTACGGCTGGCGCCCAGAATATAGGCCGTCGCGATGGTCATGGTGAACTCGGCCGCCTTCTCGCGATCGCGCTCTTCCTTGGCGGTCTGGGCCGAGGCCTCGTTGCTGAGCAGCGTTCCGCCGGCTGCAGCGACGAGCGCGGCGGTGAAGCCGTAGCTCTTGCTCAACTCCAGAAAGCGGCGGCGTTCGATCGATGTCGGGTCATCCCTTCTCGGCATGGTTCTGATCCTCCCCAGTTGGCATCTGTTTTTGTGGATTGGCGGCTTCCCTGTTCAGGCAGCCGATGATGAAGAGCAGGACGGCGGTCAGCAGCACAAGGAATTCGCCGACGTCGCCCAGGCCAGGTATCTGCGTTGCACCCTCGAGGATGGCCAGCTTGGCCACCGCCAGATTGACGAGAAAGGCAAGGAAGAGGAGGCCGGCGGCCACCAAGACAAGAGTCTCTTTCCTCATTCTCATCCGCTTTACTGTCCTCCCGTTGAGCGTTGCAAGCGCTTACATTTTGACTCTATCCTTGTATTCTCACTGCGTCAATCCATTTGTCGCAGCCGGCGCTGGCTAGCCTGCAGCGGCGCGGCGAAGAAGGGGGTCGCTTGCAAGGGAAGAGCGGAGCCAGACCGACCCTGGAGGATGTTGCGGCTGAAGCAGGTGTGTCGACGGCGACGGTCTCGCGCTGTCTCAGTCATCCCCAGAAGGTCCGCCCAGTCCTCCGCGAACGGGTGCAAAAGATCATTCTGCAGCTGGGCTACACCCCGCACGGTGCAGCCCGCGCCCTAGCCTCTAGCCGGACCAACACTATCGGTGCCGTCATACCGACCCTATCCAACGCGATCTTCGCAGAGATGGTGCAGACCCTACAGGACGCACTCACTTTGGATGGGCGCACCTTGCTGCTGGCAGCCAACGACTACGATCTCGCGCGAGAGATTGAGCAGATTGAGAAACTGGTGGTACGCGGCATCGACGGTCTGATGCTGACCGGTGAGGAACGCGACCCAGCCGTCATCACGCTGCTGCAGCGCCATGGCATTCGCTCAGTCTGCACCTACGTCCATCATCCGGAGTCCCGACAAGCGACTATTGGCTTCGACAATAGGGAAGCGATGATGCGGGTGGTCCGCTACCTCCATGACCTGGGGCACCGCAGGATCGCCATGATCGCCGGCCTGCCCGCCGGTAACGATCGGGCGCGCGAGCGCATCGAAGGTGCCGAGGCAGCGCTTGCCGGCCGCGGGATCGGTCTCTTACAGCGGATCGACAAGCCCTATGGCATCGGCGAGGGGCGGCGTGCCTTACGCCGCTTGTTCGAGCTGGAGGAACGGCCGACGGCGGTGATCTGCGGGAACGACGTGCTGGCCTTGGGCGCGCTCTTGGAGGCGGGGGAGCTTGGAATCCCGGTGCCCGCCCAGCTGTCCATCACAGGCTTCGACGACTTGGCCCTGGCCCGCGAGATTCCTCCGGGGCTGACCACGGTGCATGCGCCGCTAGCCGAGATGGGGCAGCGAACCGCAGAGTTCCTTATGGGGGACGCGCCGCCCGGCGAGCAGCCGCTGCATCTAGAACTGCCCGCCGATTTGGTGGTGAGGGGCTCCTCCGGGCCGGCGCCCGGCTGAACTGGCCGCTGCCGAAGGTTTCGCGGTGGCCTTAGCGGCGCGCAATACCGGCAACAAGCTGTCAGAACTTGGCGCGTGACAGCCGAGCCGCCGCCTTCGCCTGCGACGCTACCGATGAAGAGCACGTCCCTTCGCTCTTTGAGGCCGCTGAAACCCACTTTGGCGGGACCCCGGACTGGGTGGTCAACGCTTCCTCTAGGATGCGCGAGGCCCTCGCTGAGTTGAACGTACGGCCGTGCAAAAGGTCCGTTCACAAGGCCATCGAGATCTCGACCTAGAACGCCTTCCCGGTCGCGCGAGACCGTGCCGCGGATGCTGGCTCGCCGGTTCTCTCTTCTTCATCGGCGCCTCGGCAGCGGTGAAGGGCTATCTGCAGTTGGCTGCCTTCGCGATGGTTAAGTTCGCGCAGCGCGAATTGGCGCAGCCGCTTGCCTGCGGACTCTCGCTACAGAACATTTCTGTCGCACATTTCAATATCGACGGCGGCCAGATCGCTTGTCTGCAGCCACTGGGGTTCTCCGCATGCTACGTCAATGGCTATCCCCTGACCGGCCCGCCGAATGGGCAGCCTCGGCGCATTGGAGCTGCCGCCTCGTATGCTTGGATATCAATTTGGCGCCCGACCTTCGGCTGGGTCGATGCCGATCCGACCGATGACCGGCTGGTCGCCGACGAGCACGTCACCCTGACCTGGAGCCGTGGCTAGGGAGATGTTAGCCCCATCACCGGATTCCTCGTGGGGTGGTGGCATCGGATGTCGGTCGGCCGACATGTTTCCGCTCTAGGGGAGCGGTTCCCAGTCGGCAGCGCTCAGCTCCTGCAAAAGGCGTCGGAGGCCGCTGCCGATGTGGTCGGTCATCTGCCGGCCGATGGCGGCGCTGGCTCGCTCCGGAAAGCCGATCCAAGTGTCCGGACCCAGGTCCTGCGTGCTCCAGCCCCAGGCAATGGGGCCGCTGGGGAAGAGGCTGGCGGCTGGCGGCTGCGGCGGGCGGGCGGCGAGGCGGTCGCGGCGTACTGTTTCCGGTTGCAGGTGCAGCAGCAACGAGGTTTCCATCCAACCGCCGTGCACGTCCTGCTCGGGCGGGCTCGGCGGATCGAAGTCCGGCGGCAGGCCGAAATCCAGCCAGTGCGCCGCCGCGACCAGCTGGCCATGGCGGCGGCGCAGGTTCAGAGCGGCCACCTGGCCGGCGGCGATGTTGCCGCCATGCGCGTTGAACAGCAGCAGACGCCGAATCCCGTTCTTGGCTAACTGACCGCCGAGGGCTTCGATTGCTGCAATTGTCTGCCCGGCCTCCAGGGCCAGGGTGCCGCGTCCGCGGTCGTGCTCGCCGGAGGCGGCGACCCAAAGCGACGGCAGGCGCAAGAGATCCGGCGGTCCGAGGGTCCAGTCTGTGAGCGCCCAGTCCAACAGCCGCTCGGCAAGCAAGCTGTCGGTGCCCAGCGGCAAATGCGGCCCATGGGTCTCGACCGCTCCCAGCGGCAAGATCGCTACAGCCCGCTCCGACAGGCCGTCGAGTCCGGCGTAGAGGCGCAGATAGTCGAGGGTCAAGCGAGCAGCCTCTCGTTCAGGCGCCGAGGTGGCGGGCGAAGAAGGCGCGGGCACGCTCCCACCCGGCCTCGGCGGCATCCTGGCGATAGCCGGGGCGCTCGTCGCAGCAGAAGCCGTGGCCGGCCGGATACTCGAAAACCTCGGCATCGGGGGCGCCGGCATAGGCCTGCTCGCGCACCGCCTGCGGGATAGCCTGATCCTCCAGGCCGAAGTGCATCTGCAGGGGCGCCTTGGGCGGGTTGTCGCCAGCCAAGCTGCCGATGCTGCCGCCGTAAAAGGCGACGCTGGCGGCGACGCCGGGGAGGCGCGCGGCGAGGAAGGCCAAGTCGCCGCCCCAGCAGAAGCCGATCACCCCGACCTTCAGGTTCTGGCCCTGCAGCCACTGCACGCAGGCGGCCAGATCCTCGGTCGCCCGGTCGTAAGGCACCTTGGCCTTCAAGATCCGGCCGCGGGCCACGCTTTCGGATTCATAGGTCAACTCCATGCCGGGCTCGATCCGATCGAAAAGGGCAGGGGCCAGGACCAACAGCCCGCTCTCGGCGAAGCGATCGGCAGCCGCACGGATATGGCGGTTCACCCCAAAGATTTCCTGCAGTAGCACCAGACCGGCGCGAGGTTCGCCGACCGCTTGGCGACTGCGGTAGCTGGCGAAGGCATGGTTGTCGTTGGCGGCCAGGCGTAGGCTGTCGGCCAGGGTCTTGGGCATCGCGTTCCTCCTCCGGTTTAAGGCGCAGTCACTCGCTCGGACGCGAGGATAGGGAAGATCGCGCTGTAGAGACAGGATCTTCACGGCTGGGGACCGCCGGAAGAGGGCTGCAAGAGGGGATGAGGGTGCCACCCGGATCGGCCGCAGCGCGTCTAGGCCGCGAGGCGGCTGCGGCGGGTGTTGTTCCAGCCCGGCCAGAAAACTTGGCGACCTCGGCTCCTGCGGCTTGACTGCTCTGCCGCCTGTCCGTCGCGCCTGACGATAGTGCAGTCGTCATTCCGGCCGGCATCGCCGAGGACGTGCCGGACCAGGTCGCTGCCGCCCGGGAAGAGCAGCTGCTTGCGCGCATCCTCTCAGGCGAGGTCAGATATAGTATATCTTTGGCCCCGGCTAAACAGCACCCAAAGAGGGAAGATCATGACGCGCCCCGAGAGCTTCTTTAACTTCGCCGATCTCAGTGCAGGGCTTGCCCGCACTTTGGCACCCGGGATCGACACCAGAATCTTCGCTGGCGAGCAGGCCATGCTGTCGGTCGTCACTTTCGAGCCCAACAGCAGGGGCTCGATCCACAGCCATGCCGAAGAACAGTGGGGCGTTCTACTGGAAGGTAGCGGCGTACGTATTCAGGACAGCCTGGAGGTCCCGGTGCGCAAGGGTGACTTCTGGTGCACGCCGGGCGGCGTTGTGCACGGCTTCGAGGCGGGGCCTGACGGTGCCAAGGTGCTGGACATTTTCGCTCCGCCCCGCGCCGCCTACCGTAAGGCCGGATCCGGCTTCGCCGCCTGAACCGCAGCCCATCTTTCAGTCTGCCGCGCCGACTTGCCTTCGCCCTGCGGCTAGGCCATCAAGGCAAGCATGGACCCCTGGCCGCCGATAATACAGCTTCTGCCCGACCTCCGTACCTATGCGCGTTCGCTCGCAGACAATGCAGCGGACGCCGAAGACCTGGTCAGCGACGCGATTGAGCGCACCGTGCGCAGTGGGCAGGCGCCGCAAGATCAGGCCAAGTTGCGACCCTGGATGTTCCGGACCATCCGAAACCTTGCCTTCGACGCCTTGCGCAAGCACCGGGTGCGCCGGGAGAGCCTCGCACGTCTTCAGAATGAGGCGCCCAGGGAGACGTATGGCCTGGACGATGCCATTGCCCTGAGGCGTGCTTACGAGAGCCTGCCTGCGCCGCGGCGCCAGGTGCTGTCCTTAGTCGATGCCTTGGGATTGACCTATGCCGAGGCGGCCAAGGTGATGGAGGTTCCGAAAGGAACGGTGATGAGTCGTCTGAGCCGGGCCAGGCGTGCGCTCTTGACCTTGGTCGAGGGTGGACCGGAGGCAGTGGGCGGCGGCAAGCAAGGACCGCATTAGGAATGCAGGTGAGCGACGAGGACTGGATGGCCTTGAGTGCCTATGCCGACGGCGAACTGGGGCCCTTCGCGGCAGCAGCACTGGCAGGGCGCCTGGCGCAGGGGTCTGCTTTGGCCGAGGCCTTGCAGAAGATACGCGGCCTGCAACGCGGGCTGGCCAGTCTGCACGCACCTGCTCCTTTGCATGCAGCAGCACCGGCGCCACGCAAATCCTTCCGGCACCGCTATGCCGTCTCGACCTTAGCTGCCTCGCTGCTACTGGCAATCGGCCTAGCCGTCGCTGTGGTATCCTGGCTCAAGCGCAGCGAGGATAGGGTCATCGTGCAAGCGCTCGAACCGCGCGCAGAGTCGCCTGAGCGCACCGCGGCATAGGCCTTGCTCTCGACGATGAAACCCTTGGACCTGTCGGCATCGAACCTGATCCTCAGTGCGCACGAGATTACCGCAGACTCGGTCGTGACCATGATCTATCTCGGACCCAGAGGCTGCCGCGTCACGCTGTACGCCCGGCCTGCAGGACTGCCGATACCGGTAGTCCCCGGCGGAGAGGCGGCCAACTGGTCAGACAATTGTATTGATTACACACTCGTGGCTGATGGCATGGATTTCCAGCATTTCGTTGCCGTGGCGGCCTACGCGACCGCCTAGACCCACCCCGACGCTATCGATGCGGAAGATCTTCCCCTTGCTTTGAAACAGGTAACTGCAAAGGCAGCACCTTGTGCATAAGCAATGCGAAAGAGGGGGCGGCTGCACCTTCCCTTCGCTGTTGCCCCGTCAGTCCTTCGGGAAATGCGGCCGGTCGGTGTTGTAGTAGTTGGAGAGGTAGTCCAACACGATCACGCTTGTCTCAGCATCCAGTTCCGGCATGCCTTGCTCTTCCACCATCCAATCAAGCAGTTCGTCCCAGCCTTCGCGGGTGAGTCCCTGTTGGGCGACAATGCGCTCCGAGTGGCAGGCGATGCAGTTGTAATAGGTCTCTTCCACCCCCTCGGCCTCGAAAAGCACGCCGTATTCGCTTTCTTCTGCTTCGAGGGGCGCGGCGAGCAGCAGGCCGGCTATTTGGCAAAGCGCTGCGGCGCCTACCACGGTCTTTAAGGACATGGGGGCAAACCTCACTGCTGTTCTGAAAATGGGGGGAGGCGCTGGGCGCCTCCCCAACAAGAACGGCGTGCCAGCGCGATCAGGCGGCCCTAACGGCGATGCGATGCATGGTGTTGTTTAGATAGCCCTTTGGGTTCCAGTTGATAGCGAAGGGCTGCATGTCGCCGGCGCTGTCCGTAGCCCGGGACCATATCTCGTAGTAGCCGGCCTTGGGGAAGCGGACGTTGGCACGCCAGTTCTGCCAAGCGCCTTCGTTCACCGGCGGGTCCAGTTCCGCAGCAATCCAAGACTTGCCGAAGTTGATCGAGAGATCAAGCGACTTGATCGTGCGGTCGCCGGACCAGGCATGGCCTCGCACTAACGCGGTCTCGTCCACGAAGGCATCGTTCTTCGGCGTGGTGATCAGCGACTTCACCGGCATACGTTCGATGATCTCAAAGTCTTCTTCGGCAACCTTCTCGCCAGGGGCGACCGGGCGGTTGGGCACACGGTAGGAGGTTCCGGTCATCTTCGGCCCGTCGTGCACCTGATCGCGCAGCCAGATCCGGGTCAGCCACTTCTGGGAGCAGGAACCGGGCCACCCCGGCACCACCAGACGCAGGGGGGCGCCGTTCATCGAATGCATCGGGCCGCCGTTCATCTCGAAAGCGATCAGCACATCGTCGGTCATGGCCTTGGTAATCGGCAGGCCGCGCGAGATCGGCAGCTTGTCCAGATCGCCGGAGAGGTGCACATCGGCCCCCTCGTGGGCCGTATAGACCACGGTCGACTTGATGCCTGCCTTGGTCAGCACGTCTTTCAGGCGGACGCCGGTCCAGTTGGAGCAGGCGACAGCGCCGGAGGTCCACTGATTGCCTTTGGCCGGCGGATCGAAGGCAGCCCGACCGTTGCCGCCGCACTCGATCACCAGGGCCAAGGTAACGACCTCGAACTGTGCCTTCAAGTCGTCGATGGACAGCGTCATGGGGCTGTCGACCAGACCGTCGACGGTGAAGGTCCAGGTCTTGGGATCGACCTCTACGGGCGGCAGGCCATTGTTGCGGATGAAGTGGCGGCCGGTGGGGGTGATGGGGTCGTCTAGAAGGTGCGCGGGCGTCTCGGCATTGACCGGGCGGTCGTTCAAGAGCCGCAGCCCATCCTTGCCGACCAGCACCTCGTCCGAGGCCAAGGCTGCTGGAATCAGGCCTTGCGGAAGGTTGCGATGGAAGGGGATGGTCATCCCCACCATGGCACTCATGGTGGCCAGCCCGGCGCCTTTCAGGAAGCCGCGGCGGTCGCCATGGCTGCGGCGCCCGAAGAAGGCCGCATCGGCTGCCTCCGGATCGCGGGCGAAGAAGTCGGAGACCCGCTCAAGGGCTCTGTCGTCGCTTGGCATGATCGTTCCTCCCAGGTGTTGTCGTTGCTTTGCATGGGAAGGACGTACGGGCGCTGCGATTTATTCCCAATCTTAGAGACCGTTTGTGAATGCGCGGCCCAGTGGCAAACGTGCTCTTAAACGTTAAAGCGGAAGTGCATGACGTCACCGTCGGCCACCAGGTAATCCTTACCTTCCGCGCGCAGCTTGCCGGCGTCGCGGGCACCGGCCTCGCCGCCGCCGGCGACATAGTCCGGGTAGGCGACGGTCTCGGCGCGGATGAATCCGCGTTCGAAGTCGCTGTGGATGACGCCGGCGGACTCCGGGGCCTTGGCGCCGCGCCGCACGGTCCAAGCGCGCGCCTCCTTGGGGCCGACGGTGAAGAAGGTGACGAGGTCCAGCAGGTTGTAGCCAGCTTTGATTAGGCGTGAGAGGCCGGTCTCTTCCAACCCAAGGCTTTCCAGGAATTCGGCCTTTTCTGCTGGGTCGGTGAGCTGGGCGACCTCGGACTCGATGGCGGCGGAGACCATGACGAAGCCGGCGCCCTCGGCCTTGGCGCGCTCGGCTACTTTGGCGGAGAGGGCATTGCCCTCGGCAGCCGCCTCTTCCTCGACGTTGGCGACATAGAGCAGGGGCTTGGCGGTCAGCAAGTTCAACTGCTTGAAGATCGGCAGTTCGTCGGGCGAGACGATGACGCTGCGGGCCGCCTTGCCGTCCTGCAGCGCCAGCAGCACCTGCTCCAGGACCGCAAGCTTGATCCTGGCCTCCTTGTCCTGCCCGCGCACCTTCTTCACGGCGGCGTCGCGCTGGTGCTCCAGCGATTCCAGGTCGGCGATCAGCAACTCGGTCTCAACAATCTCGGCGTCGCGCAGGGGATCGACCGAGCCCTCGACATGGGTGATTTCGCTTTGGAAGCAGCGCAGCACCTGCACGATGGCGTCGGTCTCGCGGATGTTAGCCAGGAACCGATTGCCGAGGCCCTCGCCCTTGGAGGCGCCGCGCACCAGGCCGGCGATGTCCACGAACTCCAGATGTGTCGGGATTGTCTTGGCCGACTTCGCCAGTTTGGCCAGCTTCTCCAGGCGCGGATCGGGGACCGCGATGCGGCCGACGTTGGGCTCAATGGTGCAGAAGGGATAGTTGGCGGCTTCGGCTGCCGCGGTCTCGGTCAGGGCGTTGAAGAGGGTCGACTTGCCGACGTTGGGCAGACCGACGATGCCGCAATTGAATCCCATGAATGCTGTCCTAGTCTATGTCTATGAAGATCGTGCGGCCTTGGGCGGGTTTGGGAGGGGTCTGCTTCGCCGGTGTTGCACCGTTTGGCTCTTGGGTGCAGGTGCCAGGTGGGCGACCTTGGACATGTAAGCCTCATGCCCGTCGTTCAGCAGGATCGGCAACTCGCTGGCGACGGCCTCCAACAGCGGATCGAGCCAGCCCTCGTCGGCCTTGGCGAAGTCGTTCAGCACGTAACTGGCGACCAGATGCTTCTGTCCTGGATGGCCTATGCCCAAGCGTACTCGCCAGTAGTCCTTGCCGATATGGGCGTCGATGGAGCGGATGCCGTTATGCCCGCCGGCACCGCCGCCCAGCTTTGCCCGGATGCGGCCGGGGGCGAGGTCCAGTTCGTCGTAGAAGACGATCGCTTGGCAGCTCTTCAGCTTGTAGAAATGTAGGGCCGTGCCCACCGCGCGGCCGGATTCGTTCATGAAGGTCTGTGGTTTCAGGGCGAGCGCAGGCTTGTCGCCCACGCGACCTTCCGCCACCTGACCTTGGAAGCCTTTGCGCCAGGGTTGAAAGCCATGGCGCTCGACGATGTCGTCGAGCGCCATGAAACCGATGTTGTGCCGGTTGTAGGCATAGCGCGTGCCCGGGTTGCCGAGGCCGACGAGCAGATGCACGTCCTTCTCCTTATCAGCTTGAACCGGGGGTTATGCCGGTGAAGAGGCTACTCCTCGGCCTCTGCTTCAGCTTCTCCTTCGCGGTCCTCCCGAGCCTCGGAGCGTAGGGCCGAGGGGGCGGCAACGGTGGCGATGGTGAAGTCACGGTCGGAAATCTCCGGCTCCACACCTTCCGGAAGCTTGATGGCGGAGATGTGGACGCTGTCGCCTAGTTCCAGGCCGGTCAGATCGATCTCCAACTGATCCGGGATGGCGTCGGCTGGACAGACTAAGCCGATCTCGTAGCGCACCACGTTCAAGACGCCGCCCTGCTTCAGACCCGGGGCGTTGTCCTCGTTCACGAAGTTCACCGGCACCTGGACCGTTACGGTCGCGCCCTTGGAGATGCGCAGGAAGTCCACGTGGAGCGGGAAGTCGCGCACCGGGTCGAACTGCACATCTCGGGCCAGCACGCGCTCGGTCTTGCCACCAACCTTCAAGTCGTAGAGCGTAGTGTAGAAGCCGGGGCGGTGCAGCCGCAGGAAGACCTCGCGGTAGTTCAGGTTAATCGTTACCGGCGGGCGCTTGTCGCCGTAAATGACGGCCGGGACCAGACCCTCACGCCGTGCAGCGCGGGCAGCCCCCTTCCCGGCCCGCTCCCTCGGCATTACAGTCAAGGTTTGGATGTCGGACATGTCGTTTCTACCTTCGTCAGCAACAAAAACAGAGCACACCACGAGCAGCCCCTAAAGAGGGTATTTCCGCGGGAGACTCCCGGAACCTTCCACCGGGCCGGCGGCCTCCAGGGGTGCCGCCCGACCCTATATGGAGAAGGGAATGAGCGAACCGCTCAATCGAAGAGGCTCGAAACCGAACGCTCGTCGGATGTGCGGCTCATGGCTTCGCCCAACAAGGGGGCGATAGACGATTGTTCGATCATGCGGGAGACGCGCACCGCCTCCCTAAAGCAGATCCAATTCCATGCCACAACCGGCAAATTTTAGTGGCTCGCTCTTCGCCTGTAAACGGCTCAGGTGAAGATCCTATGACAGCTATCGAATTGGCGTGGCCGTCGTTTGTGTCCAGATCTTGGCCACTTCGTTGCCGTTCGCTGTTCGGACGTGGTGGTTAGAGCCGTTTCTTGCGCTTCAGGACCGAGACGATTCCCTCGACCGCGCCCTGTCCGGCCAGGAAAGCGGCCTGCCCCCAATCCCGGTCGAGGCTGCCGGCCGGGACTGGGTTCTGCTGAGTTACCGAGCCCAACACCTCGCCATCCAAGCCATCTTTCACCGTCCAGGTCAAGGTCGCCAGCTGCTGACCGCCCTTGATCGGCCCCATCTCGATCCTGCCCTCGACCATCAGGCGGTCGGGCGAAGGTTTGCGCAGGAGGCGGATGCCCTGCTGGGCCAGCAGCATCACCAAGGCTTCGCCCAGGGCCACATTGCCGTTGCCCGGTGCACCCTCGATTACACCGACTGCCATCTCCGGCAGCGGAGGGCCGGTCTTGGGCGCCCAGGTAAATTCGCGGACGTTGGGTTCCGAGCCGGAAACGAAATGGGCCAGCTGCGGTGCAGCCTCTTGGGCGAGTGCCCTGAGCAAGCGAGGGTCGCCCTCGGCCCAGGCGCCGGTCGGCACCACACGGTCTTGGCGCGCCGAGCCGCGCAGAACGCCCGAGGGGCTGTAGACCTCCCAAGACAGAAAGAGCCGTTCGTGCCTACTGTCCACGGGCCTGCTGGCGACATGAATCGAGAGATCGGCGCCGAGCGCGCTGCGCTCCCTGGCGCTGGACCTAACCCCGCCGCGGGTGAGGCCCTCGGCCAGCAATGCGGCACCGCCGTCGTCCAAGCGCGACGGTAGGCCTGTGGGATGCCGCACCAGGAGTTCACCGCCCTCCGGCGGAACCAAGAGGGGGTTTACCTGCTTGTCGCCCAACTCGAAGGGTCGCGGTATCTGGCCGCAGCTGGCGAGGCCTATGGCCAGCAAGACCGGCAGCAGGAGGTGTGCCATCGCTACAGTATGACGCAGGTGGCAACGAGCCCTAGCAGACAGAGGGCGGCGAAGATGAAGAGATGCGGCATGTGCCACGTAGAATCTTTAACCTGGGAATCTTTAACCCGGCTCCAGGGAACGCATGATCGATCAAGTATCAGCCGACTGCGAGGTCAAGCCCGTGCCGGGTCAGGGGCTCGGCTCCGGTCGGACCGATGAGACTGGTGCGGCCCAGGCTCATCGCCAAGCCGGCCGCGTCGTCGAAGACGATCATGTGGCAGAAGAACACCATGCCTGGCGTGACCTCAACGGGATTGCCGTGATAGAGCATCGGCCAATCCATCCAGTTGGGGGCGAAGACGGCGCCTAGGGAATAGCCGCAGGCGTTCATGCGCGCCGCCTGCATACCGGCGGCGTCGATGACGCGGGCATGGGCATCGAAGGCTTCGCCCACCGGACGGCCCGGCTGCAGGGCGGCCTCGACCGCCAGCAGGGCGTCGCGCGCGACCTTGTGCATCTCCACCTGGCGGTCCGGGGCGCTGCCGATGGGGATCGTGCGCATCATGGCCGCGTGGTAGTGGCGATAGACGCCGGCCCATTCCAAGGTCAGTTGATCTTGCGGGTCCAGCTGTCGCCGGCCGCTGTGATAGCGGCAGAGCAGCGCCTGCGGTCCGGAGCCGATGATGAACTCGTTGGCCGGATCGTCGCCGCCGCCGCTGACGATGGCGGCTTGCATCCGGGCCAGGATCTCCGCCTCCTCGCCGCCGGCATGCGCCAGGTCGAGGGCGGCGTCCAGCGCGTCGTCGGCCAGGGCGGCGGCCTTGCGGACATAGGCGATCTCGGCCGGGCTCTTCACCAGACGCAGGCGGGTGACCAGAAAGGAGGCATCGACCAGAGTGGCAAAGCCGGTCAGCGCTGCCTCCAGCCGCTTGCCGTTGCGCGCGGTTAGGCCATAAGCCTCGTACTCCACACCCAGCCGGCCGCTGCGCAGACCCAGTTCCTGCAGAATGGCGCGTAATTCCATCGCCGGATCGGCGTCGGGGGCGTCGCGCCAGACCCGGATGTCGCTCAGCCGGGAGGTCAGTTCAGCCTGACGCCGGTCGGGTGCGCGGGTCAAGAGCACCTGGTGGCCGTCTCCGGTCAGGACGAGGCACTGAAAATAGACATAGCCGAAGGTATCGTAGCCGCTGAGGTAGTACATCGACTCCTGGCGGAACATGAGCAGCGCATCGAGCCCTTGGGCGGTGAGCGCGCGGCGGGCGGCAGCCAGGCGGGCCTCGAACTCCGGCGGGTCGAAATGCAGGGGCATGGGCTTAACCTTCCTCGATGACGATGGCCGACAGCAGGCTGCCGTAATGGCCTTCGCCCTGCTTAGCAGCGCGGCGGCATGAGAAAAAGCGCAGATCCTCGGCGCAGGTGTCTGCCGGCTCGACCGAGATCCCGGCCAGGCCGCAGCGTGCCAAGCGGTCGGCGAGGTAGCTCTTCAGGTCGAACCGCAGGCGGTCGGCGATGCCGGTCTCGAAATAGTCCGCATTGGCCTGGTCGGCTTGCAGGAAGCGCGCCTGGAACTCGGGCCCCACCTCGTAGGAGGCCTGGGCGATACAGGGGCCGATGGCGGCGCGGATGTGCTTGCGTTCGGCGCCCAGGTTCTCCATGGCCGAGAGGGTCGCCTCGGCGATGCCGTCCAGGGCGCCGCGCCAGCCGGCATGCGCCGCCCCGATCACGCCGGCTATCGGGTCGGCGAACAGCAGCGGCGCGCAATCGGCGGTCAGGATCCCCAGCAGCAGGCCGGGCTCGCAGGTCGCCAAGCCGTCGGCCTCGGGGCGCGATTCCAAGTCGAAGCCTTCGGTGACGGCGACAGCCTTGGCCGAATGTACTTGCGCCAAGGTCAGCAGATCCTCCGCCCTCCGCCCAAGTTTCTCCGCCGCGCGGCGGCGGTTCTCGCGCACGGCGCCGGGCTTGTCGCGCGAGTTGAAGCCACAGTTCAGGGCGGCAAAGGCGCCGCGGCTGACGCCGCCGGCACGGGTGAAGAAGCCGTGGCGAAGGCGCGGCACCGAAGCCAGCGAAGGAGCGGTCAACATAGGCTGCGCAGTCTAACTCCTTCGGCCGCCGCGCCGCCAGAGGCGGCAGCCGTTTAAAGTGCACTGCCGGCCGGGTCGAGGCTGTCTCTCCGGCACAACAGGGCCGGGCCCGTGTCACCGGGGCCGGGATGGCAGGGACTGCGGGTGCGGGGCGCGTTCCCGGCTTGCGGGTCCTGTCCGGGCCAACACGGGGGCTTATTCCTCGAACATCTTCCCGTCCTCGGAGCGCCGTGCCGGAAAAGAGGAGCCAAAACCGCAGGAATTGGCCATTCGTGCGCAGCTAGGGTATCGACGCATGAAATAATCTCTCTGGAACCCTTTGCAATCGGTCTGAGGGGTTCTTTTTACTCGCACAGCCACGATGGGGCGAGGCTAGGAGGAACCGCTCTCGATTCTCAGGCAAGCGGAAAGCCGGCCGGGGACTCCAGCCCGGGCGCCTCCAAGCTGATGGCCAGGAAAGACTCACCCATGCCGCCGGGTGCGATCAAACGCCGGCAGGCAGCTGCGATGGCCCTGGCTACCTCCGGCGATTTGCCGTGCTGCAGCCCGGCGCTGCGTTCCTCGATCCCCAAGGCTTGCAGCAGCGCCGCTTGAGTGACCGGGCCGTGTACCCTGGCTCCGGCACGTTCGGCCGCTTGCCCTAAAGCGAAGAAATCGACCAGGGCGGAAAGGTCGGCGCAACCCGGATCGGAAAGCGCCGGCACCTTGCGATGGCCGGCGACGGCTTGCAGGCTGCCTTTCCAGGGACGGGTGGCATAGCCGTAGTCGATGAAGAGGGCTGCGCCCGGGCTGCCGCGGAAGCGCTCGGCCAGGGCCTCGGCGACGGCCGTAGCGGCACTGCAGTGCTCCAGGATCGCGCCGGTGGCAGCATCGGGCGCGTCGAGCAGGCCGGACGGCAAGGTACCGGAGAGGGCAAAGGTCAGCCCGCCGGCTCCATCGCGCACCACCAGACGCTCACGCCAGCCCTGCGGGGTCTTTTCGAACTGGCGGATCGGCAAGGCGTCGAGGAACTCGTTGGCCAGGATGACCGCAAAGCCGGCAGGCAGCGTCGCAATGCCCCTGTGCCAGGTCACCTTTGCTCCCCGCAGGCGATCCCGCTGCATGGCTCGCAGGCGCGGGCTTACCTCGACCAGATGGATCTCGGCCGCCGCGCGGCAGCCGGGAATCAGCGCCAGGCTGCGCAAGACGTCGCTCATCAAGCTGCCGCGGCCGGGGCCCAGTTCCACCAGCTTGAAGTGGGGCGGGGCGCCCAGGCGCTGCCAGGCCTCCAGACACCAGAGGCCCAGCAGCTCGCCGAAGACCTGCGTCAGCTCCGGCGCGGTAACGAAATCGCCGCCCCGGCCGCTCTCGTCGCCCAGAGGGGTGGCGCGCGTGTAGTAGCCGTCGCGTGGATCTAGCAAGGCAGCAGCCATGAAGTCGGCGACGGTCAGAGGCCCTTCGGCGGCAATCCGCCGGATCAGACGGGCATGCAGCGGGCCGGTCACGCCTTGCCGGCCCGCTCCTCCGCGGTGATCGGCGCGCGTAACCGCCAGAGGAAGTAAAGCCCCACCAAGATCATGGGTATCGACAGCATCTGGCCCTGCGTCAAGTGTCCGAACTGATAACCCAGGTAGGAATCGGGCTCGCGCCAGAACTCGTCGATGAAGCGGGCCAGACCGTAGCAGAGCGCGAAGGCGGCACCGATTCGACCTGGCCGGGCGAGCCAGCCCATCTGCACGAGAATCCGTAAGACCACGAAGACCGCCAGGCCCTCTGCGCAGGCTTGATAGATCTGCGAGGGATGGCGCGGAATGCCGCCAGCTGCCGGATCGGGAAAGACCATGGCCCAGGGGACATCGCTGACCCGCCCCCAGAGCTCGCCGTTCACGAAGTTGGCGATTCGCCCCAAGAAGAGGCCGATGGGGGCGCCGGCGGCGGCCAGATCGGCCAGCACCAGGAAGTGCAGCTTGTGCCGCCAAGACACATAGAAGAGGGCGGCCAGCACGCCGAGGAAGCCGCCGTGGAAGGACATGCCACCCTGCCAGACCTTGAAGATGTCCAGCGGGTGGGCGAAAAAGTAGGAGGGCTGATAGAAGAACACCATGCCCAGCCGCCCGCCGATCAAGATGCCCAGAGTGACCCAGAACAGCAGATCGTCGATCGCCTTCACCCTGCCCTTGCACTCCGGCCGGCGTATCAGCGCCCGGCAGTAGAGCCAGGCCAGCAGGATGCCGGCGATGTAGGCCAGCGCATACCAGCGGATCTGGAGCGGGCCCAGATCGACGGCAACCGGATCGATCGCCGGGAAGGGCAGAGCCAGCAGCGGCGTCATGAGCGGCAGGGATCCTCTGTCGGCACCTATTCGACCTGTAGCTTGCGGATGCGTTACAAGATACATGGGCGCCCTTATAGGTGTCCGCCTCCGTCGCCAGCAAGCCCCGAAGGCGCCGGCTGCGGTCACGAAGCTGCGCGCTTCTCCGCCGGCCTCGCATGGGCTGAAGGAGGGGTTTGTCATGAGCGGCAGCGACGACCTCATATCCGGTTTCCTCGCCTTCAACGCGCATTTGGGCATCCAACTGCAGAAGCGGCAGGGCGAACGCCTGTTCTGCCGTTTGCCCTATCGCAGCGGCCTAGTGGCCAAGCGCTACCCACCAAGCACCGACCCAAGACAGGGGCTTCATACCGGGAACCCGATCTCTATCCGCCTATCGCCCTTACCGAAGCGGGATGCCGTCCTTGGGCGACGGCCATAGCCTCTATCGGGAGCTGTCGGGCAATCCCAGGCGCGCTACACTGGGCGCCCGCGCCCGCCAGCTCTGCCGCCGCGGGCGCGGTGTCCGCAAGGATGGTAATATTTTTGTGAGATTATCGTTTTAAGGGCTCGACAGGAACTGCGTTTTATGTAGAGCTACAAATCCGGATCGGCTGCTTGCAATTGCAGCTGACGGAACTAACCATGAGGAGTAACCAGA
>JACOMY010000017.1 GCA_014324045.1 Rhodospirillales bacterium | reverse complement strand
GTGATCGCAGCCGTCAACGACGTCTTGCCATGATCCACATGGCCGATCGTACCGATGTTGCAGTGCGGCTTCCTACGCTCGAACTTCGACTTCGACATCCTAACTTTCCCCGATAACTGGCGACACGACGCCGGTTTGAGTTCACTGTATGAAGATCTTTTAGGCTAGCTTGGCCTTGACCTCGTCGGCGACTGCCTGCGGCACTCGCTCGTAATGGTCGAAGTGCATGGTGTACTGCGCTCGGCCCTGACTCATTGAGCGCAGGGTGTTGACGTAGCCGAACATGTTCGCCAGCGGCACCATGGCACTGACCACCTGCGCGTTGCCGCGCCCCTCCATACCCTGAATTTGGCCGCGACGGCTGTTTAGGTCACCGATGATATCGCCCATGTATTCGTCCGGGGTCACCACCTCGACCTTCATCATGGGCTCCAACAGGGCCGGACCGGCCTTGACAATGCCCTCGCGGAAGGCGGCACGGCTGGCGATTTCGAAGGCCAGAACGCTGGAGTCGACGTCATGGAAGGCACCGTCCACCAAGGTCGCTCTGAAGTCGATCATCGGGAAGCCAGCGATGGTGCCGGTCTCGCGGGCACTGTCCAAGCCCCTCTCGACGCCTGGGATGTATTCTTTCGGCACGTTACCGCCGAAGATCTTGTTTTCAAACTGGAAGCCCTCGCCAGGCTCCAAGGGCTCGAAGGCCAGCTTCACCCGGGCGAACTGACCGGAACCGCCGGTTTGCTTCTTGTGGGTGTAGTCGACCTCGGCCGGGCGCGAGATGGTCTCGCGATAGGCCACCTGCGGCGCACCCACCTTGGCCTCGACCTTGAACTCACGCTTCATGCGGTCGACGATGATCTCTAAATGCAGCTCGCCCATGCCCTTGATCACGGTCTGGCCGCTCTCTTGGTCGGTGGTGACGCGGAAGGAGGGATCCTCCTGCGCCAGCCGCTGCAGGGCCAAACCCATCTTCTCCATGTCCGCCTTGGTGTTCGGCTCCATCGCCACCTCAATGACGGGATCGGGGAACTCCATGCGCTCGAGGATCACCGGGCTGCCGGTCTCGCAAAGCGTGTCGCCAGTGGTCGCCGACTTCATACCGGCAAAGGCGACGATGTCACCGGCGAAGGCCTCTTCGATATCTTCGCGGTTGTTAGCGTGCACTAAGAGCATGCGGCCGACCCGCTCACGGATCTCCTTGACGGTGTTCATCAGAGTCTGGCCCTTGCTCACCTTGCCGGAGTAGATGCGCGCGAAGGTTAGCGAGCCCATGAAGGGATCGGACATGATCTTGAAGGCCAGCGCCGAGAAGGGTTCGTCGTCCGAACTCTTGCGCAAGACCTCTTCCTCGGTCCCCATCTTCACGCCGCGAATAGCGGGCACGTCGGTCGGGGCTGGCAGGTAGTCGATAACCGCGTCCAGAAGAGGCTGCACACCCTTGTTCTTGAAGGCGGAGCCACAGAGGACCGGCACGAAGGCCAGGCCGCAGGTACCCTTGCGGATGCAGGTGCGTAGAGTCTCCTCACTAGGCTCTTCGCCCTCAAGATAGGCCTCCATTGCGTCATCGTCCTGCTCGACGGCTAATTCGACCAGCTTGCTGCGCCACTCGGCAGCCTCGTCGGCGAGGTCAGCGGGAATCTCCCGCTCCTCAAACTCAGCGCCCCGAGTTTCGGCCTTCCAGACGATAGCCTTCATCTTCAAGAGGTCGACGACACCGACGAACTCTACCTCGGAGCCGATCGGCAGTTGGGTCACCAGCGGCGTCGCCCCCAGGCGATCGACGATCATGTCGATGCAGCGCATGAAGTTGGCGCCCATGCGGTCCATCTTGTTGACGAAGCACATGCGCGGCACTTGGTACTTGTTGGCTTGGCGCCAAACAGTCTCGGACTGCGGCTCTACGCCAGCGACCGAGTCGAAGACCGCGACCGCACCGTCTAGCACGCGCAGCGAACGCTCGACCTCAATGGTGAAGTCCACATGTCCGGGTGTGTCGATAATATTGATGCGGTACTTGGTGTCGAAACGCTCCCAGAAGATCGTGGTTGCGGCCGAGGTAATGGTGATTCCGCGCTCCTGCTCCTGCTCCATCCAGTCCATGGTGGCGTTGCCGTCATGGACCTCGCCGATCTTATGCGAACGGCCGGTATAGTAGAGAATGCGCTCGGTGGTCGTGGTCTTACCAGCATCGATGTGGGCCATGATGCCGATGTTACGATAACGCTCAAGCGGGTAGCTGCGGGCCATATTCAATCGTCCCCATTTAGGTCTGCCGTTACCAGCGATAATGCGAGAACGCGCGGTTGGCTTCGGCCATGCGATGCGTGTCTTCACGCTTCTTCACGGCAGAACCGCGGTTGTTGGCGGCGTCCAGAAGCTCATTGGCTAGACGGTCAATCATGGTGTCTTCGCTGCGTGCCCGCGAGGCGGAGATCAGCCAGCGGATGGCCAGCGCCTGCGCACGATCAGGACGCACCTCGACCGGAACCTGATAGGTGGCACCGCCGACACGGCGGGAGCGCACCTCGACCTCCGGCTTCACGTTGTTCAGCGCCTCATGGAACAGCCTCACCGGGTCGGCCTTGACCCGCCCCTCGACCTTGTCGAAAGCACCGTAAACGATGTCCTCGGCGGTCGACTTCTTGCCAGCGCGCATGAGGTTGTTCATGAACTTAGTCAGCACGATGTCGCCGAACTTTGCGTCCGGCAGGATCTTGCGCTTTTCAGCCTTACGGCGACGAGACATCTTAAGGTCCGCTCCTAGCTCTACTTGGGCCGCTTGGCGCCGTACTTCGACCGGCGCTGGCGACGATCGCGCACGCCTTGGGTGTCCAGGGTGCCGCGGATGATGTGGTAGCGCACACCCGGAAGGTCCTTAACGCGGCCGCCTCGGATCATCACGACCGAGTGCTCTTGCAGGTTATGGCCCTCGCCGGGAATGTAGCTCGTCACCTCGAAGCCGTTGGTCAGGCGGACACGGGCGACCTTACGCAAAGCCGAGTTCGGCTTCTTCGGGGTGGTGGTATAGACGCGGGTACAGACGCCACGCTTCTGCGGACAGCCCTGCATCGCCGGCACCTTGTTGCGCGCCTTGATCGCCTTGCGTGGCGCCCGGATCAACTGATTGATCGTCGGCATGCTCTCTTCCCAATCCCCTTGCTTCGAGGCTACCGCCCGCCGCCGACCGCACCATGCGGCTCGCTTGGCAAGCACATCTTTGCGGCAAAACAGATAACAGCGCCGCAAGAGCCTTCACCGCTCAGGCTCCCGGACGTTTTCTGGCAACGGCGGTATCCTGAAGGGACCAATCCGCGCCGCCGTAATCCGCTGTGATCCTGCGAGATCTTGGAGACAGCTAGTCCGACGTTACGCTGTCCGCAGAAGACCTCGTTGGAAGACGGTGTATATTATGGATGGAGCCCCCGGCAGTCAAGGAGTAAATCGCGAGCCCCCGGAGCCGTCCCAAAACCGTGAAAAGTCAAATGGTTGCCGGAGCTTCGCTGCAGAGTTGCCGATGCTGCAAGCTGGATCTATAAGAACTGCATAGCAGGTCTGTCGAACTGGGAAGCCACCGCCATGTCCTGCCGCTGCCGGTCGAGCGGGCAAGACTGCGTCGCTGAAGAAACAACATCTAAGACGCAGCCTATGCGGTACATTAGGCAGCCCAGTGTTTGGCGCAACCGTGGGAGGACTGGTGATGGACGTCAAGACCGCGCCGGGAGACAGCGTCAGCTATCGCCTCGACGTTACCGCGCTTTATAAACCCCTTTGGCAGTTGGCGAAGGCAGCAACGCCGACACCGGCGCCGGAACGATTTCCTGAGTCGCGGCCGGCCGGGGAATGAACAAAATCAAGCAATGTATTTGGCGCGATTATATGATCGCGCTTGGAAACGATGTCTGAGGAACCGATCATGGCTTTTACCATTAACGAAGCCGGTTTGGCGCTAACCTGATACCGGATGGAACGCCTATCCAGACCACTGGGAAGTCTTGGGGCGGCCGGCAGGCACTAGGGTCCGGGTGCTGGCCTATCCCCACCATGTGAACGAACGGCCCTTCACCCGATCGCTCGGCGGTGTAAAGATCCCAGAGGAGGGTTGACGGTGCGGGCATGCGACTCGGTGGACAGCTGGGGCGACATCACCAAGACGATACCGGTACCCCACTAGCCGCCATGATCGAGAGGTACCTAGTCCCAACGATCTGCATCTCAAGGATGCCGCTCGTGCCTGGCCGCCGCGTGGGCGTTGCAGCGAAGCCCAATCGCCGATGCCGTCGATCGCTCAGTACTCGCCGGCCAGCAAGGCGTCGTAGCGCCACGCAAAGACAGCCTCCGGAGTCGGCCGCCAAGCCGGTTGCCACAGCAGGTCGTCGAGCGCGTGACAGGGCAGACCTAAGCGCTGCCCCAATGTTAGGCTGAGCCTGGACTTGCCGCCGTCGGCATTGCCGACGACCGTGACCGGGGTCACTGTGCCAGCGCGCGTCCCATTGAGGGCGTGCCGTCCTGCACCGAGAAGGGCTCGCGGGCGAAGATGCAGCGCACCATGGGTTCGAAGTGCTTCAGCGGCCGGGTCGGATAGTCCGGATCGAAAGACGTCTGATCCCAGCGCTCGCAGAAGGCAACGCAAGCGTCATAATTGGGATGGTCGCGATACCTGTCCCGCGCATTGCGGTCCAGATCCAGGTGGTGCCAAAAGTAATAGCCTTGGAAGATCCCGTGCTTCTTCACCACCCAGAAGGTGGTCTCGCTGACGTAGGGCCGCAGGATGGCAGCCGCCATCAAGGCATGGTCGTCGGGCGCCAGTAGATCGCCAATGTCATGCAGAAGCGCGGCGACGATCCATTCTTCGTCCGCTCCGTCGTCTTCGGCTCGGCTCGCACTCTGCAGGGCGTGCTGGAGGCGGTCGATCTTGTAGCCGGCCTCCGGCACGCCGGTAGCCTTCAACATCGAAAGCAGGGAATCGACATGATGATCCGCCTTCATACGAGCATGAAGATCCATCACGAGGGCATAGTCCGCGCGCGTGCCGTCGATCATGTGGCGGAAGCTAACGCTATCCATGGCAGCCTCCAGTTCGGATGCAAAGCTTGGGGCTCGGTTGCCGGCGGCCCGTTTCACATGAGCATCTTCAACTGATTGTTATCCCCGGCCAAGAGGACCGTCAAGGCAATCCTCAATCTGCTCGATCGGCGCTTCCCCATCGTCAGCTGTACGCACGCGGAAGGGCCGCAAGCTTTCGTACCGGCGGGGCATGTCCTCGCGTTGCAGCGCCTTCCTTGTCCTTCGCCGGGATTGCCTCGCAGGCTTTGCGCGCCGCATCGATCTCGCCCACACCCAAGAGGCCGCGGTCTGCCTCGGTCGTTGATTCCGATTTCGTCATCGTTCGTCCTACCCACTCAGTCCCCATCCCCACCGACAGGGGGTCACCGCGGCTGGCCGGGGTCAAGGGAGCAGCTTCAGCGCCGTCGGCGCCGACGGCGGCCATCCTCCGCGCCCTCGCGGGCGGACTGGGCGCGCTTGGGCGCCGGCAGGGCGACGGCCTTGCCCAACTCCGGAAAGGAATCGCTGGCGTGCGGTAGGGACATCGCAGCCACGAAGTGTGCTTGGAACAGGGGCTCGACTGCAGTTTCGACCTTCTCGACCGAGCGCACGACTGCCTCGATTTCATCGCGCGCAGCCTGGTTCAAAAGCGCGATCCGCGCGCCCGTGGAGGCCGAGTTGCCGGCCGGGTGCACACGATCCAGCCGACAATCTGGGATCATGCCCAAGAGCATGGCGTACTTCACGTCGATATGGCTGCCGAAGGCGCCGGCAAGCATGATGCGCTCGACACGCTCCACGCCCAGACGATCCATCAGCAAGCGGATGCCGGCATAGAGCGCTGCTTTGGCCAACTGGATCGCGCGTACGTCGTTCTGGGTGATGCGAATCTCCGGCTCGCCAGCATGCAGCAGATAGGCGAAGGTACGGCCGTCCTCCTGCACCCGGCTGTTTTTGGCAGCCATGGCGCCATCGATGGTTCCATCGCTCGCCAGCATACCGGCCAGAAACATCTCGGCGATCACCTCGATGATACCCGATCCGCAGATGCCGGTGATTCCGGTGCGCCGCGTTGCCTTGGCGAAGCCCTCTTCGTCCGACCAGAGATCGCAGCCGATCACCTTGAAGCGGGGTTCCAGAGTCTCGGGATCGATCCGCACGCGCTCGATGGCGCCGGGCGCGGCGCGCTGGCCGCCGGAGATCTGTGCCCCCTCGAAGGCCGGCCCGGTCGGCGAAGAGCAAGCCAGCAGGCGCTCCTTGTTACCCAGCACAATCTCGGCATTGGTGCCGACGTCGACCAGAAGCGTGATCTCGTCGCGCATGTAGGGCGTCTCGGAAAGGATACAGCCGGCCGTATCGGCGCCGACGTGGCCGGCGATACAGGGCAGCACATAGACCCGCGCGTTTTGCCCCACCTCGATTTTCAGATCCGAGGCCCAGATCGTCAGGCCGGAGTTCAGCGCCAAGGCGAAGGGCGCCCCGCCCAGTTCGGTCGGATCGATTCCCAGCAGTAGATGATGCATGATGGGATTGCCGACGAAGGTCATGTTCAAGATCAGATGGCGATCGATCCCGGCCTCTTCACTGACCTGTCCAATCAAATCGTTGATGGCCTCGTGGACGACGCGCGTCATCTCCTTGTCACCGCCCGCGTTCATCATCACGTAGGAGACCCGGCTCATCAAGTCCTCGCCGAAGCGGATCTGCGGGTTCATAAGGCCGGCCGACGCGACCACCTCGCCGGTGCGCAGATCGCAGAGGTGGGCGGCGATGGTGGTAGAGCCGACATCGACCGCCACGCCATAGGCGGTCTCGACGAAGCCGGGCCAGACCGCGCTCAGCACCTGGCCGCGGTGGACCGCCACGGTTACCTTCCATTCGCCGTCGCGCAGAGCCTTCTGCAGGGCCTGCAGCATGGTCAGATCGTATTCCAGCTTGGTTTTCACCCCCCACTCGCGGTCGAGCGCGGCATGCAAGCGCTCTACGTCGCCTGAGGAACGGTGCATATCCGGCTGTTCCACCTCCACGAAGTGAAGACGGATCGCCGGGTCCAGCTTGATGTCGCGGACCTCGACCCGCTTGCGTACGACCTGGCGATAGACCTGGCTGTCGGGCGGCACGTCGATGACGACATTGTCCAACAAGCGCATCTGACAGGAGAGGCGGCGCCCCTCCTTCAGGTGCTTCTTACGGTCGTAGCGGACTTCGACCTCGTTCTGCGGAGAGACGTGATCTGCACGGCTGGCGATGCCGTGCTTTGCGAACTGCCCCTCGCTGACCAAGCACTGGCAGCGGCCGCAGATTCCGCGGCCGCCACAGACCGTGTCGATATCGACGCCCAAGCTACGCGCCGCCTTGAGAATAGGCGTGCCGACCGGGAAGCGGCCGCGCCGGCCCGAGGGCGTGAAGACTACCAAGGCCTGCTCGGTGCTGGCCTCGGCCATCGATTCGGCTTGCAGGCCGACCGCCTGGTTCATGTCGCTACGGCGCCCCTAGGCAGTGGCGGCGACCCGCCGCCGTCGGCGCTCGCCGCGGATACCGGCGGCGGCATCCGGCAGCGGCTCCCGGTACTTCTTGATCCAAGAGCGGCAGTTGAGATCGCGGTGCATCAGAACATCGGAGGCACGGATGCAACCCATGTCCTCTTCGTGCAGCGGGTTCATGATGGCCGAGGTCATGCCGAAGCCCGAGGACATGGCCAGGAACACGCCGTTCATCACCCGCCGGTTGGGCAAGCCGAAGGAAATATTGGAAGCACCGCAGGTCGTGTTCACGTCCAGCTCGCGGTGGAGACGGTCCAGCAAGCGGAAAACCTGCTTACCGGCCGTCCCCATGGCGCCGATCGGCATGACCAAGGGATCGACGACGACGTCCTCCTTGGGGATGCCATGGTCCTGTGCCCGCCCGACGATCTTCTTGGCAACCTCGAAACGCACGTCGGGATCTTCGGAGATGCCGGTCTCGTCGTTGGAGATGGCGACAACGGCCGCACCATACTTCTTCACCAGCGGCAACACTGCCTCCAGGCGGTCCTCCTCGCCAGTGACCGAGTTCACCAGAGCCTTACCCTCGTAGACCTCCAGCCCGCTCTCCAGCGCGGCGACGATCGAGCTGTCGATCGACAAAGGCACCTCGACCAAGGACTGAACCAGCTTGATCGACTGTGCCAGAATGGCCGGCTCGTCGGCCAGCGGAATGCCGGCGTTCACGTCCAGCATCGCGGCCCCGGCCTCGACCTGGGCGGCGGCGTCCGCTTCCACCGTCGAAAAATCGCCCGCCGCCATTTCCGCCGCCAGTTTTTTGCGCCCGGTCGGATTGATACGTTCCCCAATCACACAAAAGGGCTGGTTGTAGCCGATAACCACCGTTTTTTTCTTCGACGACACCACCGTGCGGGCCATCTCTGCGCAATCCTTTCTTGCTCGTCTGCAACTGGATCAATAACTACCCTTACGCGCCACAATGCTTGCGGCCGCACCGGACTGTCCTTATCGGTCGTCACACTTGCGCCAGCCCAAGCCGGGCGGCTGACTGAAATGCGACGTGCAATGTCCGAGACGCGCAAAGCCGCAAACGCCTCTCGATTCGAGGCGCCAAGGGCTTCTTCGGTCCGTCAGGGCGACAAGGAAAGCCAGGCGAGGCAGGTCACAAGACGTCCGGCCACCCCTCACGCACCCGGCTAGGCACGACGCAGCCGGGCGATTGGGATCGGCCAGGCAGCCCCGCTGGCCAGCAGCACGGAAGAAAGGTTTGCGAAGGAAGGCTACTGTCAACCACCCGGCCAATGCCAAGATCGGTAGAGCGAGCAATCAGCGCTCTTGCCAGTTCCCTGCACTCCAAGGCGCCACCTGCAGGCCCAAGCCCAGCGAAATGAACAGGATGCCGGCGCTGCCGCTGTCGAGGTCGCGCAGCGGCACCTAGACCTCCTACAGTCGTTGAGCGCCAGGATCGCTGTCAGCGGCAGGACGACACCCAGACTCAGAGTGCGCCGCTGCAGCCGAGTCCGCCAGAATGCCAGCACCGACAAGCCGAGGGAAAGCGGCGCCCAGATGATGCAGGCATAGCCGGCAGGCACCAGCGGCGTACTGACAGCCGCCGAGCGGCCGGCAATGGTCATGGGCCAATCCAAAAGGATCGGCAGGTAGCCCGCCACTATTTGCCCACTACTATTTGCAAGACCGCAAAACCTAAGGCCACCCACGGCCAGACTGCGGGAATTCTCACCGTTGTTTCTTGGACCGAATATCTGCACCGGTCTCTTCCGGCAAAACACTCGAACAGAAGGGAAACCGCCATGCGCTACTGACTGCGGCGCGGCGGCAGCGTACAAGAAAGAAGGCTTGACCGCAGCGATGCCTGCTCCGCACTTTGTCCACATGATCTTCTCTCCCAGGCGCGCGGTCGGTCCTCGATGAGTGCTTTTCGCAACAGCGGAACCGTCGTCACCTTGATCGAGGATGCAGTGGCCGGCCTGCCGTCGGTCGCGCGCGCCGACTTTCTGAACGCGCTCCGCCACGTGCCAGAGCCGGTGACCGTCGTTGCCAGCGACGGGCCGGCCGGTCCGGGCGCTGTGACCGTGACAGCCTTCAGCTCCGTCTCCGCAGACCCGCCGACCGTCGCGATCTGCCTGCAGAGCAAAGGCAGCGCTGCCAGCGCAGTTATCGAAAACGGACGTTTCACGGTGAACTTCCTGAGCGAGGACGACCGCGCCTTGGCCGAGATCTGCGCGGGCCGCGGTGGCGGCGATCATGCCGCGCGTCTGGCCGATCCAGGCTGGCGTCTGAGTCCCGATGGCTTACCGCTGTGGGGAAACGCGATCGCAGTTCTGACCTGCTACCTGATCGAGGCGGTGGAGATCGGCAGCCATCGCGTTCTGGTCGCCCACGTGACCGAGGCAGCCCAAGGTCCGGCAGAACGTCCCCTGCTCTATTGCGCAGGCGCTTATCACAGCCTCGGCGAGGTCTTGGAGGACGAGAGCTAGGCGGCTTGGTCCTTGGCCGATTCCGGCGGGCCGGACGGCATCGCCAGTTTGCGGCGCATGCAGGATCGCTCGGCAGCAGATGACAGGGGCGCAGCAAGCCCGGCGGGCCGCTCAGATCGAGGCAGAAGGGCAGATAGGAATTGCTGCCGAAGGATTTCGCGCCGCTGAACATCCGAAGCAACCCAGCAGTAGCGGAAGCCAACGCAGCACGAGGAGTCCCCCATCTCCCAACGGAACGATCGCTCCAGCCTGCCTGCCGCTGATCCGGCAAGCCGCTCGTTGGGTGACGCGCCGCCGCGGGCTTGGCAGTATGCAGTCATGAAGCGGCTTCTGATCGTGGCCAATGCGCCCTCACCCAACACCCTGGCTCTGCGCGAGGCCGTGGCCCGCGGCGCTCGCCATCCGGAGATTGGCGGCGTTAGGGTCGAGGTCGCCGCGCCGCTGGAGACCGAACCCGAGACGGTGAAGGCAGCCGCCGGCCTGATCCTCGGCACCACCGAGAACCTGGGCTACATGAGCGGCGCACTTAAAGACTTCTTCGACCGTATCTACTATCCCTGTCTGGAGGAGACGCAAGGTCTTCCCTATGCGCTCTACATCCGGGCCGGCAACGACGGACGCGGCACCAAGGCCGCCGTCGAGCGCATCGTCACCGGCCTGCGCTGGCGCGCCGTGCAGGAGCCGCTGGTCTGCCGTGGCGCCTGGGACAGCAGATTTGTGGAGCGGTGCGAAGCAATCGGGATGGCCCTAGCTGCCGGCCTGGAGGCCGGAGTCTTCTGACAGGGCCATGGCAGCGCTCAAGCCGCGCGGCTATCGGTCCGGCCGGCGGCATCAACCCGCCTCGACCGCGGCCGCGCGCCCTATCTGCGCGAAAGCGGTCCGATAGCACCGAGGGGCCGGAGCCGGCGATGCCGCCCCCGGCGGCGGCTCTGCCTGTCACGTCACCTTGCGGTTAATCCGTCACCCTTTTGGCACCGAAGGCTGCGCTAATGCCGTACCTGCTGAATGTCCCGGCGGTTTCGGCATGGCCGGCGCCATAGAACCCACCGCAAATGCTGCCTCCGTAGCGGGTGCCCCTCCTCCGGTCGCCTTCGGTAGTAGGTTTACTGTAGCCACCGGCCCTGTTGCCTTACACATCCCGGAACACTATAGAATTGTGCGGCAGCCTCCTAACCGGCTCAGCTAATTTGTCGAGTTTGCCGAGATTCTCGATGTTGTAGCAGGAAGCATCGAGCTTCGACTCCTGCGCGTCGAACACCGGTTGCGCCTCGCCATGGAGGATTACTCAAGTCATGATGGGGTGGCGTCGATTTCGTGGAAAGCTCCCACCATCGTACCCCACCAGATCGTATCCGTGGCCGGGTCTTCTGCCCGCCCCTGCGACGAAGAACCTCCCTACCATTTCTCTTCCGTCCTCATGCAAAACCTGCCCATCGACGGTGACGAAGAAGCCCGCGTGGTCGATCCACGCGCCGTAACTAAGAGGAGCGTTCTGGCGATTTTGCCCGCTTCTGTCAGCAACCAGAACGATGCCGTTCGTTTCCAACGTCGCCTGCATACTATCCAGGTTTCTTCCGCCGCTATCACTCAGCTGCATTGCTCTTAGGCTGGTCCAACACCCAGTCCGGCCGCACCCAGTGGCAGGTATAGCCGTGCGGGATGCGCCGGAGATAGTCTTGGTGCACCGCCTCGGCCTCCCAGAAGGGACCGGCCGGCGCCACCTCCGTCACAACGGGACCGGGCCAACGGCCGGAGGCATCGACCGAGCGGATTACTGCTTCCGCAGTCTCCTTCTGTGTCCCGTCTTTGTAGAAGATGGCAGAACGGTACTGCGATCCGCGGTCGTTGCCTTGGCGATCGACGGTCGTTGGATCGTGGATCTGGAAGAAGAACTCCAGCAGCCGGCGGTAGCTGAGCTGTGCCGGATCGAAGCGGATCTCGATCGCTTCGGCATGACCGCTGCGTCCGGTCTTTACATCGTTGTAGGTCGCATCGGCAGTGGTGCCGCCGCTATAGCCCACGCGGGTCGCAACGATGCCGGGCAGTCGGCGAATCAGATCCTGCATGCCCCAAAAGCAGCCACCGGCCAGGATTGCGGTCTCGGTCATGACGCGGACTCCTCGTCTAGATACTTCAGATAGTCGCCGTAGCCCTGGGCCTCCATCGACTCCTTGGGGACGAATTGCAGCGAGGCAGAATTGATGCAATAGCGCAGCCCTTCCGGTCCGGGGCCGTCCGGGAAGACATGGCCCAGATGCGAATCGCCGTCGCGCGAGCGCACCTCGGTGCGGATCATACCATGCGTGCGATCGGCCCGCTCGACGATCCTCCTCCCTTCGACCGGCCTGGTGAAGCTGGGCCAGCCGCAGTGGGAATCGAACTTGTCGCGCGAGAGAAACAGCGGTTCCCCACTGACGATGTCTACATAAAGACCTATGCCCCTGTGATCCCAAAAGGCATTACGGAATGGCGGCTCGGTCGCGTCTTGCTGCGTCACGGCATACTGGGTACGGTCCAGCTTTGCGACCGCCTCTGCAGTCTTGGCGTAGGTTTTCCCGCTCATGGCTCCGGACCCCGGTTGCAAACTCGAACCATGAATATGGAGCTTGCCCGGCGTCAGATCCATTGTCTTGCCTCGATAGGCTTTTGTGAGGCCGCCGGTGCAGGCTCCGGTCAAGGCGACGGCGGCTTAATTTAAAATCGATACCCTGGGGTGCTTAAGGCGCACGAATGTCAGCGCAAAACAGTCTAGGGCCTTGGCAAACCGGACTGCACCAGCCTAAAAGGCTGACGCTCTAGCATGATCGCCAGAAGCTAGGGTTGGGCCAAAAGGGCGACCTAGTTGCGCGGCGCATACTTGGCCAAGATCCGCTGCAGGGTTCGACGATGCATGCGCAAACGCCGCGCGGTCTCGGAGACGTTGCGATCGCACTGCTCATAGACTCGTTGAATGTGCTCCCAACGTACGCGATCGGCGGTCATCGGCAATTCCGGCGGCGGCGGCGCGTCCTCCTCACCCTGCTTCAAGGCCGACAGGATCTGCTCTGCATCCGCAGGCTTCGGCAGGTAATCGACGGCGCCCAGCTTCACCGCGGCGACAGCCGTGGCGATGTTGCCGTAACTAGTCAGGATGATCGCCTTTGCCGTGGGGCGCAGTTCATGCAAACGCTTGACCACGTCCAATCCGCTGCCGTTGCCTAGGCGCAGATCGACCACGGCATAGGGAGGCGGGCTTTCTTCGATCGCAGCGATGCCGTCCGCTACGGAGTTTGCCGTCGATACGCTGTACCCACGCTTCTCCATCGCCTGTGCCAAGCGATTGCACAAGCGTTCGTCGTCGTCGACCAACAGCAGGCTTTGTGTTCTCTTCATTCAGCACCTTCCTAATCTGACATGCGAATTTGATCGAGTTGCCAAGAAATGGCAACCTCCGCGCCGCCTAGAGGCGGGTTGCTGAATTTGATGGATGCACCGCGGTGCCCCAGCAGGGTTTTGGCGATGAAGACGCCGAGCCCCATGTGCGATCCCGAATCGCTGCCGATAGCGCGCGGATCCGGGCGATCGCTGGAGAGATAGGGCTCGCCTAGGCGGTCGAGCAGCGCCGGATCGAAACCGAGTCCATCGTCTGCGATCAGCACCGTCAGACTCTTGTCGTTCCACCGACAGGTCACCACCACTTCACTCTTGGCGAACTGGATCGCATTCTGCAACAGCGTGCCGATTCCATGCAGCAGAGCCGGATCGCGCGGCAGCAACGGCATGGCGGGATCGCGCTTGGCGACGAAGCGGATGCGTATCTCCTCGCGGCTATGCGGCTCGGCCGCCAACTCCATGAGGGTGAGCACCGGCAGCAGGTTATAGGCCATCCCGCTGTCGGTCGCCGGGCGCACCGCCATCTCCGCCAAGAGCACGCCGCAGCGTTCCACCTCTTCCGTCAAAAGGTCGATATCGGCCCGCCAGGGGCTGTCCTCCGGGATATCGCGCTGCAATTCCTTGGCAACCAACTTGATGGTGCTGAGCGGCGAGCCCAACTCATGAGTCACGAGGGCGGCCAGCCCGCCGAGCGAGGCCAGCTGCTGCTCGCGGGACAAGGCAGCTTGGGTAGCCGCCAAGGCATGGCCGACAGCGCGCCCTTCGGAGGCCAGGGACGCGACATAGACGGCAATGAAGACGGTCGCCAGAACGAGGCCCGCCCAAATCGAGCCAATGAAGAGCGGCTCCATAAGCAGGGCACCGTCGAACCAAGGCATCGGCAGGTACCAGACTGCCAACACCGTCTCCAAGGTCACCGCCAGAGCAACAAGAATTGCCGTAGATCGCGCCGAGAGCGTCGAGGCCGAAACCGTCACCGGCGCCAGGATCAGGACCGAGAAGGGATTGGATAGGCCGCCGGTCAGCACCAAAAGCCCACTCAACTGCAGCAAGTCGAAGCCGAGCAGCCGGGCCGCCGCTGCCTCGGTCAGCCAGAGACCGCGCCCGACCATGGCCGGTGTGGCTAGATTGACCAGGGCCGATGCCAGGATCAAAGCCGTCAAGGGTACCAACGGGATCGCAAGATGCAGCCAGTATTCGGCAACGAACAGGGCCACCGACTGCCCGACGATGGCGATCCAACGAATGAGCGTCAGGGTTCGCCGCCGGATCGGTCCTTCGCTGCCAGTGCCGTGGAACTTGCCGATTTGGGCCGTTGGCGCCGTCTCCGCTTGCGTATCGCCAGGATACATTCCCTCAGGCGGCGCGGCGCGCCTCGGAGTCCCTGTCGGCGGCCTTCTCCATGCGCCGTTGACGCGCCTTCAAGAGCCAGAAGGCGATACGCGAACTGGCACCGGCCAATCGGCTGTGCGGTTTCAGGCCAGCCGCTTTGAAGGACATGGCAATCGCCCTGTCCATGTGCCCTTGGCGATACATGCGATAGACCCGCAGAAGATAGTCGCGTCCATCGGCTTGGCGGTCGTAGGGACGCGCAAGATTGCCGTTGGCCGCATAGTTAGCATAAGCCAACTCGTCGTCTTCCGTCTCGTGGATGCGTCCTGCCGCAATCATGGCCCGACGAATGCGGCCGATTTTGTCCCTCGCCAAATAGCGCTTCAGGTTCTTATAGAAGAGCTTGTAATGACGGAATTCGTCGGCGGCGATATGCGCGCAGATCTGCCTTAGAACCGGCTCTTCGGTTTCGCGGGCGAAGGCCGTGTAGAAAGAAGAAGTACCGACCTCTACGATACAACGCGACACCAATTCGCCCGCACGGCTGCCGCGCACCGACCCCGTCACATCCAGCGGCAAAGAAAAGCCGATGCGGAACCGCTCGACTGCGCCGTCGAAGTCGAAGGCCGGATCGACGGCCATGGCCCAGCGTCCTAGAGCTCGTCCATGCAGCACCTCTTCTTCGGCCCATTGCCGGATGGCAGCGTGGAAGGTTTCATCGTCGGGGAAGACCTTGAAGAGGTAGCCAGCATAGTCATAGGCATTGAACTCGACCAAGCTGGCAGCCTTGACCGTTTGCAAATGCTCACTCTCAACCTTGGAGCAGTCAAGCTGCTCCCAAGGCAAGTTGTCGATCCAGGTCTGTTCCATCGTCTCGTCCCCCGGATGCATCGCGACCAGCTGCGCCTCGTCTCTTCCCGCAAATCCGTTGGAAGAGGGGAAATATGCTCCCCCTTCTTGCTTGTTGGCGCTAAGCATTTATTTAGCAAACCGTGGGATTTTGTTCCACAGTGCAGAATGCACGACCTTAAGACTCTTTTGCAAGACCTGCGTGTCCGAAAGGGAAAGGTTTGCGCGCGATCCCAAGCGCGCAAGCGGAGATCTTAGCTCAGGGCCTTCAGCTTCACCGTCTCGATCCCGATTCGACGCTCCAGATGCATCTTATTGCTGGCGTCGGCAGCATCGGCCAGTTCATCGCGCGCATTCTTCAGGCTCTGCTCGACGTCGGCGCGATTGACTTTCTCCAAGTTCACCGCCTCTTCGACCAAGACTGTCAGACGCTTGGGCGTCACCTCGGCGAAACCGCCAGCCACGAAGATGCGCTCGCGCACGCGGCGCTGCTCGTAGACCGACAGCACACCGGTTCGCACCGTGGTGATCATCGGCGCATGGCGCGGCAGGACGCCATAGTCGCCGTCGCCACCCGGCACAGTGACCATCTCGGCCGCCTCGGAGAGAATGATCTCTTCCGGCGCAACCAGTTCGAATTGAAAGGTCTCTGCCATGGATCGCTTATCCCGCCCCGCGCCTTGCCGGCCTTACGCCGCTTCCGCGGCCAGCTTGCGAGCCTTCTCGACCGCTTGATCGATGGTACCGATCATGTAGAAGGCGGCCTCCGGCAGGTGATCGTACTCGCCGGCACAGATACCTTTGAAGCCGCGGATGGTCTCATCCAACGGCACCTGCACACCGGGGAAACCGGTGAAGACCTGGGCGACGTCGAAGGGCTGGGAGAGGAAGCGCTGGATCTTGCGCGCGCGGGCCACGATCAGCTTATCCTCTTCCGACAGCTCGTCCATACCCAGAATGGCGATGATGTCTTGCAACGACTTATAGGACTGCAAGATCTCCTGAACGCGGCGAGCCACCTCGTAGTGCTCTTCGCCGACCACTTGAGGGTCCAGGATACGGCTGTTGGAATCGAGCGGATCCACGGCCGGATAAATACCCAACTCGGCGATTTGACGCGACAGAACGGTGGTGGCGTCCAAGTGGGAGAAAGAGGTCGCCGGCGCCGGGTCGGTCAAGTCGTCGGCCGGCACGTAAATGGCCTGCACCGAGGTGATCGAGCCCTTCTTGGTGGAGGTGATGCGCTCCTGTAAGGCGCCCATGTCGGTGGCCAGGGTCGGCTGATAGCCCACAGCCGAGGGAATACGGCCCAGCAGCGCAGACACTTCCGAGCCGGCCTGAGTGAAGCGGAAGATGTTATCCACGAAGAAGAGCACGTCCTGGCCCTCCTCGTCGCGGAAATACTCGGCCAGGGTCAGGCCGGTCAGACCGACGCGGGCGCGGGCTCCCGGAGGTTCGTTCATCTGGCCGAAAACCAGCGCCACCTTGGAGTTGTCACCCTCCAGGTCGATAATCCCGGAGTCGACCATCTCGTGGTAGAGGTCGTTGCCCTCGCGGGTACGCTCACCCACACCGGCGAAGACCGAGTAGCCGCCGTGTGTCTTTGCGATGTTGTTGATCAACTCCTGGATCAGCACAGTCTTGCCCACGCCGGCGCCGCCGAACAGCCCGATCTTGCCGCCCTTGGCATAGGGTGCCAGCAGGTCCACGACCTTAATGCCGGTGATCAGGATTTCCGCCTCGGTCGACTGCTCGGAGAATTCCGGCGCCGGGCGATGGATCGGCGCCTTGTGCAAGCCCTCGACTTGACCGCGCTCGTCAATCGGCTCACCGATGACGTTCAGGATGCGGCCCAGGGTCTTCGGACCGACCGGCACCGCGATGGCGTTACCGGTGTCGGTCACGTGCTGACCGCGGGTCAGGCCCTCGGTGGAGTCCATAGCGATGGTACGCACGGAGTTCTCGCCCAGGTGCTGGGCGACTTCCAGGATCAGCCGGCTGCCTTGGTTGTCGGTTTGCAAGGCGTTCAGAATCGGCGGCAGTTCGCCATCGAAATGAACGTCCACGACAGGACCCATGACTTGCGTGATGCGACCGGTGACGTTGCTCTGCTCGCTCATTTGCTTCGTCCTCGCTTCTCTTCCCTTTGCTTCGTCCTAGGCCGCGCTCTGCATGGCTTCCTTGGCGGAGACGATTTCGATCAGTTCCTTGGTGATGATGGCCTGACGGGTCCGGTTGTAGGTCAGGGTCAGGCGGTCGATCATGTCGCCGGCGTTGCGGGTCGCGTTGTCCATCGCGGTCATGCGCGCGCCCTGCTCACTAGCATTGTTCTCAAGAATGGCCTTGTAGAGCTGGACCGAGAGGTTGCGCGGCAGCAGCTCTGCCAGGATCGCCTCCTCATCGGGCTCGTAATCGTAGACGGCACCCTTGGTTTCGTCCTCCGTCGCCGCGTCCTCATCCGAGGTCTCGGTGTGGAAAGGCACCAGCTGCTGCAAGGTGACGATCTGACTGATGGCCGACTTGAAGCGGGCATAGATCAAGGTGCAGACGTCGAAGGCGCCTTCCTCGAAGAGCTGGCCCACCTTCTGGGCAATCGCCGCGGCCTTGTCGAAACCGGGCCGCGGACGTGTTACGTCTTCTATCGTCTCGATGATGAGGTCGCGGTAGTCGCGGCGCAGCTGGTCGCGACCTTTCCGGCCGACGCAGAGAATCTTGATTGTCTTGCCCTTTGCCTCCAGGACGGCGATCTGGCGGCGCGCCTCCCGTACGATGGAAGAGTTAAAGCCGCCGCAGAGACCGCGGTCGGCGGTGGCCACGACCAGTAGATGCCCGTCGCTCTTGCCGGTACCGGCAAGCAGTGCCGGCATCCCCGGCTGCCCGGCGACGGAAGCCGCTAGGCGACGCAGGATCGAGTCCATCTGTTCCGCGTAGGGGCGGGCCGCTTCGGCCTGCTCCTGTGCGCGGCGCAGCTTGGCTGCCGCCACCATTTTCATGGCGGAGGTAATCTTGCGGGTGGCTTTGACGCTGTCGATACGTACCCGTAGGTCCTTGAGGCTCGGCATGGCGCCCCCCTTGGCTCTCTTCGGCGCTCTCTTCTTGGCGACGCTAGGCGACATAGGCCTCGGCGAAGGCGGTCAACAGCTTCTTCAAGCCGGCTTCCGCGGTGTCGTCCATGACCTTCTTCTCGCGGATCGAGGCCAGGATCTCCTTGCCCCTACCACGCAGATCGGCCAATAGCTTCTTCTCGAAGTCGGAGATCTTATTGGTGTCGACCTTGTCCAGAAAACCCTTCACGCCGGCGTAGATCACGCAGACCTGTTCTTCCATCGGCAGCGGCTGGAACTGCGGCTGCTTCAGAAGCTGGGTCAGGCGTGCACCGCGGGCCAGCAGACGCTGGGTGGCAGCGTCAAGATCGGAGGCGAACTGGGAGAAGGCTTCCATCTCGCGGAACTGCGCCAGTTCCAGCTTGATGGAGCCGGCGACTGTCTTCATCGCCTTGGTCTGCGCCGCAGAGCCCACGCGCGACACCGAGATACCGACGTTCAAGGCCGGGCGGATGCCGCGGTAGAAGAGATTGGTCTCCAGGAAGATCTGACCGTCGGTGATGGAGATCACGTTGGTCGGAATGTAGGCCGAGACGTCGCCGGCCTGAGTCTCGATGACCGGCAAGGCAGTGAGCGATCCGCCGCCATGCTCGTCGCTCATCTTGGCGGCACGCTCCAGCAGGCGGGAATGCAGGTAGAAAACGTCGCCCGGGAAGGCCTCGCGCCCGGGCGGCCGGCGCAGCAGCAGCGACATCTGGCGGTAGGAGACGGCCTGCTTTGAAAGATCGTCGTAAGCAATCACGGCATGCATGCTATTGTCGCGGAAGAACTCGCCCATGGTGCAGCCGGCGTAGGGCGCCAGGAACTGCAGCGGCGCCGGATCGGAGGCCGTAGCGGCAATGACCACCGAGTATTCCAGCGCGCCTTGATCCTCCAGCACTTTCACGAACTGCGCGACTGTGGACCGCTTCTGACCGACGGCAACGTAAATACAGTAGAGCTTCCGGCTCTCGTCGTCCGACCGGTTCATCGGCTTTTGGTTGATGAAGGTGTCCAGCACGATGGCCGACTTGCCGGTCTGGCGATCGCCGATGATCAACTCGCGCTGACCGCGGCCGATCGGGATCAGCGCGTCGATGGCTTTAAGTCCGGTCTGCATCGGCTCGCTCACCGACTGGCGCGGAATAATGCCCGGGGCCTTGACCTCGACACGGCGGCGTTCGGCCGCCTCGATCGGACCCTTGCCGTCCAGTGGGTTGCCCAGCGCGTCGACGACGCGGCCCAGCAGGCCCTTGCCCACCGGTACATCGACGATAGCGCCGGTCCGCTTGACGACGTCGCCTTCGCGGATGGCGCGGTCGTCGCCGAAGATCACGATACCGACGTTGTCGGTCTCAAGATTCAGCGCCATACCGCGCACGCCGCCGTCAAACTCGACCATCTCACCCGCTTGGACGTTGTCCAGACCGTAGACGCGTGCCACACCGTCGCCGACCGACAGAACCTGGCCAACCTCGGATACGTCCGCCTCGGTGCCAAAACCCTCGATTTGCTGCTTCAGGATTGCGGAAATTTCCGCAGCGCGGATGTCCATGGCCTTATGCCCCCTTCATCGCGTGCCGGAGTTTCATGAGCTTGGTCTTCAGCGAGGCGTCGATCATACGACTACCGACCCGGACAACCAGCCCGCCCAAGAGATCGGCGTCGACCGCCGATTCGACTGTAACCTTGCTGCCCGCCGCCCGCTTCAAGGCTTCGATCAAGGCTTGAGACTGCGCATCGCTCAAAGGTTGTGCAGACGTCACCCTGGCCGTCACTTCCCCGCGCTTGCAGGCCAGTTCGGCCAGATAGGCTTCGATCATCGCCGACAGCGCGAACAAGCGCCGATTGGCGGCGACGACCGAAACGAATTTACCGGTAAGATCGCCCGCGCCCGCCTTCTCCAGGACGGCGCCGATGGCGGCCTCCTGCTGGGCGCGCCCGAACAGCGGGCTGCGCAGCAAGCGGCGCAAGTCCCCGCTTTCGCCGATCATGCTTTTGAGAGCCTTCAGGTCGTCTGCGACCCGATCCAGCACGCCCTGTTCTTCTGCCAATTCCAGCAAAGCCAAGGCGTAACGTCTGGCAACATCGCCTGCAATGCTTTCGGTTTCGCTCGCCACTTTCCAGCGCGCCTCCCGACCCTTGCGCCGTAACGGCCCCTCGATAATCCGGAGGGAAACCGCACCATGAAGACCAACATCCCCGGACTCAACTCACGGGACTCAACTCATGCAGCCCTCTAACGGCACCCTCTTGGTCGAGGTGCCCAATGAGAGACCACAGGGGTGCCACTTCCTTGCTGCGCTACAGTAAAGATCCGGTGAAAGCGTGATGCGCTGGGTACCATAGGCCCCTTGGCCTTGCAAGCCGTGACCCGGCGCCGCAGGCAGGGACGATCGAAAGCCTTCGCCCTCCGAGGAGCGTCCGGGGACCGCGCAACCAACCGGCGCAGCACACCCAAGACAAGGCAGACACGCAATCCCTCAAGCGGTGCGGCCCTCTCCGGTGCGAAGCTCGAAGAAGCGGTCGGCCTGACGCAGAGACATGTTGCGCAGGCCCCCCCGCTGCCGGCCTTGCGCGAGATCGGCGAGGCGGTGAACAGCGTCGTCTACTCCAAGTCATCGGCACCATCCCGGACGCATTCAGCCTGCCATAGCGCCGGAACTATGCCGACCATACAGCAAGGAAACTGCCTTCAACACCGGCCCCAGACCTATGCCCCCAGACCAGCTATGCGGCATAGGCTCCAGGCGCCGGGATCGACGAGAGGGCAAGCCGCCGCGCCGTTAATTCCTCACCTTCTTGGCGCCGAAGGCTGCGATGACGTTGAACCGCTCGAAGGTCCCGGCAGTTTCGGCATGGCCCTTGCCATAGAAGGCCCCCCTGATGTTGCCCGGCTCATAGCCACGCCCTGCGTCTTTAATCGTCTTTTCATAGCTGCCGTCCGCGGCGACCGGAATGGCCGTGAAGCCTATCACATTTCTCTTGCCCAGCGCAGTGTGCCGCGCACCGTGCTTGTGGAAATTCCTGATGTTGAAGAAGTACGCGTCGAGCCTAGAACGCTCCATGTTGAACGTCAGTTGCGCCTCGCCCCGGAGGATATGGTCCTTTGCCTTGCCTTGTCTGACGGTCCCCACCATCGAACCGTACCAACTCGCATCCGCGGCCGGGCGGTTGCCGGTCCGTTCGCCGGCCACCACGACCATGCGGGCGGCTCTCTCGTTAGCGCCGGATCCTACAGTGCCGCCGGTCGCGACGAAGAAGCCCGCGTCGTCCATCCAGGCCCCGAAAGAAACAGGAGAGTCGATGGCGTTGCCTTGCGTATTATCAACGACCAGAGAGATGTCCCGATGCGTCATGAGCACCCGCACATCGTCCCCGCTGTCCGCAGCCGGAACGTAATCCCCTGCATCGAGGATCTCGGCCGCCCGGCCTGTACCGCCGATCCTCGCCCTGCAGCGCATGCCTTTGCATCCGCTTACCCTTGCGGCGCTAACCCCTGAAGATCTGAGGTTGTCCGCGTATAGGCGAAGGTCGGCAGACAAGAACTTGGCCCACCGCCCCGATATGTTCGCGCCTCGCTCTCTGTGTGCGTCCTTATCGCCTCCGATCTCTATGTGCTCATCGCTGTAATATTTATGGCTTAAACGGGCCATCAGAGCGCCGAGCAGGTTCGCGCCGGATCGAACCATGAATGGATATTCATCGGTCCGTGCATTCTTGTCCTCATCCGGCTTGTCCTCGTCCGGCTCTATGGCCGGCGGCACTCGCTTGGCGCCGAAGGCCGCGATAATGCCGTAGCGGTCGAAGGTCCCGGCAGTTTCGGCATGTTCGCCATAGCGATAACTGCCATAGAAGGCACCTCTGATATTGCCTCCATCGAGGTTTGACGTCCTCTCATAGCTGCCGTCCTCTGCGACCGGAATCCCTTTGAAGCTGATCCTGTTGTTCTGTTTTTTGCGTCCGTTTACCCAGGTTTCCATCAGGTGCGGCACACCGAGCCTGTCGAAATCCTTGATGTTGAAGAACTGTGCACTGATCGTAGACTTGTTCAGGTTGAACGTCAGTTCCGCATCGCCCCGAAGGAGATGGTCCCTTGCCTCGCCTTGCGTGACGGTTCCCACCATCGAACCGCGCCAAGTTGCATCCGCGGCCGGTTTGCTTGCCGTATTAACGTAAGAACCAGAAAATGAGTCGACCGGCTGGCGACCGACCGCCGATACCATGCGGACAGATTTCTTATCGTTCCCGCTTCCCAAAGTGCCGCCGGTCGTGACGAAGAAACCCGCATGGTCCATCCAGGCTCCGAAAGATCGTCTATAGGGAGTGTATCCCCAAATTTTGTGCGGTTCCTCGTCAAGGGCCAAAGCGATGCCGTCCTTTGTCATGACCATCAGTATGTTGTCATGATTGTCATGAGAGGGACCGTAATGATGCGGTGAATGGAAAACCGCGCGGACGAGGTTTTCTCCTTCCCCGATCTTCACCCTACAGCTTATGCCTGTACAAAGGGTCTTCGCTGCAGTTGCACCTGCATCTCCGGGCCGGTTTGCGTAAAGGCGCAATCCTCCCAGAAAGGAAGGGATCATGTTGTTCCTGTCCTTTCTAGCCTCTCTATGGAGATACTGGCCTCTACGTACGTGTGCGTCCTTATCGCCCCCTACCTCTATGCGTTCATCGCCGGAATCTCCACGGCTTTCAAAGGCCATTAGATTACCGTGCGGATTCTCAACGGTGAATCCCCAAGTGTCATAGGTTACGCTCAGACCGTCCGCATCGGTGTAAGTTCCTGAAGTGTTGCTTCCTTTTCTGCGGGGTTCGAAGAGAAAGGAGACTCGGCCGGTAATCGCGCTGCCGTCTGGGTGGATTCTGCTGTAAGATCCGTCCTCCTTAACATCGATATTTTCGATTATCACAGGGCTTCCCTCGTTGGGAGCGATTGTCACGCTGATCCGTCTTCTCGTTCTGCCGTCGCCCCCTCTTGAGAGGGTCAAAGCGGCCGATACATTGGCGGCCGAGACGCGGCGATGTCCCCCGAACGGGTTATAGTTCCAATATCAATCATAGTGCCTAACGACACCGTCTGGCTCCCCGCACCTTCCCGGGCAGGAGGCAGCACCCGCTTGGCGCCGAAGGATCCGATGATGTTGTACACGTCGAATGTTCCGGCGGTTTCGGCATGGCCCTCGCCATAGAAGGCACCTCTGATATTGCCTCCGTCATGCTCCGCCGAAGTCTTCTCATAGCTGCCGTCCCGTGCGACCGGAATTTTGTCGAAGCGGATGCTGTTGCTCTGTTTTTGCCGTCCTTTTACCGCGGTTGCCACTAGGTGCGGCGCACCGAACCTGTCGAAATCCTTGATGTTGAAGAACTGCGCATCGACCGTCGAGCGATTCAGGTTGAACGTCAGTTCCGCCTCGCCCCGGAGGGTATGGTCCCTTGCCTCGCCTTGCGTGACGGTTCCCACCATCGAACCGCGCCAGGTCGCGTTCGTGGCCGGTTTGCTTGCCGTCCGTTCGCCAGCCGCCGATACCATGCGGGCAGATCTCTTGTCGTCCCCGGATCCGTAAGTGCCGCCGGTCGTGACGAAGAAACCCGCATGATCCATCCAGGCTCCGAACGACCGGAGAGCAGGGGTTGCTCCCAGGACGGAGCGGCCAGGCGTTCTGTCAAGCGCCAAAGCGATGTCGTTCTTGGTCATGACCATCAGCACGTCGTCCGGCTCGCTATCGACCGGACCGTAATCGCCTAGGGAAAAGAACGCCGCGGGTTGCATCCCGCTCACGCTTCTCACCGAACAGTTTTTGCCTGTACAAGTGGTCTGCGCTGCAGTGGTGCTTTCGCCGCCGGGCCGGTCCGCGTAAAGGCGCACGTCCCCAGATCCGGAAAACGCCCCGGTGTTATCGGAATCCTGTTCTATAGTTAATCTATCGTCAAGATCCTTGCCTCTATTGAGATGTGCGGCCTTGTCACCCCCAGCCTCTATGCGCTCGTAGCTGGAATCTCTATCGGCCTCATAGGCCATCAGAAGAGCGAGCGGGTTCGCATCGGATGGAGTGGCGAAGAGGCCGGTAGTACCGATGTTGACCCAGTGGTGCGTAGTACCCGGTACCGCTTTAATGTAAACCCCTGAAAGGCTATTCCCGGACGGGTCGAAAGCAAAATCCATGAAACTGGATATGCGGCCGGTGATCGCGCTATTACCGTCAGCGAGGATTTTGCTGTAGGAACCGTCCGCCTTGACATCGACATTGTCGAAATTTACAAGCTCCCCCTGCGGTACGATTATCCCGCTCAGCCGTCTTTTCGTGTTTCCACGGTAGGTTCTTGAGAGGGTCAAGTGTGCTACTAGACCGGGAGCCTTGCCGCCGCCTGCAAGTGCTTATAAGCACCTCTTGGTATTGCACCCGATTCGCCGGCCTCCGCTCAGCAAGGCGGCGACCGAGAGCGCAACACAGCAAACCAACAGCTTTTTATATTGATCTTACTCCCTCTTTTAACTACGGACATCTTTAACATCATTTACCCGGCGGTCAAATAAATTTCTCGACCTTGTCACTTTTTTATATCGCCACAGCCCTGATACGGACCTATGCAACGGCGCCGATCTTTCCCGGATGTCCGCGGATTGACGGCGCGGCGCCGGGGGAACCTTGAGGATGCGCTTGAAGCACTGCCACTCTTTTCGGGATTTCCGCCGCTTGGCGAAACGGCGGCTGCCGGGACCGATCTTCGACTACATCGACGGCGGTGCCGACGACGAGGTCACTCTGCGCCGCAACAGCGAAAGCTTCGAGCGCTGCGACCTAGTCCCCAATGTGTTGCGCGGCGTGAAGGAGGTCGATCTTTCCACCACGGTGATGGGGCAGAGACTGGCGATGCCCTTCTACTGTGCGCCGACCGCCCTGCAGCGGCTGTTCCATCATCGCGGAGAGCGCGCCGTAGCGGCCGCATCGGCGCGATTCGGCACGCTCTTCGGCGTTTCCTCGCTCGGCACGGTCAGCCTGGAGGAACTGCGCCGAGCCTACGACACCCCGCAGGTCTATCAGTTCTACTTCCACAAGGATCGCGGCCTGAACGGCGCGATGCTGGAACGTGCCAAGACAGCCGGCGTCGATATCATGATGCTGACGGTAGACAGCATCACCGGCGGCAACCGCGAGCGCGACCTGCGCAGCGGCTTCTCGATCCCCTTGAAGCTGACTCCGGCCAGCATGCTGCAGTTCGCAATCAAGCCCAGGTGGGGCCTCGACTATGTGACCCACGAGCGTTTCTCCTTGCCGCAACTGAACGGCCACATCGACATGAGCGGCGTCGCGCTTTCCATCGGCCGCTACTTTACCGAGATGCTGGACCCGGCCATGGACTGGGACGATGTCGCCCGCATGGTCGCCTTATGGGACGGCCAGTTCTGCCTGAAGGGCGTGATGTCGGTCGAGGATGCCAAGCGCGCGGTTGAGATCGGCTGCACCGGCATCGTGCTCTCCAACCATGGCGGCCGCCAACTGGACGGATCGCGCGCACCCTTCGACCAACTGGCCGAGATCGTGGAGGCCGTGGGCGGCCGAATCGACGTCATCCTGGACGGCGGCGTGACCCGCGGCACCCACGTCCTCAAGGCCCTGGCCCTAGGTGCCAAGGCGGTTGGCGCCGGCCGCTACTATCTCTTTCCCCTGGCCGTCGCCGGTCAGGCCGGTGTGGAGCGCGCCTTAAGCCTGATGCGCGAGGAACTCGAACGCGGCATGCGCCTCATGGGCTGCACCAGGCTGGACCAACTCTCTGCGGCAAACCTGCGGTTTCACTAGAGGCCCACGGTTTCACTAGAGGAAAGACTGCGGGTCCACGTCGATCGCCACCCGCACCTCCGCCGGCACCCGAAGGTCCTTGAGCCAGGCCCGGACCAGCCCCTGCAAGCGGCGGCCGCGCGGGCCCTGCACCAGGAAGCGGCGGCGGTGACGGCCGCGGAGCACCGGTAACGGGGCCGGGGCCGGTCCCCAGATGCGGACATCGTCGTGCCGCGGGGCCGCACGCGACAGCAGCGCGCAGGCCGCATCGGCCCGGTCGGCACTGGGCGCGGACACGATGAGGGCGATCTGGCGTCCGAAGGGCGGCAGGCCGCCCAGCCGCCGGTTGCGGCTTTCTGCGGCGAGGAAGGCGTCGCGGTTCTGCTGCCCCAGCGCCTGCATCACCGGGTGGCCGGGGTCGAAGGTCTGTACCAAGGCGCGGCCCGGACGCTCGGCCCGGCCGGCGCGGCCCGCCACCTGCTGCAACAGCTGAAAGGAGCGCTCGCCGGCACGCGGGTCGCCGCCGTTGAGGCCTAGGTCGCCGTCGACCACCCCGACCAGAGTAAGGTCCGGGAAGTGATGGCCCTTGGCCACGAGCTGGGTGCCGATCAGCAAATCGATCTTGCGGTCGGCGATGGCCCGGAGCAGAGCGGCAGCCTCGCCGGGACCGGCCAGGAGGTCGCTGGAAAAGACGGCGCGGCGGGCCTCGGGAAAGAGAGCTGCCGCCTCCTCAGCCAGGCGTTCGACTCCAGGGCCGCAGGCAGCCAGGCTGTCCTCGGCATCGCACTCTGGGCAGCGCTGCGGCAGCCGCATCCAGTCGCCGCAGTGGTGGCACTGCAGGCGTCCGGCCAGGCGATGCTCCACCATCCAAGCGCTACAGTTGCGGCACTGCAGCCGATGCCCGCAGGCCCGGCAGAGGGTCAGCGGCGCATAGCCCCGGCGGTTCAGGAACAGCAAGGCCTGCCCGCCTTGCGCCAGGGTCTCGGCGATGGCGCTACGCAGCGGCGGAGATAGCCACGACTGTCCCAGCCCCTCGATCGGCGGCGGGCGGTGCCGGCGCATGTCGATCAGCTCCGCCTTGGGCAGAAGGGCAGAGCCGTGCCGTTGCGGTAGACGCTCAACGCCGTAGCGTCCGGCGGCGGCATTGGTCAGGCTCTCCAAGGAGGGCGTGGCGGAGGCCAGGATCACCGGGATGCCGCCCAGCTGCCCGCGCGCCACCGCCATGTCGCGGGCGTGATAATGCACCCCGTCCTCCTGCTTGAATGCAGCCTCGTGCTCCTCATCGACCACGATGAGGCCAAGGTCCCGGAAGGGTAGGAAGAGGGCCGAGCGCGCGCCCACCACCAGCGAGAGCCGCCCCTCAAGCACCGCCCGCCAGGCGCGGCGCCGCTGCCCCTGCCCCAGTTCCGAGTGCCAGGCGGCCGGCCGGGCACCGAAGCGCGCGGCGAAGCGATCCAGCAACTGCGCCGAAAGCGCGATCTCCGGCAGTAGCACCAGGACCTGACGACCGGCTGCCAACGCCGCCGCAACCGCCTCCAGGTAGACCTCGGTCTTGCCGGAGCCGGTGACGCCGTCCAGCAGGGTCACGGCGAATCCACCGCCGACACCGGCAGCGAGACGGTCGGCAGCCGCCTGCTGTTGGGCCGAAAGCGCCGGGCCGGGCCGCCCGGGATCCAGACGCGGCCAGGAGAGGGCCGGCAGCCGCACTTCCTCCAGCACACCGGCCTCGATCAGCCCCTTGACCGCGCCGGTACCAGCCCCGGCCTCCTCGGCGAAGGCGGTCAGGCTGCGCGCCAGGCCGTCTTCGGCAAGCGCCAGGAGACGCCGGCGCGCATCGGTCATCCGCAAGGCTTCGGCACGCGCGGCGCCCTCTTTGGCCAGACGCCAGGCCCGGCGCGGCTTTTCCGCTTGGCTCAGGCCGCTGCTAGACAGCAGCATACGCAGCACCGCTCCCGGCGGCGCCATGACGTAGTCGGCCACCCATTCGACGAAGCGCCGGCTGATCTCCGGGATCGCGGTCTCGCCCAACCGGGCGCGCACGGCCTTCAGGCGCTTGGCGGTGCCCTCCCCGCCCGGCCCCCAGACCACGCCCAGGCTGTCGCGTCCGCCCAAAGGCACCTGCACCACTGCACCCTCCTCCAGTTCCAGGCCGGGCGGCACCAGATAGTCGAAGGCACCCGCCAGAGGCAGCGGCAACAGGACGGCGCAGCGCCGTTCCTCTGCCCCTGGACCCTCGGCAGCATTGGCAAGCGGGTCGGACATGGCCTAGGCTCTATACCGGATTGGAGGCTTGGAACAGCGCCGCGATAGTGCCTCCCAGGACGGCCGCGGCGAGCAGGGGAGACTGCGGGAAGCATGAAGTTCTTCATCGACACGGCCGACCTGGCCGAGATCGAGGTCTTGTCGGCCACCGGGCTGGTAGACGGGGTCACCACCAACCCCTCCCTGGTGGCCCAGTCGGGGCGCCCCTTCCTGCAAGCGGTGCGCGAGATCTGCGCCGTGGTACCGGGCCCGGTTTCGGCCGAAGTGACCGCGACCGATCACGAGACCATGCTGGCCGAGGGCCGCCTGCTGGCCGGCCTGGCGCCCAATGTCGCGGTGAAGGTGCCTTTGACCGTGGACGGGCTCAAGACCTGCAAGGTGCTGGCCGGCGAGGGCACGCCGGTCAATGTGACGCTCTGCTTCTCCGCCGGGCAAGCGCTGCTGGCGGCCAAGGCCGGAGCGGCCTACATCTCGCCCTTCGTCGGGCGGCTGGACGACGCCGGCCAGGACGGCATGGACCTGATCGCCGAGATCGTCGAGATCTACTCGCAGTATCCGGGCCTCAAGACCGAGGTACTGGTAGCCTCCGTGCGGGGCGTCAAGCATGTGGTCGAGGCGGCTTGCCTGGGCGCCGACGTGGCGACCATCCCGCCGGCGGTCTTGCGTGCCCTCTTCGAGCATCCGCTGACCGACAGGGGCCTGGCCGCCTTCCTGGCCGACTGGGAGAAGACCGGTCAGTCCATCCTGCCCAAGCAGGCTGCCGAGTAGCGGGCAGGGCGGCAGGGGTCGGCCATGGGTAGCGATAAGCAGACCGAGTGCGTAACAGCCAAGCCAGGCATAGCCAGCCCGGAGGAGATAGCCCGCTTCCTGCGCCGCAATCCCGATTTCCTGCTGAACCGCCCCGACCTCTGCGCAACCATCCTGCCCGGTCTCGACTGCGGTGAGGGCGTCGTCGACCTGCGGACGGCCTTGCTTGAGCGGGCCCGCGTCGCCAACGAGGCCCTGCGCCAGGAGATCGCCCGCCTGGCCGATACCGCCCGCAATCTTCAGGCCGAGCAACGCCGCGTCTTGGCTGCCGCCCGTGCACTGCTGTCGGCCGACAGTTTCGAGGGTTTGGTCGGCAAGGTAGGCCAAGATCTGCCGAGCCTGCTGCAGCTCGACGCCGTTGCCCTCGCTATCGAGCAGCGCGACGAAGCGCTCTGCGAGACACGGCGGCCGCCCTGCATGCGCGGCCTGGTACAGCTGGCCCCGGGCATGGTCGAGCGCATCCTGGGCAGCGAGTCGGACATAAAGGTCGCCTCCTGCCCGCACGGCATGCCGGAGGTCTTCGGCGCCGGTGCCGGTTTGATCCGGGCCGAGGCGCTGATCCGCTTGACCGTCAGCGACAAGACCCCCCCGGCCTTGCTTGGACTGGGCAGCCGCGACGAGGCCCGCTTCGCCTTGGGCCGGGCCACCGACGGCGGCGGCCGTGCGCTCCTGCTGTTCCTGGCCGCCACCTTTGGAGAGCTGCTGCGCACCTGGCTGGCGCTGCCGCGCTAGAGTGCCTTGGCCGACTGGGCGCTGAACGCAGAGCCGGAGCTGCAGGACGCCATCGTCCTGTGGCAAGACTGGCTGACGATCGAGAAACGCGCGGCCGACCGTACCCTCGATGCCTATCGGCGCGATCTGGCGGCTTTCTTGAGCTTCCTCGCGCTGCATCGGGGCGGCCGGGTGTCGCTGGCACAGCTGGAGGAACTCAAGCTGCGCGACTTCCGCGCCTGGTTAGCCGAACGGTCCAGCCGGGGCCTCTCCCATGCCTCCAGCGCCAGGGCGCTTTCCGTCGTGCGCGGATTCTTCCACTGGGGCGAACGGCAAGGACGCTTCGCCAACAGCCGGATCGGCGGCCTCAGGGCACCGAAGCTGCCGGCCGCTCTGCCCAAGGCCCTTTCGGTACCGGATGCACGGGAACTCGTCGAGGCGCCCCCGGCCAAAGAGCAACCGGCCTGGATTCAGGCGCGCGACCGGGCTGTCCTGCTGCTGCTCTACGGCGCCGGGCTGCGCATCGGCGAGGCCCTCGGCCTGACCGCCGGAGACCTGCCGCAGGGCAGCGACCGAACGCTGCGCATTCTGGGCAAGGGGAGCAAGGTGCGCATGGTGCCGCTGCTGCCGGAGATCCTGGACGCTCTCCGGCTCTACCGCGAGACCTGCCCCTATCGGCCTGTATCCGGCGAAGCCCTCTTCCGGGGGCTGCGCGGCGGCCCGCTGTCGCCCCGCGTGGTACAGTTGGGCATCCGTGACCTGCGCCGCAGCCTGGGCCTGCCGGAGAGCGCTACTCCGCACGCCCTGCGCCACTCCTTCGCCACCCATCTGCTGGCAGGCGGCGCCGACCTGCGCGCTATCCAGGACCTACTTGGCCATGCCTCCCTCTCGACCACCCAGCGCTATACCGCCGTCGATCCCTCAAGCCTGCTGAAGGCCTATGCCGTCCACCCACGAGCCAAGGCCGGCAAGAAACGCTAGACTTGCTGCGCCCCCTTGCAGATCTAGTCGCGGAAGACGGTCGGCTCGGGACGCGGTAGAGCGCCGCCCGGCGCATAGGCCAGCCAGTAGCCTCAGCACTCCAATCCGACGGCGGAAAGAACTGCCAGGCGCCCCATCTCCAGGGCCGTCATGGCGACTCGGTCCGGTTGAGCGCGGGCAAACCGAATCTTATCGTTCCTTTGTCTCGTTCCTTATGTCTGGGCCGCTTCCGATTTCCCGAAGACGCCGGTTGTGGCAGCATTGCGAAGGGGGGCGCCTTTGCCTGTGCCCGTGCGTCCGGCCCAGCGGCGCCAAACCTCGTTCAATAGCCTGGTATCGTATCAAAGTGAAACGCTTTATTGTGAAACTCTTTATTTAGACGAGTTTAAGACTTCATCTAATTCTAAACACGGTTGACCGCAAACAGACTCATAGTCTTTACAAAAGTGATGAGATTGCAATAGATCACTCTCAATACTCGCTCCACTAAATGAATCTTCTGCTATACCAAGTCCTTTAATGTGCGTACCAATTAAAAGATTCAGTCCATTAATGTTTACCACTTCAGGGTTGCCCGAAGACCCTGCTTCGTTGGGGCAACTTGTCCCTAAAATTCCACTATAACCAATACCTTTAGCGCACGGCTGAGCGACTTTCATTGGGGATTTACGGAGAGGTTTTAGCTCAGTAAGAGCATTGACTGCTGTGTCTTCATTAAAATCAGGAGTTCCCACCGCATCCGTTTTAAATGCTGTTTTTGGTCTGTAAAGATGAACGGTAATTTCACCTGTATTAGAAGCTTCAATTAACCTTTAATCAGAAGCTCTTACAGGTCTTATAAAATGATTGGGGTTTAATGGATTGTCCACCTTTATAAACACATAGTTTGTTTGAGGATCACGCCATGCTGAAGGGTTTTTTATTCTTGGAGACAAATAACTGCTGTCATTTTTTGCGGTCATAACTGTTTTTTCAGAAAGGGGATAAGGGGATATCCCGTATATATTCTCTGAAGGACTGTCTTGAGTTCTATTTTGTTTTTGTGCTTCTTCTGGATCATCTAAAATTCCATGCGCTGTGGCTAAATACACGCCAGGACACACTTGCACGGCCTGCGAATATCCACTCTTTGTAACTGCAATGGCCATCGCTGCCCCTACTCCTTCTTCAGAAGAAACAGGAGACATGGAGTTGTCTCTGTCTAAGTACCAAGCCACCTTGTGCACACAAGATGCAGGATCCAATGTGCAGTTGATTTCATTAAGCTGTGAAGCTCTTCCTTGAGTGGAACGCATCGAGCAGTTCTCACCATCTTGCATGCCAGAGTCATCCTTGGCGTTGAGATCCGCGCCGGCGCCGAGGCAACGGGCCACATCTCCCGCCCAAAAGGCGCTACCGGGCCAAGCCTTACAGTCGACATCCGCCCGCAGCGGCGCGGCAAGCAGGAGCGCAAAGCCACACAAGGCGGGTTTCAAAAGCCGCATCTTATCGTTCCTTCGTCTCATCCCTTCGTCTGGGCCGCTTCCGATTTCCCGAAGACGCCGGTTGCGGCAGCATTGCGAAAGGGAGCACCTTGCCTGTGCCCGCGCGTAATCAAGGTATCGACCAGCCGCGCGACGAAGGTCTCGTCGATCTCAATCTCGGTGGCACACCGCGGGCCGGCAGTGAGACCGTCGCGGCAAGACCCCTTTCCAGGACCTAGCCCCGTTTCGGTCTTGGTTTAGCCGGAGCGGAGCCGCACAGGGGTGGAGCCGCACAGGGGTTTGCGAGACGGTCCGTCGGGATCTTTGGCTCTCCCGCGCGAAACCGCGGCCTACCCTATAGGTGAATTGCCCGTCCGGCGACGCCGAGGGCGGCTTCCTTTACGGTCTCGTTCAAGGTCGGATGCCCGTGGAAGGAGCGGGCCAGGTCCTCGGCACTGCCGCCGAACTCCATGGCGACGATCACTTCGTGGATCAGGGTGCCGGCCTCGGCACCGATGATGTGGCAGCCGAGGATGCGGTCGGTCCCGGCATCGGCCAGGATCTTCACGAAGCCCTCTGTGGCGTTCATCGCCCGCGCGCGGCCGTTTGCGGTGAAGGGGAACTTGCCGACCTTGTAGGCCACAGCAGACGTCTTCAGCTCCTCCTCGGTCTTGCCGACCGTGGCCACCTCCGGCCAGGTGTAGACGATGCCCGGCACGGTCTCGTAGTTCACATGGCCGACGCCGCCGGCCAGCATCTCCGCCACGGCAACGCCTTCCTCCTCGGCCTTGTGGGCCAGCATGGGGCCGGCGATCGCGTCGCCGACGGCATAGATACCGTCCACCGTGGTACGCCAGCGCCCGTCGGTGGCGATGCGGCCGCGGGAATCCAACTGCACGCCGATTGCATTCAGGCCCAGACCGGCGGTGCGCGGCTTACGGCCGACGGCGACCAGCAGCACATCGGTTTCCATCTCTTCGCTCTTGCCGCCGTCGGCAGCCTCCAGGGTCAGCTTGACACCGTCTTCGCCGGCCACCGCCCCGGTGACCTTGGTCTTGAACTTGAAGGTCATGCCCTGCTTGCGCAACACCCGCTGGAACTGGGTGGAGAGCTCTCGATCCATTGCCGGCACCAAGCGGTCCAGGAACTCGACCACGGTCACCTGAGCCCCCAGGCGCTGCCAGACCGTGCCCAGCTCCAAGCCGATGTAGCCGCCGCCGATCACCACCATCCTCTCCGGCACCGCTTCCAGGTCCAAGGCACCGGTGGAGGAGACGATGCGCTCTTCGTCCACCGCGATGCCCGGCAGGTCGATCGAGTCCGAGCCGCTGGCGATCACGATGTGCTTGGCCGCATAGATCGCTCCGGCCACCTCGACCTTGCCCGGTGCAGCGATCTTGGCCGCCCCCTTCAACCAGGCGATCTTGTTCTTCTTGAAGAGGAATTCGATGCCCTTGACGTTGGCCTCCACGACCTTGTCCTTGTGCTCCAGCATGGCGTCCAGGTCGAGCGACACGCCCTCCACCTTGACACCGAAGCCGGAGAGCGCATGCAGCGCCTCCCCGTACTTCTCGGAGGCTTGGAGCAAGGCCTTGGAGGGAATGCAGCCGACGTTGAGGCAGGTGCCGCCGAGGGTCTCGCGTTCCTCGACGCAGGCCACTGTCATGCCCAGTTGGGCGGCGCGGATGGCGCAGACGTAGCCGCCGGGACCGGCGCCGATGACGATGAGATCGAAGCTCTGGTCGGCCATGGGAATTTCCTTTGCGTTTGGTTAGCTCGGCTCGGGGACTGTTTGAGACTGCACGCTACCCGCCTTAAAGAATCGGCCAATCGGCCCATTTTTAAGCAGGTACTTGGGACTTCTGGGACAATAGACCAAGCCCGCCGTCCAGGGAAAGCGCAAGCACAACGGGCGAAGCGCTGGCCGCCGCCCGCGGCTTAGGCTAGAACGACGCCATGCTGATCCCCGCCTTCTTTCGCTCCGTCGCGCAGTTGACCGATCGCCAGATCGTGAAGACGCTCTTCATGGCGGTGCTGGTCGCGCTGGGTATCTTCGTGGCCGCAACCGCTCTGGTCTGGAGCCTGACGGCGCTGATCCCGTCAACCGGCTATGGCTGGATCGACAGCTGGCTGGACCCACTGATCGATCTCTCGGTCCCGGTAGCCATGCTGTTCGCCGGCTGGTTCCTATTCCCGGCCTTGGTCACCATCGGGCTCAGCTTCTTCCTCGAAGACGTCATGGACGCGGTGGAGAGCAAGCACTATCCCAAGCGGCCGGCGCGCCGCCAGGTCGGCTTCATGGAGGACCTCTGGGTCGGTATCCGGCTGCTGGCCGCCATGGTGGCGATCAACATCCTCATACTGCCGATCTATGTTATCCTGCTCATCACCGGTATCGGCGCCCCACTGCTCTATCTGGGCGTCAACGCCTATCTGCTGGGCCGCGAGTATTTCGAACTGGTGGCGATCCGGCACATGCCCCGGACCGAGATGGAGGGCAGGCGCAAGGAGCGTAGCCTGCTAAATTTCCTCGCCGGTCTTCTCATCGCCGGGCTCTTCTTCGTTCCCTTCGTGAACCTGCTGGCCCCGATCGTCGCCGCAGCCCTGATGGTGCACATCGTGCAGAAGCGCGCCCTGCCGCCGCAGCGGGGTTAAGTTAAGATCGGGAACCGAAGACTCGTCACGATCAGGAAACAGGGTTGGACAATTAGAACAACATTTTGCCTGTTTTATGTTCCGGACTCGGTTTAGAACTAAACCAACGAAGCAAGTAAGGATTCGTCCCCTGCCCGGCACCTCCCCGCTCGATTCCGTGACGCGGGATGCCATGTCGCCACCTTTGGATTCGAAGGCGGGTTCGCCGGACAGGCGATGACTGGATGGTCCGGGCATCCCCGGTTTCCGACGCCCACCTCTAACCTTCGATCACCGAGTTCCCGGCCGAAACCGCACGTGGCCTGCGCATCCTGCCGACCGGCATCGACGACACCCTGACCTAGGAGGGCCGCCTGCCGGTGAGCTGTAGCGCGGGGCCGAGACCTGCCGGCCTGTCTGGGTGCCGCCGCAGTGGGCGCAGTGCCCCCCTCTCCGATCTGGCTCTGCCGCTCAAAGCGGGTGATCGCGGTCGATCCCGATCCGGCATTGGCTGAACTGCTGGAAACGCGCTACCGGGCCTATCCGCGTACTCCCGGGCTAAATCCCTACTGCTGTTCACCGCTCTTCAGATTCTCCGGAGCGAAGACGCCGCCAAAGGGCGATGGGGCCTCCTCGGCAGGCGTCGGCGCTGTCTTCTCTCCGCCAAGATTGTTCGGATTGAACACGCCGCCGAAGGCGCCGGCATTGGGGTTCTGGCTACCGGTCGCGCCGGCGGCCGGTGCTTCGCTGGCCGCCTCGCCGCGGCGCCGCTCCAGGTCCTCCAGCATCTTCTGACGGCGGGCTTCGGCCTCCAGGCGCTTCTGCTCCAGCACCTCGAATTTGCACGCGGCCGGGCTGTAGGTCTGGGCATAGACGGCAGTGGCGACCAAGCCCAAGGTCAAAAGCACCAGAACGATGGCGGCGGGGTTGCCGGCAAGGAAGCGCGGCAGGCGGGCCGGTGGCATGACATCGGCCACCCGTAGGCCGGCCCGGATCGCCTGGCGGCGCTTGTGTGCCTCGTTCACCAGAGCCGCCAGCACGGTCAACCCGACGATGATCACGGCCAAGGCCGAGATCGAGGGATCGATGCCGTAGCGCACCTTCTGCGACAGTTCAATGGTCAAGGTCGGATAGGTGCCGAAGGTGAAGGTGGTGGTGTTGTAGTTCTCGAAGGAGGCCAGGAAGGCGATCACCGCGGCCGACACGAAGGCCGGTTTCAGGAAGGGCAGCAGCACCTTGCGGAAGGCCTGGGTGTGGGTGGCGCCCAGGTCCAGAGCCGCTTCGGTCAGACCCGGATCGAAACGCTGCAGCCGGGCGATAAAGACCAGCATGCAGTAGGCGGCGATGAAGGTTGACTGCCCCAACACCGTGAGAAAGATGCCGTTGCGCAGCAGGCTGTCGTCGGCCAAGCCCAGATAGCTGTTCAGCCGCCCCCAGAACACCAGGGTGGAGATGCCCAGCACCACGCCGGGGATCAGGATCGGCGCGATCACCACGGTGTAGTAGGTGGCGCGCAGCCGCGGCCAGATCTGAGTCAGCACCAATGCCCCGGCCAGTCCCAGCGCCATCGACAATAGCACGGTGAAGCCGCCAACGACGAAGGAATTCGCGATGGAGTCCACGATCCGGCTGTCGTCGGCCAGCACGCCGAACCACTCGAAGGTAAAACAGTCCCAAGGCGCCGCCTTCGGGAAGGCCGAGGCATTGAAGGCGGTGATGCCCATCAGCACCAGCGGGCTCAAGAGATAGGTGAAGAAGATCAGCAGATAGAGACCGAACATCAGCCGCAGCAGGGGATTGCCGGTCACTTACCGATCTCCCCCATCTTCACCTTGAACAGCCGCATCAAGAGCAACACCAGGCCGACGCAGGCGAACAGCAACACCACGGCGTAGGCAGAGCCGCGCGCCCAGTTCTGACCGGTGTTGAACCACTGATAGATGATCTGCGTAAACCAGAGGCTGGAGGGACCGCCCAGGATCTGCGGTGCGGCCAGCGCGCCGGCGGTCAGCATGAAAACCATGGTGCAGCCCGAGACGATGCCCGGCTTGGCGAAGGGGATCACCACCCGCCAGTGGATGCGCCACCAGGGCGAACCCAGGTCGCGCGCCGCCTCGATCTGATTGCGATCCAAGCTCTCGATCGCGTTGTAGATCGGGAAGATCATCAAGAGGATGTAGGCATAGCCCAGACCGGCATAGAGGGCGACGTCGGCGCGGATGAAGTCGGCCGGCTGATCGACGATCCCCAGGTTCAGGAGCAAGAAATTCAGGATGCCGGAGTTGCCGAACAGGATCCGGAAGGCGAAGGCGCGCAGGATCTCGTTCACCCAATAGGGAATCACCAGCAGCAGGAGAAAGATCCGCCCAAAGCCGCCGATGTTCGACTGGCCCAGGTAGTATGCCAGCGGATAGCAGAGCAGCAGATCGAAGAGTGTCACCGCCAAGGCTGCCAGGATGGTCCGGAAGAAGACCGAGATGTCAATCGTGTTGAAGGGAATGCCGGTGTCCCAGCCGAAAAGGAAGAGACGATCGGGATTGCCGGGGTTGCCCACCAGAAAGTGGCGGTAGTTTTCCAAGGTGTAGACGTCGTCCGGCCCACCGACCAGAGAAGGCGGTAGGTTGTGCCGGAAAGAGAGGTCCAGCATTGCCAGCTGCGGCAGGACGATCAGTACCAGAATCCAGAAGCCGACCCCGAAGAGCAGGTAGAGACCCAGCAGCAGCCCGTTGCGCTCGAAGAAGCCCCCGACGGCACCCACGGGGCCTCTACTCCGAGACCAGTTCGCCGGCCGGCAGCACCACGGCCTGCTCGGCGGCGAAGACCAGTTGATGGCAGCTGCCGGAGTGGGCGTCGCGCACCGCACCGCGGTTGACCAAGGACATCTTGATCGCCTGCCCGGCAGCGGCGCGCAGCTGCAGGTGCGTGGCTTGGCCCTCGAAGGCCTCCGCCTCAACGGTGGCGGTCAGCCTATTCTCCGCGCCGCCGCCGAGCGCGATGGCCTCCGGTCGGATGAAGAGCATGGCATCGCCGCCCGGCTGCAAGGTCGCGTCGGTCCGCAGGCGACCGCGGAAGAGGCCGTCAGGCGTCTCCACCTGGGCGAAACCCTCGGCCACCGCCCGGATCTTGCCGCGCAGCACATTGTTCTCACCGACGAAGGAAGCGACGAAGGGCGTGGCCGGATTGTTGTAGATGGTCCGTCCGTCGGCGATCTGCTCGATCACCCCGGCCTTCATGACGGCAACCTTGTCCGACATGGTCAGGGCCTCGCCCTGGTCGTGGGTGATGTAGATGAAGGTGATGCCGACCCGCCGTTGGATCGCCCGCAATTCGGCGCGCATGCGCTGGCGCAGCTTGAGGTCCAGAGCGGAAAGCGGTTCGTCCAGCAGCAGCACATCCGGCTCGGCGCAGAGGGCGCGGGCAATCGCCACGCGCTGACGCTGTCCGCCGGAGAGTTCCGAGACCAGCTTGTCGCCGGCTCCCGGCAGCGCAATCAGTTCGAGCAGTTCTTCGGCCCGTTTGCGCCGCCCGGTCTTGCCGACGCCCTTGACTTCCAGCGAAAAGGCGATGTTCTCCCACACCTTCATCAGCGGAAAGAGCGCGAGATTCTGAAAGATCAGCGCCGTAGGGCGCATGTTGGGGCCGATGCCGGCCATGTCGCGGCCGCCGATGCGGACTTGCCCGCCGCCCGGCGCCTGAAAACCGGCAACGGTCCTGAGGATGGTGGTCTTGCCGCAGCCCGAGGGACCGAGAAAGCTGAAGAACTCGCCGCCCGTGATCGTTGCATTGGCATCGCGCACGGCGACGAAGTCGCCGAAGCGGACCCACAGCGCGTCCAACTCCACACCGACGTTGCGTGACATCGCTCCCCCCCTTCGCTGCCAAAGCGGTGGTGCGCCGCCCGCTTCCCCGCCGGTCCTAGCGCCGAAACAATCGGCCTAAGCCCGCACGTCGGTGCTTTCCATGATCGGATCGGTTACAGAAGCAAAGGTAGCGCACAGATCTGGGCGTCGCGTCGCAAACCTGGAAAGCGGACGGCGGAGGCCCCAGCCCCGCCTCCGATACCGCGCTTTAGGCGTTGACGAAGCGGTTGCGATACTCCGTGCGGATCTCGGCGTACCAAGGCGCTTCCGCCGGCCAGGGGTTCAGCTTGGCCAGGGAATCGCCCGGATAGGCCTCGGCGAAGTTCTTCTTGTACTGCGCGCCGGCAAACTTATCGGCGCCGATAACCGGCGAGTTGTAGCCGTGTTCGTCGATGGCCTTGCCGGCCGGCTCCGGCTGGTAGGCATAGTCGATGAAGGCATAGATCTGATCGATGTTCTCGGCACCGATCGGCATGGCCATGCCGTCGACCCAGGCCATCGAGCCCTCCTCGGGGGCCTGATACATGATCGGCTCGCCTTCGTTCTTCAGCGCCATCGGCGGGCCGTCCCAGGTCTGTCCGACGATCACGCCCTCGTTCAGGAGAGCGTTCTTCTGGGTGTCGGCATCGTTCCACAGTATCTTGATGCGATTCTTGCGGTCGACGCACCAGGCCGTCACCTTCTCCCAAACTTCGCGCATCTTGTCGGGGTCCTTGTAGGCGGCCCACATGGAGCCCGGATCCAGTTCGCCGACGGTCTCCATGTAGAGGCCGGCGCCCAGCATCATCGAGTGCGGGCGCCCCATGGTCTTGCCGGCGTTTTCCTCGGCCCAGACATCGCCGTAGCTAGGCGCCGCTCCGGCCGGTGCCCAAAAGTCCGTGCGCCAGCCGATACCCTCGGTACCCCAGATGTGCGGCAGCCAGTTTACGCCGCCGTTGAAGCCCCAAGCGGTTGGACCGATCTGCGCCATGGCCGGGTTCACCCGATCGATCGGCACGCGGTTCATGTCGAAGGGCAACACCAACTCCAGCGGCTGCCACTGCAGATTCCGGTTGTTGGTCGGGGAAACGATATCGAAGCCTTGGCCCTTGTTGGCCTTCATCTTGTTGATGATCTCTTCGTTAGAGCCGATGCCGGTGTAGTTCACCGTGATCCCGGTCGCCCGCTCGAAGTTCACGATGTAGTCGTCGGGCAAATAGTCCGACCACATCAGGACGTTGATCTCTCCCGAACTGGAGAGCGCCTTCTTCATAATCGCCGGCGCCGCAACCCCGGCCACCCCCAGAGCCGCGCCGGTACCCAACACTTTACGCCGCGAAACAGCATCCTTCTTGGCAATGCTCATGTGATTCTCCTCCTGTTCAAGCCGGCCTCCCGACCCGCTCCATGAAAGCCGGACACCCAACGCTAGTCAAGGATTGGGTCGCCTGCTAGCGCAGTGGGGAAGCCCAGTCCCATGCGGTTCTATCCCGGATCGGAGCGCCAAAGCTACGCAGATCCGGGACCTCGCCGTCGAGACAGCTAATAAGCAGCCTCATGCCCGCACCCGCTGCCTGCGATCGCAGACCTTGGCCTAGGTCCCCGAAAGCATGCAATCTCGCGATGCGACAATTCGAGCATTTTCGCCCTGTCCGAACCAGGGAGCCCGATCCGCTACTCCGCCGCCGCACGCAGGCCTCGCTCTGGCGGCGGACCAGGCGGTCGTAGAGGCCGCCAGCGCCCTCGCTGCCTCGCGCGCTTCGAAACTCAAGCGATCGATCCGGGCGCATCGGCCAGGGACTAAAGCCCACAGCTAGCAGGAAAGGCAGCAACGCTAGCGCCAACCAACCAGCGACCTCGGGCCTCTGCCGCCCTTCCAGATCCTCAGCGGGGCCGAGGTCCCCCAGCTGGATCCCTGTGCACCGTAACCCCCGCACTACCCCCGCATCCGCATCGTTATGGACGCTCCGATCGCCTTGTTCCAGGCCCGACGCGGAAGCAGCGAAGGGAGGAGGAGCGGAGCCCGAGACAGCGAGCTTCGGGTGGCCGGACAAGCCTAAGCACGAGTACGGGCGACTGCGCGGCGTGCAGACTCCTTCGGTCCGGCAGGCGATCGTTTGGCGCCCGTCCCTCGCCTGCATCTCCTATGGACCCAGCCGTTCAGGGTGAAGCGGCCGTCCTCAGCGCGGCCGCTGCGGGCCTCGACCAGCATGATCTCATGCAAGGCTTCGCTACGGAAGAGAACCAGGCGGTTCGGCAGCGGCAGCACGCTGGTGAAGCGTTCGCGTGTGTCGATACCTTTCCGGTAGAAGCGGTCGTAGAGTCGGCGCCGCCGGCAAAGCTGCCGCCCGGCAACTGGAAGTAATAGACAAAGGAAACCCGGCGGCCGGCGACTGAATCCTCTTCGCCCAAAGTGATGTCGTGGTGGACCTTGTAGAAGTCGCCGTGGTCGCTGGCTGTCAACTGCAACTCCAGCGTCGTAGCCTTGAACTGCGGCAGGCCCAGACGCGGTAGGACAGACGGCAGGCTGGCGGCAACCAGCGGCACGAACCAGTTGCGCACCGGCTCCGGCTCGTAGAGCACGCGAGCCGAGCGCGAGGCCTCGTCGTGTGCGCTCTCGCCGGACTGCACTACGTTGGCCTCCTCCATGCCCGCCATCCGGTCTAGCAACTGCTTGGCCACCCACTCTTGCTGGACCGGGGATAAGGAAACCCTCGACAACCGCGATAAGGAACCGGGGCGGCTCCGGCAGCGGCTGGCCGAGGAAGAGAGCGGCGGCTCCCAAGCCTGCGGTTCCACGCTGTTCCACAAGCGGTAAGCCTCGGCAGCGCCGTTGAGATCGCCTTCGGTACGGGCAACCTCTGCGGTCAATTTCAAGGCTGAGGCGCAGGTACCGTCCAAGGCGCAGGCCCGTGCCGCCAAGACCGCCGCACGGTCCTGGAGACCGCAGGTCAGACAGTCATCTCCGGCCGCCGCCAGGACGACCGGATCGCTTGAGGAATCGGGATTGCCCGCGGGCCTTGCCGGTAAATGCGGAACTCCTCCTCATCGGCGCGGCCCGCGAACCGGAGAGTCAGGCCGCCGCCTCGGCTTCGCCAGCTTGGGCGCCGATGACCAGCCCCAAGCTGGAGGCAGTCACCGGGACCCGGTCGCCGTCGTGCACCTCGCCGGCCAGGATCTTCTGCGCCAGCGGATTCTGCAGATAGCGCTGGATCACCCGTTTCAGAGGCCGCGCCCCGTAGACTGGATTGTAGCCCTTGTCAGCCAGCCAGTTGATCGCCCTGGCGTCGAGATCGAGCGCGATCTTGCGATCTTCCAGGAGCTTGATCAGACGCGTCAGTTGGACCTCGACGATGCTGTCCATCTCCGCACGGCTGAGGCGGTGGAACAGCAGCACCTCGTCCAGACGGTTCAGGAACTCCGGCCGGAAAGCGGCACGCACCACCTCCATCACCGACTCGCGCACGGCCTCCACCGACTGTCCGTCAGGCTGGGCCGCCAAGATCTCGGAACCCAGGTTGGAGGTCAGGATGATCACCGTGTTACGGAAGTCCACGGTACGCCCCTGCCCATCCGTCAGGCGCCCCTCGTCCAGCACCTGCAGCAGCACGTTGAAGACGTCGGGATGGGCCTTCTCCACCTCGTCGAACAGTACCACTTGATAAGGCCGGCGGCGCACCGCCTCGGTCAAGGCACCGCCCTCGTCATAGCCGACATAGCCCGGAGGCGCACCGATCATGCGCGAGACTGCGTGCTTCTCCATGTATTCGGACATGTCGATGCGGACCATCGCCTGGTCGTCGTCGAACAGGAAGCCGGCCAGCGCGCGGGTCAGCTCGGTCTTGCCCACGCCGGTCGGCCCCAGGAAGAGGAAGGAGCCGATCGGACGGTTGGGGTCCTGCAGTCCGGCCCGGGCGCGGCGCACCGCATCGGAGACGGCGGCGATGGCCTCCTTCTGGCCGATCACCCGCTTACCAAGCCCTGCCTCCATGGAGAGCAGCTTCTCGCGCTCGCCTTCCATCATCTTGTCGACCGGGATGCCGGTCCAGCGCGAGACGACAGCAGCAATGTGGTCCTCGCCGACCTCTTCATTCAGCATGGAGTACCGGTGCTCGGTCTCCACGGCTTCCTTAAGCTTGGCCTCAAGGGCCGGGATCACGCCGTAGCGCAGCTCGCCCGCCCGTTCCAGGTTGCCGTCGCGCTGGGCGATTTCCAGTTCGCCGCGGGCTTTATCCAGCTGCTCCTTCAGCTTTTGCGTCTTCTGCAACTCCTCCTTCTCGGCCTGCCAGCGGGCGGTGAGTTCAGAGGCCCGCTCCTCAAGATCCGCCAGTTCCACTTCCAGCTTCTCCAGGCGGTCTTTGGAAGCCCGGTCGTCCTCCTTCTTCAGGGCCGTTTCCTCAATCTTCAACTGAATGATGCGGCGGTCCAGCTCGTCGATTGCCTCGGGCTTGCTGTCCACCACCATGCGCAGGCGCGCGCCGGCCTCGTCGACCAGGTCGATGGCCTTGTCGGGCAGAAAGCGGTCAGCGATGTAGCGGCTGGACAGCGTCGCCGCCGACACCAGCGCCGAATCGGTGATCCGGACGCCATGGTGCACTTCGTACTTCTCCTTGAGCCCGCGCAGGATCGAGATGCTGTCCTCCACCGTCGGCTCGGACACGAAGACCGGCTGGAAGCGCCGGGCCAAGGCCGCGTCCCGCTCGATGTGCTTACGATATTCGTCCAGGGTTGTAGCGCCGACACAATGCAGCTCGCCACGGGCCAAGGCCGGCTTCAGCATGTTGGAGGCGTCCATCGCCCCGTCGGCCTTGCCGGCTCCAACCAGGGTGTGCAGCTCGTCGATGAAGACGATAATCTCGCCACTCGCAGACGCAATCTCCTGCAGAACGGCCTTCAGCCGCTCCTCAAACTCGCCGCGGAACTTGGCCCCGGCCACCATGGCACCCAAGTCGAGCGACAGCAAGCGGCGGTCCTTCAGGCTCTCCGGCACGTCGCCCTTGACGATGCGCTGGGCCAGGCCCTCGACGATGGCGGTCTTGCCGACGCCGGGCTCGCCGATCAGCACCGGGTTGTTCTTGGTGCGGCGCGAGAGCACCTGCACGGTGCGGCGGATCTCCTCGTCGCGGCCGATTACCGGGTCAAGCTTGCCTTCGCGGGCCACCTCGGTCAGGTCGCGGGCGTACTTCTTCAGGGCGTCGTAGCCCTGCTCGGCGGCCGGGCTGTCGGCGGTGCGGCCCTGGCGCAGCCCCTCGACGGCCGCGTTCAGGCCCTGCGGCGTCACCCCAGCATCGGCCAGCGCCTTGCCGGCGGCACTGTTCTTGTCCATGGCGACCGCCAGCAGCAGCCGCTCCACCGTGATGTAGCGGTCGCCGGCCTTCGCGGCCAGCTTCTCGGCTTGGGTGAAGACACGTGCCATGGCCGGATCCAGGCTCAACTGCCCGGCACCGGCACCGGTCACCTGCGGCAGGCGCAGCAAGGCCTGTTCCACCTGCTGCCTGGCCAGCGACGGATCGCCGCCGGCCTGCTTGATCAGATTGGCAGCAAACCCCTCGCGATCGTCGAGGATCACCTTCAAGAGATGTTCGGGCGCGAAGCGCTGATGGCCCTCGCCAAGGGCCCGGGTCTGGGCGGCCTGCAGGAAGCCGCGCGCACGCTCGCTGTAGTTCTCGAAATCCATATCGTTCCTCCTTCCGGCCGCCTGCGTCCTGCAGCGCGCCGATTATGCGTCTCCGCCCCTCGCCCAATAAGGCACGAGCGCGGTCTCCATTGCCGCTCCGCCAGGCGGCAGCGGCCGCTTCCAGTCACATATGGGGCTGTGGCAGAATAGTCACAAGGGGCCGGGGAGCACCTTTCGTCTTGGCCGCAAGCGGCGCTTGTCGTACTCCCTGTATGAGATATGCAACCCGCTCACTTTAAGCGGTTTTTGCATATAGACCAGGCTGGGCAGGCGCCCGATTTTATGCCGATCTCTTAGGCGATCCCCTTGGGCAGTGCCGCTGTGACGAAAACCCATTTGCCATGCAGACCGATGGAGCCCAGATTCCCGCTTAATCGAGTCTTCTTGACAAAGCGGCCAGCCGGATGCTCACAGGCGATGCACTTAAGCGAAGAAGTATAAGGGGATTAAGAGCGCAGGGCCATGCAGGCGCGTCTGGAATCCATCGTCCGCTATCCGGTCAAGGGCCTGGCTGGGCAAGCGCTTGAGCGAGCGCAGTTGACGGACGGCAAGGCCCTGCCGCACGACCGCCGCTTCGCGCTGACCTACGATTCCGGCGCGCCGGGCGACAAGCTGCACCACGCCAGCCTGGCGGGCTTGGAGAAGGAAGAGCGCCTGGCGAGTCTGACACTCGACTACGACGAAGACACCACCGCCGTGACCCTTTACCGCGACGGCAAGCAGGTGGCGCGCGGCGAGGGCAGCCGGCCTATCGGCCGGCCCCTCCTGACCCAGTTCTTCTCCGCCTATCTGAAGGACAGCCCGCGCGGCACGGCCAGGTTCGTCGAGAACGCGAAGGGCCACTTCACCTATTGGGATGAGCCCTTCCTGCACCTGATCAACCTCGCCACCGTCAAGGACCTGGAGCGAGTGGCGCGCCAGCCAATCGATCCCAGACGCTTCCGCGCCAATCTCTGGATCGGCGCCCCTCCGGCCTGGGAGGAACGGCATTGGGTCGGCAAGCGCCTGCGCCTGGGCGAGGCCAGGCTGGAGGCAGTCGCGTTGACCGAACGCTGTGCCGCCACCACTGTCAATCCCGACAACGCCAAGCATGACCTCAACGTGCCGCGAATCCTGAGGGCCGGCTTCGGCCATCTGGAACTAGGGCTCTATCTCCGCGTGGTGAGAGACGGCACAATCGCCGTCGGCGACAGCTTGGAAATCATCTGACGAGCGTGGTGCGCTCTTTTCATCGAGGCGGCGCTTGCGCTCTGCGGGCGTCCTCTCTATATACCGCGCTTTCCCGAAGCCAACAGCGGTCGGGCCCCCAAGGCATGCCTTGGCCGTGCTCAGGCGCCGCGCGTTGCGGCGGCGGCTTCCTCCATCTGCTCTTGTTCGAGGAGTTCGAAATGCCGAAGATGAAGACCAAGAGCGGCGCCAAGAAGCGATTCAGGCTCACCGCCGGCGGCAAGGTCCGCGCCGGCGTCGCCTACAAGCGCCACAACTTCTCAGCCAAGTCGCCGAAGATGAAGCGACAGGCACGCGGCACCTTCGTTCTGAACCAGAGCAACGCGCGTACCGTCAAGCGGTACTTCCTGCCCAACGGCTAAGAGTCCGTTTAAGAATAGGCTGGCCGACCCCTTCCGATGGGGAGCATCAGCCCTCACCCGCGCAGTCTCAAGCGGACTTGAACGCGTCCGCGAACGCTAAAAGAAGAACGTCGAGGAGATTTTCCCATGGCACGCGTCAAGCGCGGTGTCACCGCCCACGCCCGTCACAAGAAGGTTCTGCAACAAGCCAAGGGCTTCCGCGGCCGATCCAAGAACAACTACCGCCTTGCCTTGCAGCGCTTGGAAAAGGCGCTGCAGTACGCCTACCGCGACCGCCGCAACCGCAAGCGCGACTTCCGCAGCCTCTGGATTCAGCGCATCAACGCCGGTGCACGCCAGCACGGCCTCACCTACTCGCAGTTTATGCACGGCCTAAAGACCGTCGGAATCGGCCTCGACCGCAAGATCCTGGCCGACCTCGCCGTGCGCGAGCCCGAGTCCTTCAAGAGCCTCGTCGAGCAGGCCGGAACGGCCCTAGATAAGTAGTCCGAGACCGCAAGGGAACGGAGGCGCCCGGCACCGCCGGGCCATCGCACGGGGATTGCCGCCCTGGCCCTCTCTTGCAGATGCCAGTCCCGGTAACTCATCTTGGCATCCTTGGCGAAGGGCGGTAAGCAACCGGCCGAGACCCGGGACAAGAAGCTTGAGACAAAAGGACAGAGATGCGAGACTGGAGCGCCGAAGCGCTGGCCGCGCTGGAGGCCGGCCTGCTGGAGCAGGTGGCCGAGAGCAACAGCAGCACCGCCCTGGAGGCGGCCCGCGTCGCCATACTGGGACGCAAGGGCAACCTCACCGCCAAGCTGAAGGGCCTCTCCGGCCTGGCGCCGGAACAGCGCAAGGATGCCGGCCGCGCCCTCAATAGGCTGAAGCAGAGCGTCGAGGCGGCGATCGAAGCCCGCAAGGGCGCGCTCGCCGACCGGGAGCTTGAAAAGCGTCTGGAGGCCGAGTGCATCGACGTTACCCTGCCGCCGCGCAAGATGAACGTCGGCCATCTGCATCCCTTGCCGCAAGCGATCGAAGAGTTGGTGGCGATCTTCGGCGAAATGGGCTTTGCCTGGGCCGAGGGACCGCACGTCGAGGACGATTTCCACAACTTCTCAGCCTTGAACATCCTGCCGGACCATCCGGCCCGGCAGGAGCAGGACACCTTCTACCTGCCGCCCGACGCCGAGGGGCTGCAGAAGGTGCTGCGCACCCACACCTCGCCTGTGCAGATACGCACCATGCTGAGCCAGCAGCCACCGATCCGGATTATCTGTCCGGGCCGCACCTTCCGCTCCGACCACGACGCCACGCACAGCCCCATGTTCCATCAGGTCGAGGCATTGGCGATCGACGAAGCAATCCACATGGGGCACCTGAAGGGCACTCTGGTCGCCTTCCTGCGCGCCTACTTCGGCATCGACGACCTGCCGGTGCGCTTCCGGCCGAGCTACTTCCCCTTCACCGAGCCCTCGGCCGAGGTCGACGTGGGCTGCGACCGCTCCGGCGGGCGGCTGACCGTCGGCGCCGGCAAGGACTGGCTGGAGATTCTGGGCAGCGGCATGGTGCATCCCAGGGTACTGCAGAACTGCGGGCTCGATCCGGAGCGCTATCAGGGCTTCGCCTTCGGTATGGGGATTGAGCGCATTGCCATGTTGAAGTATGGCATCCCCGACCTGCGCCCCTTCTTCGAGAGCGACATTCGCCGCATGCGCCACTACGGCTTCCTGCCGCTGGAGGTCCCCTCCATGGTGCGCGGCCTTTGAGGGAAGGCGCATGAAGTTCACCTTATCCTGGCTGAAGGACCACCTGGAGACCCAAGCCTCGTTGGAGGAGATCGCCGCCAGGCTGTCGCTGCTTGGCCTCGAGGTCAAGGGCATCGAAGACCCGGCAGCTGCCCTAGCGCCCTTCAGCGTCGCCTATGTGCAAGAGGCCAAGCAGCATCCCAACGCCGACCGCTTGCGCGTCTGCACCGTAGAGCATGCCGGCGGCGTATCGCAGGTGGTCTGCGGCGCACCCAACGTCAAGACCGGCATGTACGGGATCTTCGCACCGCCTGGCAGCGTCGTGCCCGGCACCGGTCTCAAACTGAAACCCGGCAAGATCCGCGGCGAGCACTCAGACGGCATGCTGGTTTCCGAACGCGAAATGAACCTGTCGGACGAGCACGACGGCATCATCGAACTGGAAGGCGAACAGACCGTAGGCACACCGTTGGCGAGGCTTTTGGCACTCGACGATCCGGTCATCGAGATCGCCATCACCCCGAACCATGCCGAGGCGCTGGGCGTGCGCGGCATCGCCCGCGACCTGGCCGCCGCCGGCCTGGGCCAGCTGAAGCCTTTCGATCCGCCCAGGATTGCCGGCAGCTTCGACAGCCCGATCGCCTGGTACATCGAACCGGGGGCGGCGGCCTACTGCCCAGCCGTCGCCGGACGTTACTTCCGCGGCGTCAAGAACGGCGAAAGCCCGGCCTGGCTGAAGCGCCGACTGAAGGCCATCGGCCTTAGACCCATCTCGACCCTGGTGGACATCACCAACTACGTCACCTTCGATCTGAACCGGCCGTTGCACGTCTTCGATGCCGACAAGGTAACGGGCGATGTCAGCATGCGCATGGCCCGCGACGGCGAAGAGATCCTGGCGCTGGACGGCAAGACCTACCCGCTCGATACCGAGACCTTGGTGATCGCCGACACAGAGATGGCGGAGGCCATCGGCGGCATCATGGGCGGCGAAGCAAGCAGCTGCACCGAGGAGACCGTCAACGTCTTCCTGGAGGTCGCCTACTTCGACCCCATCCGTGTTGCCCGCACCGGGCGGCGGTTGGACCTCGGCTCCGACGCACGCTATCGCTTCGAGCGCGGGATCGATCCGCAGAGTCTCACCTGGGGCGTCGAGGTCGCCAGCGCCATGATCCTGGAGTTCTGCGGCGGCGAGGCCAGCCACCCGGCCCTGGCGGGCTGCATCCCCGATCCACAGCAGAGCGTCACCCTGCGCTACGAGCGGGTGGAGAGCCTGGGCGGTGTCGCGATGGCCAAAGAGCGCCAGATCGAGATCCTGCAAGCGCTGGGTTTCGGCGTCGACGACGCAGGCGGGTACGCTACCTGCAGGATCCCCAGCTGGCGCCCGGACATCGATGGCGAAGCCGATCTCGTGGAGGAGGTGCTTCGAATCGAGGGCTACGACAAAGTTCCGGTGACTCCCTTGCCGCGCGAGCGCTACCTGCCGCAGGCAGTACTCACGCCATCGCAACGCCGCCGCACGCAAGTGCGCCAAACCTTGGCCTGGCGCGGCCTGGAAGAAGTCATCACCTTCTCCTTCATGGACGGCCGCCAAGCCGAACTCTTCGGCGGCGTGCCGGACAGCCTGCGTCTGGTCAATCCCATCTCCGGCGAACTGGACGTCATGCGTCCCTCGGTGCTAGGCAACTTGGCCGCTGCCCTGCAGCGCAACGCCGACCGCGGCTATCCCGACCTGGGCCTGTTCGAACTGGGGCCGATCTATCGCGACGACACGCCGATGGGCGAGCCCTGGCTGGCCAGCGGCCTGCGTCACGGCCTGATGGTGGAGCGGCGCTGGCAGGGCGACGGCCGTCCGGTCGACGCCTTCGACGCCAAGGCCGACGTGCTGGCGGTCCTGGAGGTGCTGGGCGCCCCGACCGAGAACCTGCGGACCAGTCTGGATGCCCCGGCCTGGTACCATCCGGGCCAATCCGGTCAGCTGCGGCTGGGGCCGAAGGTGCTTGCCCGCTTCGGGATCCTGCATCCCAAGGTGGCGGCCAGCTACGGTCTGAAGGATGCGGCGGCTGGCTTCGAGATCTTCCTGGATCGCATCCCGCCGTCGAAAGCTAAGGGTAAGGCCAAGGCGCCGCCAGAGATCTCCGCCTTCCAGCCGTTAGAGCGCGACCTGGCCTTCATCGTGGACCGCGACCTGCCGGCAGAGAGCCTGCTGCAGGCTGCACGCGGTGCCGGGCGCGGCTTGCTTTCGCAAGTGCGTCTGTTTGACCTCTACGACGGCAAGGGCATGGCGGAAAACGAGAAATCGCTGGCGATCACCGTGACCCTGCAGCCCAAGACGGGAACCCTGACCGACGGCGAGATCGAAGCTGCGGTTGCCAAGGTGGTCGCTGCGGTCGGCAAATCGACCGGCGGACGGCTGCGTCGATAGGCTGTTTCCCGACGACGCGGCCTGCCTGTCTTGAGAGGGAGAAAGGGGCAGCCGCAGATCGCACCGATCGGAAGGGGAACGAACCGCTCGAAGTTAGAGGACCGGAGGCCCGTTTCCGACCTGTCATACGCAGGCCACTCGACAGGGTTTCCGCCCATAGCCAGATTTCTTGCCGGCACGGCGATTTTTTCGATCCGGCCGCCAGCCTAACAGCGAACCAAGCCGTCATGAGCGATCTGTCCCGCATCCGAAACTTCTCCATCATCGCCCACATCGACCACGGCAAATCGACTCTGGCCGACCGCATCATCCAATTCTGCGGCGGCCTTTCGGAGCGCGAGATGAAGGAGCAGGTCCTGGACTCCATGGACCTGGAGCGCGAGCGGGGGATCACCATCAAGGCACAGGCGGTGCGCCTGACCTATCGGGCCGAAGACGGGAAGGAATACTACCTTCATTTGATCGATACGCCCGGCCACGTTGACTTCGCCTACGAGGTTAGCCGCTCGCTGGCTGCCTGCGAGGGCTCACTGCTGCTGGTCGACGCCAGCCAGGGCGTGGAAGCGCAGACCCTGGCCACTGTTTATCAGGCGATCGACAACGATCATGAGATCGTTGTCGTCCTGAACAAGATCGATCTGCCGGCTGCCGAACCCGAACGGGTCAAAGAGCAGATCGAAGAAGTCATCGGTCTGGATGCCGCCGATGCGCTGGAGATCTCGGCCAAGACCGGCAAGGGTGTGACCGAGGTGCTTGAGGCCGTCGTACAGCGCCTGTCCGCCCCCAAGGGCGAGAACGACGCACCGCTGCAAGCGCTGTTGATGGATTCCTGGTACGATTCCTACCTTGGCGTGGTCATCCTGACCCGCGTGGTGAACGGCCGCCTGCGCAAAGGTGCGAAGATCCGCCTGATGGGCACCGGCGCGGCGCACGAGGCCCAGGAGGTCGGCCTGCTGACCCCGCGCAAGGTCGCGCAGAAGGAGCTGGGACCGGGCGAAATCGGCTACCTGGTCGCCGGCATCAAGACGATCCACGAAACCAAGATCGGCGACACCATCACCGAAGACCGAAAGCCGGCCGGCGCGCCCTTGCCCGGTTTCAAGCCATCTGTCCCGGTGGTCTTCTGCGGCCTCTTCCCGGCTGAAGCCGCCGGATACGAGGAGCTGCGCGACTCCCTGGCCAAGTTGGCGCTGAACGACTCTTCCTTCCAGTTCGAGGCCGAGACCTCGGCCGCCTTGGGCTTTGGCTTCCGTTGCGGCTTCCTGGGCCTGCTGCATCTGGAGATCGTCCAAGAGCGCCTGGAACGCGAATTCGGTCTAGACCTGGTCACAACCGCGCCCTCGGTGGTGTATCGCGTGCATATGAATGACGGCAGCCTGGAGGAGATACACAATCCAGCCGACCTGTCGGATGTCGTCAAAATCGAGAAGATCGAGGAGCCCTGGATCAAGGCCGTCATCCTGGTGCCCGACGATTTCTTGGGTGCCGTTCTCAAGCTCTGTGAAGACCGGCGTGGCGAACAGATCGAGCTTACCTACGCCGGCAACCGGGCCATGGTCACCTATCTGCTGCCTTTGAACGAGGTGGTTTTCGACTTCTACGACCGTCTGAAGTCGGTCACACGCGGCTATGCCTCCTTCGACTATCAGATCGAGACCTACCGGGCGGGCGACCTGGTCAAGGTCTCCATACTGGTGAACCAGGATCCGGTCGATGCCTTGTCGGTGATCGTGCACCGCAGCCAGTCCGAGACCCGCGGCCGCCAGCTCTGCGAAAGGCTGAAGGAGTTGATCCCGCGGCAGCTCTTCAAGATCGCGATCCAGGCCGCCATCGGCGGACGCATCATCGCGCGCGAGACAGTCTCGGCGATGCGCAAGGACGTGACGGCCAAGTGCTACGGTGGCGATATCTCCCGCAAGCGCAAGCTGCTGGATAAGCAGAAAGCAGGTAAGAAGCGCATGCGCCAGTTCGGCAGTGTGGAGATTCCGCAGTCCGCCTTCATCGCGGCGCTTAAAATGAAGGACAGTTAATCTTCGATAAAGGCGCCCTTTAGTCTGGTCTTGAGTGGAATTGCTGTAATCTGATTGACCCAAGCAAGCGAAAAGAACACTTGGGTGGATATTTATTGACTTGTCTTCTTATATTAACCGTCTTCTTGTATTAACCATCTTCTTATATTTTTGGGGCCGGACAGCAGCCGATGCAGCCAGAGAAGAGGGGCCTCTCATTCATTCTGACCAAGTCACTTTGACGCCTGACGATCCCGGCCTATTGTAAGCACGCGAGAGCGAACCATAGCTATGCTCCGGGAGATCGTGAAAGCCTCCATCCTTAAGCCCCATCCTTACAGGGGCAAGTTGCCCTTTGGGCTGGCGCCTCAACCCTCAGATGCAATCCGGTCGATTACGGCTTGTTTCTCGCCGGCCGTCATGATCGTCCAATCGCGAATCTCGTCCAAACTACGCTTGCAGCCGATGCAGAAGCGGTTCTGGGCATCCATCTGACAGACCGCAACGCAAGGTGAGGCGACCGAGCTGTCGAACAGCCCCTCGCGGGCACGCCGACGACGTTCGGCACGGCGTGCCTGCCGGTCGCTCGATAGACGATCCGAAGCCGGACTTATGGGCGGGGTACTACTGTCCATGGGCTTGAGCCGATCCATCTCTCGTAGACGTTACGATCGAAAGCAGCGCTCTATTTGGCGATTCCCGGATCCGCCGTCTAGAGTGCACTTGGAAAAAGTTCCGGAGGAACACGTTCCGGCTTGCCGCAGTTCCGGTTTACCGCGCCGCCGGGCGGCGTTTCGCCCCCCAAATCCCAGGGAAAAGGACTGCTGCCCCGCATTCGCTTGTGCAGGCGAGCAGCAGAAGGTGGAACGCGCCGGCGGCGAGGTTGCTGCCGGCATAGCCTAGGAGACCGGTGCGAACCCCGTCGATGGCGTAGGAGACCGGGTTGAGTTCCAGGAGCCAAGGCCCGATCGGCGGCAAGTCCGCGGTAACGAAGAAGGTACCTGAGAGGAACACCGGAGGAAGGATCGGCAAGCTCCCGGCCAGGGCATACTGGCCCAGAGACCGACCAGCAGCTCCAACGCGGCAAAGAACAGTTAGGTCCAGGAACAGTAGTAGGCCCAGTACCAGGGAAAGGAGGGACCAGTGGCCAGATGACGAAAACCAGCAAGCCGGCCGCTAAACCCGCGGTGACGGCCCCGGCGAGCCAGACGGCGAGCAGTTCTATCGCAGCGGCTTGGCGGATTCGGATGCACTCTCGACTCTGCGGTAAATGAACTCCATCGAATACCCTTACCGCATTTCTCTGAGATCATAACAGGTTTTCCGCAAAATGTCAGGACAGTCCGTCCAGTTAGAAGGAGCGTAAAGCCGAGAGTCAGGCCTTCCAGTCGCGCCGCTTGCCCCACGCGCCGGGCGGCGCTTCCTCCGGGCGTGGATTCCAAGGAAGCCCCCCTGGCAGCCGCAGGCGCACGGCTAACCCCTAGGCGCCGTTAATTCTCCGGTGCCTCCGGGACCGCAGCCTCCGAGATCACCTTTTTGGCGCCGAAGGCTCCGGCGATGCCATACTTTTCAAAGGTCCCGGCGGTTTCGGCATGGCCGTCACCGTAAAATGCACCCCTGATGCTAGTACGTCGTTCTGGATGCGTGTACTCATAGCCGCCGTTTTCGTCGACCGTTGCCCCGAAGCGGATACTGTCACTCGGTCCCGGTTTCCAAGGTCCCTCCAGGTACGCCGTACGATAATTCTCTTGATCGCGCTTCCGATCATGATGCCATACAGCCCACTCCGGATTCCGCTTTTCCATTTCGTACGGCGTACCGAATCTGTCGTAATCCCTGATGTTGAAGAAAACCGCGTCGAGCCTTGAGCTTTTCACGTCGAACGTCAGGTGCGCATCGCCCCGGAGGAGGTGGTCCTTTTCATCGCCCTCCAGGACGGTTCCCACCATCGAACCGCGCCAGACCGCATCGACGGCCGGGCGATGGTCCACCGGTTCTTCGGCCGATTCTTCGACGATCGTACGCTCACCAACCGCCAAGACCATGCGGGCAGCGCGCTCTTTTCCCTCCACGCCATCTTCCGTATAAGTGCCCTTGACCGCGACGAAGAAGCCCGCGTGGTCCATCCAGGCGCCGAACGACAGATGCGAGTCGATGAAGTTGTTCCCCGATCTGTCAAGGGCCAAATAGATGTCTTGATGCGGCATGACCACATGCACGTCATTCACAGACGGAAGGAAATGCTCC
>JACOMY010000016.1 GCA_014324045.1 Rhodospirillales bacterium | reverse complement strand
GCCGCGCTCGGCCACCAGGCGGGGGGCGCCGGTGGCGCCGGGCTCGGCCCGTACCGCATGCAGATCGGCCCGATCTCAAAAGACTTTCGGTGCGCTACACCGGGCGCCTGGTCTTGCCAGCGGGTCGGGCGGCCGGCAAATGTCTAAGCCTGCGCGACGATCTCCAGGGCCATGGCAACGGTGATCTCATTCACCCGCTCGACGCCTTCGCGGGTGTTCGAACCGTTGTGGGTGCCGAAGACCACATTGTCGAGGCCGCGCAAGGGGCTGTTCCCGGGTAGGGGCTCGACTTCGAAGACGTCCAGGCCGGCAGCGCCGATATGACCGTTCTTCAAGGCTTCGGCCAGATCGCTTTCCTTGACTAGGGGGCCGCGGGCCACGTTCACCAGATTGGCGCCGGGCTTCATCTTGGCCAGGGTCTTGGCGTCGATCAGATGCCGGTTTTCGGCCGTTAGAGTGCAGGCCAGTACCAGGTAGTCGCTGATAACCAGCACCTCTTCGAAGGATTTCTGCGCGATCCCGTTGGGACGTAGGACCTCAAGCGGCATGTCGACCCTGTCCGAGCCCACGACGCTCATGCCGAATGCGGTGCCGCGGCGCCCGACGGCACGCCCAATGCTGCCGAGGCCGACCACGCCCAGAGTCTTGCCGGCGAGGCTCCGGCCCTGGATCTTCAGCCAGCCGCCGCCGGCGACGGAGGCATGCATCTTATGATACCCCCTGGCCAGCAGCAGGATCAGCGAGAAGGCGGCGTCGGCCACCTCTTCGCCGAAGGTGCCGGGGGTGTTGCGCACCGGGATGCCTAGTTCGCGGGCGCTCTCCTTGTCGATCGAATCGGTGCCGATGCCCCACTTGACGATGGCCTTCAGGCCCTCTTCCTTGCCAGTCTCCAGCACCGCGCGATCGATGAAGTCGTCGCCGAGGATGCAGGTGTCGACGCCGCGAATCAGATCCAGCATCTCCTGGGCGGAGAACTGCTGGCCGACGACCTCCGGCAGCACCAAGTCGATGCCTGCGGCCTCGAAGCGCGGCTTGTAGCGGTCGATGTGGCGTAGCAGGTGATGGCAAGTGACGAGGACCTTAGGCATTGTCTGCCTCCATGCGGGCCTTGTAGAGCATCTCGGTAATTTGGAAGTCGATCTCGATATCGATGTCGCGGGCCTCGATCTCGTCGACCTCATAGAGGTAAGGCCGATTGCCGATCCTGTTACGGTCGTTCAGCAGCCGGTTGCGCTCGAAGATGTACATTGTGGAGTTTTCCTGCACCAACCACTTCGGCAGGTCCTGAGTCTGCAACAAGATGTTGGGATTGTGGTTCACCGCCCGTCCCAGTACATCCCAGATGCGGTCGCGAATCACGGTCACGCCCAACAGCGAGTCGTATATGGGATACTGATCGAAGAACAGATCGACGGCCGCCGCCATGGTCTCTTGGCGCAGCAACGGATTGGTGGAGTGGGTCTGCATGTAGAACTCGGATTCCACCTGGGTGGCGTCGTGGATCAGGATGTCGTTCATCGGAATTTCCGGCGCCCGCAGCTGTTCCGGACGATCCAGGACGATGACGTCCCGGTACTTCTCCGCGCACTGCTCCTTCACCAGCGGCGAATCGGTATCGACGATCACCTTCTCGATCTGCTTTACGGCCAGCAGATTCTCAAGCGTGTGCTGATAAAGCGGGCGGCCGTCGCCGAAGGGGCGGTAATTCTTTCCGGGAACCCGCTGCGAGCGATGGCGCATGGGCATGAGGGCGACGAGTTTGTATTTGTTCATGGCGAAGATCCCCGCTGAATCCTGTTGTTACCGGCCCGATTTCCGGTCGCGATCGGTAAACACCGGCTCGGGCCGCAGACATTAGAGATCGGAGGGCCGGATAGGCGGGACGACGCGACAAGGGCGCCAAACCGCACTCAGTGCTATCCCATCTTCGTTACAGGATCCATGTTCCAGGTATCAGGCCGTGCCGCGCGGATCGTCGCGTTCGGGGGACTTGGGCAAGGGCAGATAGGCATCGGCCTTGCCGGCGGCAATTTGACGGTGCCAGTCCCGGTAGCGATCGAGCGCCTCTTGCGCCGTCTCTCCGGCGGGATAGTAGATGCGATTGCCTTGACGCCGTACCTCCGTATCGCGCCACAGCAGAGAATCGCTGGAGAAGTGAGCTTCGTAGAGCGGAGCGGGCAGGAAGCGCTGTGCCGAACGCCCGAAGGCGGCCGTGAAGCGGGCGAGGTATTCCGAATCCTCGCCGCGCTGCAGGGGCGCCATCCCGCCCAAGCGCTGCAGCACCGGATCGCGCCGGAAGAGCAGGGAGACGGTTCGTTTGCGATAGAGTTGATCGTTGACGAAGAGCGGCTGCCCCTCCGGATCGACACGGACATAGGCGCAGAGACTGGCCAGGAAGCGCCGGTTCTGGACCACAAGAAAAAGCTGACGTTCGATGCGGTCCTGTCTAGAGCGGTCGTCGGCATCCTGGAAGGTGATAAAGTCGCCGCGTGCGGCGGCCAGGCCAAGATTGCGGGCGCCGGCTGCGCCCAGTTGGCGTTCCGCACGCAAAAGGCGAATGCGCGGGTCGCCGACCGACAGATCGGACACCAAGGCCGCCGTCTCGTCTGTGCTCTTGTCGTCGACCACCACAATTTCCAGCCGGCCGTAATTCTGGCCGGTTAGGCTCTTGAGGGCGCCGACGACGGTGTTTGCGGCATTGTGGGCCGGTACGATCACCGACACCAAGGGCCGCCCGGCGCTTTCCAAAGCGCGCAGGCGGCGCCTGCGTCTCAGTGCCTTCAGTTTTTGAGCGAGGAAGGAAAGCGGTCTGTTGCCGTGCTGGGCCAGTGCATCCAGCGGATCGCGAAGAACCGCCTGTACCGTCCGATTGGCGAGGATAGGGCGCAGCAGTGGGCGCAGGCGATTGAAGGGGAAAAGGCCGGTTCTCTCCAACCAGATTGTAGGATTGAGCCGGAAGATCTGAGTAACCTGCATGCTACGTCCATACCAAGCGGTAACCGCGCAGACAAAAGAAAACGCTGACCGATATTGGGAAAAGATCTACGCCCTGCGCCGGATCGCCGGATTACGTTCCAACCGTGCAGCAGCAGGCCCCTTCCGGGGGATGCAGTCCCGGAAACCGTAGTTCGGGCTGGGATGGTAGAAGCGATCCTTTAGGTGCTGCGTCGAGGCGGTCTCGGTGCCGCGGGAGCCGCGGACCTTGCGCTCGGCACAGGCGCGATAGATGCCGCGAGCCTGGTTGATGCGGAAGAGGAAAATCTCTGGCATCGAGCGCAGGGCTCCCCTGGAGAGGGCGCATTTGAGATCGTTCAGGATATTCAGGCTGCTATAGCGCAGCAGATCGGACAGGCGGAAATAGGCATCCGGCTCGATGTTCTGGAACGCCAGCGCCTCGCGATAGTAGCGCTTGCGGACCCTGTCCCAGGTCTCTTGGTGGATGTGGTAGATGCCGCCCTTGGCCGAATAGGCGACCAAGCCGCCCTCCTGCACCGCCTCTTTGGCCCAGGCCAGATCCTCCAGGCCGGTGAGGCTCTCGTCGTAGGGACGGCGTTCCCAGTCGGCGCGGCGAATCGCACAGTTGGCGTTATTGCAGAAGTAGTCGGTCTGGCTGGGGATGTCGGTTTCGGGGAACCAGGACTGCATCATACAGCATTCGGAGAACTTGTTCTCTTTGCCACCGCGCTGCATGCCGTAGCTAACCTTGACCCGTTCGTCCTCGAAGGGATGCAACAACTCGGCCAGCCAGTCCTCATGCATCGGCAAGGTGTGTGCACTCAAGAGCACCAGAAACTCGCCGCGTGCCACCCGGCAGCCGTAGTTGAGAGAACGGCCGAAAGTGAAGTTCTCAGGGCGAATGTGCTCAATCCTCACTCCATGCTCTTCAGCAATGGCCACAGAGCGGTCGCTCGATCCCGAATCGACCAGGATGACCTCGAAGGACTGGTCACTCTGACGTTTAAGCGCCTCGAACAGCGGTCCTAGGTACTTGCCTTCGTTCAGGGCGCGAATAACGATCGAAGCTCTCGGTGCAACGGTCATCGGTTTATCGGTCGGTCAGATCTTGTCAGGTCTATGAAATGCCGGACGGTCTCTTTCCCGGTTACGATCTCCTCGATTGAATGCATTTTTTGTCTCTGTCCGCCTGTCCGGACCGCTCTACATTGTCTTTCCTTCAGCAGGATACAACGTCACGGCTAAAAGTATAGTTTTCTATTCCTTGTCCGCACCACGGTGCAACCCTTTTTAGAGAGGCACGAATTTCCCTAACAGATTGAAAAATGATATTTCCAGAAATATACCAGAAATATCAATGTCAATCTTGCCGCCCTGCAACATCAAGGTGCGGGCGATTTCGTTTCACTTCGTCAAGGACTTGCGTCAAACTTCGGTACCGGTCCCCAGGTTCATAGGCCCAGGTTCATAGGCAAGGAGGACCCGGATTCGCCGGCCGCAGGACCGGGCCGGAAAGGCGCCTTGCGTCAGCATCCGCTCCGGTGGATCGTTACCGCGCCTAAGCGTCCGCCCGCATGACGCTGCGCGGCAGCATCAGGGGAAAAGCCCTGCGCAGCGCCACATCCAATCTATCGGAGACGTGCCCCGGGAAGTGGTTGGCTAACACCTCCTTGCGGCGAGCTATGGCACGCCGGACCAGATCCTGCTTACCCTTCTCGACCCATTCCTTCGGGCTGCTGCGGTCACCTAGGACCGGATAGACATATTCGCGCTGCATCAACGACAGTGTCGCTTCATGTCCAAGGTAATGTCCAGGTCCCTCCAGACAGACTTGGCGGATCACCTCCAAGGAGACGCTGTCTTCGGTAACCTCGATGCCGCGAACGCAGCGCAAGACCTGCCCGATCATGTCGTCGTCGATGATCATGCTGTCCAAGCAGAAGCCCAACAGCGAGGCATGCATGCCGATCGATTCGTAGACTAGGTTAAGGCCCGCCAAGCCAGCCACGGCTGTGTTGATCCCTTTCTCATAGCCGGCTTGGTTGTCCGGCAGCTTGGAATCGCACATGCCCGAGGCACCGCCGCCCGGCAGATCGTAGAACTGGGCCATCTGCGCGCAGGCAGCTGCCAGCAGACCCTGTTCGCCGGATCCGCCCGACATGGCCCCCGTGCGCAGGTCGGAGACGAAGGGCCAGGTGCCGAAGATTGCCGGCGCACCCGGCTTAATGGCGTTCACGTAGCAAAGACCTGCCAGGCACTCGGCTACGGCCTGCACCACGGCACCGGCCAGATAGGGCGGTGCCGTAGCGCCAGCCTGGCCGGCGGAGAGTAGCAGCACCGGCATGCCGCCGCGCACGCAGATCTCCAGGACTCGGCAGGCGTCCTCGGCGAATTTCATCGGCGGCACGACGAAGCAGTTGGAATTGCTGACAAAGGGTCGCGCCCGCCAAGCCTCCTCGCTGCCGCAGTAGCGGTGCAGGAAGCGGAGGCCCATCTCCGCACCTTCAGGTACGTTGAAGTTGGTGCCGACATGTTTGGTGGTTCCGGCGATTGAGGCATAGAGGGTGTTGACGTCCAGGGTTGCCGAATCCTCGATGTCGCAGGCGGTAAGCGGCCGCTGGAAGAAGTGACAATTGTCCAGCGTCTCGGCGATGCGGGCCGAGTCGTAGAGATCGCGAATGGTGGCGTCGCGGTAGTTATTGTTTTCCAGGTCGATGACTTGGGTCGCAGCCCCCGCCGTACCGTAGTAGACCCGGTCGCCGGCTGGCAGCATGTCGTGCTTTTCCTGCTGTCCGTACAACGGCTGACGGCGCCAGGCCTTGGCGATGACGTCTTCGACTAGGGCCTGGGGGAAGCGCAGTCTGCCATCCTCGCCGATCTCGGCGCCGGCCGCGGTGCAGACATCGACGCAAGAGGGAATGGCTTGTCCCAGGCCGATCTGCTGCAGCGCATCGAGTGCCGCCCGATGGATACGTTTGACCTCTTGTTCGAGAAGCGGCCGGTAGCGGCCACCGTGCAAGCCCGGCCGGACCGGCCGGATGTCTTCGGCCAAGGGCGCTGCCCTTGCCGCCATCCTGGCAGCGCGGCCGCGGCGGCGGCCGGTCTTGTTGCCCACCTCTGCCTGTCCCATGGACGGTCCTCCCTGCAAGGAACCTCGGTAAGGCCGCTAAATCCTGGTCCGCTCCGCCTTTGGGTCGTAGAGCGGCTTGGCCGAGGCTACGGCGGGAATGCGCGCGCCGCAGACCTCGATCTCGAAGTGAGCCTGCAGCAGGTCACCGAGCGTCTGCTCCGGCTTGGCAGGCACGTAGCCCAGCCCGACGGCAGCGCCGAGATGATGGCCGTAGTTGCCCGACGAGAGATAGCCCACGATCTGCCCCTCCATCACAATGGGCTCGTTGTGGTAGAGCAGCGGCTCGGGGTCGGTCAGCTTGAACTGCAAGAGGCGGCGGGTAAGCCCGCTCTCGCGCTTGCGCAAGACGGCTTCGCGTCCCAGGAAATCGCCAAGGTTGGAGCGCGGCTTGTCGGTCTTGACGGCGAAGCCCAGGCCGGCTTCCAGCACGTGGTCCTCGTCGGTGATGTCGTGGCCGAAATGGCGATAGGCCTTCTCGATCCGGCAGGAGTCGAGCACATGCAGGCCGCAGTGGCGCAGGCCCTGTGCTGCTCCGGCCTCGGCGATCGCATCGTAGACATGGACCGCCATATCGCTGGAGACGTAGAGTTCCCAGCCCAACTCACCCACGTAGGTCACGCGATGGGCGCGAGCCAGACCCAGGCCGATCTCGATCTCCTGCATGGTGCCGAAGGGGAAGGCTTCGTTGGCCAGCGACTGCGGCGTCAGGGGTTGCAGCAAGCCGCGTGCCTTGGGGCCCATGACGCAGAGCACGGCCTCGGCCGCAGTGACGTTGGTGGCGATGCAGAAGGCTTCCTCCGGGATGTGGCGCGTCAGCCAGGCGAGGTCGCGGTGCAGGGTGGCGCCGGGAGTCACGATCAGGAAGGCCCGCTCGGCCAGCCGGGTGACGGTCACGTCGGCTTCGATCCCACCGCGCCGGTTCAGCCATTGGGTATAGACGATACGCCCCACCGGTATGGAGACGTCGTTGGCACAGATCCGTTGCAGCACCGCCTCGGCGTCGCGGCCCTCGACCCGGATCTTGCCGAAGGAGGTCATGTCGAAGAGACCGACGCCTTCGCGCACCGCCTTGTGTTCCTCGGCGGCATAGGGAAACCAGTTCTGGCGCCTCCAGGAATAGCGGTAGTCGGCCGTCTCGCCGCGTGCGGCGGCCTCGGCCGGCAGGAACCAGTTGGCGCGCTCCCAACCCGCGGTCTCGCCGAAGCAGGCGCCGGCGGCGGCCAGGCGCTCGTGCAGCGGCGAGCGGCGCACGCCGCGGGCTGTGGCGTATTGACGGTAGGGGAAGTGGTCGGCGTAGAGCAGTCCCAGGGTCTCCTTGGCGCGGGCCATCAGATAGGAGCGGTTGGACTGGAAGGGCTGCATGCGGCGGATGTCAACGTCCCAGAGGTCGAAGGGCGGTTCGCCCGCGTCCATCCACTCGGCCAGGGCCTTGCCGGCACCGCCGGCCGACTGAATGCCGATGGAGTTGAAGCCGGCGGCGACGAAGAAATTCTTCAGCTCCGGCGCTTCGCCCAATAGATAGCGGTCGTCGGGCGTAAAGCTCTCCGGCCCGTTAAAGAATGTGTGGATGCCGGTGCTGGCCAGCAGAGGCACGCGGACCATGGCCCGCTCCAGGATCGGCTCGAAGCGGTCGACGTCCTCCTGCAGTTGGTCGAAGCAGAAGTCTTCCGGGATACCCTCCATGCCCCAGGGTTTGGCCAGCGGCTCGAAGGCGCCCAGCAGGATCTTGCCGGCGTCTTCCTTGTAATAGGCGCACTCGTCGGGCACGCGTAGCACCGGCAGGTCCGGCGATAGGCCCTCGATCCCCTCGGTTACGATGTAGAAGTGTTCGCAGGCCTGCAGCGGGACCTTGACCCCGGCCATGCGACCGATCTCGCGGCCCCACATGCCGGCGCAGTTCGCTACCATCTCAGCTTCGATCGTCCCCTGCTCGGTCTCGACGCCGGTGACCCGCCCGTTGCACTGGGTCACGCCGGTGACCTTGACGCCCTCGATCACCCGCGCGCCGCCGTTGCGTGCGCCGCGGGCCATGGCGAGTGCTACGTTAGCGGGATCGGCCTGGCCGTCGGTTGGCAGGAAGACGCCGCCCACCACCCCATCGAGCGACAGCAAGGGATAACGCTCCAGGCACTCCCCGGGTGAAATGACATGCGCCTCCAGCCCGAAGGTCGCGGCCATGCCGGCGCCGCGCGCCAGTTCCTCCATGCGGTCTTCGCTGAGGGCCAGGGCGAGCGATCCGCGCTGCCGGTAGCCGGTGGCGACTCCGGTCTCCGCCTCCAAGGTGCGATAGAGTTCGGCCGAGTATTGGGCCAGCTTGGTCATGTTCATGGTGGCGCGCAGCTGCCCGACCAGGCCTGCGGCATGCCAGGTGGTGCCGCAGGTCAGTTGCTTGCGCTCCAGCAACACCACGTCTTGCCATCCCAGAGCGATCAGATGATAGGCCAGAGAGCAGCCGATGACGCCGCCGCCGATGATGACGGTGCGGGCCTTGCCGGGAAGGTTGCTCATGGGGTGTCGCTCATGGGATCTTGCTCCTTAGACGCGCAGGCGCGCATTTTCGGGATCGTAGAGGGGCTCGCTGGCGACCACGGCCTCCTTGCGGTTGCCGTAGATCTCCACCTCCAGCTCGGTACCCTCGGCGGTCAGGTCGCTGCGGACCGTGGCCAACGCGATCGAGCGACCGATGCGGTGGCCGTAGCCGCAGGATGTGATCAGGCCGACCGCCTCGCCGTTCTGCCAGACCGAGGAGAGGTAGGGCGCCTCGGTATCGGTCTCCGCCAGCAACAGCGGCACAAAGCGCTCCTTCGTACCCTGCTGCCTTTCGGCCAGCAGCGCCGCCTTGCCAGGGAAGTCCGCCTTGTCCAGCTTCACAAAGCGATCGAGGCCGCCTTCCAGCAGGCTCCAGTCGGTGGAGAGATCCTGCTTCCAAGAGCGGTAGCACTTCTCCAGGCGCAGCGACTCCATGGCATACATGCCGAAGTCGCGGATGCCGTGCGCTTCGCCGGCGGCCCAGAGCCGCCGGTAGGCGCTCAAAACCTGGCCTAGCGGGAAGTGTAGCTCCCAGCCCAACTCGCCGACGTAGGAGACCCGGAGAGCAAGGCCCTGGGCCGTGCCGAGGGTGACTGGCTGCGCGGTCAGCCAGGGGAAGGCCCGGTTGGAGCAGTCCAGACCGGTGACCGTCTCCAGGACCTCCCGGCTCTTTGGGCCGGTGAGGATCAGAGCGCTCCAGGCGGCGGTCCGGTTCTCAAGGGTGACGGTTCCGTCGGCCGGCAGGTTCCGGGCCAGAAGATCCCGGTCGTGCCACTCGCCGCTGCCCGCGCCTAGCAGCAGGATCTCGTCTTCGCCCAGACGGGTCGCCGTCAACTCGGAGAGGATGCGGCCCTTGGATGTGGCGACATAGACTAGGCCCATCCTGCCGGGTCGCGGCAGGCGGCCGGCGATCAGGCCCTCCAGCCAGGCCGCCACTTTCGGTCCTTGCACAAGGAAGCGGGAGAAGCCGGGGAAGTCCATGATGCCGACGGCGTCGCGGATGGCGCGGCACTCCTCGCCGACGGCGTCGAAGGATTCGCCGTGGTCCAGGCGGTTGCTGTGGGTCTGCGGATCCTTGCCCGGCCGCGGGAACCAGGCCGCTCGCTCCCAGCCGCCGCGCGCACAGAAGACCGCGCCCTTGGCCTTCAGCGTCTCGTAGATCGGCGTGGTCAGGGCCGGCCGGCCGGCCGGCCGTTCTTCGTTGGGATAGCCGATGGCGTATTCGTTCCGATAAAGTTCCACGGCTTTGGCACGGGTGTACTCAGCGGTAGCATAATCGGTATAGCGGCGCGGATCGACCGACCACATGTCCCACTCGGTCTCGCCGTGCACAATCCACTCCGACAGCACCTTGCCGGCGCCGCCTGCCTGTACGATCCCGAAGGAGAAGACGCAGGCCTCGAAGGCGTTGGGCACGCCCGGCATGGGACCGACCAGGGGATTACCGTCCGGGGTATAGGGGATGGGTCCGTTTACCACCCGCTTGACGCCGGCCGTGCCCAGAATCGGCACGCGTCCGCAGGCGTCCTCAATGTAGTACTCCAGCCGGTTCAGGTCGTCGGGATAGAGCTGGAAAGAGAAGTCCTCCGGCATGGGGTCGTTGCGGGCCACCCAGTGCGGCGTCGCCTGCCACTCGTAGGGTCCCAGCAGCAGTGCATCGCGTTCCTGACGCAGGTAATAGGAGACGTCAGGGTCGCGCAGCAGCGGCAGCTTGGTCTCGCCGCGCTCGGCAAGCTCGGCAATGGTCTCGGTGATGAGATACTGGTGGGACATCGACACACAAGGCACCGTGCGGCCGAAATAGGCGCCGACCTCGGCCGCGCGGTAGCCGGCGGCGTTGACGACATACTCGCAGCGCACCGTCCCCTGCCCGGTCTCGACCAGCCACTCGTTGCCCGCGCGGGTAACGCCGGTCACCGGGCAGAAGCGCTGGATCTTGGCGCCCAGCTTCCGCGCACCGGCCGCGAAAGCCTGGGTCAGCTGGGCCGGATCGATGTCGCCGTCGGTCGGATCGTAGCTGCCGCCCAGCAGGTTGTGCAGTTCCAGGAAGGGATAGAGCGCCTTCATCTCCTCCAGCGTGACCATCTCCAAGTTAATGCCCTGGCGGTTGGCCATGGTGCAGACGTGGCGGAACTCGGCCATGCGATCCTGGGTGTGGGCCAAGCGGATGGCGCCCGTGTTGTGATAGTTGATCGGGTAGCCGACCTCTTCGCCCAACACCTTGTAGAGGGCGTTGGAATAGCCTTGCAGCTTCATGATCGACCAAGATCCGGAGAAGGTCGGGCAGTTGCCGGCGGCATGCCAGCTGGAGCCCGAGGTCAGTTCGTTCTTTTCGATCAGAAGACAGTCGGTCCAGCCAGCCTTGGCCAGGTGGTAGAGGCTGGAACAGCCGACGGCACCGCCGCCGATGATCGCGACGCGGGCGGAGGAAGGAAGGTCTGCCATGGCTTGGGTCTCCTGGGGTCTCTGGGGTGGGGGTCAGTAGAGCGGTGGGACGACAGCCCAGATGACGATGCAGGGCTCGCCGCCCGCAGATCGCCGAAGAACTGGGTTTCGCCGAAGAAAACGCTCGTTCTCGAAGCGAAAACTGTCGCCGGCGCGAAAACGCTGCGCAGAATCCTGGAAAGAGCCGCCGAAGCCGGGCGACAGCGGCTCCTCGACCAAGCCGTCCTGGCTGTTGCCGAGCGAGCGGCGGCCCTCCCGCTGGATGATCAGACCGTGTTCCTCGGCCGGCGCGTCGTCGTTGGCGAAGGAGAATCCCAACGGCACCTCCAGTGCTTCCGAGAACGCCCGCAGATCGCCGACGCCGGGCTCGGAGAGGCCGCGCTCCACCTGGCTCAGCCAGCCGACGGAACGCCCCAGCCGCACCGCCGGCCCGGCCAGGGTCAGCCCGTGCGCCTTGCGCAGATCTTATCCCAACCAGCGCGTTGCAAGACTCCTCACTTTGCATCGCCGCGCTCTGAAGTTGCCCGTTCATTTTCCGTGTCGGTAAAATTTCCTGAATAAATTTCAGTTCGATGCGGCTGGGCAAGAGAAAACGCTCCGGTTCGATGCATTTTCTCTGGAACGGCCTGGTAGGTCCTCGCCGTTTCTGCTGTTCGGGTATGGTTCCCGGACCGTCTTTGCCGCTAAGGTGATCCCCCGGTTGCGTCGTTGCGGGGGAGGTCATGACCAAGGGCGAACTGGTGCTGCGCGAAGAGATCGTCTGGCGTTGCCGGGAGTTGAACGCCAGCGGCGTCAATCAGGGCACCTCAGGCAATATCTCCGGGCGCTTGGAGAACAGGATGCTGATCTCACCCTCGGCGATCCCTTACGGAGATCTGACGCCGGAACTGATTGCCTCCATGCCGCTGGATGGGGACGGAGCTTGGGAGGGGCCGGCCAAGCCGTCGAGCGAGTGGCGCATGCACTACGCGCTGTTGCGCGCCCGGCCCGATGCGCAGGCGGTTGTGCATGCCCACCCGGCTTTCTGCACCGCCCTGGCCATTGCCGGAAAGGAGATTCCGGCCTGCCACTACATGATCGCGGCCTTCGGAGGAAACAGCGTGCGCTGTGCGGGCTACGCCACCTTCGGCACGCAAGATCTCTCCGATCTGGCCTTGCAGGCCCTGACCGACCGTACGGCTTGCCTACTGGCCAACCACGGCATGCTGGCCTTAGGCGACAGCCTGGCCAAGGCCATGTGGCGCACCGTCGAATTGGAGGCCCTCGCCCGCCAGTACTATCTATCGCTGCAGTTGGGCGGCCCTGTGCTGTTGAGCAAGGCACAGATCGACGAGACCTTGGCTCGCTTCGCCGGTTACGGCCTACGAAGCGAACCTGCGGCGCCCACTGCGACGGTACGAGGAGCGACGCGGGAGGCACCTGTGAAGAAGGCCCGTGGCGAGGCTTCCTGACGGCCGGAGCCCTGCAAAGCCCGCCTGGGACCGGACGAGGCCGCAAGGGCGAGGCCGGAGATGCGGTAAGGTAATGTCCGTTGCATCCTGGCCACCCGCATCGACCTCGGCGCGGCGTGGCTAGGGTCGGCCGAATCCGCACTTGAAGGCGCGGATCGCCGGCAAGGTACGGTAGCAGAGCTACGCCATTCGTGCGCCCGCATCGATCCGGCTGGCCCAGCAGTCCATCGTCGTGCAGCGGAAGGATTGATGCCGGCAGGCGATGATCGCCCATCCGGTCAACGGCAAGGAACCCCTCTACATCGCCTCGCACGCCTATGCCGGGAAGGGCATGGACGTGCAAGAGGGCGCAGCCCTCATCGATGCAGCGACGACGGCCGTCACGTCGCCCGAGCCGATCTACAGCCACGCTTGACCCGCGCCGCCGCCGTCATGAAGGGGTTTAACCTCTTCATGAACCAAGCTCTAAAGCGCGATCGGGATGCCTAGGCGGCCGGCCATCTCCTGGATGAACTGCCAGGCTACGCGGCCGGAGCAGCTGCCGCGGGTAACCGCCCAAGCGCGGGCCTCGCGCTCCAGTTCTTCACGCTCGAAGGGGATGCCATAGTGCCGACAGTAGCCCTCGATCATGGCGAAGTAGGTGGCCTGATCGCAGTTGTGGACGCCCAGCCAGAGGCCGAAGCGGTCGGAGAGGCTGACCTTCTCCTCTACCGCTTCGGAGGCATGGATGGCGGTCGAGCGCTCGTTCTCGATCATCTCTCGCGACAGCAGGTGGCGGCGGTTAGAGGTGGCGTAGAACAGGACGTTGGCCGGCCGGCCCTCGATGCCGCCCTCCAGGATTGCCTTCAGGGATTTGTAGCTGGCGTCCTCACTCTCGAAGGAGAGGTCGTCGCAGAACAGCAGCACAGGCCGCGGTTGACCGCGCAGAAGAGTGAGTAGGCGCGGCAGGGTGGGGATGTCCTCGCGGTGCACCTCAACCAGAGCCAGGCGCGGATGACCGTTGCCCCCGGCCTCCTCGTTCACGGCAGCATGGCAGGCCTTGACCATAGAACTCTTGCCCATACCGCGCACACCCCACAGCAGGGCGTTGTTGGCCGGCAGGCTGCGGGCGAAGCGGCGGGTGTTGTTCATCAAGGTCTCGACCTGGCGGTCCAGGCCGCAAAGCAGGTCCAGCGGCACATGGTTTACCCGCGGCACCGGCTGCAGGCGGCCTTCCCCGGCCTGCCAGACGAAGGCGTCGGCGTGGGCCATGCTGCCGGGGGCGGCCGGCGGCGGGGCCAGGCGCTCCACCGCTTCGGTCAGGCGGCGCAGCAGGGGTTCGAGGGCGGTCAGATCGTCGGTCATGGGGCAAGTCTCGGTGTGGATAACTCGATGTGGATAAGATAAAAGCTCACTTGGCAGCCTTAGGATGGTCCCGGCCAAGCGTCAATTTCCCTGTGTCCCTGCACCGGGATCGGCTGCGTTGCAATTGTGCGCGGGACGGCTATAGTCCGCCGGCTTTTGTGACACCCCCGTTAATGCGGAGTTAGAACTTCATGTTCATCACCCCTGCCTATGCGCAGGACGCCGGCGGCGCCGACGTCGTGATGCAGTTCCTGCCCATCGTCCTTATCTTCGTGGTCTTCTACTTCCTGCTGATCCGCCCGCAGCAGAAGCGCGCCAAGGAACATCGCAACATGGTGGCGAACCTGCGGCGCGGCGACCGCGTGGTCACCGGCGGCGGCTTCGTCGGCCAGGTTTCCAAGGTCATCGACGACAACGAGGTCCAAGTAGAGATTGCCGATGGCGTGCGCGTGCGCGTGGTGCGCAGCACTATCACCACGGTCCTCGACCGCAGCGGCGCGCCGCCTGCTGCCGCGCCTGCTAAGCGCGGATCCCTTTTCGGCAGCAAGAAGTCCGATATCCAGGGCGGCCCGGCAAAGGGGGACAAGTAAGGAAGTCTTATGCATCGCAGGGTGCGCCAGACCGAGGAGGTCGCGAAGCCCTGGATGGCAAGGAAGTCTTGTGCGCCCAAGCATGCGCCCCTGGGCGCCCCGCGGTCACGAGGATTTGAGGTATGACCCAGCTCCCGCGTTGGCAGAGGGCGACGATCCTCGTCGTCTTGGTGCTATCGCTCTATTATGCCCTTCCCAACGTGCTGCCGCGCGGTACCTTGGATGCGCTACCCGATTGGCTGCCGCATGAGCAGATCAATCTCGGTCTCGATCTGCGCGGCGGTTCTTACCTCCTGCTGGAGGTCGACTTCGAGGCGCTGCAGGAAGAGCAGTTGCGCGATCTCTCTGCCAGCATCCTGATCGTCCTGCGGCAAGAACGGATCGGCATCCGGGGGTTAGGCGTGCGCGACGGTAAGGTACAGTTCGCCCTGCGCGAGCCGGAACGGGCCGACACGGTTCTCCAGTTGCTGCGGGGGAACGATCCCAATCTGGAGATCGACCGAAGCGATGAGCGCTTCACCGTCGGCTACACCGAACTCTATCTCGACCAACAGCGCAACAACGTCATTCGGCAGGCGATCGAGGTCCTGAACCGCCGTATCGACGAGACCGGCACCCGGGCGCCGACGATCCAGCGCCAAGGCTACGACCGCATTTTGCTGCAGGTGCCGGGGGTGGAGAATTCGGAAGAACTGCTGGACATCATCGGCCGGACTGCGAAGCTGACCTTCCGCTTTGTCATCGAAGGCGTGGATCCCGAACAGGATCGCGTGCCGGCCGGTGCTTCCCTGTTGCCGACCGAGCAGATCGGACCGTCGGGCCAAGCCTTTCAGGAGGTGGTCAGCGACCGGGTGATCGTCGGCGGCGAGAGCCTGGTCGATGCCAGCGTCGGCTTCGACCAGGGCCTGCCGGTGGTGAACTTCCGCTTCGATGCCTCGGGCGGGCAGCGCTTCTGCGATGCCACCCGCAACAACGTCGGCCGCCGTTTCGCCATCGTCCTGGACAATGTGGTGATCTCTGCGCCGGTCATACGCGACGCCATCTGCGGCGGCAGCGGTCAGATCTCCGGCAGCTTCAGCCGCGAGGAGGCCGATCAACTGGCCCTGCTGCTGCGTGCCGGTGCGTTGCCGGCGCCGATGACCGTCATTGAAGAGCGCTCGGTGGGTCCGGGGCTGGGCGCCGACTCCATCGCCGCAGGCGAGATCGCCAGCGTCGTCAGCGTGGCCCTGGTGGTGATCTTCATGGCTGCGGTCTACGGCCGCTTCGGCCTGCTGGCCGACTGTGCGCTGATCATGAACCTGATCGTCATCCTCGGCGTGCTGACCGCTTTGCAGGCGACCCTTACCCTGCCGGGTATCGCCGGAATCGCGCTTACCATGGGTATGGCGGTGGATGCCAACGTGCTGATCTTCGAGCGGATCCGCGAAGAAACGCGGGCTGGGCGCTCGCTGCATCTGGCGATCGATTCGGGCTTTAAACGGGCGATCACCACCATCGTCGATTCCAACCTCACCACTCTGATTGCTGCGGTGATTCTCTATCAGTTCGGCAGCGGCCCCATCCGCGGTTTTGCCGTGACTCTGTCGCTGGGACTGGCCTCCTCGATGTTCTGCGCCATTCTGGTGACCCGCCGAATGGTCCTCGCTTGGGCGCGGCGGCAGAAGCGCGGCACGCGCTTGCCGATCGCTTAGGGGGACGGGCCATGAATCTCATCCACTTCGTCCCGACCGAGCCCAAGCTGGACTTCTTGGGCAAGACCAAGATCTTCCACGCGATCACCCTGATCATCGTGCTGGGCTCCATTGGCCTCTTCTTCACCAAGGGCCTGAACTACGGCGTCGACTTCCGCGGCGGTACCCTGCTGGAGATCGAAACCGAGCGGTCGCCCGCCGATCTGCAGGGCCTGCGCGCCAACTTGAACGGCCTCGGCCTGGGCGATGTCAGCTTGCAGGAATTCGGCGAGCCCAACCTGGTGCTGATCAACCTGCCGCGCCAGGACGGCGGCGAAGACGCCCAGCAGGCAGCCCTAAGGGAGGTCCGCCAGGCCCTTGAGGGCGATGTTGCAGAATATCGGCGGACCGAGAGCGTCGGGCCCAAGGTCGGCTCCGAGCTGCGCTTGGCGGCGGCGGTCGCCACCCTGCTCTCCATGCTGGGTATCGTGATCTATGTCTGGGTGCGCTTCGATCTGGTGTACGGCGGTGCGGCGCTGGCGGCCCTGGTGCACGACGTGCTTGCGGTGATCGGCTTCTATGCCTTGACGGGGATAGAGTTCAATCTGGCGACCCTGGCCGCAGTCCTGACCGTCGCCGGCTATTCAATCAATGACACCGTGGTGCTGTTCGACCGCGTGCGCGAAGAGCTGCGGCGCTTCAAGAAACTGCCGGTGCCTCAGGTGCTGAACAAGGCGATCAACGCCACCCTGTCGCGCACCATCCTGACCACGGCCACCACGCTCCTGGCGCTCTTCGGGCTTTTCTTCTTCGGCGGCGAGGTGATCCGTGGCTTTGCGGCCGGCATCATCGTTGGCATCCTGCTGGGCACCTATTCGTCCTGGGCCGTGGCTGTGCCGCTCCTGAACATGGCCCGCCTGCGGCCGGCCGCACCGACCGGCGACAAGCCGGAGAAGGTGAGACCGGCGGTCTAATCCAAGGAAGCCCAAGCGCGTGGACATCGCCCCGCAGACTACCCCCGGACGGCAGGTGATCGAGAGCTACGGCGCCGGCCGGTTCACCGTCAGCGGCATCCTTTACAAGGGCTCTTCGATCGTCACGCCGGAGCGAGTGCTGGCCTGGCCGGTCACCGACTTCGCAGACGCGACGCCGGAAAGCCTCGCCGCCCTCACCCAGTTGGCCGAGCCGGTGGCACTATTGCTGCTGGGCAGCGGTGCGGAGCAGGTCTTCTTGCGTCCAGCCCTGCGCCAGGCCTTCAAGGATCGCTTGGGTCTGGCAGTCGAGTGCATGACCAGCGGTGCCGCCTGCCGCACTTACAGTGTTCTGATGAACGAGGGTCGGCGGGTGGCGGCAGCGCTCATCGCCGTGGACTGAGCCATGCCGGCGGCGCTCTCGGCGCTGGGCGCAGAGGTTCGCCAACAGGATCACGACCGCTATCTCACCTTGGTCTTCGCTCCCGAGACGGCGCGCGAGCCCCTCTTCGCGCTACTCGCCTTCAACCAGGAATTGGCGCGGATTGCCGAGCGGGTCAGCGAGCCGCTACTGGGCGAAATGCGCTTCACTTGGTGGCGCGATGCCGTCGAGGCTGCAGCCGGCGGCGGTCCGTTGCCCGAACATCCGGTCGTGGATGCTCTGGCGCCCCTGGTTTCGGCTGGGCGCTTGCCGCCAAAGGACCTTTTGGATCTGATCGAGGCGCGCCGGCGCGATCTCGATCCTGAGCCCTTTCTCAGCCTGCCGGACCTGAAGCGCTATGCTGAGGAGACCTCGGGTCTCCCCAATCGATTGGTCGCCCGCTTGTGTGGCCTGGAGGGCACAAGTCTGGGGGCGGCGGAAGACCTGGGGACGGCTTGGGGCCTGCTGGGTCACCTGAGAGCCTTCCAAGCCTTGCGCCGGCGCGGTCGGGTCTGGTTGCCGGAAGCGCTTCTGGAAGAGGCGGGTCTGACCCGGCGGGACCTCATGGAGACCGTGCGTCCGGAGGGGCTTGTTCAGGTCGCGCACTCAATCGCCGGAGCAGCGGGGCGATGTTTGGAGCGCGCACGCGCAGCCCAGGCGCGCCTGCCGAAAGGCAAGGCGAGCCCTTTCCTGCTGGGAACCCTCACCCGGCTCTACTTGGACCGCCTTGCCCGCTGCGGCGGCGATCCGGGCGATCCCCGCTTCCGGCAGCTGCTGCCGCAGCGCATCTTCCGGCTGAGCTGGGCGATGCTGCGGCGGCGCTGGTAGGGTAAGGGGCCGGCATTGCGCGGTCTCGGAACGGCCTTAAAGTTGCGGCACCGGCAGGCCGCAGGCCAGACAAGAGGCGGTCAGGGTGTTGGCCAGCAGGCAGGCGATGGTCATGGGGCCGACGCCGCCCGGCACCGGGGTGATGGCGCCCGCTACCTCCCTGGCGCTGGCGAAGTCGACGTCGCCTACCAGACGGCCCTTGCCGTCTGCGCCCTGAATGCGGTTGATGCCGACATCGATAACCGCCGCGCCGGGCTTGATCCAGTCGCCCGGCACCATCTCCGGACGGCCGACTGCAGCCACCACGATGTCGGCGTTTCGCACCGCATCCGGCAGATCCCTGGTGCGGGAGTGGGCGACGGTCACCGTGCAGCTGTCCTTGATCAGCAGCTGCGCCATGGGCTTGCCGACGATGTTGGAGCGGCCCAAGACCACGGCGTCCAGCCCGCTGAGGCTGCCGAGGCGGTCGCGCAACAGCATCAAACAACCCAGCGGTGTGCAGGGCACCAGAGCGTCAGGTGCGCCGGTCGCCAGCTTACCGACGTTCACCACGTGGAAGCCGTCCACGTCCTTGGCTGGGTCGATCGCCGCCAGGACCGCCTGCTCGTCGATCTGCTTGGGCAGCGGTAGCTGCACCAGGATGCCGTTGACGGCGGCGTCGGCATTCAGCTGGGCGATCAGTCTCAGCAGCGTCTCCTGGCCGGTCTCGGCCGGCAGGCGATGCTCGAAGGAGGTCATGCCGGCCTCCACCGTCGCCTTGTGCTTGGAGCGGACGTAGACTTGACTGGCCGGGTCTTCGCCGACCAGCACCACGGCCAGGCCGGGGGTGAAGGCGGCTTCTTGCTTCAGGCGGGCGACCTCGCTGCCGATGCGGGCGCGCAAGCCCGCGGCGAAGACCTTGCCGTCGATGATGGTGGCAGTCATGGTGCGTTTCCCTTGTTGTTTGCGCTGGCCGCGCAAAAGCCTACGTTCCGCTTGGCCAGGCCCAAGCGCAGGCGCTTGGCAAGAAAGGCGGTCGAGGCTGCGTTTGCCTTACCGGTGCTGGGCGGCGCTGTCACTACGGCCTTAAGCGCGAATGCCGCCGGCACCGGACCGGCGCTGCGGCTGCTGCTTGGCTGTGCCTTCAGGGCAAGCACGATGCCTTCGGCGCCAGCCTCGAAGGCAAGCCCGGATGCCCCGGCCGCTGCACAGCCTCACACTATATAGGCCGCCAGGTTGAGCAGGAAGCTGCGCAGAAAGTAGAGACCCAGAAGCAAGATCATCGGTGAGATGTCGATCCCGCCGAGGTCGGGCAGAATACGCCGGATCGGCCTGAGCGGCGGTTCGGTGATCTTCCACAAGAAACGGCCGAGCGTGCTCACGACGTTATTGTGCCGGTTGATCACGTCGAAGGCGATCAGCCAGGAGAGAATCGCCATGGCGACCAGCATCCACATGTAGATCTCGATGGCCAGGCTGGCGACCTGGATCAGGGGTATCAGAACGACGTTCATAGCGGGTCGGGCGGTCCTTGAATGGGCGATTGCTCTCTTTGGACGATCCTAGGGAAGAGGGCGGGCGAAGGGAATTCCTCTGTGCCGCCGCGGGCCGCCTTTTTCGCCTGGTCTTGCGGTGATCTTGCGGGCTTGAGGCTTGGGGCCTTACTGCCCGCTCGCAGCGCCAACGCGCTCAATGTCGCGTTTCAGGCGCCTTTGCCACTTGGAGTCCTCCGGAAACGAGGCCGCGAGGTCTTGCCAGAGCTGTAGGGCCAGGTCGCGGTGCCGGTCTTGCTCCAGGGCATGGCCGAGGTAATAGAGGGCCAGCCGCTCGTTGGCGTTCAGGTCGAGTGCCGTGCCCAGGGCCTTGCGGGCCTCTTCGGTCACCTCGCCGCGGGCTTGCAGGATCAGGGCTTCGGCCAGTGCGGCATGGAGCGCGGCCCCTTCGCCGCCCAGCGCGATGGCCTGCTTGTAGGCTGCAGCGGCGGCTCCGAACTGGCCTAGCATGGAGCGCATCATGGCCAGCTGCTGCCAGCCCTCCGGGTCGTCGGGCAGCTCCGCCAACTGGGCGCGCAAGGCTGTGGCGCGTTCCTGCAACGCGCGCTGCATGGCCACGTCCTCGCGGTCGGCATGGGGCTGGGCGGGTTGGTCCGGGGCGCCCAGCAGAGAGTAGAGGCCGAAACCGGCCAGCGGCAGCAGGAGTAGCACTGCCAGAGCCAGACGCTTTGCCGGGGCGCCGTTGGCCACTGCACTGCGGCGGTCCGCGTCGGCGGCCAGGATGCGGCGTTGCACCTCCAGGCGGCTCGTCCCGGCTTCGGCAGGGAGCAAGGTCCCGGCGGCCAGGTCGCGCTCGATTTCGGCCAGTTGCGCCTTATAGACCGCGAGATCTTGGCGCTCCTCGGCGACCTCGTCTTTGCCCCGGCGCAGCAAAGGGTGCAGCAGGACGGCGACCACGAGGGCCGTCAGCACCGCCAAGAGCAGATAGAACATCACCGCGAATCGCGTTCCATCAGCCGATCCAGGCGGGCCTGCTCCGCACGGCTCAGGGGGATCGGGATCTGCTTCGCGGTCCGCGCGCGCAAGACCGACCAGACCAGGGCGCCGCCGCCCAGCAGGGCGATTGCCGGGGCCAGCCACAGCAACAGGGTGCCGCTGCGAAAGGGCGGCTCCAGCAGCACATAGTCGCCGTAGCGGGCCGTAAGGAAGCCCAGGATTTGCTCCTCGTTGCGTCCCTCGGCCAGTTGCTCGCGGATGATGCCGCGCAGGTCCTTGGCAATCTGCGCCTCGGAATCGTCGATCGACTGGTTCTGGCAGACCACGCAGCGCACTTCCCTGAAGAGGGCGCGGGCGCGATCCTCCAGAAGCGGATCGCGCTGGCGATCGGCGATGGCGAGCGCCGGCACTACCAAGACCAGCAGCAGCAGACAGAGTAGTGGCCTCATCCGGCGATCTCTTCGAGCTTCGGCCGGATGATTTTCTCCAGCAGGCGCTCGTCGATCGGGCCTCGATGGCGAAAGCGCACGCGGCCGTCGCTGTCGAGAAAGAAGGTCTCCGGTACGCCGGTGATGCCCCAGTCGATAGCGGCGCGGCCCTGCGGATCGAAGCCGACGGCATCGAAGGGATTTCCCAGTTCCTGCAGCATGGCCAGCCCTTTGTCGGCCCGGTCGCGATAGTCGATGCCGAGCATTCTGACGTCCGGATCCTCAGAGAGCGCCATCAGCTGCGGATGCTCGATCCGGCAGGGCGCACACCACGAGGCCCAGAGGTTGACGACTGTGACCGGGGAACCCTTCAGCAGATCCGGATCGATCCCGGGCAGGTCCAACCCCGGCAGGGGCGGCAGGGTTACCGCGGGCGCCGCCCGATCGATCAGCGGCGAGGGGATGGCCGTGGGATCGCGCTTAGGATCAAGGCCGAGGAAGAAGACGGCGGCGGCGGCCATGAAGATCAGGGTGGGCAGCAGAAAGAGGATGCTCTTGGTGCTCTTGCGCACAGGGATAATGCTTCTACTCGGCCGGCTGCGGTGCCGTTGGCCGGCCGGCGGTGCGTCTGGCGGGTTGTCGGGCGGCGATGGAGAGCAGGCCGCCGACGGACATGATCAGGGTCCCGGCCCAGATCCAGGCGACCAGCGGCTCGAAGTAAACGCGAACCGGGAAGCCGCCTTGTTCCGCCGGATCGCCTTCGCCCAGCACGGCGTAGAGATCGCCGCCGACCGTGATGCGGATCGCCGCCTCGCTGGTCGGCATCTGCTGGACCGGATAGAAGCGCCGCTCGGGGTAGAGCCTATCGATCGCCCGGCCGTCGTAGGTGACGGCCAGGGCCGCTTGCTCGGCCCGATAGTTGGGGCCGGTCATGCGCCGGACACCCTCCAGGGTCAGGACGTAGCCGGCAATCTCCATGCTCTCGCCCGGCATCAAGGTCTCGATGCGCTCATCCTTCCAGACGCTTGAGGCGGTCATGCCGGCAATGGCGATGCCCAGGCCGGCGTGCGCCAGGGTCATGCCCCACTGGCGGCGCGGCAGCCCGCTGAGGCGGGCAAGGCTGTCGCCCAGCGGCACGCGGAAGAGGCGCAGGCGTTCGGCCAGATCGGTCAGACTGGAGAGCACCAGCCAGGCGGCAAGGCCCAGGAAGAACACCGCCATGATCGCTCCGCCGCCCAAGAGCCAGGCTACCAGCAACCCGATGGCGACGCTGAGGCCGGCGGCGAGCGCTAGCCGGGACAACACGCGGCTCAAATCGGCCTTCTTCCAGGCCAGCATCGGGCCGATCCCCATCAGAATCAGCAGCGGGATCGTCAGCGGTACGAAGGTTTTGGCATAGAAGGGCGGGCCGACGGAGACCAGAGTGCCGCTCGCCAATTCCAGGAAGAGCGGGTAGAGCGTGCCGGCCAGCACGGTCGCGCAGGCCGCCGAGAGCAGCAGGTTGTTGAGCAGGAGGCCCGACTCGCGCGACAGCGTGCCGAAGTTGCCGCCAGGGGTCAGTCGCGGGGCACGCCAGGCATAGAGCGCAAGCGAGCCGCCGATGGCGATGCAGAGCAACGCCAGAATGAAAACGCCGCGCTCCGGATCCACGGCGAAGGCATGGACCGAGGTCAACAGGCCGGAGCGCACGATGAAGGTGCCCAGCAAGGACAGGGAAAAGGCGAGGATCGCCAGCAGCAGGGTCCAGGCCTTGAAGGCCCCGCGCTTCTCCACCGCCGAGACGCTGTGCAGCAGCGCCGTTCCGGCCAGCCACGGCATGAAGGAAAGGTTCTCGACCGGGTCCCAGAACCACCAGCCACCCCAGCCCAGTTCATAGTAGGCCCAGCGCGCGCCCAGCGCAATGCCGGCGGTAAGCGCGGTCCAGGCGATCAAGGTCCAGGGCCGGACCCAGCCTGCCCAGGCCGGATCGACGCGCCCCTCGATCAGCGCGGCGACGGCGAAGGAGAAGACCAGCGAGAATCCGACATATCCGAGGTAGAGCAATGGCGGATGAAAGGCCAGACCCGGGTCCTGTAGCAGCGGGTTGAGGTCGTTGCCGTCCAGCGGCGGCGGCACCACCCGGATGAAGGGATTGGAGGTCGCCAGCATGAAGGCGAGGAAGCCGACCGCGATCAACGCTTGGATCGCCAGCACGCGGGCCCGGAGGCTCGCCGGCAGATTGCCGCCGAAGAGCGCCACGCCGGCGCCGAAGAGGGCCAGCATCAAGACCCAGAGCAATAGCGACCCTTCGTGGTTCCCCCAAGCGCCGGAGAGCTTGTAGAGCAACGGCTTCAGAGAGTGGCTGTTCTGCACCACGTTGAGGACGGTGAAGTCCGAGACCAGATAGCTCTGGATCAAGGCGGCGAAGGCAATTGCCAGCAGCAGGAACTGGATGTAGGCTGCTTGGTAGGCGAAGGCCATCAGCCGTCCGGCACCCTGGGCCGCGCCATAGAGCGGGATCGCCGTCTGCGCCACGGCGACCAGCAGCGCTAGGACCAGTGCGTAATGCCCCAACTCCGGGATCACTGCGCGGCTCCGGCTTGCGCTGGGCCGCCGGCCGCCGGCTGCCATTCTCCGGAGGCCTTAAGGGCCTCTGCAACTTCCCTGGGCATGTAGTTCTCGTCGTGTTTGGCCAGCACCCTGTGCGCCTGGAAGAGGCCGTTGGGTGAAAGTTTGCCCTCCACCACAACACCCTGACCCTCTCGGAAGAGGTCCGGCAGGACGCCGCTGTAGAGCACGGGCACGCTCTCAACCCGGTCGGTCACCTGAAAACGAACCTCGCGGCCGGCGCGCTCCAGCGTGCCCGCTTCGACCAGGCCGCCCAGGCGGATGGCCTGCTGCGGTCCCGGCGGCGCGGCAAGCAGATCCTTGGGCGCATAGAAGAAGGCGAGGCTGTCGTCGAAGGCGGCCAGCACCAAGGCCGTGGCGCCGCCGAAGCAGAGCAAAGCCGACAGCAGAATATAGAGCCGCTTGCGCTTGGCTCTCATCGCGTTACTCTCCCTTACCGCGTCCGCGCCTGCGTTGCCGGACCAGGTCTTCCAGGGCTTCGAGGCGTTTTTGCGTGTCCCTCAGCTTCCGGACCGAGATCCAGGCGAGCCAGATAAGCACCGTCAGGGTGAGGGCAATTGCCGGCCAGACGAAGGCCGCATAACCGCCCATGGCGAAGAAGCTCTCCAAGTCTTGCATGGAGCATGCATTACGCGTCGGCCGAGGCCAGCTGCAAGCGGCGCAGCCGTGTTTCGAGGATCTGCTGCTTCACCCGCACGAGCAAGACGGCGAAGCAGTAGAAGGCGAAACCGCCGGCCATGACGAAGAGTGGCCAGATCTGGCTTTCGTGGATCGTCGGGCCGTCAAAACGTAGAACGGAGGCAGGCTGGTGCAGGGTCGCCCACCAATCCACTGAAAATTTGACGATCGGCAGCAGGACGACGCCGATCACCGACAAGATCGCGGTCATGCGCTGGCCGCGCTCACGCTTGTCGAAGGCCTCGGGCAGGGCCATAAGGCCCAGATAGAGGAAAAAGAGCAACAGGACCGAGGTCAGCCGTCCGTCCCAAACCCACCAGGCACCCCACATGGGTTTGCCCCAGAACGAGCCGGTGACCAAGGCCAGAAAGGTGAAGGTAGCCCCGATCGGAACCGCGGCCTGGGCGATGACAAAGGCCAAGGAATGGTGCCAGATCAGCCCGGCGGCCGAGGCAGCGGCGACCGTTGCATAGACGAAGAGCGCCATCCAGGCCGCCGGGACATGCACGTACATGATGCGGACCGTCTCGCCCTGCTGATAGTCGGGCGGCGCCAGGAAGAGGCCGGCATAGAGACCGACGGCGATCAGCGCCAGGGCGATAAGGCTGAGCCAGGGCAGCAACGGACCGAAGATCCGCAGGAACTTCCCGGGGTTGGCGAGGACATGCATGGAAACTAGGTAAGCTCGTCGTCGGTTAGTCCAAAGCCTGTCGCAGTGCCGCAGGGGCGGCAAAGGCCGTCAGCGGGACAAGCAACAGACATAAAGCGCCCATCGAAAGCAAGTAAGGGCGCGCGGTCAGGTTCACCGCTTCGGCCTGGACTGCCATGACGCCTAAAATCAGTACCGGAACGCTCAGGGGCAAGACCAGCAAGGGTACCAGGAGTGCGGCCCGGCGCGCGCCGAGCGTCAGTGCCGCCCCGATGCAGCCCATCAGGCTGAGGCAGAGACTGCCCAGCAGCAGACTGGCCAGCAGCACCGGATAGAGCGCCGCCGGCAGCGAGAAGGTAAGTGCCACCAGGGGCGAGGCCAGCGCGACCGGCAGCCCGCCAGTCAGCCAGTTGACCAGGGCCTTGGCCAAGACCAGCAGAAACAGCGGTAGGCCCGAGAGCGCCAACTGCTCCAGGCTGCCGTCTTCGTAATCGGGCTGAAACACCCGTTCCAGCGACAGCACCATGGCGAAGAGGGCGGCGACCCAGAGGATGCCCGGCGCCAGACGCCCCAACAGCAGCGGATCGGGACCGATGGCGAAGGGAAAGAGGCTGGCCGAGAGCAGGAAGAAGGCGATGGACAGCAGAACCTGGCCGCGCTGCCGCCAGGCCAGCGAGAGATCGCGCCGGACCAGGAGCAGGGCCATTTTGGCGGCTCCGGGCTGGCTCACGGTGCAAAGCGGCCGATGGCGAGGCTGGCGGCCTCCAGCGGCACCGGACCGTGACTGGCGATCACCAGGCGGTTGCCGCGCTTCAAGCGGTCGCGGCAGAGTTGCCACAGAGCGGTCTCGCCGGCGCTGTCCAAGGCGGTGGCCGGTTCGTCCAGGAGCCAGAGTTCCGGCCCCTGCATGGCCAGACGCGCCAAGGCCACCCGGCGCCGCTGCCCGGCGGAGAGGAAACGCAGCGGCAGCGCCTGCAGCGCGGCGAGGCCCAGGCGTTCGCAGGCTGCGGCTATCTCCGATGCGCCGGCACCGCGCAGACTGGCCTCGAACTGCAGGCATTCCCGCACACTCAGGTCCTCCTTCAGGCCGGCTCTGTGACCGATCAGACCGACCCGCCTGCGGTGACGCTCCGGCTGTTCGGCCAAGGGGGCACCGCCCCAGGCAATCTCGCCGGCCAGAGGTGCGGTCAGGCCCGCCATGATCTTGATCAGCGTGGTCTTGCCGCTGCCATTGGTGCCGCGCAACACCAGGGCCTCGCCGCCGTCCAGCTGGAAATGCATGCCTTTGAACAGCAGGCGGTCGCCACGCACCGCGGCCAGGCCTTTGCCAGCGAAACGGTCGGCAGGGGACGCGGTCTCGGCGGGCAGCATGGCGGGCGACGCTAGTCGATATACTGCCTATCGGAAACGAGAATCTGGCGGAAACGAGAATCCAGTGGAAACCAAAATCTGGCCTCACCCAAAGGTGGCGGCCAATGGGCTGGGGTCGCCGGCTGCCTATTTCCAGCCTGAGGGGGGCATCGGGCCCAGGGCCGGTTCCGCGTATTCTTGAACGAATCCTTGAAGGGCGGAGGGGCCGCCATCCGCAACCAAGGCCTGTCCGGTCATGCAGGCCTTCCCGAACGAACAGGCCCGGAACATGGCTTGCACCGCCTCCTCAGGCCGGCCGCACCGGCGATCGGAAGGCTGTCGCTCCGGCAACCCGCGATCACCGGTCTTCCTGTTCGATCACGTCGATGGCCATGCGCGCCAGGATTGGCACCGCGGCGCCCATCTTCAGGCCCCGCTCCGGGTTGGAAGCGTTGCCGTCCAGGGCCCGTTTCAAGACGCCTTGCAGGATGGCGGCCAAGCGGAAGAAGCTGAAGGCTAGGCAGAAGGACCAGATTGGGATGCCGTCGATCCCGCAGCGCCGGCAGTAGGCGGCGACGTAGTCCGCCTCGTCCGGTAGCCCATGTTCGCGGCGGTCCAAAGTGCCCAGCCCACGAAAGACGCCTTCGTTCGGCAGGCGCCACTGCATGCACTGATAGGCGAGGTCGGACCAGGGATGGCCCAGAGTGGAGAGCTCCCAGTCCAACACGCCCAGCATCTTGGGGGCATCTGCGGGAGTATCCGGCGCGAAGATGATGTTGTCGAGGCGATAGTCGCCGTGCACCAGCGCGGCTTTGCCGTCGTCCTCGGGCATCCGTTCCTCCAGCCAGGCGGCCAGCGGCTCCATCTCCGGAATATACTGGGTCCCGGTGGCCTGATACTGCTTCCACCAGCGCGAGACTTGGCGGGCGAAGTAGTTGCCGGGCCGGCCGAAGTCGGCAAGCCCGACTGCCTCCACCTCGACCAGATGCAGCGCTGCAAGCGCCCGGTTCATGGCGTCGAAGATCGGCCCGCGCTCCTCGCGCGCGACCTCCGGCAAGGCCGGGTCCCAGAAGATCCGGCCCTCCAGGTATTCCATGACGAAGAAGACGCTGCCGATGATCTCCTCGTCTTCGCAGAGATGATAGGCTTTGGGCACGGGCACGCCGGTGCCGGCCAGGGCGGCCATCGCCCGGAACTCGCGATCGACGGCATGGGCCGATTGCAGGAGCTGCCCCGGGGGCTTGCGGCGCAGGACGTAGCGGCCGCTGTCGGCGGTCAGCAGGAAGGTCGGATTGGATTGGCCGCCGGCGAACTTGCGGGCCCCCTGCAATCGGCCGAAGCCTTCGATCTTGCCGGGCAGATAGCGGGCCAGGACGGCTTCGTCGATTGCGGCAACGTCTTCGCTCACGCCTCTTCTCCTTATCGTCGCGCGGGCCAGGCCAGGCAGGCACTCCGCTACCGCTTGCGTTGCCATCCCGGCGGCGATCGCGCCCAAGACCAGCACCTACCGTTTCAGGCTGCCGTGCGCGTTGCGGTCGAAGGTTAGCCGCGTTCGGCGAAGTGCCGCCCCGGCAGGCTCGCCTGACGGTAGCCCAAGCCGGAGAGGCGCTCGTCGTAGTCTTCGTCCAGCTTGCCGGCCTGGGTGTGGCGGACCGGATAGAGCCCGCCCATAGCGGCCTAGCGACCGCTGTAGCGGCGCAACTCGTTGCGGGCGACCTGGCGGCGGTGGACGGCGTCCGGGCCGTCGGCCAGGCGCAGACTGCGCAAATGGGTCCACATCGCCGCCAGCGGCAGGTCCTGGCTGATGCCCTGGCCGCCGTGCATCTGCATGGCCTCGTCGGTCACTTTCAGCGCGACCCGCGGGGCGACCACCTTGATCTGGCTGATCCAGGGGGCGGCTTCGCGCGGGCTTTTGCTGTCCATCATCCAGGCCGTCTTGAGACAGAGTAGGCGCGCCATCTCGACCTCCATGCGGCACTCGGCGATGATGTCGTGGTTGGCGCCCAACTGGGCCAGGGGCTTGCCGAAGGCCTCGCGGGTGAGGGAGCGGCGGCACATCAATTCCAAAGCCCGCTCGGCCTGGCCGATGGCACGCATGCAGTGGTGGATGCGGCCGGGACCCAGGCGGCTCTGCGCGATCTCGAAGCCGCGGCCTTCGCCCAGGATCAGGTTCTCCGCCGGTACCTTCACGTCGGTGAAGCGGATGTGCATATGCCCGTGCGGTGCATCGTCGTGGCCGAAGACTTGCATGGGGCGCAGCACTTCGATGCCCTCGGTCCCGGCCGGCACCAGGATCTGGCTGTGGCGCTTGTGCCTTTCGCCGCCGGGATCGGTCAGGCACATGACCAGGTAGATCTTGCAGCGCGGATCGCCGGCGCCCGAGGCCCACCACTTCTCGCCGTTCAGGACGTAGCGGTTGCCCTCTCTGACGGCGCGGAGCGCGATGTTGGTGGCGTCCGAGGAAGCCACTTGCGGTTCCGTCATGAGATAGGCGGAGCGGATCTTGCCCTCCAGGAGATCGTCCAGCCAGGCCCGTTTTTGCGCCCTGCTGCCGAAGCGTTCCAGCACCTCCATGTTGCCGGTGTCCGGCGCCGAGCAGTTGAAGGTCTCGGCGGCCAGGCGCGTCCGGCCCATCTCTTCGGCCAAATAGGCATATTCGACCGTGGTGAGGCCGTAGCCCCGGTCCGAGGCGGTGCGCCAGAAATTCCAGAGTCCGCGCTCGCGTGCCTTCGCCTTCAAGCCTTCCAGGATCTCGGTTTGACGCGGGGTGTAGGCGAAACGCCCGCCCTTGGCGACCTCGGCCTGGTAGGCTTCCTCCAGCGGGATCACCTCCTCGCGCACCATGCGCTGCACCGCCGCGATCAAGGGCTTCACCTTGTCGCTGACACCGAGATCCATGCCCTCTGTTCCCTCCGCTCTTCTTGCTTTCGCCCTCTACCGACGACGGCAGGCTGCGTTAAGGGCGCAAGGATTGCAAGATGGCCTCGCCTCAGGATGACCGGTCCTGTGCTCCGCAGATCTGGATCGCGTCCGGGACGGTGGCCGGCACACACTTCCGCCCGGCCCGTGACTTGCTGCACTGGGCGGGAGATGGGTTAGTGCCTACACGACTTAACAGGCAGGTACTTCAGGCCGAGAGCTCCGCTAAGCGCTCCAGGCGGACGCCGGCAATTCGCCACCGGCCGTCCGCCTGGCGTTCCATGCTGTAGTGCGCCATCCAGGCGACGCCCTCGCGGTCGACGAAGAGCACCGCCTGACGGCCCCAGCCATCTTGCAACTCAATCTCGCGGAACTCGGTGGCGGTGGGCCGGTAGACCGGATCGTAGCCGCGCTTCACCATGGTCAGGAAGCGTCCGGGATCGCCGAACTTCTGCTGGATGACGGGGGCGGCGAAGGAGAAGGCGGTGTTGCCGTCGTCGCGCTGAAAGGCTTCCAGCTGCGCCCGGATCACCGACTGAATCGCCTGCCGGTCGGCCTCGTTTGCCTGCGCCCCTGCAAGCGGAAGCCAGATTAACAGCGCGCAGGCCGAGAAGAGTCGCGCCAGGAAAATTCGCATCCTGTACCGGCCTCCAGATCGTGGGTAGAGCCTTGCGGGCTCATCCTCGACCTAGGGCGGGAGCTCTGGCTTGGCCAGAGACCGAGCGCCAAGAAACCTAGCGCCAAGAAACCTAGCGCCAAGAAACCTAGCGCCAAGAAACCTAGCGCCAAGAGACCTAGCGAACATAGACGTGAACCTCGTCCACGGCGACGTCGGGGCTGGCGGTAGCGGCCAGGCCGACACGGTCCAGAGGCAGCCCCATATTGGCCAGGCTGCGCACCACCTGCTCGGCATAGCGGCGCCCGCGGGCGCTGTTCGGACGGCTCTGCTGACCTCCCGGAGACACGGCGACCACGTCGAAGGCGGCGTTGGGCCGGCGCTCCAAGGCGGCTGAGACGGCCGAGTAGAGCACCGGGTTGTAATCGACGTTGGGACGGTCGAAGCGGATCACCACCAGGGGCTGGCGGGTGCCGACCAGGCTCTGCGCGCCGCCGATGGGCGCCGGTGCCGGCACGCCGGAACTGAGCGAGGCCAGGCTGGTGCCGATGAGTTGCCCATTGTCGACGGCGACGGAAAGGGCGCGCATGTTGTTCCGCTCCAGCACGGTGAAGCCGGATGTGCGGGCGACATCGCCGGTCAGTTCGTTCAGCAGGCGGTCGATGGTCACTGCGGTCTGGCTGGTCTCGTCTTGCAGGACCGCCAGCTGTTGATGGTCGGCATCGACGGCGCCGCGCACCGCGAAGGTCGATTGCGCCGCCTCGAGCAGATAGCCGGCCATGGCCGAAGAGGCCGAGACCTCGTTCAGCAGGACATTCAGTTCGGACGAGTCGGTGCCGATCTGGTCCAACTGGGCGCGGGCCCGGTTCCAGCGCTCTACCATATCGGGATTGCCCGGCGTGGTGCCGACCTGCAGGCTGGTATGCATTGCTGCAACGTTCTGATTGTAGGCGACCGCGTTGGTCCGGATGGTGGAGCGGACCGACTGTAGGCTGGCGTTCTCTTCGCGGACCTTGTTCTGCAAGCCTTCCAACTCGCCGCGCAGTTCTTCGATTCGGCCGCCGACGGCAGTGCCGGTCGAGGGGAACTGGGTGACGCCCGGGACCGTAAAGTCGGTCGTGCCCAGTTGCACGCCCGGATCGCCGGCAGGCTGCACACCCGGAGCGCTGGCAGACTGCACGCCCGGAGCGCTGGCAGACTGCACGCCCGGAGCGCTGGCAGACTGCACGCCCGGAGCGCTGGCGGAGGAAGATGCACCCGGCAAGATCACGCTTTCGATCTCTTGACAGGCGGCCGTTGCAAACAGCACCCCGGCGAGGGCGGCTGCCCGGCCAATCACTCTGCTCTGCCTAAGCTGCATGGCTCCCCACTTCCGCGCCCACGACCCGAAGCAGGCGCCCCCCGAGGCAGGCACCCCGATGCGGCCTACCTGCATGCCAGTCTGCCTAGCGCCATTGCGTGCCAAAGGGAAGTGGGATTCGCCAACTAGCAAAAAAGCGTGACCCAAGCGCATCACTCGAAGTGCATGGCGCTTTGCAGCGCCGTTACAGGGTAAAGTCTCTTGCGCAGCCAAGGCACTTTCGCTAGGTTCCGCAAGCTTGGCCGTCGCGGCGTCCCTTCGGACCCGCTTCAGGCCTATTGGCGGGCGCCCGTAGCTCAATTGGATAGAGCATCTGACTACGGATCAGAAGGTTGGGAGTTCGAATCTTCCCGGGCGCGCCATCCCTTCGCTTCGCTGTACCGCCTTCGTCAGCTGCTAAGGTCACTCATCCGGGCGAGTCCGTTTCTGCTATCGACAGATGGCCCCGAATGGCGGCCAGTATCTTGTCCTAGTGCTTATACAGGCACTCTGGACCCTCTAGGGGGGGAGCATCCTATAGCCTAAATAAAAGGAAATGCGATGCGGGGCAAAGGGGGGTCGGTCCTCGTCCTCGGAAAGGTGCTGGTGACAATTCTGTTGCCTCTGTTGCCATCGTCTGCGGCCGTTTTGGCAGTTATCTCGGAATGACTTACTGTTCTGTCCTTCTTAGCACCCTTAGCCCGATCTTGAACAATCTGGTCCAGTGCCGATTGGATGACTGGTCTTATTTGGCCGGTAACAGCTTCCGTGACGGTCTCCCCGTCGTGTAAGTGCTTCGGCATAGGTACGTGCTCCACTATATATCGCACGAAAGTGTCATCGATCTGGTCGATTTGCTTTTCTATAAATGCAGTTGTGTCATGCCGAAATTTCAGCATAGCTGCGTTTTTGAGAGCTATGTTTTTGAGAATCAAATCGATATCGAGTCTGTTCTTGTGATACTTGGTTAGTTCTTCTACTTGTTCTCGATTCTGATTTTGCAAATTAAAGACGAAAAAAGGATCGCGATCCATTCGATCCGATGTGTCGATGTCCGAAAAAAACCACAATTCCCGACCGTTGGTCAAAATTGCAATACGGGCCTCCGTATTATCGAAGGGCCGTCGCAACCGATCGCAGTGGTCATTGCCTAGATCGCTTTGCACGGGCTCAACTTCAATCAGAATAGCAACCTTGCTTTTAATGTTTATTGCATAGTCAACTTTTTCTTCCTTTTTTCGTCCGACATCGGCGGTAAATTCGCGAGTCACTTCATCGAAATCGGTAATATCGAAGCCAAGGGCGCAGATCAATGGCTCTATAACAGATTGTTTTACGGCTTCTTTTCCTGCTTCGCGATGTTCCGCATGCCTAGATTTTTCCGCCAGACACTTCAACTTATCGTCCAAGTTAATATCGGTGGAGCCCTTCATTCTATCCTCCCCGTGCCGCCGTTTTTAGACTAAGCCTATATTATAGCTAGAACTCCTCCGTTGCCAGTCAAGGGGGCAGGACGAAGGCGCCCCCTTGTTCAGAGGTCCGGTGCCTCCTCTGTGCGCGCCGTAGCTCTGCTGCCTGCCGCCCCGGCCGGCTCGATCGCGTCAAGCGGACGCACCTTCGCCGTTCGAGGCCGGGGCACCTTAGGTCTCGACAAAATGCCCGCCTTCCGGCGGCGGCCGCCTTCAAGGATCCCTAGGCACCGAGGTCGGGCGCCCGGCCGCACCGGTCTCGATGGCCGCCGCCAGGACCTTACATACGAAGGAACTGCCGGTAGCCTGCAGTCGCAAACAGCCGCTTGGACTTCCTTTGCGCCGGCCTGAAGATTCGGCGGCCCGGATCCTGCCGCGGCAAGGGACCGCGGCCTGCTACCATCGAAGAACCGATTACCGGGCATGGTCCATCACGGCGCCGCTGCCGCGCACCGCCGCCGCTAGAAGCTCGGTCATGGCGGCGGCCATCCCCATCCTGCAGTGCGATCCCCATTGATCGTCGCCCTCGCTTGGGTTAGGTTCCGCGCTTTCCGGACAGGGGCCGGGGCTCCCCCCGGCTGCCGCGTCTCACGCGGCACGGCGCGGCCAAGGCCGCACCTTTGGCGAAGGATGGGTGGCCGAGCGGTTGAAGGCGCACGCTTGGAACGCGTGTATACGGTGTTGAGCCGTATCGTGGGTTCGAATCCCACCCCATCCGCCAGATCTTTGCGATTCCAAGCGAGGGCCTGGGGTAACGCTAACGCTCCCGGAGAGCTCGGCTCGCCTCAACCTCGCGAAGGACTGTAAGCCGGGGAAGATCTCGCCGATCCGGCTTATGGCCAAGTATCCGCCCCCAAGTATCTGCCCAGGGCGACGCGCTGTGCCGCGATCGAGGGGGGCGGCCCTATCTTCGGTAACGGATTGCCTCGGGGAGCTGCTGCCCCCCAGTAAACCGCATCTTCCCGGGGAATGGCATCCGCCTCGGCGATCGCTTCCGTAACAGGATCGAGCGCTCTCTTGCAAGTGCCGGCAGCCACCCGTAACCCGTCATCGTGGTGGCGTGGCACCCCGGAACAGAAGACCGTCGCGGACGATATCGGGGGCATCCAACGGCCCTTGCCGGCGCTCACGGTAATAGGCTTCGCCCCCCTGTTCGGCGAAGCGCACGGCCCAGGCGACGTCCATATCCCAGGCGGCCAGGTCCGCCCAGCCTCTGGCCTCGGTCAGCATTCCGCCGCCCTCCAGGCCGGCGCGCTCTATCTCGGCACGACCGCGATCCGCCTTGAGGGAGAGAGCGAGCGCGAAGTTTCGACCAGCGGTCTCTTCAAGCAGACGGACCAAGCCGGACGTCAGGTTTGCGATGCGGGAGAGACTGCCGGCGGCGTCCCCGGCGATGGCTTGCAGCAGCCGCTGACCCAGCCGTGCCGGCGGCATGTCCGGGCCGGCCTCGGTCAAGAGATCGAAGCCCAGGGTTCCCTCGGCGGTCAGCCTGCCGCTGAGACTGGCCAAGCGTTCGGATGGGCTGTTGCCATGCCAGGTTAGGTCCACCCGGCCGTTGACGCTGCCTTTCGGTATCGCAATGTCTGCCAGACTAGGCAAAAGCTGTCGGAGCGGGAGGGCGCTTGCCGCCGCATTGAAGCCGCCGGCAGCGCCTGCCTGCGTCAGCGCGACCTCGAGGCTGCCTTCTGCCATCCCGGCGGTCAGGGAGATCTTGCCGCCGCCCTTTGCGTCCGCGCCCGCCTGCAAGGCGACCGGAGCAAGCGCCCAGCCTGCAGAGGAGACCGCGTCTGCGCGCAGGCGGTGCTCGCCGGCCGGCAGCCCCGGATTGTCCAATAGGGCGTGGAGCGCTGTATCGCCCGTCCATTGCCAACGATCGAGATCGATAGGACCGAATGCGATGTCCGAGCCGGCGATCCCGGTCTCGTTCACGATCAGGCTGCCATCCTGCACGGCGACCGGTCCCAGACGGCCTGTCACTTCGGAGAGGGCCCAGCCTGCTTCTCGATGCAGCAGACCTTGGAGAGATAAGGGTTCCGCTGCTCCTGCGGCGAGCGTCAGCGGCAGATCGAAGTTTGCGAGCAATGCGCGCAGGTCGGGATGCTGTAGGCTTAAGGCCCAGTCGCTTACCCCCGGTCCGGCGCCGCCGAAGCGGCCGGAGAAGAAGATCTCACCGCCGAGAGTGCGCAGTTCCCCGGCCACCGAGGGGGCATCGGGACGGCCTTCCAGGTTTAACGACAGTGCGTAGGTTTCGAGGCGTCGTTGCAGCCAAGCCGGCAGCAGAGCGGCAGGCAACTCCGCCGCCACTCCTGCCAAACTGGCGTCGAGAGACAACAGTTCTTCGGCAAAGTCGATATCGCCTTGCAACTCGAACGGGCCGCCGAACAACCGCTGCAGGGCTAAGCGCGGCAGCGAAAGCCGCTTGCCGTCGAGCGCCGCCGTCAAATCCAGTCCCTCGCCGTGTCCCCCGGCGAACGTGACCCGATCTGCCGTCAGGCTTAACGCGAGGCGCCCCCGGATTCTCTCGGCCAACTGTCGAAGCGAGGCAAAGCCATAGGCGTCCAGGTTAATCTCGCCGGTCTTAAGGGAGATCTCGCTGTCGCCGTTGTGCCGCCAGCGCCCTGTTCCGGCGATGTCTTGACCATCCAGTGCGATGCGCAGGTCCGACAGCGCGAAATCTCTCTCGGTCCCGGAAAGACCGCTCTCAAGGCGTAGGCTGCGCAGCCGGGCGCTCGGCAGGGCGTCGGCGGGGAAACCCAGCCAGCTCAGCAGCCCGCGCAGGTCCTCGCTCGCCAAGGCCAGCCGGCCGCTGAGCGGCGCACCCTTCGTTAGGCCTATCTCGCCTTCGAACGAGAGGCTACCGGCCTGCGGCAGGGCGAACTGCAGCGCGCGTAGTCGGGCAATGCCTTTGTCGATCTCCAACTGGAGTTGAGATCTGCCGCCGCTGGCATCCCCGTAGCGCCAATTGTCCAGCCGAATGGCGGTCTCCACCGGAACCGGGACCCCGCGCAGCAAGTGGACGATATCCTTGCCGACCGCCATCAGGGAGACGGCTCGGTCGCGGTCCAACTGCAGGAAGGGGACGTTCAGCCCGGCTTCGATCCGTTCCCCGCCGACCGGCGCGAAGGTCAAAAGAAACGCCTGTTCGCCCAGCACGAGTTCCAGATCGCTAGCCGACAGCTGCTCCGCCTTCCAGTGAAAGGGGCCCTTTACCAGGAAGGGCAGGCCAGAAACCTCGGCCGCCGCCGGATCGTCCATGCGCAGCAGCGCGGTTAGATCCGGTCCGCGGACTTCGATCCTGCCGTCGAGGTCGATCCCCTCTCCGTCGACTCCCTCTCCGGCACAAGTCCAATCGCCGACGATGTCTGCCTTGGGCAGCAATTCGGCATCGATAAGCTCGACTGCCAGCGTCCCGCCGCAGCGGCCGATCCCCTGGATGCGGCCGATCAAGGTCACCGGCCTGTCCCAGATCTCGCCGACCAGTTCGAAGCGATAGCTCTCACTCTCGCCCTGCCAGCTGCGAAGCACCGCCAACCGATCCACCAGCAGGCGGTTACCGGCATCGAAATCCCAGGCGGCGCCGACCACCTCGATCTTCTCGAGGCGATCCAGCAGCGGTCTGTCCAAGACGCTGCGCGCCAAATCCAATAGGCGGGCTTCCCGGCCGTTGAGAGGAACCGGGGATACCAAGTGCAAGAACTCGACCCGAACAGCGCCCAGCAGCAGTGCGCCGAGGCTCAAGTCCGCCTCGATTTGCGGCACTTTCAGGAGGACGCCGTCCTGCCCGCTCCAGGTGACGTCCTGCAAGCGCAGGCTGGGTTGCGGCAGCAGCGAGACCGAGATGCTGCCGCCGACCGAAAGGGTCAGGCCGCTGGCTTCTTCGACTGCGGCCTCGATGTCCCGGCGATGGTCGGTCCAGTCGATCAGGCCCGGCACCGCCAAGGCGGCCGCGATCGCCAAGACCGGCAAGACCGCCAAGATCCGGAGCAGACGCTTCAAGACCGCCGTCCCCCTCTCGCCGATAAGCCGCTCATTCCCTCTGCTAGGCCGTCTGCCAGGCTCGGTCGCTCTTACCGCTGTCTCCACGGTACTTGAAGGCGCCTTCGGCCGTGCCCAGCAGGCGCCCGCTTCGGTCGCGCGCCTCGCCCTTGGCAAGGAAGACGCTCTGACCGCCGCCGCTTCGCTCGGCGGTCACGATGACTCCCTCGCCGATTTTGCCGCTACCGATGCAGCTCGTCGTCAGGGTCAAGGTCATGGCGCGCCGATCGCGCTTGCGATGCAGCGTGTAGATGCCGCAGTAGCCGGGGATGGCATCCATCAGGGTCGCCAACACGCCGCCGTGCATGCAACCCTGCCGGTTCAGATACTTGTCGGTGAGGGTCAAACGCCCTTCGGCCAGGTTTTCTTCCCAGCAGGTCAGGCGATAGCCGACGAGGCCGGCGAAACCGCTGCTCGCTTTTCTCTTGTCCAGATCTTCCGGCAAAAATCCCTCCCTCTCAATCTCAATGGTTGCGGCGCGGAAGAGTTGCCTCTTGCCGCGCTTGCTGTCCAGCCGGAAGCTTTGCGGGCCTTTTCCGACAGGCTTGCAGCCGCCTCCGACCGCGGCCACACTTGCGGCCATGCGCATTCTCCTGCTCTCCCTGCTGTTCGCCTCGACCCTGGCCTTGCCATCTGCGCGGGCCGACCGCCTGACCATTGGCGTCAGCCAATATGCCGCTTCGCTGAACCACTTGCTGGAAGCCTCTGTGGCGCAGAGCTATCTGCTTGGCATGACCACGCGGCCGCTGACCCTCTACGACGCCGAATGGAACTTGGTCTGCGGCGTCTGTAAGCGCTTGCCCTCCTTCGAAAACGGGCTGGCCCAGCGCCGGCCGCTGGCAGGCGGCGGCATGGGGGTTGCGGTCACCTATGAGCTGAAGCCGGACCTCGCCTGGGACGACGGGACGCCGGTAACGGCGCAAGATTTCAAGCTGGCCTGGGAGATTGGCGGCGATCCGGCCGTGGGCGCCCTGGTCGGCGAGGGCTATCGCCGGATCCTGGAGGTGACGGTGGTCGACGATCACACCATCACCTTCCTGAACGACCGGGTGACCTTCAACTACAATGCCTCCGCCATCATTCCGCTGCCGGCGCATTTGGAGGAGGCAATCTATCGCCAAGATCCTGGGAGCTACGCGACGCGGACGCTCTACGACACCAACCCGGCGGCGCCGGGACTGGCCTTCGGCCCCTACCGCATCGTCGAGGCCAGGGCGGGCTCGGAACTGTTGCTTGAGCGCAACCCCCATTGGTCGGGCAAACAGCCGGTCTTCGATCAGGTGAAGCTGGTTACGATCAACAACACCGCAGCCTTGGAGGCTAACCTGCTGTCGGGTGCTATCGACATGATCGCCGGCGAACTCGGCATCGCGGTGCCGCAAGCGCTGGCCTTCGAACGGCGGCACGGCGCCGACTATCGGGTGCTCTTTCGGCCAAGCTTGGCTTACGAGCATATCGACGTGAACCTCGACCGGCCCTTCGTTGCGGATCGGCGGGTGCGTCAGGCCCTCTTGTATGCCATTGACCGCCAGGCCATCGTCGATCGCCTCTTCGGCGACAAGCAGCCGGTGGCGATCAGCAACCTGTCGCCCTTGAGTGCGAACCACAGCGACGACGTGCCGCACTATCCCTACGACCCGGAGAAGGCAGCCCAGTTGCTGGAAGAGGCCGGGTGGCGCCTCGACGGGAAGCAGCGCAAGAATGCGGGAGGAGATAGCCTGGTCCTGACAATCGGTACGACCGCCGGCGATCGTACACGTGAGCTGGTGCAGCAGGTGCTGCAGAGCCAATGGCGTGCCGTGGGCGTGGAGGTGCGTATCCTGAACGCGCCGGCGCGCACTTTCTTCGGACAAGAGGTGCGCGAGCGCGACTACGGCGACCTTGCTCTCTTCGCTTGGTTTGCAGCACCCGGGAGCGTACCGCGCACGACCCTGCGCTCCAGCGAGATTCCCACGGCGGAAAACGGTTGGGCCGGGCAGAACTATACCGGCTACCGCAATCCGGAGGTCGACCGCTTAATCGACGAGTTGGAGATTACCATCGATGCGGAGGCACGGAAGGTGCTTTGGGCCGATCTGCAGCGGATCTATATGACCGATCTGCCGGCCTTGCCGCTTTATTGGCGGGCCACTGCCTTCATCCTGCCCAAGTGGCTGGGAAATGTCCGCCCCACCGGCAACCTGTCGCCGACCACCTACTGGATCGAAGACTGGCTGCGCAACTAGACGGAACGATGCCCGACGCTCCATGCTTAGATACCTGACCCAGCGCCTGCTGGAGAGCGTCGCAGTGCTCTTCCTGGTCTCGGCCGGTACCTATGTCTTGCTCGGTCTGATGCCGGGCGATCCGATCGATCTGATGATCTCCGGCAATCCGGAATTGACGATCGAAGATGCGCAGCGATTGCGTGCCGTCTATGGCCTGGATCAGCCGATCCTAGATCGCTATTTCGGTTGGTTGGGCCAAGCCCTGCGGGGAGAGTTCGGCTATTCGCGCCACTTCTCGCAGCCGGCTGTCTCGGTCCTGGGCGATGCCGTTTGGGTGACGCTTTCGGTGGCGGCGCCGGCGCTGCTGCTGGCCTTTGCCATTGCCATCCCGCTGGGACTCTTGGCGGCGCTGCGCGGCGGCTGGCTGAATCGGGGAATAAACCTCGCTGCGCTGATCTCGCTTTCGCTGCCGACGTTCTGGCTGGCGATCGTGCTGATCTACCTCTTCGCCGTCGAGCTGCGCTGGTTGCCGGCCGGCGGCATGGGGGAGGGGCTAGCCGGCCGCTTAGAGCACCTGATCCTGCCAGTCTCGGTGCTCAGCCTTTCGATCGCCGGTGTCTTTCTGCGTTTCACCCGCGCCGCGGCGGCCGAGATCCTGGGCCAGGACTACGTGCGCACCGCAAAGGCCAAAGGGGTTGCCTCTGTTGGCCTGATGCTGCGCCATGTGCTGCCTAATGCGGCCCTGCCGCTGATCACCTTGACCGGCCTGCAGCTGGGGGCGCTCTTCTCCGGCACGGTCATCGTCGAAATCCTTTTCCGGCAGCTGGGTATGGGCCGCGTGCTCTACGATGCGGTCTTGGGAAACGACTTTAACCTGGCCCTGGTGGCATTGCTGTTGACCACGGCGGCCACACTCCTCGGCAACCTCCTGGCGGATCTCAGCCATGCCTGGCTCGACCCTCGCATTGGCCTCCGCTGAGCATCGCAAGCGCTGGAGGCGCTTGCTGGGTCAGCCTCTAGCAGTCTTGGCGCTGGTCTTTCTGGGTCTACTGGCTCTGGCTGCGCTCCTCGCCTCCTGGGCTGGGGGCGATTCCGGTCAGGTCGATCTCTTTAATGCTCTGGCGCCCTCCTCGCCGCAGCATTGGTTGGGAACCGACGAACTGGGCCGGGATCTTCTGTTTCGCTTGCTGTTGGGCGGCCAAGTCTCGCTTGCAGTCGGTCTGGCCTCGGCCCTGGGAGCCGCCGTCATCGGCACGGTGATCGGCTTGGCAGCAGGTGAGCGGGGCGGCTGGATCGACTCCCTGCTGATGCGCGGTACCGACGCCATGATCGCCCTGCCGCTGCTGCCGATCCTGATCGTGCTCTCCGCAATCGACCTGACCAAGCTGGGTTTCTCGGCGGCGGTTGCGCAGTCCGAGAACGCGGCCTTGATCCGCTTGGTGGTGCTGGTGGCGTTGGTCGGCTGGACCACCACAGCCCGCTTGGTGCGTGCCGCCGCGCGTGAGACCTTGGCGCAAGACTATGTGCGCGCCGCGCGGGCGATGGGCGCTGGCCCGCTGCGCATTCTCTGGCGGCATGTTCTGCCCAACATTGTAGCGCCGCTGATGGTGGCCACCGCCCTGTCGGTCGGTCAGGTCATCCTCTTGGAATCGGTCCTGTCCTTCTTGGGTTTGGGGTTAGATCCGGGCACCGCCTCTTGGGGACGCATGCTGGCCGGTGCCCAGGATCTGCTTTGGGAGGCGCCGGGCCTTGCCCTCTACCCAGGCTTGGCAATCGCGGCAACGGTCATTGCCTGCAACCTGGCCGGCGACGGCCTGGCCGCCGCCTTCGACCCCAGGCGCTCCAACCGGCGGAGCTAGCCTTTGCCCTGGCGTTGGTCGATGTTCGGTGCCAGCCTCTTCTCCGCCCGAACGCCGATCGAGCTATGCTGAACTCGGCTGCCGGACATCGGCGTCGATCTCCTCCGCTGTGGACTGGAAGGCGCCATCGATTCGGGCCTGTTGATGATCCCGATCCTGTCTTTACCTTACCTCCTGTTGGAGTTCCTGCCGGTCCAAGGGAGACGTTTGATACGCTGCCGAGAGCATCTTGCCGCATTGCAGCATAAACCTGCTCTCAGATCTGCACACTGTCAAAATCAGGAATGTCGATTAAAAATCGATAAAGAAATGGCTGGACGCGCCGCTGCGCCGCACGGCGAACGATCTGCAAGATCTTGTGACAGCCCTGGAATATCCGTTTCCTGCCGCATCTTGAGCCGACGGCGCGATTGTTGCAGGTTGAGGCGCCGATTGAGGGTGCCGAGCGCGAGTTGGCACGGCTAGGCGCCTTGAGCGAACAAGCAACGCCGTCCGGCGACTTTGGGGCCTGGCTGGCGCTGGAATATAAGCAGAGCCAGGAGCGCCTCTCTTGGCCGCGCGCGGTGGCCGCTGCGATAGACTCAGGGGGAAGAGCGAGGGGATCGGGGATGACGGTGACAGGGTCGCAGCGCAGTCCGCAGTGGTTTTGGCGTTAACGATCAAGGCAGCGGCGATAGGCTGGTGCTGGCGCCTAGCATCAGCCTCCTCAGTAATTCACGATCTTAAGGAGAGGCGCTAGCGCCAACCCTGCTCTTGAAAATAACGCAAGGCACCCGGGTGCAGCGGAGCAGGGAGGCCCGGCCCGGTCATCTCAAGCACCGAGAGGTGCTCCAGCACCGGATGCTGCGCCTTGAGATCGTCCAGGTTGTCGAAGGTAGCCTCGACGATCCGATAGACTAGGTCGGCGTCGAGGGTCTGGTCTGCGACCACCGTTGCCAGCAGGCCAATGCTCTCGACCGGATTGCCGTTGTAGAGGTAGAGGCCAGCCGGGATCGTAACCGTGCCGTAGTAGGGAAAGGCCTGCAAGAGCCGCGCCACCGGTTCTCCGCTCAGTGGCACGAAGGAGGCCGCGCAGAGATCCACGGCGGAGCCGACCGCGCCGTTAGGATGAGCGACGGCAATCAGGAAGGCGTCGATCTCGCCGTTGCACAACGCCGGGATCTGGCGGTCGACCGGCATCTCCACCAATTGCAGGCTGCCCGGTGCAAAGCCCAGACCCTCCAAGACCAAGCGCGCTCCGGCTGCCAAGGCACTGCCAGCCGGTCCGATCGAGACGATCTTGCCCCTGAGGTCTGTGAGGTCGGTAACGCCGCTTTCGGGACCGGCGATGAGGGTCATGATCAAGGGCTGCAGCGAAAAGAGTGCGCGCAAGCTTGCTAGAGGCGGGTCGGCGTCGATGCCGCGTCCGGCCGCATGATAGGCCCAGTCGGATTGCACCACTGCAAGATCGAGGTCGCCATTGCGCAGCCGCTTCAGGTTTTCCTCCGATCCGCTGGTCGCGGCCACCAAGCAGGCGATCCGACCGTTTGCTGTCTTGTTGATCTCGCGGCAGAGAGCACCGCCGGCCGGGAAGAAGGTGCCGGAGACCGGTGCGGTTCCCACCACAAGAGGGCGGTCGGCCGCAGACTCGGCTTGAGACTCGGCTTGAACGATTGCAGCTTGAACGATCAAGGCTAGGGACAGGGCAAAGCAGGCGGCGAGGCTTCGGGTCGGGGTCACGCGGCGGGGGTCTCTCTCGGCGCCCATGCAGCCTTCTCGAACTTGCTCCGCTGCCCGGGCGGTGGCTAGTCTTTGGCAAAATTCGACAGCGATGGGTATCATGGATCTCAAGCAACACATACGGACCGTTCCGGACTTTCCGAGGCCCGGGATCCTCTTCTACGACATCGCGACGCTCTTTGCCCATCCCGAGGCCTTGAAGAGCACCGTTGAGCAGATGACCGAACGGGTGCGGGGATTGAACGGAAGTATCCTGGCGGGGATCGAATCGCGGGGCTTCCTGATCGGTACGCCCGTCGCCCATGCGCTGGGCTTCGGCTTCATCATGCTGCGGAAGACCGGCAAGCTGCCGGGCGCCGTTACCTCCCTCGGCTACGATCTGGAGTACGGCAGCGCCGCCCTGGAGATTCAGGTGGACATGGTCGTTCCAGGCCAGAAAGTGATCTTGATCGACGACCTCCTGGCAACCGGCGGTACGCTTGCTGCAGCGGCTCGACTGCTCCGCAAGGTTGGGGCCGAGGTGGTCGGAGCAGCTTGCATTTTGGAACTGTCCTTCCTTAAGGGGCGTGACAAGTTGGACCTGCCGATCGAGGTCTTGCTGAGCTACGACGGCTAACGAGTCCGGGGACGCCCTGTTGCGCAACCCGGCGCTCGCGTTCAGGAGTGCGCGTCAGGATTTTGGCGATTGTGCTCTAGGCCGTACCGTCATCGGCACTGTGGCGCTTTTATGCAGCCCGGTTCAAGCAGCCCAGTTTAAGCAACTGGGGCGATAGGCTGTCTCAAAGGCTGCCTTGTTCGGCACTATGCCGTCGCGTTGGACCGTCCGTCTGCGCCTCTAATCACCCAATTCTTGTTGGCTGTTTGCTGTGTCCAGAAGGCATAGCAGGCGCGACATCGGATGGACAAAAGACGCACTTGCCAGCGATACCGGCCAGAGATACCGGGGTGTCGGAAGCGGCGCGGCGCCGATCGATCTCCGAGACGAGAGATGCGAGCGATTCATCGTGCTCTTTGGCTCCCTTGTCCAGAGTCCGTCAGAAGATCGGTTCCAGGACGAGGCTGGTCCTGTGGCGAGCAATGGTGATCGAGCGTTTGCCTAGTCCCAGCTCTTCTTCAGTCATCGTTCCTTTGGTTTCCTTCTCCCCGGCCGCTGTCTCGATCGTCGTCTGGGACGGCTTGCGCAGGGCGGTGACCATGGTGTTGGCCATCGCACTAGCCGGGGATGAGGATCTGCCGCCGGGAATTAGCCTTCGCGCTTACGGAAACGATCCAGGGTGACGACATTGTTGTCGCTCTCTCGGCGCGCTTCCGCGTCGGACGTCTCTTCCGTCTCTTCGTCGGGTCCTTGCACTGCGTCTTCTGCGGTGCTCTCTTCGCCGTCTTCATTGGCGTCTGCCGTGGCATCGACGCCGCTCACCTTGTCGAACTGTAGACCGAAGTGCACGGACGGGTCGGCGAAGGCGGTCACCGCAGAAAAGGGGATTACCAGACGCTCGTGCCGGTTGCTGAAACTGAGAGTGACCGAAAAACCCGCGTCCTGAACCTCCAGCCCCCAAAACTCATGCTGCAGGACGATCGTCATCTCTTCCGGATAGCGGGCCAGCAGATAGTCGGCGACTTCCACCCCCTCCGCTTGGGTACGAAAGGTTATGAATAGATGATGTGACCCGGGCAATCCGCGCTCGGCCGCGATCTCCAAGGTCTGGCGCAGAACGCTGCGCAGTGCCTTCCGGAGCATCAGATCGTAGCGCAGCAGATCTGCCCCCGCACTGTCACTCAAACGTCTCTCCTCTCGCCTGTTCGCTCTGCTCTTCGGCAGTTAATTCTTTCTATCGGCACGGTCCTTCCCACGTACCGGAACGCTTGCGGGCCGGAAGGGTTACGGGAGAATATCTGCACTCTTGCTGCAATGCGACCCTTTTATGTCGTGGCCCGCGCCGACCGTCGAACGAGAGAGGTAAGTGGGGGGCTTCTGTTGCCCGGTGCCCCCCGAACCGCGCTTGCCTTTATCTATTAGGCAGCGAGGGCCATACGGTTGTCGTTGGCACCTGTAGAACGGCCCGATAACGGCGGAACCATGCCGGGCACCCAACAAGCCTTTACCACGCGTGTCGATCCTGTTTCGCCCCCATCGATGGCCCCTCCCCGAGGGACACCAAAAAGATGGTGGAGGCGCCGGGTACTGCCCCCGGGTCCACTACGCTTATTCCGCAAGCCAGTTTAGCACCGTAGCTGGAACAAGCCAGCTCCCAACAGATAAAGCTTGGCGGCGCTTTTGCAAAGAGAATATTTCTGCCTAGCTTCTGTACGCAATCCACAGGTCTCATCCTGGGAAGAGGGTCGGGGGCTATCCTGCGGATCCTTCGCCAAGGTTAATCTAGTGGGGATAATGCAGGGGCCTCTAATGTGAGCCCCGCTCAGGAAGAATCGGGAGAGGATGGAGTGACGGACGAGCGCCGGCCGACGAAGCGTGCTTGCGTGCCGGCGCTGGAGGAGATCCTCCACAATCCCCTGCCGGTGCTGGATCGCGGCTTCGTGCGGGTTGTCGACTACATGGGCGACGATGCGGCGATCGTGCAGGCAGCCCGGGTCTCCTACGGACGTGGCACCAAGCAGGTACAACAGGATCGTGGGCTCATCCGCTATCTACTGCGCCGTCGCCATACCTCGCCCTTCGAGATGTGCGAGATCAAGCTGCACGTGAAGCTGCCGATGTTCGTGGCGCGGCAGTGGATTCGTCATCGCACTGCCAACGTCAATGAGTACTCGGCGCGCTACTCGATCCTGGATCGGGAGTTCTATCTGCCGGACACTCGGCAGCTGGCAGTGCAATCCAGCACCAACCGGCAGGGGCGGGGTGCGTGTCTGAGCGACGATCAGGCAACCGAGGTGCAGGCCCGCATGGCTGCGGGCAGTGCTTATGCCTATCGGGATTACCTATGGCTCTTGAACGACGACACCGGCGAGGCCGGGGAAAGCGACCCGGATAGACCGGGCCTGGCACGCGAACTGGCGCGCATGGTGCTGCCGGTCAGTGCCTATACCCAGTGGTACTGGAAGGTGGATTTGCACAATCTGCTGCGCTTCCTGTCGCTCAGGGCCGATCCCCATGCGCAGTACGAAATCAGGGCCTATGCCGACGTGCTGATGGATCTGGTCCGGCGCTGGGTGCCGATGACGCTTGAAGCATTCGAGGACTACTGCTTGGGTGCGGTTTCCTTCTCGCGTCAGGGTTTGGCGGTCTTGCGCAGGCTGCTGGACGGCGAAGCGGTGACACAGGAAACCAGCGGACTGACGCCGCGCGAATGGCGTGAGCTTACGGACAGCCTCGGCCGCGAGTTCTAAGCTCGCGGCCGAATCTCACCCGCCTATTCCCGGCTCACCTCGGGCCAGTTGGCGTCGGCCTGGGCAATGTAGTTTGCCGTATCGGCTTCCCACCAACCCCGAACCTTCTTGTTGACGTTCAGATAGAGGGTGCCGTCGACGACCGACCAGGCGGCCGGGTCGATGGGAACCTTGCCGCCCTTGGCCATGCCGTAGGCGCACCAGCCGCCGTAAGCGGGGGCGTAGGCTTTCGGGTCTGCGAGAAAGCGCTCGCGGTTCTCGGCCGAGGCGAACAGCCAGATGGCCCCCTCGTACTCGGCGCTGTAGGTGGGGTCGCCCTTGGTAGGCTTGCCTGCCAGGTGATAGGCGACGGGATCGTAGCCTAGGATCGCAACCCCTTCGTCGGTTTGGAACACCAGCGGTTTGCTCTCGGCGGTACCTGCGGCGGCGGTGAAACCCGCCGCGGCGAAGACAGCCAGCATGAACATTCGTATTGCGGAAGCCATCGCGTCATTCCTTATGTTGGCTCGAATCTGCTCTCCAGCATCGGGAGCAGCGCTCCGAAAATATAGGACAAAGGAGCGTCCGCCGCGACACACAGTGCATAAAAAGCACGTGAGGGCAGCGTCATTCCATGACGATGCTAGGCCTTTGCCTGCTGCCTTGACGGGCTTCCACCTCGTTCCAGACCGCTTCGGCAATTGCCCGGTAGGTCTCGGCATGGCGGCCTTCGGGGGCTGAGACGACGATGGGTTGACCCTCGTCCGAGGCCTCGCGAATCGCCGGGTCGCAAGGGATCTCGCCGAGGAAGGGTAGGCCGCGTGCTTCGGCCTCCTTACGGGCGCCGCCGTGGGCGAAGATGTGGTCCTCGTGACCGCACCTGGGGCAGATGTAGAGGCTCATGTTCTCCACCACGCCCAGGATCGGTACGTCCACCTTGCGGAACATGTTCACTGCCTTCTTGACGTCGGCAAGTGCCACGCTCTGCGGTGTGGAGACGATGACGGCGCCGGTCAGCGCCACCTGCTGTGCCATGGTCAGCTGTGCATCGCCGGTGCCCGGCGGCATGTCCACCACCAGCACGTCCAACGGTCCCCAGGCGACGTCGCGCATCATCTGCATCAAGGCCGACTGCACCATGGGGCCACGCCAGATCATCGGCGTGTCCTCGCCGACCAGAAAGCCGATCGACATACAGCGCACGCCATAGCGCTCGTGCGGGACGATGGTCTTGCCATCGGGTGAGGAGGGGCGGCCGGAGAGGCCCATCATGCGCGGCTGCGAAGGGCCATAGATGTCTGCATCCATGAGCCCCACCGAGAGCCTGCGGGCGGCTAAGGCCAGGGCGAGGTTGGTCGCTGTGGTGGACTTGCCGACGCCGCCCTTGCCGCTGGCCACTGCGACGATGGCGCCCAAGTTGGGCAGGCTGGCCTTGGCGGGTGCCGGGGCCTTGGGCGGCGGTTCGTCGCGGTGTGCGGTCAGCGCCACGGAGGCCGAACTGACGCCGGGTAGCGCGAAGACGATGTCCTCGGCCTGCTTGCGGAGCGATTCCATCGCCTTGGCCTGGCTGGGATCGATGGTGATGGCGAAGCTCACATTGCCTTCGCGGATCGCCAGACCCTCGATGCTGTCCGCCACCGCGATGTCCTTGCCCGCACCCGGAACCCGGATGGCCGCCAAAGCCTCCAGGATCTGGGCCTCGCTTACCCTCGCCATGCTTGAAAACTCCTCGAAGTCCCTAAATACTGAGCTTAAGGACGGCAGCCCTCGCGCAGGGGCCGTCCGCAGGGGCCGTGCGTTTTTCGCAGGTGAGATATAGACCTCGCTGTGCCGATCCGGTAGGCACCTGCGGGAAACGATCCCGGTGCGTTATGCAAGTCCGGGGATTGACGAGACAGCGAGGAGGCTTGAACGGCCTATGCCCTGGCAATCGCAAGGTGGTGGATCAGGTGGACCCTGGGGAGGCTCCGGCGGCGGATCGGGTGGATCGGGCGGTGGTTCTAACGGCTACGGTGGCGGGCCGCAGGATCTGGAAGATCTGATCAAGCGCGGCCAGGACCGTCTCAAGTCCATGCTGCCGCGCGGCGGTATGGGCGGCCTCGGCATCGCCTTGGTGGTCGCCGTGGCTCTGGTGGCCTGGCTCTTGACCGGCTTTTACCGGGTTGAGCCCGGCGAGCAGGGTCTCGTGTTGCGTTTCGGCGAGTGGGTAAACCGCAACAACCCCTCGGAGCCCGGCTTGCATTGGCGCCTTCCCTATCCGGTCGAATCGGATGAGGTCGTCAATGTCGATCAAGTCCGCCAGCTCGATCTACCGGCTGGTAATTTGCGTAATGCGCGTGGGTCGGGCGGCGCCAAGTTGCAGATGCTGACCCAGGACCAAAATATCCTGGACATCCGTTTCACCGTGCAATGGCGCATTAACAATGCGGGCTTTTTCCTCTTCAACATTCGCAATCCGGAAGAAACCGTGCGGTTGGTGGCCGAAAGCGCGATGCGTGAAGTGATCGGTCAGACCAACATCCAGCAGGCCCTCTCGGAAGGCCGTGACGAGGTCGGCCGGCAGGTGAAAGAACTGCTGCAGAAGGTACTGGACGATTATGAGTCCGGGATCGATATCAGCGCCGTCAACGTGCAGGACGCTCAGCCGCCGCGTGCCGTGCTGGACGCCTTTGAAGATGTACAGCGTGCTCAGCAGGACCTGGCCAAGCGCGGCAACCAGGCCGAGGCCTATCGCAACAAGGTGGTGCCCGAGGCGCGCGGTGATGCGCAGAAGGCCATCGAAGAGGCAAACGCTTACAAAGAGCGGGTCATCAAGAACGCTCAGGGTGAGGCGCAGGCCTTCCTTGAGGTCTACAACGCCTATCGCTTGGAGCCGGCCCTGACCCAAAAGCGCCTCTATCTGGAGACCCTGCAGTCTGTTTTGGGTGACACCGAGAAGCTGATCCTCGATTCCAAGGTGCAGGAGGGGGCCGTGCCTTACCTGCCGCTCAACGAACTGCGCCCGAAGGGCGGCGCGGCTGCCGGTTCCTCCGGCAACTAGCGACCTCATAAGAGCTGAACGCCAAGGAACAAGCCATGCATGGACGCTTTCCCCTGATTGCCGGCATCGTCATAGCGCTGCTCGGCATTCTCATCTACATCTCGACCTTCATCGTCACCCAGACCCAACAAGCCGTCGTCCTGCAATTCGGTGACATCAAGGACAAAGTCCAGGAACCTGGGCTGCACTTGAAGTTGCCGTGGCAGAGCGTGCGTTATCTCGACAATCGGGTCCTCAACCTCGATCCTGCGGAGCCCACGACGGTGCTGTTGGAAGACAACCGTCGTCTAGTCGTGGATGCCTTCGTCCGATACAAGATTGTAGAACCTGAGCAATTCATTCGTTCTGTCAATAGTGAAATGAATCTGGATCGCCTCTTGACCGCTGTGGTGGATGAGGCCGTTCGTGCCGTCTTCGGTGAGGCAACTTTACAGGAGGTAGTCTCGACTAAGCGTGCGCGGTTGATGAATGATATCAGCCAGCGTGTCGGCGGCGATTCTACCCGCTTCGGCATCGATATAGTGGATCTGCGTATCGGTCGGGCAGACTTGGCTCCCGACGTTGCCGAGGCCGTCTATCAGCGCATGCGGGCTGAACGCGAACGTTTGGCCGCCGATTTCCGGGCGCGCGGTGAGGAGCAGTATCGGACCATCACCGCACAGGCCGACCGCGAGGCGACGGTCATCCGCGCCGAGGCGCAGCGGCAGGCAGATATTCTGCGCGGCGAAGGCGAGGGTCAGCGGACCAAGATCCTGAACGACGCCTACACCAAGGATCCGGAATTCTTCGGTTTCTTTCGCACGATGGAGGCCTATCGCAACGCCATGGATGCGGACAACACCTCCATGGTGCTGACCACCGACAGCGAGTTCTTCGAGTTCTTCAACCAGGCCGCACCTTTGAGTGTGCCGGCCACGGTCAACGGCAACAACGACATCCCGGCACCGGCCGCCGGAACCAACTAGGGCGATCGCGACGGCGCAGGGTGCGTGGCCCGGCCATGGATCACCTCTTGCCGGCCTTGGCGCTGGTCCTGGTGATCGAGGGTTTGTTGCTCGCCTTGCTGCCGCATCGTTTCGGCGAGGCGCTTCGGATCCTGGAATCCCAGCCACTTGAGCGCCTGCGCACCATAGGGCTTGGCGCCGCCTGCATAGGACTGCTGATCTATTGGATAGTGAAATGACAGTTCTATATTTTTATGCGGCAGCTTGTCATATTTCCGCCCTCAAACGATGGCCCAAATCGCTCAATCATTAGGCAGTCAATCGCAGTGCTCATGGAGACGCGACCCGCTGGTCTTCGAACCTTTGGTGTGACAGGGCGCCTCCGCGTGACAGCAGTCGCCCATAGGATGCCAATGTGCGATGCCAAACCGCATGCTGCCGCTGGAACCGTGGCAGTCAAGAATGGGAGTAGTTTAAGGCTCATGTCGTTCATTTCCAAAACCTTCAAGGGGGACGCGCTGCGTCGCAGCGCGTGCGCCGCCGGCATGGCAGTGTTGCTGTTGCCGGGCCTCGCTGGGGACTTGGCGGCGCACGGTGCCCCCGACAGCTTCGCCGAACTGGCGAAGAAGCTCTTGCCGGCCGTAGTCAACATTCAGACCAAGCATCGGAACAACGGCGATCGCGGCGGCAATTTTCAAGAGTTCCTGGAGGAGTTCCGCAACGGCCGCCCGCCTGAGGGCGCGGCGCTGGGGTCAGGCTTCGTCATCGATGCCAGTGGCTACGTGGTCACCAACCACCATGTCGTCGACGGCGCCGACGAGATCACCGTGCGTCTGCAGGACGACACCAGCCTGACGGCGACCTTGGTCGGCAGCGACGAGCGCACCGATTTGGCCCTGCTGAAAGTCCAGAGCGAAGACCCCTTGCCGGCAACCGGCTGGGGCGATAGCGACGGTATCCGCATCGGCGATTGGGTGATGGCCATCGGTAACCCCTTCGGTCTGGGCGGTACGGTGACGGCCGGTATCGTCTCGGCCCGTGGCCGCGACATTCGCTCCGGCCCCTACGACGACTTCATCCAGACTGACGCGGCCATCAACCGCGGTAATTCCGGCGGTCCGCTGTTCGATATGGACGGCAGGGTGATCGGCGTGAACTCGGCCATCTTCTCACCCTCCGGCGGTTCGGTCGGTATCGGCTTCGCGATCCCCTCGCAGATGGCCAGGAACGTCATCGCACAGCTGCGCGAGCACGGCGAGGTGCGCCGCGGCTGGCTGGGTGTGCGTATCCAGAGGGTGACCCCGGAACTGGCCGAGGGCTTGCGCATGGACAACGACGTCGGCGCCCTCGTTGCCTCGGTCACGCCCGACGGGCCGGCGGCCAAGGCCGGCATCCAGCAGGGCGACGTCATCGTGCAGTTCAACGGCCGCGTGGTGCCGGAATCCAGCAAGCTGCCGCGCATGGTAGCCGAGACCCCGATCGGGTCCCAAGTGCCGGTGACCCTCTGGCGCAAGGGTAGGGAAGTAACCCTCCATGCCGAGCTGGGTGCGCTCAGCCAGGCGATTGTCGCCGCTACGGCACCGGACCGTCCCGAGACCCAGGCTAGGCCCGACGCCGTCTCGGCGCTGGGCGTCGATCTCTCGAAGCTGACCGGTCAGTTGCGCCAAGAGTTGGATTTGCCGGACGACATAACCGGCGTCATGGTGACCGAGGTCGACGACAAGGGCTCGGCCGCTGCCAAGGGTATCAAGGCTGGTGACGTCATCGTCGAGGTCGACCAGGAGTCCGTTGAGAGCTCCAAGGACGTGGCCAAGCAGATCGAGAAGGCACGCAAGGACGGCCACCGCGTGGTGACCCTGCTGATCTACTCCGACGACGACTATGCCTGGATTGCAGTCCGCATCGACGGCGACGAGTAAAAGGCAAGGCTTCGCCTAACCCTTCGGGCGGCTCCGCCAAGAGCCCCCGAAGTGGTGGGACGAAAAGCCCAAGGTGGTAGGACAAAAAGAAGGTCGCTGCCTCTCGATCGCCGATCGGCGTCCCTTGGGAGAGTTCGTGAATGTCAGCGGGGAGGATCCGGCGCCAATGGACCGTCAGATCCTCGTATGAGGCGATCATAGCCGCCGATGTCGGTTAGACGCGGGCTGAAACCGTGCTGCTCCTTGACCTTTGTGATGTGGATCGAGAAGCAGGTTTCGCGCATATCGCGCTACCAGTGCAGACTGCCGGCCTTGGGGAAGATTGTGCCCCTCAAGGGCCATATAGCGCAGGGCATACGCAAGCCACCGTGAGGACACCGGCCGGCAGATCGTCTTCAAGATCCAGCCGGATCTGGCAGTCTGTCGAAAAGTCCTGACGCGAGCTTGCGGCAGATCTCCTGCCCTGCTCAATCGCCAGACCTCTTCGACAGCTTGCTAGCCCTTGCGCAGTCCGGCGAAGAAGGCCCTCAGCCGGGCGGAGGCTTCGGTCTCCATCAGCCCGCCGATGACTTCGGGATGATGATGGCAACTGGCTCGATCGAAGATGCGGGCGCCGTGATCGACGCCGCCGCCCTTCGGATCGTAGGCGGCGAACACCAGCTTTGCGATGCGGGCGAAGGCGATGGCCTGAGCGCACATGGCGCAGGGCTCCAGGGTGACAATCAGCTCGGCGCCGGCCAGGCGGGCCTCTCCCATTTTGCTGCAGGCTGCGCGAATGGCCAGGATTTCGGCATGCGCCGTGGGATCGCGGTCGCGCTCCACCCGGTTCTGCGCTGCGGCCAAGGCAATGCCGTCCTTGACGATCAGGGCACCCACAGGCACTTCGCCGGCCTGTGCGCCCGCCTCGGCCTCGGCCAGGGCCAGGGCCATGAAATGGCTCAAGGGCGCCACCATACCGCTCTACAAGCCTCCCATGGCGCATCGAAGAATGATAGGATAGTAAATAGGCCTTTGAACGGCCAGCAAGGGAAACGACCGGCAAGGAGGTTGCGGGGTGTGCAAGCATGACGGGCCGGCGCGCCCGCCGCTTGCCGTCTCGCCCCCTTGAGGCTATCGAATAGGAGTAATCGAGCGGCCGTGCTGGCAGCTTTGTAAGAATCGGCATGCCGCCACGATGGCCCAACTGCTCCACTTTGTTCCCTATGTCGCAAGTTTCCTCTTCGGACTCCGGGGCGACATGATCTGGTGGGCGCTTGCTCTCACGATAGCCTCCACGCCTCTGCATCTTTGGATGCGCGACGAGGGACATAAGAAATTCGGATTTCCAAAGGAAGACTGGAGTCCCGGAAGCTTCACGCTCCTGATTGCCGGTCAGCTGCTGATCCATGCAACGCTCTACGGCGTCGGCGCCGCGATCGCTAGCCTGCTTGGACTTCTGGGCCTTGTCTGACGAACCGCAGGAAAGGGGCGAGCGGATCGCCAAGGCGATCGCCCGCAGCGGCCTCTGCTCGCGGCGCGAGGCCGAGGTACTGATTCGGCAAGGCCGCGTAGAACTCGACGGCGAGACGGTCGAGGCGCCGGGCACCGCTGTGCGCAGTGGCCAGAAGGTCACGGTCGACGGGGAGCGCTTGCCGGCGGCTGAAGCCAGCCGCCTGTTCCGCTTTCACAAACCGAACGGTGTCTTGACGACAGCGCGCGATCCGCAAGGACGCAAGGTGCTCTACGATGTGCTACCGGAGGGCTTGCCGCGGCTGATGCCGGTGGGACGCCTGGACATGACCTCCGAAGGACTGCTGCTCTTGACCAACGACGGTGAATTGAAGCGTCACCTGGAACTGCCGGCGACTGGCTGGCTGCGGCGTTACCGCGTTCGGGTCTTCGGCAAGGTCGATCCGCGGGCGCTGAAGGATCTGGAGAAGGGCATCGTCATCGAGGGCGAGCGCTTCGGCTCCATTCGTGCCACGCTCGACCGGGTGCAGGGCGGCAATGCTTGGCTGACCGTCGCCCTACGCGCAGGCAGGAACCGTGAGGTTCGCCGGATCTGCCAGCACCTTGGCCTGACGGTGAACCGCTTGATTCGAATCTCCTACGGTCCCTTCCAACTAGGGGCTCTGAAGAGCGGCGCCGTCGGGGAGGTGCCGCAGAAGGTTTTACGCGAGCAGGTCGGGCAGTTGAATCGGCAAGACGGCGGTAAGAATGCGGGTCGTCGGCGGTAGGCTGCGCGGCCGCCGCCTAATTGCGCCGCCGGACAATAGCCTGCGGCCGACTGCGGAGCCTACGCGCGCATCCCTCTTCGACCTCCTGACCCAAGGGCGTGCCTTGGCCGGAAAAGACGCGGTGCGCGGTGCCAGGGTATTGGATGCCTTTGCCGGAACCGGAGCGCTGGGAATCGAAGCCTTGTCGCGCGGTGCGGCAGAGGCAGTCTTCATCGAATCGGCCCTGGCGCACTGCGGCATCCTGCGCCAAAATCTGCGTGCCCTCGGCCTGGAGCGTTCGGCACGCTTGGTGCAGGTTGATGCGCGCTTGCCGCCGCGGGCCTTCGCGCCGGTCGATCTGCTGCTCTTGGACCCGCCCTACGGCAAGGGGCTGGCAGCACCGGCCTTAACGGCCTTGCTCGGCGCCGGCTGGCTGGGATGCGGTAGCCTTGTTGCCCTGGAGCAGGCCGCCAAAGAGCCCTTCGTGCCGCCGAGCGGTTTCCATCCGCTCGAGGAGCGCCGCTATGGCCGCGCACGTATCTTCCTCCTGACACTTGTGCTCCGATAGATGGCCCAAGCGCGACAGTTTCGTGGCCCACGGCTCAAGTGACCGGGGTTCAAGGGTCCTTGCGGGGTGCTCATCTCTGTGCGGCTTCGTTGTCTCTTTCGGCCTCGAAGCTGGTGGTGAGGCTGTCGTCGAGGCGGTGCATGACGCGGGTGAGTAGCCATTGTCCGGTGAGTTCGGGTTTGATGTCCCGGAGGTCTACCTTGGCTTCGGCCATGAGGTCGCCGTGGAAGCCGCCGAGTTCGATGGAGAGCTTGGCGCTGGTGCGTTGCGATCGATCG
>JACOMY010000015.1 GCA_014324045.1 Rhodospirillales bacterium | reverse complement strand
GTTCCCCGCACACGCGGGGATGAACCGCGCGACATCGAGCGCGGATTCTGGTGGTCGCCCGCGTTCCCCGCACACGCGGGGATGAACCGCCCATCGCCGATGCCGGCGGTCTGTCCGGCGGGCGTTCCCCGCACACGCGGGGATGAACCGGCGGTCGTTTCGCCGCCCGACAGGGCCTTGCGGCGTTCCCCGCACACGCGGGGATGAACCTCCGCCTCGCTGCCGCGGGGGCCGGCCGGCTTCGCGTTCCCCGCACACGCGGGGATGAACCTTACGAGCGCTGCTCGATCTGGGCCGTGGGTGTGCGTTCCCCGCACACGCGGGGATGAACCGCGTTTTTGCCGTGGCATAGATCTAGGCTAGGTATTGCAAGTCGGCGGGCAAGGCTAGAAGCTGTTCGAGTTCATCTGCGGTGGGGCAGCGAGTCATACCATAACGGAAATGCTTCTTCCTTTACAGCAAACCCTCGCTGTGCTTTTTTCGTTCCTTCTTGCAATTGGCCGCTGTTCGAAGCCTCAAGCTTAGCGGGCGTGGCGGTCTCGAACCGGCGAAATCCCAAACAAGAGAGGAAGCGCGAATGGGGCGTATCGACAACACAGTCAGATCGGTCTACCCCAGAACCCGGCGAGGGAGCCAAGACCACCTGCCACCCTTGTCCCGTAATAGCCTAGGATAATCGGGGGCGCGCGGTGCTTTGCTGCGCGGTTGGCCATGACATTCAATCTTATCGCCACCCCTTGGCTGCCGGTGCGGCGGCTGTCCGGGCGTCGTGAGACTGTCACCCCGGCGGGGATCGTCGGGGACTTCGAGGACAATCCTGTCGTAGATCTGGACTTCGGGCGGCCCGACTTCGAGGGGGCGGTCAGCGAGTTCTTGATTGGGCTCTTGAGCGTCGCCTGGCCGCCGCAGAACGACGAGGAATGGGCGGCGCGCTGGCAGACGCCGCCGGCGCCCGCGAAGCTGGAGGCGGTCTTGCAGCCGCTGGTCTGCGCCTTCGATCTGGACGGGCCGGGGCCGCGCTGCTTTCAGGATGCCGACCCGCTGGAGAAGGAGAAGGAGAAACCGCTGCGCCAGTTGCTGATCGAGGCGCCCGGAGCCAACACCCTGAGCAACAATGCCGACCTCTTCCAGAAGCGCGGCGAAGTGGATTTTACCCAGGCCGAAACCGCCGCGGCGCTGATCGCGCTGCAGAGCTATGCGCCCTCCGGCGGGGCTGGGCATCGCACCTCGCTGCGCGGCGGCGGGCCGCTCACCACCCTGGTGCAGCTGGCGCGCCGCCGGGACGGGGAGGCGGTGACGACGCTCTGGGATCGCCTCTGGCCCAATGTCCTTTGCCGAGACCATGGACCGCCTAAGCCCCTGGGCGAGCGCACCTTTCCCTGGCTGGGTCCGACCCGCACCAGTTCGCGCGGCCAAGTCACGACGCCGGAGCATGGCCCGAACTTGGTCTTCTTCGCCTGCCCGCGGCGCATTCGTCTGGTCTTCGACGCTGAAGGCCGGCCTAGCGGCTACCGTACCTTCAGGCACGGAGCCAACTACGACGCTGCCGTTTGGCGGCACCCCCTCTCGCCCTACTACCAGACGAAGGACAAAGGCCTTTCGCCCCGTCACCCGCAGAGCGGCCCGGCGACCTACCGCGATTGGCTCGGCATTGCCTATGGGTCTGACGAGCGGGCGGAGGTGGTGAAACAGGCAAGGAAGCGCTTTCGGCAGGCCAGGAAGCGCGGCGGCGAGGGGACTTTCTCCGTCCTCGCCTTCGGTTACGACATGGACAACATGAAGGCCCGCGGCTGGGTGCAGCAGGAGGTGCCCGTCTACCCGCTCTCCGGCGATCAAAAGCCCGAAGACTACCACGCGAATATCGCGACCGCTGTGGAGGCCGCCAAGGCGGCCGCCGAAAGCCTACGGGACCTGGCTCAAATCGCCCGCTTCGGCGAAGAGGGAGCGGACGGCTCCGTCACCTTGCCGAAGGATCTGAAGCCTGAGACCTGTCACAGTCTGGCCCTGGTGCTTTGGGCGGACAGCGAAGGCGCGTTCCGGCTGCTGCTGCAGGAGGCCGCCGAAGATGGCAGCAGGTGGGACGCGATCCGCGAAGATTTTTTCAAGGAGCTGAGGATCCAAGCCTTCCGTATCTACAACGCCGAGATCGATGACGAGGCCCTGGCCGACCGCTATCCGGTCCGCCTGGCCCGCGCCCGCCATGGGCTGGCGCTCGCCTTCTCGCCCAACAAGACGCGCTATTCCTTTAAGCTGCGCGGCAAGAGTTTGCCCAACCGGGTCTGGAAGGCCCTGGGTTTCGAGCCTCTGCAACCCAAGGGCAAAAAGGAAAAGGCAGCATGACGATCGACTGGACAAAAATCGGCAGAGCCATCGCCGTCTGGCGTGCCCGCGAACTCGGCTACGACGAGCGAGCCGACCGGGCCGCGCTGGCCGAGCTTCGCCGTCTGGCGCAGGGGCCGCTGCACGAGGGCCTGGACCTGGCCCGTGCTTTGGCCGTCCCGCAGCATGCCGAGCTGCGCCGCGACATCGCTGCCGAATTGGACAAGGCGGACAATCCCTGGAAGGGGGAGAAGAGTCGCTGCCGTCACGATTTCGACGGCTGGCTGGCCTGCGTCTCCGGCGTGCTTGCCCTGGTGCGCGACGACAGCCGCGGCCGCTTGGGCAGGGCCCTGGCCGACCGCAACGCCTACCCCGAGCAGCGCTTCAAGCGGCTGGTGCGTCTGCGCCGGCCGGAGGAGCTGCTGCGCGAGGGGCAGCGGCTGGTGCACATGCTGGAGCGCCGGGTGCCGGTCGCCGATCTGGCGAAGCTGCTGCTGTTCTGGGATCCGCTGCTCTGGGGCCACAGCCAGCGCCGCGATCTGGCCCTCGACTACTACGGCGGCGGTCACGAGATCCTGCCACGCAAAGACGACGAAGAAAGCCCGAAGGAGCCCGCGCTATGAGCCGTTTCCTGCAACTGCATGTCCTGACCTCCTATCCCGCCGTCAACCTGAACCGCGACGACGCCGGCCGGCCCAAGACCCTGGTCTACGGCGGTGCCGAGCGGCTGCGCATTTCCTCCCAAAGCCTCAAGCGCGCCTGGCGCACCGCTCCGGAGTTCGCCCAGATCCTCGGTGTGGAGAACATCGGCGCGCGCACGCAAGAGTTTGCACATCGCTTGCGGAAGCTATTGGAAGAGCGCGGCCTGGACAGGGAAGAGGCCAACAAGCGCATCCGCAAGGTCATTGAGGACAACAAGCTGGGCAAGCTGGAGGCTATATCCAAGAACAGCAAAGAAGAGCCGATCGAGACCAATCAATTGGTGCATCTGGGGCGAGACGAACTCACTGCATTGAATGGTCTGGCCGATCGAATTCTCGATAACAGTCCGCTGGATAAGAAAGAGACGCTGATCCTGCAGCAGCATCCCAAGGCAGCCGACATCGCGCTGTTCGGGCGGATGCTGGCGGACAATACGGCCTTCAATGTCGAGGCGGCGGCGCAGGTGGCGCATGCCTTCACCACCCATCGGGTCACGGTCGAAGACGACTTCTACACCGCCGTCGACGATCTCAAGGCCAAGCGTCCGGGGGCCGATGCCGGGGCCGGCTTCGTCGGGGTCTTCGAGTTCGGCTCGGGTGTGTTCTATCACTATGCCAACGTGAACCTGGACCTGCTGCTGGAGAACCTGGGGGGCAACGGCAACGCTGGGCTGGCTGCCAAGGCGCTGGAGGGCCTGGTCACCGCCATGGCCGTAGCCAACCCCAAGGGCAAGCAGAACGCCACCGCCGCGCGCGCCCGCGCCGGCTTCGTCCTGGCGGAGATCGGCGAGTGCGCCCCGCGCAGCCTGGCCGAGGCCTTCTTGAAACCGGTGCGGTCGCGGGACGAGGAGGACCTGCTGGCGGTCTCGGTTGAGGCTCTGCTTAAGAAGCGCGGCGAGATCGACGATGCCTATGGCAAGTGCTGGGAGGACCGAAGGCAGATGCAGGTTGGCGGCGAGGGCAGCCTGGCCGGGATCGTGGCCTTCGCGCGCGGCCTTGTGGCTCCCGGCCCTGTGGCCTAACTGCCATGCCGCAGTTCCTCTCTTTCACTCTGTCCGGGCCGATGGCGGCCTGGGGCGACATCGCCCCGGGCGAGCAGCGCGGCTCCTGGTCCAGGCCGTCCAAGTCGGCGGTGCTGGGCCTGGTGGCTGCTGCGCTCGGCATCCGCCGGGATGAGCCGGAGCGGCTGGCGGCACTGCACCGCGGCCTGGGCTTCGCCGTGCTGGTCGAAGAGGCCGGCCGCCTGCTGGAGGACTTTCACACCGCCCAGGCCCCGACCAAGGCGGCGCTGAATCGGCAGCGTAAGACCCTGGGGCGCGAGCAGCTGACCTGGCGCGAGGCTCTGGACGCCGACAAACTCAGCACCACGCTGTCGAAGCGCAGCTACTTCGTGCAGGCCCGCTACCTGGCGATCCTCTGGAAACACGACTGGAAATCCGACGACAGCGAGGCGCCCAACCTAGACGAAATCGGCCTGGACAAAATCGGGCGGGCTTTGGCGAAGCCGAAGCTCCAGCTCTACCTGGGGCGCAAGTCCTGTCCGCTCTCCTGCCCGCCGGCGCCGCGGGTGACCGAGGAGCCAACCGTCGAAGCACTGCTGGCGGAAAGGCAGGCTTTCGCCTCTGGCGCAGAACTCTGGTGCGATGACGATGTGACAAGCGCGTTGGAGCCGCAGGCGATAGGTACCCGCCGCGACGCCTGGAGGAGCACCGCGCCTTGGCGCCACGATCCGCGCCCCGAACTGCTGCTGCAGAAGCGGGAGGCACCGCCGGAATGATGCCCACGTGCTTCACCCGCGCGACCCTGCGGCTGGGCGCGGGCAGCCGTGGCGCGCTGGCCGAGCTCTTGACCGGGGCAGCGGGGCCGGACAACGGGCACAGCCTGGTCTGGTCGCTTTTCGACAAGGCCGCGCCGCGCGCCTTCCTCTACCGCCGGATCGCGCCGGAGCAATTTTTGATCCTCTCCTCCGCGCCGCCGCAGGACGACACCGGCCTCTGGCGGCTGGAGACCAAGGATTGGGCACCGGAGCTGGCAGCGGGTGACCGGCTCGGCTTCCGGCTTTGCGTGAACGCCACGGTCAGCCAGTCGAGGCCGCGTCCGGAGGCCGGGCCCCGGCCGCGCGGCCGCCGCAAGGCGCTGGCGGCTCTGGTCAAGGAGCGGGAACTGGACCTGACCGAGGCCGCCGCCGCCTGGCTCCTGCCGCGCCTGCCGGGCGCCAGCCTCGAGGCCGGCTGCCTCACCGCCCGCAGCGAGGCGGAGATAACGATCCAGCCCTCCACGGGCGAGGCCCATAGCTTCGATCCCCTCCTGCTGGAGGGACTACTGCGGATGGAAGATCCGGAGGCTTTCAAGACCGCCTTGGCCAAGGGGATCGGCCGCAGCAAGGCCTACGGCTTCGGCCTGCTGCTTATCCGCCGGGTCTGAGCCATGCCATGCCTGCGGCAGCGGCCTTGGCTTCGGACCGGCGCGCCGTGAGCGGCCAGACCGACTACCTGCCGCTGCGCCCGCTGCCGATCAAAGAGCGATCGGCTCTGGTCTTCCTGGAGTACGGCCAGGTGGATGTGCGCGACTCCGCCTTCGTGCTGGTGGACAAGACCGGAGTGCGGGCGCAGATCCCGATCGGCGGGCTGGCCTGCCTGCTGCTGGAACCGGGCGTCACCATCACCCACGCCGCAGTCGCGCTGGCGGCCCGCGTCGGCTGCCTCATCGTCTGGGTGGGGGAGGCCGGGGTCCGGCTCTATGCCGCCGGCCAGCCGGGCGGCGCGCGGGCCGACCGCTTGCTTTATCAGGCGCGCACTGCCTTGGACGAGTCTGCGCGCCTCAAGGTGGTGCGCGCCATGTTCAAGCTGCGCTTCGGCGAGGAGGCGCCGCTGCGCCGCTCCATCGAGCAGCTGCGCGGGCTGGAGGGCGTGCGGGTGCGTGAGCACTACCGCCTGCTGGCCCGCGACTACGGCGTGCGCTGGACCCGGCGCAACTACGACCCGGCCGCCTGGGCTGCCGCCGACCTGCCGAACCGCTGCCTCTCGGCGGCGACGGCCTGCCTCTACGGCGTGACCGAGGCGGCGGTGCTGGCGGCGGGCTATGCGCCGGCCATCGGCTTCCTGCATCGCGGCAAGCCGCTCTCCTTCGTCTACGACATCGCCGACCTCTTCAAGTTCGAGACCGTGGTACCGGCGGCCTTCAAGGCGGCCGCCCGCCAGGCCAAAGGTCAGGGCGCCGACATCCCGGCCGAGCGCGCCGTGCGCCTGGAATGCCGCGATGCCTTCCGCCGCACAAAGCTCTTGGGCAAGATCATCCCCACCATCGCCGAGATGCTGGCGGCCGGCGGCCTGGACGCGCCCGAGGAGGCGCCGGAGGGCATGCCACCGGCCCTGCCGGAGGAGATAAGCGGCGATGCTGGTCATCGTGGTTGAGAACGCCCCGCCGCGCCTGCGCGGCCGCCTCTCGCTCTGGCTGGCGGAGATCCGCGCCGGGGTCTACGTCGGCTCCTACTCGACCCGCACCCGCGAACGCATCTGGGAGGAGACCCGCCGCATGATCGGCCAGGGCTCCGCCGTGATCGCCTGGGCCGCGGCCAACGACAGCGGCTTCTCCTTCGACAGCATCGGCCCCAATCGCCGAGAACCCATCTGGATCGACGGCCTGACCTTGGTAAAATTCCATCCACTGGAAGGAGGAAAGGAGCAGGTATGACGGCATGGAAAACTGGGCAAGAATATCGGTAGCCTTGGCACGTCCGAAAAAAGCTTGGTAGGTCCGTGTGTTACGCTGTTCTCCGCAGGCGTGGAGATGAACCGGCGACTTACCGGTGCGGTGGCGGCGATGCCGTTTTCCAGCGCATCGGCGGGGCCAGCCATAATGCAGAAACCTGACGAAGCCTTCCTGTATGACTTATATGATTATGGCGAACAGGGATTTCTGTTACAAGATTCCCGGCAGAAAGTGTAGCTCTGTTCAGGCTCCGGGAAAGAATGAGCCGGACTGTCTGCCGTCATAACCTAGGGAGGAACCCCAATTGCGTAGATCCTTGCTTGCCGTATCCTTGCTCGCCCTTGCTTCTTCGGCCGCTTGGGCAGAGGACGTGACTCTGAAGGCGTCGCACCAATGGCCGGGCGGAAAGGGCGACGTTCGCGACGAGATGGTGCAGATCATCAAGAAGGAAGCCGAAGGCGCCAGCGTCGGTCTGACCGTTCAGGTCTATCCCGGCAAGTCGCTCTACAAGCCGCGAGAGCAGTGGGGCGCGATGACCAAGAACCGCTTGGACATTTCCGCCTTTCCGCTGGCCTATGCCGCCGGCCGCCATCCGGAATTCGATACCACCCTGATGCCCGGTCTGGTCAAGAACCACGAACACGCCAAGCGGCTGAACGATTCCCCCTTCATGGAGGACATCAAGGCCATCATTAACGCTGCCGGCGTGGTGGTTCTGGCCGACGCCTGGCTGGCAGGCGGTTTCGTCACCAAAGACGACAGTTGCATTCTCGGTCCGGAGACCGCCGAGGGCCAGGTGATGCGCGCCGCCGGGGCCGCGTTTGAGAAGATGCTGGCCGGGGCCGGTGCCTCCATTGCCTCCATGCCCTCTTCGGAGATCTACACGGCGCTGCAGACCGGTGTGCTGGATGCCGCCAACACCTCTTCCGGCTCCCTCGTCTCCTACCGTATCTATGAGCAGGTCGGTTGCTTGACCGAGCCCGGCGACAATGCGCTGTGGTTCATGTACGAGCCGATCCTCATGTCGAAGAAGAGCTTCGAAAGCTTGACGCCGGAGCAGCAGGCGGCTCTGCTGGCGGCCGGCGAAGCAGCCGAAGACTACTTCTTCGCAGCTGCCAAGGGCTTGGACGACAAGCTGGTCGAAGCCTACAAGAAGGCTGGGGTGAAGGTGGTCTCAATGACGCCGGAGCAGGCCCAGGCCTGGCGCGACATCGCCCAAGAGACCTCTTACAAGGAATTCGCCGAGCGCGTGCCTGGCGGCGGCGTCCTGATCGGGAAGGCACTGGCTGTCGAGTAAGTCGATCGGGGTCGGCGGTAGGTCTCGCCGCCGGCCTCCGCACTTTCCAGAGGAGCGCTGCCATGCGCAGCTTCATTGCCCTGGCTTCGTTTCTGTCGCGGGCGGGCTTCGCGGTCGCTATCGCCCTGCTCGCCAGCAGCATCTCGGTCATCTGCCACATGATCTTTCTGCGTTACGCGCTGAACGCCTCGACTATTTGGCAGACTGAGTACGTGACCTACGGCCTGACCGCGGCCACCTTTCTTGCCTCGCCCTACGTCTTGATGTTGCGCGGCCATGTCGGCGTGGACCTGCTACAGGAGAATGTAAGCCGGCGCTGGCGCAAGGCCCTGCAAGCGATCTGCGCGCTGCTCTCCATGGTCTTTGTGGCCCTGCTGGGCTACTCCGCCTGGTCCTATTTCCATGAGGCCCTGTCGGGCGGCTGGACCACAGAAACCGTCTGGGCGCTGCCGCTCTGGATCCCGCTGCTGCCCTTTCCGGTCGGTATGGGGCTGCTGCTACTGCAGTACCTGGCGGAGCTTGTCCGCCTGACGATCGGCATGCCGCTAGAGGATGCAGCGTGAGCCCTTTGGAAATGGGCGTTCTGGTTCTAGGCGCGTTGCTTTTCCTGTTAGCGCTGGGGATGCCCATTGCCTTTGCGCTAGGACTGGTTTCGCTGGCTGCGCTCTGGGTAACCGAGGGCTTCTCGGCCGTCGTCTTTTCCGGCGAAACCTTCTTCGCCGGCCTCGCCCAATTCGGTCTGGTCTCGATCCCGATGTTCATCCTGATGGGGGCGGCGGTCTCATCTTCACCGGCCGGCAGGGATCTCTACGAGGCACTGGACCGCTGGCTCAATCGCGTACCGGGCGCCTTGGTGCTCTCGAACATCGGCGCCTGTTCGCTTTTTGCGGCGCTCTCCGGCTCGTCGCCGGCCACCTGCGCGGCGATCGGCAAGATGGGCATCCCGGAGATGACCAAGCGGGGCTATCCCAAGCCGCTTGCGGCCGGCTCCATCGCCGCCGGCGGCACCCTCGGCATCTTGATCCCCCCCTCGATCACCATGATCGTCTACGGTATCGCCACCGAGACCTCGATCGGACGACTCTTCATGGCGGGCATTCTGCCTGGCTTGCTTTTGACCGGTCTCTTCATGGCCTGGGCGCTGTTCGATTGCTGGCGGCGCGGCTACTCGCTGAGCGAGATGACCAAGCGCTACACCATGCACGAGCGCTTTCAGGCCTTGCCCCGGGTGCTGCCCTTCCTGGGCATCGTGCTGGCCATCCTCTTCGTGCTCTACGGCGGCGTGGCCACGCCGTCGGAGGCAGCCGGGGCGGGAAGCTTCTTCTGCCTGCTGCTGGCCATCGTCATCTACAAGATGTGGCAGGCGCGCCCGCTATGGAACGTCTTCCGCTCCTCCTTGCGCGAGAGCGTGATGATCATGATGATCATCGGCGCCTCCGAGCTGTTCAGTTTCACGCTTTCTTCGCTGTTCGTGACCCAGTCGGTGGCCGAATGGATCGCCGCCCTGGAGGTGAACCGCTGGGTCCTGATGGGGGTTATTAATGTCTTCCTGCTGATCGCCGGTTTCTTCTTGCCGCCGGTCGCCGTTATCTTGATGACGGCCCCGATCCTGCTGCCGATTATCACCGAGGCGGGTTTCGATCCCTATTGGTTCGCGGTGGTGCTGACGATAAACATGGAGATCGGCCTGATCACGCCGCCGGTGGGCCTGAACCTCTACGTCATCAACGGCATCGCACCCGACATCTCCTTGAAGCAGATCCTGATTGGCTCTGCTCCCTTCGTCGGCTGCATGGTCCTGGCCATCGTCATCCTCTGCCTGCTGCCCGGACTGGCAACCTGGCTGCCGACTGCCATGATGGGGCAGGGGTTCTAAGACCAGTTGGGATCGATCGTGCATCAATAACGGTTGCGCAGGCTGCAAACAGACGCACGAACCCATCGGCCTTTACCCAATCCTGATAGCCCCGGAAAACCGTCTTGCACGTGCCGAAGCAAGGAGGACGATCGCACCGGGGACCACCGGTCCGCACGATCCGTAACACCGCTTCGACGAAGCGTCGCCAGTCGGTTCCGCGGCGACCGGGGTCAAAAGGGTCTTCCAGGTAGGGCGGCTCCATCTTCGCACATCCGGCGTCTGTCAATTCCTGTCGATCCGTCCTAGGCTCGATGTACAAAAGCAATGCGGCGGGAATCCCAAAGCTCAGCAAAACCTGGGGTGCCTGCCGACTCAGCCCGAAAGCCGAAGGTTCCAAAGAAGAAGGAAGCCGCTTACCTGTCTAATCCACTCTACGACCGTCTCCTGGCGCCCTATGCCGAGGACAATCGGCTTCTGATCGAGCGGCCGGATGGCAGCCGTCTCAGCTATGCGGAGACGATCGGACTCTCCGGGCGCTTGGCCAATGCCCTGGCCGCACTGGGGGCCGCGGCTGGCGACCGCATAGCGGTGCAGGTGGAGAAGTCGCCCGAGGCCCTGGCGGTCTACTTCGCCGCTGTGCGCCTGGGCGCCGTCTTCCTGCCGCTGAACACCGCCTACACCCCAGCCGAGGTCGGCTACTTCGTCGCCGATGCGCAGCCCAAAGTTCTGCTTTGCGATTCGGCCAAGGCCGGCGACCTGCGGGCGATCGCGGCCAAGGTCCCGGCCCAGCTGGCGACCATGGACCGCGATGGCGGCGGCAGCCTGACGGCGGCGGCAGCCACGGCACCTACCGCTTTCGAGACGATGGCGCGGCGGCCGGACGATCTGGCAGCGATCCTCTATACCTCTGGCACCACGGGCCGCTCCAAGGGTGCGATGCTGACGCAAGAGAACCTGCTGTCCAATGCGCTGACCTTGACCGCACTCTGGCGCTTCACCGCCGCCGACGTGCTGCTGCATGTCTTGCCGATCTTCCACACCCATGGCCTCTTCGTCGCCACCAACGTCGTTTTGGCCGCCGGCGGCGCCATGATTTTCCTGCCGAAGTTCGAACTGGAGGGCGTGCTGGCAGCCTTGCCGCGTGCCACCGCGATGATGGGCGTACCCACATTCTACACCCGCTTGCTGGCCAGCGAGGCTTTCACCGGGGAGACGACGGCCAGGATGCGGCTCTTCACCTCGGGCTCGGCGCCCCTGCCGGCGGAGACGCACGTGGCCTTCGAGGCGCGCACCGGTCATCGTATCCTCGAACGTTACGGCATGACCGAGACCAACATGAGTACCTCTAATCCCTACTGCGGTGCCCGCAAGGCCGGGACCGTCGGTCTGCCTCTGCCGGACGTCGATTTGCGGATCGTCGATCTCGCTAGCGGCGCTTCCGTCGCCCAGGGTGAGGTTGGCGTGATCGAGGTGAAGGGGCCTAATGTTTTCAAGGGCTACTGGCGTATGCCTGAGAAGACCAGGGAGGGATTTCGGCCGGACGGCTACTTCATCTCCGGCGATCTGGCCCGGCGCGACGAAGACGGTTATGTCGCGATCGTGGGCCGGGCAAGGGATCTGATCATTTCCGGCGGCTTCAACGTCTATCCCAAGGAGGTCGAAGAGGTTCTGGACGCTTTGCCGGGGGTCCTGGAGTCGGCCGTGGTGGGCATTCCGCACCCGGACTTCGGCGAGGGGGTCGTGGCCTTCGTGGTGCCGGAGAAGGGCGCTGCGCCGGCGGAAGAGGCGTTGATCGCGGCTTTGGCTCAGAAACTAGCGCGCTTCAAACAGCCTAAGCGCATCTTCTTTCTCGAGGCCTTACCGCGTAACGCCATGGGCAAGGTGCAGAAGAATCAACTGCGCAAAGCCAAGGCCGATCTCTTTCGCTCGCAGCTATGACTATCGGGATGGGGCATGAATTTCCCTTTGCACTGTGAGAGGGCGCTCGTTATAAGACCGCCTCGCTTCGGACCGCGGGGCGGTCGAAAGACCTTGGACGGCCGGGGTGCCAGGCGATGATCGGCGGCTGTGGCGGAACTGGTAGACGCGCAGCGTTGAGGGCGCTGTGGGAGAAATCCCGTGGAGGTTCAATTCCTCTCAGCCGCACCATCGCCGATCTGCTGCCCCGATAAGGATAGAGAGCCCGGATAAGAACGGAGAGCATAGCATGCGGCTGTGGCGGAATTGGTAGACGCGCAGGTTTCAGGTACCTGTGGAGTAATCCGTGGTGGTTCGAGTCCACTCAGCCGCACCAACACCTTTCTCAGGGTTGGGAAAATATCTAGAGACCAAGCCTCCGATTTGGCCTCTTGAGCGGATAGTTGCCAAGCCTGCCGGTTAAACGCGGGCCAAGACCTCAACACTATCTGGAGCCAGAACTCCGCCTTTCGCTGTCCCTACCTGCGCTCGACGCCGATTGAAACCGACAGCGTTGTCCGGAGCGGCCATGATGACAGGCGACAGGGGCTAGCAGGCCGCCAAGAAGCGTGTCGGCCGCAAGCATCACATGATCGTCGGTAGCGACAGGCGTCTGCTTAAGCTCGACCTGACTCCAGCTGGCCCGTCGGACAGCGCCTCCATGTCGGTGGAGCCTCGATACAACGCGCCATGGTCTCTGTCATGCTACGAAGGGCCGCTCACACATGATTTTCCAAAAGGCATTTTAAAGTAGGAAACCGTCGGGGAAGGGGTCGTCCGGCTCCAGCGTGAAGTGGGCATGACCGCTATAGTGGGCTTTTCCCTTCACCTCGACAGTGACGGCGGGTGTGCCGCAGAGTTCCAGATCTTGCATGACACGGGCCTGAAAGCGGCTGCCGGCGATGCTGTCGAAGAGGTGCTCCTGGCCGGCGACGGTCTGGCTGCGCGCCCGCATAATCGCCAACCGCGCGGTCACGCCCGAGCCGGTTGGGCTACGGTCCACTTGATCGCCGGCGAAGACACAAAGGTTTCTGCTGCTATTGCCCTCCAGGCCCAGCCCGCCGTCGGTCAGGATGGTGCCGTAAAGAAAGCCAAGATCCGGCTCTTGCGGATGGCGAATCTCACTCTGGGCTGCCGTCGCTTCGCTGACCGCAGCCGCCGCGGCGACCAGGATCGCGACTGGGGTTGCACTCAAATCGAGGCCCAGACGTTTGGCCGGTAAGATCGCGTAGAAAGCACCGCCGTAGCCGATGTCGAGGCCGATCCTTCCCCAGGACTCGGTCTCGACCTTGCGGTTCAGGGCCAGGGCGAAGCTTGGTACGGAGGAGAAGCGTGCGCTGCCGTCGGCCTCTACCGTCACCGGCACCAGCCCACAAGGGCACTGAATGCGCACCAGCGTTTCCTCCGCACCCTTGGCCACCAGCCCCCGGTCGACGGCATAGCGGCCCAGCGCCAACACGGCATGGCCGCACATGGTCGAGTAGCCTTGGTTATGCAAGAAGAGCACGGCCAGGTCGGCCTCAGGGCGATCAGCGGGCACCACGACGGCGCCATACATTTGCTTATGGCCTCTGGGCTCGTGCATCAGCAACCGGCGGATGTGATCGTGCTGCGCACGCGCTTCGAGGCGCTTTTCCAGTAAGGTCGTTCCGGACAGATCCGGGTAACCTGCAACGACGATCCGGGTCGACTGGCCGCCCGTGTGCATTTCCACGGTCTCGATTTCCAATGTCGTCATGGTGCCTTCTTTGCGTTTTTTCCCTATGCACAACCGCTCGCTCGGCAGCGGCAAGAACCTGGGACGATTTTTTGCTTGTCTAAATCGCCTTGCTCGCGGTTTCTTGGCGTTCGGAGTGCAGGGAAGCTAGCGGGAGATGCGGTGGAGTGTTCGATGGCTTCGAGGCGCGCAGGATAGACACTGACCGGGCCGCAATCTTTCTTCAGTTCGGCGAGACCGGACCGTCCCTCCTGCTGCTTCACGGTTTTCCGCAGACGCATCCGATGTGGTACGAGACGCTTGCCGGTCTGGCAGAGCGCTACACTCTGATCTGTCCGGATCTGCGCTGCTACGGCGCCTGCTCCAATCCGCCGGACGGGAACAACCGCGAAGGCTACCGCGCGGCCGCCGGCATCGATCTGGAGCCTGATCGTGCCGATGCGGCCGCCAGGATCGCTTGTCCTCTATTGCTCCTCTGGGTATTGGTCCTCTGGGGCGTGGGCTCGGTCGCAGGCAAGCTCTTCGATCCGCTCGCCGTCTGGCGAGAGAAGGCCGGCGTCGTGACCGAGGAGGCGTTGGACGGCAGCCATTTCTTACCCGGGGAACGACCGCAGCAGGAGCTAGCCGCCTTGAAGGAGTTTCTCGATTAGCCCCCGGCGCACAGTGGCGGGACGGCCTGGCGGGCAGTTGAAGGAGCGAGCACGCCACCGCGTCTATGCCGAGGTCGGCGGCAAGAAGCAACAAGGGCCGCCTCCAGTCGCCAAGCGCGGCCTGCTGGGCAGCCTTCGAACCTATCTGCTAGCGGGCGCCCTGGTGGCTGCGCCGGCCGGAATCACTGTTTGGCTTGCGCTTTGGTTCCTGCAGTTCGTCGATAACAGCGTGATGCCGCTAATTCCGCAGAAGTGGAATCCGGAGACCTATCTGCCCTTCTCGGTGCCGGGTCTGGGCCTGCTGATTATCCTCCTCTTCCTGCTCTTGCTGGGCAGCGTGACCGCCGGCATGGTGGGCCGCGCGATCCGGGCGCAGGGAGCCAGGGTCATGGCCCGCGTGCCCTTCCTGCGCTCGGTCTACTCTGCCACCGAGCAGATCTTCGAGACGGTGCTGGTGCGCAAGGGCGCGGCCTTTCGCGAGGTCTGCATGGTGGAATTCCCGCGCAAGGGATCTTGGGCGATCGGCCTGGTGACCGGCACCACGGTTGGCGAGGTGCAGGATCTGACGGCCGACGAGGTCATCAACGTCTTCATCCCCATGACCCCAAATCCCACCGGCGGTTTTCTGGTTTTCCTCTCCAGGCAGGAGGTGCACCGCCTGGACATCACGGTCGACCAAGCCCTAAAGTTGATCATGTCGGGCGGCATCGTCGGCCCCGACAGCGACGCCGGCCTTGGCAACGGCAGCCGTAGAGAAGCCGAGGCAAGAGTGGCCGAACAGCTGGATGAGTTGGGACTCACGGCGCAGGAAGGACCGCTGCATCGCCCGCCCAAAGAGCGCAGTCCCCTGCTCAAGCGGTTGCGAACCTATCTGGTGACCGGTATCTTGATTGCGGCCCCCATTTCGATCACGGTTTGGCTCGCTTGGCAGATCGTCACCTTCTTCGACGTGCGGGTTCGTCCGCTGATCCCGCCCGGCTGGAACCCGGAGAGCCAGCTGCCCTTCGCAATCCCCGGGATCGGGGTGGTCATCGTGCTGCTGGTTCTGATCCTCTTGGGCATGTTCGTCGCCGGCTTCGTCGGCCGCTGGGCTCTGGCCACAGGTGAAAACCTCCTGAACCGCGTGCCTATCGTGCGCTCAATCTACAAGGCTCTGAAGCAGGTCTTCGAGACCCTCTTCTCCAAGCAATCCATGGCCTTCCGCGAGGTGGTGCTGATCGAGTACCCGCGCCGCAACGTCTATGCCATCGCTTTCGTAACCGGCGGCCACAGCGAATTGCTGGAGGCCGGGGCTGCGCAAAAGATCATCAATGTCTTCCTGCCCTCCACCCCCAACCCGACCTCCGGCTTTCTACTTTTCGTTTCGCCGGACGATGCCGTGGTGCTCTCCATGTCGGTAGAAGAGGCGATGAAGATGATTGTCTCAGGCGGCCTCCTAACTCCGGAGAGTAAGTCGGAGGCGGCGGCCGCAGATAGCGAACCGCAGCCGCGTTGAGGCCGGCAGCAAGCGTGCGCAGCGGCTATGCTGCGGCAAGGATGCACCCGCTTTTCCCCGCTGGCACTCTTTGGCTAGGGCTGGCTGGTCACGGCTTGGGGTGTGGAGAAGACAATGGGTCGCGGTAACGGCTGGCCGGGGGCGGCCGGATGAGCCGCCAGGCTTGGGCGAAGACCGCGACGCTCTATGGTGGCCTTTTGTGGGGAACCTTCTGGGTTCCGGTGCGTGAGCTCGATAAGGCCGGTATCGGCGGGCTCTGGCCTGTCACGTTGCTCTACACAATGACCTGGGTCGTGATCCTGCCCGCGATGCTTTGGCGCTGGCGGTATATTCAAAAGGGCTTTTGGAAACAGCAAGTTGCCGGCTTCTTCTTGGGTGTGGCTGCGGCGATCTATGCGACTGCTTTCCTTTACACCGAGGTAGCCACGGCGGTGCTGCTCTACTACCTCTCTCCGGTTTGGGGTTTCATCCTGGCACGTGTGGTTTTGGGCGATCCCATCACGCCGGTACGCTGGTTTGCCATGGTTTTGGCGATCGGTGGAGCGGCGGTTATCCTCGGCGACGGAGACTGGCCGCCGGTGCCGGGCAACATCGGCGATTGGCTGGCGCTCTCGGCCAGTGTGCTGTTCGTGACCGGTTCGTTGATGATGCTGGCTTGGAAGGAGCATAGCGCCCTCGATTATGGACTGGCCTTCTTCCTGTGGAGCGGTCTCACCATGCTGGCGGCGACATTGATACTGGATGGGGGGGTACTGGATAGAGGGCTGCCGCCCTTGGATTCCCTCCTGGCCGAAATGAATTGGCTTTTGCCCTTCGTTTTGCTGGGAATGATCCCCGGCTGTCTCGCAGCCATCTACGGTGCGACGGTGCTCAATCCCGGCGTTGTCAGCATTATCTTCATGTCGGAGATCGGGGTTGCAGTTTTCCTGGCCGCCATGCTGACCGACGAGCCTTTCGGGTTGCGCCAGATCGTCGGCATTGTCTTGATCGCCTTGGCCGGCGTGATCGAGAGTTTGCTCGACTGGCGCCGCCGGCGCGTTGCCGCGGCCTGAGAGGAAACGGGCGCGGCTCTGCGGCGCCCCTCGCCGGCGATCCTATGCGTCGGCCAGGACCTTCATGGAAATCAGTGCATCGGGTTCGGGCACCATGCCGGAGCGGTCGTGCGCTGGCGCTTTCTTCAACCGGTCCACGGCTTCCATGCCTTCGACTACTTGACCCCAAAGGGTGTATTGGCCGTCCAGGAAGCGGGCGTCGCCGAAGCAGATGAAGAACTGGCTGTTGGCGCTGTCGGGATGCTGGCAGCGGGCCATGCCGCAGGTCCCGCGCTTAAAGGGCTCGGAGGAGAACTCCGCCTTCAGGTTGCCGTGCGGAGAGCCGCCGGTCCCGGTACCGGTGGGATCGCCGCCCTGGGCCATGAAGCCTTCCATGACCCGATGGAACACCGTACCGTCGTAGAAGCCGTCGCGGGCCAGGAGCTTCATGCGTTCCACATGCAGAGGGGCCAGATCGGCGTGTAGTTCGATCGTGACCTTGCCGCCGGGCAGATCCAAAATCAGATGGTTCTCGGGATCGCGGGGACCGCTCATCGTGTTGCCGTTCCTACCTGTCCGTTTGAGATGGCTGCTATCGGTTCTGTATACGGCATCTACTGGGTGTCGGCTTGAACCTTCATCGAGAGGATGTGGTCCGGGCTATTGACCATGCCGCTGGGGCCGCTACCCTTCTCGATTCGCTTGACGGCGCTCATTCCGTCGATCACCCGGCCCCAGAGGGTGTATTGGCCGTTCAGGTGTTGACAGTCGGTGGTGCAGATGAACCACTGGCTGTTGGCGCTGTCTGGGGCGGGGGTTTTGGCCATGCCTACGGCGCCCTCGGTAAAGACTTCCAGATTGAACTCGTCGATCAGGTCCGGCAGGTTGGAACCGCCGAGGCCGGTGCCTTGGGGGTCGCCGGTCTGGGCCATGAAACCATCGATCACGCGGTGCCACTTGAGGCCGTCGTAGAAGCCTTCGCGGGTCAGTTGCTTGATCCGCTGCACATGGTTGGGGGCGCGCTGCGGCAGCATCTCGATCAGGACGGTACCGTCCTCCAGTTCCAGCACCAGGACGTTCTCGGGATCGGGTGATTGGGTTAGTGCGGGGGTGGCGAGGGTAAGGGCCAGCATGGCCGCGAAGACTGTGCTGAAACGCATGTTGCGTGACTCCTTGCAAGTGTCCGACTTTTAGAACCCGGCCTTCTCCCACAAGACTCGGGGCTCTGTAAAGCGTGCGCGGCTAGATTGGGTCTTGCCGAAGGCCCGCGAAGTACCGTAGGCAGGCTGCCGAGCGGCTGGGAAAAGACGAAATTGGTTTAACTTGTTTAGGCGCTTAGATTTCAGTGGCGATGCGTGACACCGGTGTGGGGGAGGTCGAGGGATCGCTACCGAGAGGCGGGCAACGACGTAGGTTGATCGCCGCCGCCAAGGATGCCTTTCAGCACTTTACCGCCGGTCTGGACAAGTCCACCGGCTATCTCCTGGGCGCCGGCCCTTCCGTTGCCGAAGCCGATCGTTATGGCTTGGCGGACGGACATGTCTTGGTGAGCAACCACCTGATCGGCGACCTCGCCTTGATGGAGCGACTGCAGCCGGTCGCCGTTTGCCTCTCGGCCTCGCCGCGTTTTTCGGGTCGCTCGGCGGAGGCGCAGGCCTTCCGCGCCATCTTGATCGACCGCATGCGCTTGCTGGGACTTTGGGCCGTGACGCCTCTGAAGCCGCATGCGCTCTTGCCAGATCAGCTGCCGGAGGATCTGGCCGGGCGGCTGATCACCATTCCGGTCAGGCACTCGCCGCTGCCCCTGTTGGACCTGTCGAAACGTTTTCAGGTTCCGGATCGTCCGCACGTCATGACCGGCCTGATGCTGCCCTTGGCGGCAGCCCTCTTCCAGGAGATTGCCATCGGCGGTGCCGACGGCCGTGCCGATCCGGCCGGGCAGGAACCCTGGCCGCTGTTCGACGGTGTCACGCTGTCCGCCGGCAAGCACGCCTGGGAGAATTACGCCCGCTATTGCCAGCATCTGGAGCTCGCCTGCCGGGCGCTCGAACAGAAGGGCAAGCGGGTGGTCGCTTTGACCGCTTCGCACGTACCGGCGCTGCGCCGACGAGGGGCTGCTGTGCCCTTGCCTCCCAAGCCGAGTGTCGAGAGCGAGGGCTGCTGCGCTGTTGTCTCCTTGTCTCCCGATCTCAAGGACGATGTCGGTCACTTCGGTAGCTACGAGTGCCGGCTCTCGGCGGCGATCGGGGCAAAGGGGTGTGACTACTGGACCCTGGCCCATCGCAGTTGGCAGAGACCGCCATCGTTCGACGAGCGTGCGAAGATTTTGCCGCTCCTCGATACCCACTCTTGGAGCCTGGGTAATAAGCCGGACAAGTCACAGTCTTATCGCGATCAGGTCGCCGGCGTCGTTGCCGGCGAGTTCTCGGCTGGCTTGGACCGGATCCTGGCAGAGTCTGCCGGTCCGCTGCATGTCTACTTCTACTGTGGCAGCCTGGAGCATGCCGCTTTACTCTATGAAATTGCTTCCATCAGGCCGAGGCTCAGTCTGCATGTCAATCTCTTCTGGCTTCGCAGCGAGGAGACCGAATTGCCGGGGTTCGCTACCAAGTGGGCTTGGCTGCTGAGGGCGGCGGAGCGGGATCCGCGTCTGACCTTGACCTGTATGACCCGGCATCAGAGCGATTGCCTGAGGCGCGCGACCGGCGTCGCCTTGCCGGTGGCCGCCCATCCCTCGCCGCTGATTGACGACACACGGGCGGAAGACTTGATCGAGTCTCCCCGTCCGGATCCACCGCCACAGATCTTCTTTCCTTCTACCAGTCGGCCGGAGAAGGGGGCAGGGCTGCTGCGCGCGGTGGCAGAGCGAATCGCCTCGGAGAGCGGTCATAAGGATCTTGAGCTGTTGTTTCGCACGGCCCCCTATGCGAGCGAGGCCGAATTCAAGTGGTCTCCCCTTGCCGGGCGGGTACGCTTGCTGGAAGGCTATATCGAGGAAGAGGTCTTTATCGCTGCGCTCCGTGGAAGCAGTGTAGTGGTCTTACCCTACACGCCGCCGAACTTCGCCAACCGTACCTCCGGCCTGATTGTCGATGCCCTCTATGCCGGCGTCCCCAGCGTGGTGGTCCGAGGTACATTCTTGGCCAAGATTGTTGAGCGGCACGGCAGCGGCATCGTGGTGGAAGAGGCCACCGCGGAGGCTCTGGCGGCGGCGGCACTGAAGATTCTCAAGCAGGGGGCCCGCAGCGATTTCCGGGCCGCCGCTCGAGATTATCTGCAAGGCAATTCCTGGGCCTGCCTGGCCGCGGAAATCCTCGGGACCCTTCCCGATAAGGCCTATCCCGGCGATCTTGGAGGGGTCCCGAACAATGCTGACTGTCATGCTCCTGTCTCACTCTTAGGGCCGGTGCCGCGCACACGAGGGGCGCGCCTCAATGCGCAGCACGCACTCATGGCCTGCCTGGATCTCGCGCCGCAGGCGGAGCGAGCGGCGGGCGAGGGAATCCGGCTGCGCCGAGTTGCGGGTGCCGATCGGTCGTTATCGGAGCTGGTGCAAGGCGAGTCTTGCGTCCTCTTGGTGAGCACGCGTGCCGAAGACGTTGCACAAGCCCTGCAAGTCGTCTTGCAGCACCGCCCGCAGGCGGCTCTGCTGGCCTTCAAAGGCGCTCCCCAGCAGGCCGAAATCGCCGAGATGCTCGATCGTGCGGGCTATCTGGTGCTTGTGAGCGAGCGTTATCCCGACCTGGGGGACGGCCGGCCCACGCCCTTCTGGCGTCTTGTCGCGTATCCCTTCGTCTCCGACTTGCCTTGGGCCGAGGGCGACATCATCGCCCTTCCCGGAAGCCTGAGCCTGAGACAGGTGCGGGAAACCTTCACGGCCTTCGGCCACCAGACTCACTATCGACCACCCGCCGACCGACGCCCCCCTTCGCCCCTGCGGCACTGGTCCAAGGCCCTGCGCCGTGCTGCCGGCCGGTTGTGGTGCCCGACAAAAACGTAAGGATTCCGCCGTTCCGGCGAGGCCACACTCGGCAGGCTGCAACGCTCCCTATGCTTTAGTCCATAGCCTTCTTCAGCTGCCGGTCCAGCTTGTCCATGAACTCACCGGTCGTGAGCCAGGTCTGATCGGTGCCGATCAACAGCGCTAAATCTTTGGTCATGAAGCCTTGTTCGACTGCCTCAATGCAGACTCGCTCCAAGGCTTCGGCGAAGGTCGCGACGTCCGGCGTGTCGTCCTGGCGGGCGCGGAAGGTGAGAGCCCGGGTCCAGGCGAAGATCGAGGCGATGGGGTTGGTCGAAGTCGCCTTGCCCTTGCGATGCTCGCGATAGTGCCTGGTGACGGTGCCGTGCGCGGCCTCGGCCTCGATCGTGTTCCCGTCCGGAGTCATCAACACCGAGGTCATCAGGCCCAGGGAGCCGAAGCCTTGGGCGACAGTATCGGATTGTACGTCGCCGTCGTAGTTCTTACAGGCCCAGACATAGCCGCCGGACCATTTCATCGCGCAGGCCACCATGTCGTCGATCAGGCGATGTTCGTAGGTAATGCCGGCCTGCTTGAAAGGCTCAGCATACTCTCGATCGAAGACCTCTTGGAAGAGGTCCTTGAATCGGCCGTCGTAGGCCTTGAGAATGGTGTTCTTGGTCGAGAGGTAAACCGGTACGCCGCGCTGCAGGCCGTAGTTCATGCAGGCGCGCGCGAAATCCTTGATCGAACTGTCGAGGTTGTACATCGACAAGGCCACGCCGCTGCCGGGGAAGTTGTAGATCTTGCGCTCAATGGTCCGGCCGTCCTCGCCCTTGAAGGTGACGGTGAGATCTCCCTTGCCGGGCACGACGAAGTCGGTGGCCCGATACTGGTCGCCGAAGGCGTGACGGCCGACGATGATCGGCTGGGTCCAGCCCGGCACCAGGCGCGGCACGTTGGAGCAGATGATAGGCTCGCGGAAAATGGTGCCGCCCAGGATGTTGCGGATGGTGCCGTTGGGCGAGCGGTACATGCGCTTCAGCCCGAACTCCTCGACACGGGCTTCGTCGGGGGTAATGGTGGCACATTTGACGCCGACGCCGTGCTGCTTGATGGCATTGGCGGCCTCGACCGTCACCTGATCGTCGGTGGCGTCGCGATGCTCGATGCCGAGATCGTAATAGTCGAGGTTGACGTCGAGGTACGGGAAGATCAGCTTCTCCTTGATCATGGTCCAGATGATCCGGGTCATCTCGTCGCCGTCGAGTTCCACGATCGGATTCTTAACTTCGATCTTCGCCATTTTGCAGTCCTTGCCCAAGTTTTCCCAGTCCGGCAGCCGCAGCCTCGCGCCAGCCGGACATTAGCAGCCTTTTGCTGCAGTGCAAGATCGAAGCTGCTTTGCTCTGCATCAGGTTCGATCCAGGTGGTATAAAACCGGGTCGAGATGCCTTATCTAGACATCCTGGCCCTCCAAAGCTACACGACGCGCGCCTTTCGGCGGTCAGAGCCGCAGCGAGATACTCCGGCCGGTCTGCCCGTCCTGCTAACACGACCCGGAAAGAGATTACGGGCATTTGGTGAGATCGAAGAATGAAGGGGATTGTTCTCGTATTGGCCGTCTTTGTCGCGGGCTGCGCCAGCCAGATCATGGCAGACTATATCGGCAAGTCGATCCGGGAGCCAATTCTGGACTATGGACCGCCCATAAATGAGGTGGACCTAGGCTGAGACCGAAGAGCCTTTCAATGGCGTATCGATAGAAGCGGTTACACCGCTCTCTATACGCCATCCACGACCACGCTATATGGGATGGGTAGCTCCTATACCGCTTATACTAGCAGCACCAGCTACGTGCCCTACTCAAACAGCTGCATTTACACACTTGCGGCCATAAAACAGGGTAATGATTACATTGTTGACGGTTACCGTAAGCCGAATTTTTCCTGTGAGTGATCTAACAGTCATGACTCCTTGAGGATTACGGCGCGGCATCCCGGATCCGGACCGCAGGGAAATGCAGAGGAAAGCGGTCCACGCAGATACACAGGACTTTTCGACAATAAAGATTTTACTAGCTGCCATCGTGGTTTGTGGCGTTGGTCCAAGCTCGAAAATCCTTGCACTGCATGCAACAAAGGTACAAGTCATTCTCTACCGAGTGTCCGTGATCTGGCGGTGCCACCCATGGTGGTCGTGAAATCGCGCAGATTGGGCACCGATACCCATGTCTAGGCTGGCTGTAAGGGAAAGCCCTCGATCTTGCGAAGTTTGCTTGCTGCTTTGTTGTTGGCCGGCTTGATAGGTGCCGGCTTCTATATCTTCAGAACTGAGCGGGAGGCGTCGCCGACGCCTGTCGCCACGCAAGGCAACGAGACGGAAACGGCATCCGCCGATAGTGGCAAGAGTGCAAGACAAGAGATCGCCCGGCAAGAGCCCGCCGCCGACAGCGATAGCAGGGAGACGGCGATTGTCACGACGGATCTCACGGCAGTGCCGAGCGAGGCTGCCGAGGCACAGTCCGACACCGCTGCGGAAGGGGGGGACGAGAATCCCGCCTATGCGAAGGAGGAGCATGAGAATGAATCCGACTATGTTGATCAGGATGGCGCTTCGACTGTTCATGTCGCAGAGGAAGATGATGAAGACCAAACAACCCAAAGGGCTACGGATGCAGGATCCGGACATGCAGCCGCAGAAACGCCGGAAACGGCAGCAGCGCCCACGCCCTTAACGATCGTGCCGCTTGGCGCTTGGGAACAGGACGTCTCCGCAGGAACCCTCGACGACAGGCTCTTCGCCTCCGGGGAAACGAAGGTGGAGGTTCAGGCCGTCGCCGCAGTGCCGAAGGCGGCACCGCACGACGATGTGCCCGCTGCCAAGGAGGCATCGAGCGCGCAGAACGCTTCCGGCGAGCCGCCCCGGACCCAGTCCGCCGAAGCCCAGTCTGACCAGTCGGAAACGGCGGCGCGCGAGCCTGTCGAGGTGGGGTCTTCGTCTTCGGCGCTACAGATCGCCGAACCTGAGCCGGCCGCGACGTCTCGCGTTGCTGCAGTTGCTGACGATAGCGCAACCGAAGAATCGGGGTCTGCCCGCACAGCCGTGTCCGGGAAGGAAGCCGCAAAGACAAAAGCGGAGGAAGAGAAGCCTAAAGCCGCGACGGAGCTTGCACTCTTTGCCGACAAGAAGGTTGGGGAGGCCGAAGTAAGGGAAAATCGGAAGGCCAAGTCCGAACGGCCGCGGGAGAAGGCGGAGCAGCCGACTTTCTCTATCGTGCGGGTCGAGCCGGACGGCTCCGCGGTTATCGCTGGCCGGGCGCCGCCGGAGTCCAGGGTGGTCTTGAGCGACGACAAAGGGAAGATCGGAGAAGCGGCGGCCGACTTCGACGGCAACTGGGTGATGATCCCCGAACTCCCGTTGCGTCCGGGCAGCCGCACCTTGCAGCTGGTAGCTTACACGGGCGACGGCAGAATCCTGGAGGCGCGTGACGCCCTGGTGGTCTATGTACCCAATCAGCAATCGCAGATCTGGGCGGGTGCGCCCCAATCCGATGCGCCGAACCAATCCAATGCGCCAAAGGAGCCTCTCGTGGTCCTAGCGCCCAAGGCAGATGCGCCGGCGGCCCCCACCAGGGTGGTGCAGGCGCCTGGCCGGACCCAACTGGAGAGCGGTGCCTTGCGGATTCTGGCGGTCGACTACGATCTGGAAGGCCGGATGCGCATCTCGGGGCAGGCGCCGCCGGGCGGCCTTATCCAGGTCTATCTCGACAACGAGTTCTTCGGACGCATTAAGGCCGACCCTGCCGGACAGTGGGTCTATGTACCCGACGCGACCGTTGCACCGGGGCTTCACAGTCTGCGGGCCGACTGGGTCGATTCTGCAGGCAAGGTCTTGGCACGGGTGGAGACGCCCTTCGTCCGGATTGCTCCTCCAATAGTACCGGACAATGAAAACTTCGTGGTGGTTCAGCCCGGCAATTCGCTCTGGGTAATTGCCCGCCGCAGCTATGGCCGCGGCATTCTCTATCATGCGATTTATGCCGCGAACGAAGATCAGATCCGCGACCCCGATCTGATCTACCCGGGGCAGGTCTTCCTCCTCCCGACAATCCAGTGAGCAGGCACCGCTAACGGGAGTGTGAGTAGTCTGGACCTCCGGGCTATACGCATGCTGGACCGGACCGTCTGGACTTGGAGATCCCGATGCTGGATGCCCGGCTGCGGCCCCTGATCGACCCGCCACTGGAGCGCAGTGCACGCCATTTGGTGGCTCTCGGGGCGCAAGCCAATGCGATTACCCTGGTCGGCTTTCTGCTGGGTCTCCTGGGCTGCTTGGCGGTTGCCTTGGGTCACTACTGGCTGGGTCTGGGGCTGTTGGCCGGTAATCGCCTGGCCGACGGGCTGGACGGGGCAGTTGCACGCATCAGGGGCATGACCGTCTTCGGCGGCTACCTGGACATCGTTTGCGACTTCATTGTCTACAACGCCTTGGCGGTGGCCTTTGCTCTGGCCGATTCGCAGGCGATGCTGCCGGGGCTGTTCTTGCTGCTCAGCTTTGCTGGCACCGGGACCACCTTCTTGGCCTACGCCATCCTGGCGGCCAAGCGGAGCGATCCGCACGTGCGCCAAGGCCGCAAGAGCTTCTATTACCTGGGCGGGCTGGCGGAGGGAACCGAGACCATTCTCTTTTTCGCCGTCTGCCTGCTCTTCCCTACACTCTTCCCGATCCTGGCTTGGGTCTTCGCCGGCCTCTGCGCAATCACCACCTTGGGGCGCGTTCTTGCGGCCTGGCGCGCCTTCGGACGGGCTTAGGCTACTCGGCCGCCGGCCGCGGGCCGTGGCTGGGATCCGGCAGGGCCAGGTTGCTGTCCGGGTGCAGTTCCGGCCAGTCGGGCAATTCCTCGTCGGGGTCGTTACCGTAGATGCCTATCTTGCGCAGCCGGCGGCGTGCCTGGCGGCGGCTGCGCCAGTCACGCAGGTTCTCGCGGACCATCAGCGCCGAGGGCGTGAAGAGGAGGGTCAGCAAGGTTGCAAAGATCAGACCGAAGGCGATTGCCGTGGCCAGCTGTGTCCACCACTGCGTGGACGGCGCGCCGATCGAGACGTTGCGGGTGAAGAAGTCGATGTTCATCGACAATACCATGGGCATCAGACCCAACACGGTGGTGACGGTGGTCAGGATTACCGGACGCAAGCGTTGGGCGCCGGTGCGCAGGATGGCGTCGCGGCGGCTCTCGCGGCTGCCGTCGCCCAGAGCGGCCAGCTTGTCGAAGGTGTCGATCAGGACGATGTTGTTGTTCACCACGATACCGGCCAGCGCGATTACGCCGATACCGCACATGACGATGCCGAAGGGCCGATCGGTGACCAATAGGCCGATGAAGACGCCGATGGTCGACATGACGATCGAGGTCAGGATCAGGAAGACCGAGAAGAAGGAGTTGAACTGTGCCAGGAGGACGATGGCGATCAGGAAGAGCGCCGCCATGAAGGCTTGCATCAGGAAGGCCTGGGCCTCGGCTTGCTCTTCATGCTCGCCGCTGAAATCGATGAAGACCCCTTGCGGCGGCGTCTCGATCGCCAGCTCGGCGGCCAGCGCCGCCACCTTGTCGGCGACCAGATAGGGCTCGCCCGTGGCCGGATCCGTGCCGACATCGGCCTTCACCGTGATGGTGCGGTAGCCGTCGACGCGTTTCAGCAGCGAGACCTTGGGCTGCGGCTTGCGCGTCGCGAACTTGGACAGCGGTATGCTGCCGGCCGGCGTCTCGATGCGGATGCTGTCCATGTGTGAGAGGTTGCGGTAGTGCTCCGGGAGGCGCAGCAGAACCTCGACCTCGTCGCTAGCCCAGAAGGGGCGATAGTTGGTGACCGCCATGCCATTGGTCAGCATCCGCACGTAGGCGCCGACCAGGGCGATGTCGGCATCGTATTTGGCAGCCTCTTCGCGGTCGATGTCCAGAACCCATTCGATGCCGGGGGCCGACTTGCCGTCTTCGATGTCGACGAAGCCGCCGACCCGCTCCATGGCGGCTATGATCTTGTCTGCCATCGGCGCCAGCTGAGTCGGGTTCAAGGCGGAGATCCGAAGCTGCACCGGCTTGCCGACCGGCGGGCCGGCTTCCTCCTTGCGCGGCTCAACCTGGATGCCGGCCAGATCCGCCGTTCGGGCGCGTATGTCCTCGATGATTGCGTCCGCCGGGCGGCGCTTGAACCAATCGACGAACTCCAGGCGGACGTAGCCGATGATGTCCTCAGCCTCGTCGCCGCGGGTTCCGGAGGAGGCTTGCGAAAAGCCGTAGATACTATGAAACTCGCCGTACTCGCGCTGAATGTCGAAGACCCTGGATTCGACCTCCCGCACCAAGGCGTCGCGTTCCCAGATGGAAAGATTGCCGCGTGCGTGGATCTGCAATGCGGTGTTGTCGGGTTCGATATCGGGGAAGAACTCCACGCCACGCCCATAGGTGCCGTAGAGCACCTGCACGCCGATCAGAATCGCCAAGCCTGCCAGCACGATCTTGAAAGGGTGCTTCAAGCAGAAAGAGAGTACGCCGAGGTAGGTTTTGATCGCTCCGCGTTGCTTGGCGAGATCCGCTTGCCGGTTGGCCTCGGTCTCGTCGACATCCGCAAGCGGGCTGCTCCCGGTCTCGCGGCGGCCCAGGGACGCACCCAGGGTAGGCACGAAGATCAGCGCCATGAGCAGCGAGGCCGAGAGCGTGGCCAGCAAGGTGATGGGCAAATACTTCATGAACTCGCCGACCACGCCGGGCCAGAACACCAGAGGCAGAAAGGCCGACAGGGTCGTCGCGGTGGCGGTAACGATCGGCGAGCACATGCGCCGGGCCGCCTCGGCAAAGGCGCGGGCGCGGGTCGCTCCTTCCCGCATGCGTCGCTCGGCATACTCCACGACGATGATAGCGCCGTCGACCAGCATGCCGGTGGCCATGATCAGGCTGAACAGCACCACGACATTAACGGTCAGTCCGGCGGCGGCCAGCACCAGAATGCCGGTGAGGAAGGAGCCGGGAATGGCAACGCCTACCAGCAGACCGGAGCGGATCCCCAACACCCCGACGACCACGATCATGACCAGCACCACGGCCGAGAGGACGTTGTTTTGCAGGTCGTTCAGCATGCGTCGGATGTCGGAGGACTTGTCTTGGCTAATCGAGACGTTTATGCCCTCAGGCAGGTTGGGTTTGGCCTCGCCCAAGATGCTGCGGACGCCCTCGATGGTCTGGATAATGTTGGCGCCGATGCGTTTCGAGACCTCAAGGGTCACCGCCGGTTCGCCATTGACCCGGGCGAAGGTGGTCGGGTCTTTGTAGGTGCGTTGGACGCGCACCAGATCGCCGAGGGTGACGACGGAGGAACCGTTGGTCTTCACCGGCATGGATATCAGTTCGTCGTAGGTCTCGATCAGGCCCGGCACCTTGACCGGAAAGCGGCCGGCGCCGGTATCCAGCGATCCGGCCGCCACCAGTTGGTTGCCGCGGACGAATTCGCTGGCAAGCTCCAGGATCTCAAGGTCGTAGGTGTCGAGATGCAAGGGATCGGCGATCAGTTCGACCACATCCTCGCGGTCGCCGCCGATCTGCACTTCCAGAACGTCGGGCAGGCTCTCGATCCGGTCTTTCAGGATCTCCGCGGTGTTGACCAGCGTGCGTTCCGAGACCTGGCCGGACAGGATCACGATGACTACGGGGAAGAGGCTGAGGTTGATCTCTTGCACGATCGGCTCGTCGGCGTCCTCGGGCAGTTCGGGCCTGGCCAGATCGACTTTCTCGCGCACGTCCAGCAAGGCCTGGTCTGCATCGAAACCGGCCTGGAACTCCAACAGCACGTTGGCGCCACCCTGATAGGCAGTCGACGCGACCTCCTTCACGCCTTCGATGCCGGTCAACTGCTGCTCCATGGGTTTTATCAGCAGGCGCTCGGCATCCTCCGGAGAGATGCCTTCGAGGCTCATGGAGACATAGATGTTGGGGATGTTGATGTCCGGATCGGCTTCCTTCGGGATCTGCCGATAGGCGATCGAGCCGGCCAGCAACAAGAAGCAGAGGATGGCGATCACCAGTCGGGCGTGACGAATCGCCCAGCCGAAAGGACCGCCGTCGTTTGCTCCGGGAGGACTCATGATGCCTCTTGATCCGGCTGCGCAGTGTCCGCCGCGTCGCGTTCCACGATCGGCCGGACCTCTTCGCCGTCGCCGACGAACTCCTGTCCGACCGTGATGACGCGGGTTTTGTAAGGAAGGCCGGTCAGCCAGATGCCGTCCTGCTCGGCGTCGAGGATCTGCACCGGCACGAAGCGGACACGATTGTTCTGGTCGAGGATCTTGACGCCCAATCTGCCGGCGTCGTCCAGGGAGAGAAGTGCAGGAGAGACCTTGTGGGCCGGGGTGCTGGACAGCGGCACAACGATGTCGGCGGCGATGCCGGCCGGCACGCTGAAATCCCGATTGGGCACCTCCAACTCGATTCGGAAGGTCCGTGTGGTTGGCTCTGCCTCTTGGGCCACGAAGGCCATCTGCCCGAACAGCATACGCCCGTCGCTCAGCCGTGCCTGACCTTGCATACCGAGACTCAGATCCAGGATCTGCTTCTCGTCGGCATAAGCGACGATGCGCAGTGGGTTCATCTCCACGAGCCGGGCTAGGGCCTCGCCGCTGTCGGTGTAGTCGCCGACCTCCATCAGATGCCGCTCCAGGAAGCCTGCGAAAGGGGCCTGGACCAGCACGTGGGAGAATTCAATCTCCGCTGCTTCCACTGCGGCCTGGGCCGCTTCCAATGCGGCCGCCGCCGCGGCACGCTCGGTCTCCGAGCGATAGCCCTTGGTGGCCAGCTTGCGCGAGGCCTCGTACTCAATCTGGCGCTGGCGCAGCAGCGCCTTGGCTTGACGCAATTGGGCGCCGCGCTCTGCCTCGTCGAGGCGCAGCAGCGGATCGTCGAGCTGGACCAAGGTGCTCTCCGGCACATAGATCTCCACGACCGTACCGCTGGTCTCGCTCTTCAGATCGACCGCGCGTCTGGGTTCGGTGGAGCCGCGCAGTTCGATCATGCGCTCGTGCGGGACGGCCGTCACGTCGCGGATGCGTACGCTGGGAAGCTCGTCCAGATGGGCGATGATGGCCGAAGGCTTTTGTATCTCCGGTGCGCTCGCGTCTGGATCCAATTGGCCAGACAGCACCCAAACGCCAACGCCGACCGCGATTACGACCGCGATGACGAGAGATGTTCTCATGGCGTTTGCGCTCCCTTAGGAGTCTGTGTCCATCTGAGTTCCGCCGCCTCGCCTGTGCTCGGCAGAGCGGTGCAGTCTACGTCCTGCTCTTCGAGCATACTTTGCCGGTTCTCGGCGAGGAAGGCATGTTCGTTACTATATTGGCTCTTGCCCAGATCGAACAGGAAGCGATGGCCGCGAGAGAGGATCTTTGCCTCGCAGCTTGCCATATGCTCCGGGTTTGCGTCCAGCTGCGCGATGCGGTCGTCGATCAGCCCCAGCACATGGCGGCGCGGCAACAGTTCCGACATGAAAAGGCAGAAGTAGAAAGCCGAGCGCAGGCGGTCGGGGGCCAGCGGGCGCATGAGGGCCTGCAGCAACTGCGTACGGCCGGTCTCCGTCAGGCTGAACACCAGCTTGTCGGGCCGCTTCTCCTGCGCCTGCTCCCTACCCTCGATCAGTCCCTCAGCATAAAACCGCGTCAGCGCTGGGTAGATTGAGCCGAAGCCAGTGTTTTGGAAATGGCAGAAGGGCGGATCATCGAGCCGCTTCTTGATCTCGTAATCGCTGCTGTCGCGACCGAGAAGCGCTACCAGGCAAAGGGTTCTTGTGTCCATAGGTCTATCGCAGTCCCGAGACGGCAGGGCGTCGGCTGCCGAGGCCGCCGCTTTCGCTTGCCGTCGTGCGACCGGAAGTGCAGCCCTATATCGATTCGATATATCTATGCATTCGCGACGACTCTGCCATAGTCCTGTCGTAGAACTGCCGATTTTCCCTCCAGCCGCGTGAGTTTAATGCATTATTTTTCAGTGTATTGCGCAGTGCTCGCGATCTGTTTTGCGATCCAATATGCGACAAGATCGATCGCGCACTAAGGGACGCGGCCAACCGCGGCGACGGTGCCCTTGGCCTCTGGAACGAGGATGTAGCCGCTGCCTTGTGCTGCGCTCTTCCCTAAAAGCGCTGAAATGTTGACGCCGTGCGTGACCAAGATGAGCGGCTCTGGCTCCGACCAGTCGGCAATCGCTTGGCGCAGTTCGGCGCTGCGATCGGGATACTGCAGGCGATCGTTCCAGATGCTAGCCAACAAGGGGGAGATCTCAACCGGTCCGAGCGCTAGGAGACGCGCCGTTTCCTGCGCGCGGCACCAGGGGGAGGAGAAAAGGCGGGCACGGCCCAGGCCGGCGTCGCGCAGCATGGCACCCAGCCGCTGAGCTTCTTGGCGCCCAGCGTCGCTCAAGTTTCGTTGGGTGCTGCAGTCGCCGGGATCGAAGCCGGCCGGGTCTCCGGTGCCCGGTACCGTCTGGGCATGCCGCAGGATCAAGACGGCCTTTGCTTCGGCCAAGAGTACCAGGGGATCGCGCTCTTGGCCCCAAGCGATCGCCGGCAGGAACAAAAGGAGGAGGGCAAGCTGCAGACTCTTGAGTTTCATATCGTCTCTCCGCATCGTTTCCTTCTGTCTACGCTGCCGCCGCGCGCGCGGACGTCATCGCAACGCGCATTTAAGGTTTTCCGATTGCAGAGAGGTCACACAAGGCGTTGTAGTGATTGGGAGGCGGCAATGAGCCCCGGTAACGAGAAGCGCGTCAGGCATACGGAGGATTGACCGTGCGAGATCGAGGTCACGGGAGGGAAGCTGTGCTTATGCAGACCATTGTCGCTGCAGCGGCGGAGCACAGCGAAGGACAAGACAAGCAGCGCGTCGAGCGTCTGATCGGAAAGCTCTATGCCGGCGTCGCCGCCGAGGACATGGAGGAGCGCGGTCCCGAGATGTTGGCGCTGGCTGCAATCGGTCTGTTGCAGGCGGCCGCCAGCCGCACCTACCGCCAGCCGACCGTTCTCTGCCCCGCAGCCTTGCCGGTCCAAACGGAAAAAGTTTCCATTTTGTATGTCGTCAACGACGACATGCCCTTTCTTGTCGACTCCCTAACTTCGGAACTGACCGCGTTGGGAATTGGGGTAACCTACGTGTTACATCCGATCCTGCGGGTCGACCGCGACAGGGATGGGCAGTTGATCGGTTTGGAGGAGGATGGCTGCGAGCGGCGCGAATCCTGGATGATGATCTTCATCGACCGACTGCCCGGTCCGGACCGCGAAACCGAGGCGGTGGCGCAGGTCACCAGTGTGTTGGAAGACGTTCGCCGCGTGGTGATCGACTGGCGGCCGATGCTGCAGCGCGCCGAATCCGTCGCCTTGGAGCTGGCCCGGCGCAGCGTCGGCATTGCGGATAAGAGCGACCGCGCCGCGGCGGAGGCCGCCTCATTCCTCACCTGGCTGGTGGCCGATCACTTCACCTTTCTCGGCTACCGGGCATACTCCTATGAGGAGAGAGACGGTGAGGTCTTCTATCATAGGGTTCGAGACAGCGGTTTGGGCCTCGCGGCCTCTCCGGACTTCAAACTCTTCGACAGCGCCCAGACCGGCGATCGGGTGCCGGCGGAAATCAGGGCCTTTCACGACAGCCACGACCAGTTGTTGATAACCAAGAGCGACCGCCCTTCCAGGGTGCACCGGCGCATCCCGATGGACGTCTTGATCATCAAGACCTTCGACGAAGATGGGCGACTGGAGGGCGAGGTGCGCTTCGTCGGTCTTCTGACCTCAACCGCTTATTATGCCTCGCCGCGGCAGGTTCCACTCCTGAAGGGTAAGGTTGAGCGGGTTATCGACCGTGCCGGCCTTGATCCGCGCAGCCATGACGGCAAGGCCTTGCTGCACATACTGGAGACCTATCCGCGCGACGAGCTGCTGCAGGCCTCGGAAGACGAATTGAACGACACCGCCATGGGCATTCTGGCCCTGCAAGATCGGGCTAAGACTACCCTCTTCCTGCGGCGCGATCCCTTCGATCGCTATGTGACGGCGATGGTTTACATCCCCAGGGACGGCTACTCCGGTGCCCTGCGTCGGCGCCTGGGTGACATGCTGGCCAAGCAACTGAGGGCGACAGTCTCCTCTTCCACCTCCTATCTGCCCGACGATTCGCGCTTGGCGCGTCTGCACTACATCCTTCGTCGCACCGGCAACGGCGAGGTCGTTCCGGATCGCCGTGCCTTGGAGGTAATGCTGGCCGATGCCGCTCGCTCATGGAGTGATCGCCTGCGCAAGGCTCTGATCGCCGATCTGGGCGAGGCGGAGGGTCAGCGGCTGTTCCGCCGCTACTGCAGCGATATCGACGTTGCCTACTCGGAACGCTTCCCGCCGAGCCGCGCCGTTGCCGACTTCAAGGACTTCGAGCGCCTGACGGGAGGGAAAGCGCTTACCGTCCGCTTGGGTTACGAACGGGAAAGCGATCTTTTCCATATGCGTGCGGGCCGCATCGATGAACCGCTCCCCTTGAGCGATCTGTTGCCGATGTTGGAGAACATGGGCTTTCGGGTTCTGCGCGATGACGGCCCCTATCGGGTAAAGGCCATGCTGGGTGAGGGCGTGCGTACGATCTGGCTGCACGATCTGGCGCTCGAGGCGCCCGAGGGCGCGGTACCGGTCAGGGAGATGCGGCCGCTGTTCGAAGAGGCGATGAGCAACCTCTGGTCACAGCAGGTGGAGGATGACACCCTCAACACTCTGGTAACGGTGGGGGGACTCGCTATCCGCGACGTGGCTTTGCTGCGTGCCTACATGAAATATCTGCTGCAGACGCGCAGCATGTTAAGCCTCTCCTATGTCTGCCAGGCCTTGGTGCGCAATGCTGCAATCGCGCGCTTGCTGACCGCGCTCTTCTATCTTCGCTTCGATCCAGCTGCCCAGGGCAAGCCTGCGGAGCGCGCTCAAGAGATCGAGCGGGCCTTGACCGAGGGATTGGACCGGGTCGCCAGTTTGGATGAAGATCGCATCCTCAGGCGTTTCTGGAATGCCATCGACAGCACCTTGCGGACCAATTTCTTCCAGCTCGACGAAGCGGGTATACGGAAGAGCTACATCTCCTTCAAGCTCGATTCCAAGACATTGCAGGGCTTGCCGGAACCCCGGCCCCTAGTCGAGGTCTTCGTCTACAGTCCGCGCATGGAGGGTATCCACTTGCGCGGCGGCAAGGTGGCTCGCGGCGGCATCCGCTGGTCGGATCGGCCCGAGGACTTCCGCACCGAGATTCTGGGCCTCATGAAGGCGCAGATGGTGAAGAACGTCGTGATCGTCCCGGTAGGCTCGAAGGGCGGGTTCATCGTCAAACAGCCGCCCAAAGGCGGTAGCCGCGAAGAGATTCAGCAGGAAGGCATTGCCTGCTATCGCCTGTTGATGCAGGGCCTGCTGGATATCACCGACAACCTCGTGGATACAGAAGTGGTACCGCCATCTGCAGTGGTTCGGCGCGACGGGGACGACCCCTATCTGGTGGTGGCGGCTGACAAGGGAACGGCCACCTTCTCCGACATTGCCAATGGCATCGCCCGGGAATATGGTTTCTGGCTGGACGACGCCTTCGCTTCGGGCGGATCGGCGGGTTACGACCACAAGAAGATGGGCATCACTGCCCGCGGTGCCTGGGAAAGCGTGAAGCGCCACTTCCGCGAACTTGGGCACGATACCCAAAGCCGGCCTTTCACCGTGGTCGGCATCGGCGATATGTCGGGCGACGTCTTCGGCAACGGTATGCTGCTGTCCGAGCAGATCAAGTTGGTTGCGGTCTTCAATCATTTGCACATCTTCCTGGATCCCGATCCCGATCCTGCGGCATCCTTTGCCGAGCGGCGGCGGTTGTTCACCATGCCGCGGTCGACCTGGGACAACTATGACAAGTCGCTGCTGTCCAAGGGCGGCGGGATCTATTCGTGTAGCCTCAAGGTGATCCGCCCTAGCCCTGAGGTGCGCGCCGTCTTGGGCATCGAAGCGGAACGGCTCTCGCCGGGCGAGTTGATCTCGGCCATCTTGAAGACACCGGCCGATCTGCTGTGGTTCGGCGGGATCGGCACCTATGTGAAGGCAACAAGCGAGAGCCATGCCGATGCGGACGACCGCAACAACGATCTCGTCCGCGTCGATGCCAAGGCTCTGCGGGTCAAGGTTGTGGGCGAGGGCGCCAACCTGGGGATGACCCAGCGCGCACGCATCGAGGCCAGCCTGGCAGGCATCAAGGTCAATACCGACGCTCTGGACAACTCCGCTGGCGTCGACTGTTCTGACCACGAGGTCAACATCAAGATTCTGCTGCGCGGCGCGATCGGACGAGGCAATCTGGAGGCCGAAGCGCGTGACGCCCTGTTGGAGGACATGACCGACGAGGCGGCCGGACTGGTTCTGCGCGACAATTACCAGCAGAGCCAAGCCATTTCGCTCGCCGAGATCACGGCGGCCCAGGACCTGGACGCTCATGTGCGCCTCATGCGTCGTCTGGAGCGCTCCGGGCGCCTCAATCGCGCTGTCGAGTTCCTGCCGGACAGCGATTCGGTGCGGGCGCGCCGGGCCAAGGGGCAGGGGCTGACCCGTCCCGAACTCTACGTGATCTTAGCCTACAGCAAGCTGCTGCTGTTCGATGAGCTTGTAGAATCCAGCCTACCGGACGATCCGCTCCTGGCAGCCGAACTGAAGCACTACTTCCCCGAGGTTCTATCGGAGCGCTTCGGGCCTTCGCGCGACGATCATCGGCTACGGCGGGAGATCGTCGCTACTGCGGTGGTCAATTCCATGGTGAACCGGGTAGGCTCACTGTTCGTCGCGCGCATGAGCGATCGCAGCGGCGCCAAGTCGGCCGATATCGCCCGCGCCTATGTCGTTGCCCGCGATGTCTTCGGTCTGCGTAAGACCTGGTCGGCCATTGAGGCTTTGGACAACAAGGTCCCGGCCGCATGTCAGCTGCGCATGCTGCAGGCGACCATGCGGCTCTTGGAGCGCACGACCTACTGGCTTTTGAGCCACCTGCCCAGTCCGATCAATATGGCCGGCAGTGTCGCGCGCTTCCGCCCTGCGACCGAGAGCCTTCGGTCCGGTATGATCGCCGCCATGCCCGATGCGCGGGCGGAGGCGCTGGCCGCTGCGGCGGGAGAACTAACTGCAGAGGGCGTTCCGGCGGCGCTGTCGGGTGAGATTGCGGCGCTGTCGGATCTCGCCTGCGCGCTCGACCTCTCGCCCTTGGCGGAACGTACGGAGCGCTCGGTCGATAGCCTGGCCAAGCTGCATTTTGCTGTGGAAGAGAAGGTGGGCTTCGCAGCGCTGCACAGTCTGGTGAAGCACCTCCACTCCGACGACCCATGGACTGCCCGTGCAACTGAAGCGCTCACCGCCGACCTCCTCGATCTGCAGGCGGAGGCGACAGCCTCCATCTGGGCTCAAGCCGACGACAGAGATTCGGCTGAATCCATGGTGACGGTGTGGTTGAAGGCCAACGCCACTGCCTTCGCCGGGGTTGAGAGCCTGCTTGAGGAGATCAAGAGCCTGGCCGACCCGGGGGTGTCTGCCTTGGTGGTCCTTCGCCGCTCCCTCTCAAGTCTGATCGAGTAGGGCGGAGATCCCCAGCGGCCGGTCGCTCTTGCCAGCTGCCATCGTCCTGCTGCCGCAGCACCTTGACCTCGTCCTTGGTGCTGCAGAGCGCCAAGCGGCCGTCCAGCAGGGCGAGAGCGTCGTTGCCGAAAACCTCCGCGCGCCAGCCGATCAAGACCTCGAGGCCATCGCGCTCGCAATTAGCTAGGCGCTCGACCTCGCTGCTGCTGGCGATCAGGCGGGCGGCGACGCCATGACGTTCGGCGGCCATGCGCAGCAGGACGCGCAAAAGATCCGAGCGAGCGCCCGAGTTGGCTGAGGAGACCGACTCCGGTCGGCGCGGCGGCCGCGGGACTGCCAGCGGCTGGGCCTCAGCCAGTGCTGCCAGGATGCGTTGGCCTAACTTGCCCTTGGCGGTTTGCGGACTGATGCCGCGTGCGTACGACAGTTGTCCGGCGTTGGCCGGATTGTTTGCCGCGATCTCTTGCAGCTGTTCATCCTTCAAGAGATGCTGACGCGGCAAGTCGCGACTCTGCGCCTCGCGTTCGCGCCAGGCGGCAAGCGCCTGGAGACGACCGAGAAAGGCGGGATCGCGGCTGCGCACTTTGAGCCGCTCCCAGGCCCGGTCGGGGTCGATCCGATAGAGCCCCGGATCACCTAGTGTCGCCAGATCGCTTTCGATCCAATGCTCGCGGCCAAGCGTCTTCAATTTGGCAGCCAATGCCAAGTAGACCGGTCGTAGATGGACGACGTCGGCCAGGGCGTAGTCCAGCTGCCGCTCGCTTAAGGGCCGGCGGGCCCAGTCGGTAAAACGCGACATCTTATCGAGCGATATCCCGGCAATGCGTCGGACCAAGGTGTCGAAGGCCACCTGTTCGCCATGGCCGCAGACCATAGCCGCCACCTGCGTGTCGAACAGCGGATGCGGGACGAAGCCGTAGAGGTTCAGGAAGATCTCCAGGTCCTGCCGGCCGGCATGGAAGACCTTGACGATGGCCTCGTCGGCCAGCAGCGGGCGCAGCAGATCGAACTCCAGACCCTCCGCCAGGACGTCGACGATGGCGGCATCCTCGGGGCCCGCCAACTGAATGAGGCAGAGTTTCGGATAGTAGGTCTGTTCGCGCAGAAACTCCGTGTCGATCAAGAGGTAGGGGGCGTTCTTGTGACCTTCAACGAAGGAGAAGAGGGCATTATTATCGCGGATGACAAGCATGCCTCCAAGGCTAGAGGTGTAAAATCCCTTCAGCAAGGGGGGCTTCGTCATCGCAGACAGAAGAGACCCCACTGCACGGTCTGGACCGCAGCCCGAGGAGAGGGCATTAGAATGCGGGAGAAGGCAGGTGCACCCCTGCTTGACTGAACAACGAGGCGATTTTGCAAGGGGAAATTTGCAAGCGGAAGGATCGGCAATGGCCGCCAGCGACAGTATCGCGGACGAGGCGAAGCCTTGGGCAGAGAGGGAGACCCAACAGATAACGCAACACTTGTCCGACCCGGGAATCGGTTGAAGCGCGAGGCCGCTGCGGGTGGCCTTGCGAATGGATAGCGCCGGATCGGGTTGGCTCGGAGAGTGAGTTGCCCAGTCTCCGGCATGGAAAAATGAGGTAGAATCCACAATGCATGCCTATCGCACTCACAACTGCGGCGTGCTGCGCCGCGCGGAGATCGGCCAGCAGGTGCGCCTGTCGGGCTGGATCCACCGCAAGCGCGATCACGGCCAACTGCTCTTCGTCGATCTGCGCGACCATTACGGCCTAACCCAGTGTGTGGCCGACGTTTCCAATCCGATCTTCAAGGAGCTGGAGGCGATCCGGCCGGAGAGCGTGATCACCGTCACTGGCCGCGTGGTAGAGCGCACTGCGGAGACGGTCAATCCCAAGCTTCCCACCGGAGAAATCGAGGTGGCAGTCGAGACCCTGGCATTGCTGTCGCACGCCGAGGTCACTCCGCTGCAGGTAGCGGGCGAGGAGGACGCAGGCGAAGAGACCCGCCTGACCTACCGCTTTCTGGACCTGCGCCGCCAGCGTCTGCACAACAACATCGTCCTGCGTTCGCAGCTGATTGCCTCGATCCGCCACCGTATGATCGAGAGCGGTTTTCTTGAAATGCAGACGCCGATCCTGACGGCCGACAGTCCGGAGGGCGCGCGGGCCTACGTGGTGCCCTCCAGGGTGCATCCCGGCACGTTCTACGCTCTGCCGCAGGCGCCGCAGATGTTCAAGCAGCTACTGATGATCGCCGGCTTCGACCGCTATTTCCAGATTGCGCCCTGCTTCCGCGACGAGGACGGACGTGCCGACCGCTCGCCGGGAGAATTCTACCAACTCGACTTCGAGATGAGCTTCGTCACGCAAGAGGATGTCTTCGCGGCGATCGAACCGGTGCTCGCCGGTGTCTTCGAGGAATTTGCTGGTGCGCGCCAAGTCTCGCCGCCGCCTTTCCCGCGGATTGCCTTCGACGAGGCCATGCTGAAGTACGGCAGCGATAAGCCCGACTTGCGTAATCCCATTGAGATTGCGGACGTTAGCGAGGTCTTTGCCGGCAGCGGATTTGCGGTCTTCGCCGAGCTGGTGGAGCGGGGCTCCGTGGTTCGGGCGATACCGGCCCCCGGTGCCGCCAGGCGGCCGCGCTCCTTCTTCGATAAGCTGAACTCTTGGGCGCAGTCCGAAGGCAAGGCGGGCCTAGGCTACATTGCCTTCCCCGAAGCAGGGGGCGCCAAGGGTCCGATCGCCAAAAACCTGGACAGGGAACGCTTGGTGCGTTTGCAGGAGATCAGCGGTGCGAAAGCCGGCGACGCGATCTTCTTCGTCTGCGATGCGCCGAAGCTTGCGGCCGCCTTCGCCGGTACCGTGCGCTCCCGCTTGGGCGAAGACCTGGACCTGATCGACCGGAATCGCTTTGCCTTCTGCTGGATCGTTGACTTCCCGCTCTACGAGCTGAACGAGGACACCGGCCAGATTGAGTTCAGCCACAATCCCTTTTCCATGCCGCAGGGCGGGATGGAGGCGTTGGCGACGCAAGACCCGCTGACCGTCAAGGCCTATCAGTACGATATCGTCTGCAACGGCGTGGAGCTGTCCTCCGGCGCGATCCGGAACCATCTGCCCGACGTCATGATTAAGGCATTTGAGATTGCCGGCTATGGCGCGGACGAGGTGGAGGCGCGTTTTGCCGGCCTCTTCAAGGCCCTGCGCTTCGGCGCGCCGCCGCATGGCGGCTCCGCACCGGGCATCGACCGCATCGCGATGCTGCTGGCTGACGAGCCCAATTTGCGCGAGATCGTGGCCTTTCCAATGAACCAGCGGGCCGAGGACCTCTTGATGGGCGCGCCGGCCGAACTGGCGCCCGAGCGCCTGCGCGAACTGCATCTGGATGTGCGCATACCGCCGAAGATGGCTGGAATCTAGTGTCTGCTTGTCGTTCGACCTCGCTTGAGCGAAACTGTCGGCAAAGTAGGAGAGCATGAGCACACCCAGTGGGGAGCCATGCCGGCGGAATGGCATTCGTACCGCCGCTGCCTGATGGGCTGGCACTGGCGCCAATATGTTTGGGAGCGGCTACATTTGAGGGCGACGAGGCCCTGACGCGGACAGTCTTGGAGCGGTTGGACGTCAAGCGGTTGCGCACTCCCTTAGTTTCGGAGGGCTGCTCCTTCCGCCTCGATGGTTTCCGAACTCCCCTCAGAGAGGTCGACAGCGCCATTGCGCTTGTGCCGGCATGGCGCTTTTGTGCAGGATCGCCTCATGCGCAATCGGATCTGGTCGTCATCGCACCTGTACCGCCGATGGCCCAGCGGAAGGTTTCCCGCGTCAAGACCTTGTATTTGTACCGCAGCCGTTCTAGTGGCATGATCATGACAATGCTACTTGGAGACGACGCCCCCGAAGCGGGGGCTAGGGTCGTCGTGGCCATGTCCGGCGGGGTGGATTCCGCGCTGACGGCAGCGCTTTGCTACGAGGCAGGCTATGAGGTCGTGGGTGTGACTCTGCACCTCCACGACCATGGCCGTGCGGCCGGGAAGCCCGGCAGCTGCTGTGCCGGCCAAGATCTGCGCGACGCCCGCACGGTCGCTGCGCGCTTGGGCTTTGCCCACTATGTCTTGGACTACGAGGAGCGCTTTCGCTGCCAAGTGATCGAAGACTTCGGGGCAAGCTACGCCCGCGGCGAGACACCGATTCCCTGCGTGCGCTGCAATCAGAAGATCAAGTTTGCCGATCTCTTGGAGAGTGCGCGCGAACTGGGGGCAGCGGCCTTGATGACCGGCCACTATGCCCTGCGGGTTGTCGGACCGAAGGGTGCGGAACTGCACCGGGCAAGAGATTTGGAGCGCGACCAGAGCTATTTCCTCTTCACCACCACACGCGATCAACTGGACTTCCTGCGCTTCCCGCTCGGCGGTCTGTCGAAAACCGAGGTACGCCTTATGGCGGCCGAGCGCGGCCTGATTGTGGCCGATAAGCCGGACAGCCAGGACATCTGCTTCGTACCCGAGGGACGCTACACCAAAGTGATCGATGCGTTGCGGCCGGGCGCCGGCGAGCCGGGTGAGATCGTCGATCTCTCAGGCCGCGTTCTCGGCAGCCATCGCGGCATCGTCCATTACACCGTCGGCCAGCGCCGAGGGCTGGGTCTGGATCATAAGGCGGGGCCGCTCTACGTGGTGCGTCTCGATGCGAAACGTCGTCAAGTGGTGGTGGGGCCGGCGGCGGCGTTGGCGCAGAACCGTGTGATTCTGCGGGAGACAAACTGGTTGGCCGACATTGCCCTTGGCCGTGACCTGCATGTGAAACTGCGATCCCGTCAGCTGCCCGCGCCGGCGCGGCTAGAATCGCTTGAGGCGGGGGCAGCTGAATTGCGCTTGCTCTCCCAGCAGGGGGCTGTGGCGCCTGGCCAGGCGGCGGTCGTCTACGAGGGTGCGCGCCTCTTGGGCGGCGGTTTCATCGCCTCCTCGGACTGGGTCGATGTGGAACGGGCTGGCTAGGGCTTTGCCTTGTCGTCATTGCCGTTGTGCTGCCGATGCCCAGTACCGTTGCGCTCGGCGGGCGGCACGACCCGGCGTTCGCTGCACAGAAGATGCGAGACTAAATTGCCTCGGTGCCGGGACCGCTTATATCGCGCCTGGATCGCCTTGGGAGCAGGGCTAGGAAATGGCTATTGCAGGAATCTCGACACCCGCTTCAGGGGTGGGCGACTAAACGGTGAAATCTTCTACAGCCTCAGAGAAGCCATAATCCTGATCGGGCAATGGCGCGGCCACGACAACACTGTCAAGCCACAGCTCTCCTTGAAATATCAGCCACCTGCACCGGAAACCGTCATTCCAATGGACCGCTGGTCGACGGTACGCCAACAATCGAACCGAACCACCGGATGTAGACACACCACTTCCTGCGGCTCCACATCGTGTTGAAACTGCCTCTCGCAGAATCGGCCGTCACCTATCGGCAGTTGAAAGGATGGGCCTCGCAGAGCTGCATTAGCCGCTCTTGCGATGCTCGCATGTGCGAACGAAATCGGGTATTGAACGGTGTTGCCCGGTGCGTGTCTGCTCTTGATGGGAAGGATTTTACGTGAAGAAGAGAATTGTTATCACCGGTATGGGGATGGTTTCGCCGTTGGGCTGCGGCGTCGAAGCGGTGTGGGAACGCTTGACGGCCGGCAGATCTGGCATCAAGACCAACACCCGCATTTCGGTGGACGATCTGCCCTCGAAGATGGCAGGCCTAGTCCCGGACGTTTCCGAAGATTCTATCGGGTTGGACATCGACTCCGTGGTCTCCATCAAAGAGCGCCGCAAGGTGGATCTCTTTACCGTTTATGCTCTGGCGGCCGCGGAAGAGGCCTTGCAGCAGGCGGGCTGGAAGGCTGAGACTGATGAGCAAAAGGCGAGGACGGCGACCGTCATCGCCACCGGGATCGGTGGCTTTCCGACCATCACCGAGAGCAAAGTGACCCTGGACCGGCGCGGCTATCGCCGTCTCTCGCCCTTCGTGGTGCCCGTATTTCTGGCGAATCTCGCGGCCGGTAACGTCTCGATCCGCTACGGCTTCCGCGGGCCCATCGGCACGCCGGTGACGGCCTGTGCTGCCGGTCTGCAGGCCATCGGCGACGGTATGCGCCTGCTGAAGTCCGGTGAGGCTGAGGTCGTCTTGGCCGGCGGTGCAGAAGCCTGCATCGACCGCCTCGCCATCGGCGGCTTCGCAGCGGCCCGTGCGCTTTCCACGCGCAACGAGGTACCGGAGGAGGCCTCGCGCCCCTTCGACCGCAATCGGGACGGCTTCGTCATGAGCGAGGGCGCCGGGCTCGTGGTGCTGGAGACTTTGGACTCGGCCCTGGCTCGCGGCGCGACTCCGCTGATCGAAGTGGCCGGCTACGGTACTTCAGCTGATGCCTATCACCTGACCGCGGGCCCCGAGGACGGTACGGGCGCGGCGCAGGCCATGCGCTCCTGCCTCTCGATGGCCGAGAGCGACGGCGGAGAAGTCGACTACATCAATGCCCACGCAACCTCGACGCCGGTCGGCGACAAAGGCGAGATTGCAGCGCTGCGTGCTCTCTTCGGTAACCGCATCAGAGACGTCGCGATCTCCTCTACCAAGTCGGCGATCGGTCACCTGCTGGGGGCCGCTGGCGGGGTGGAGGCCATCTTCACCGCCATGGCCATCCGCAGCGGCCTGATGCCGCCGACCTTGAACATGCACGAGCCCGACGAAGGTGCAGAGGACCTGGATTTCGTGCCCCTGAAGGCCCGCGCCCGCCAGTTGCGGGCGGCGCTTTGCAACGGCTTCGGCTTCGGCGGGGTTAATGCGGCGCTGCTGTTCCGCGCCTTCGATCCGCGCAGCGAGGGTCTGGCCGGATAGGCACACAAAACCCCTCAAGTCCGATTGAGCGCTGTTTTCGCTAGCGTTCCTGAGATTGTTCGATATCGAGGGCTTGCGGCGGGCTGCTGTCCAGTCTGTTCTGATCCTTGTCGCTATCCTTCCGCGCTGACCGCACGGGCGTCGGCTCTTGGCGCAAGGCAATGTGGGCAGGTGGAGCTTTTCCTTCTTTGTCTTCACCGAAGTAGACGGTCTGATGCGGGAAGGGGATTTCGATGCCGCGCTCGTCAAATATGCGCTTTATGATCTCATTGTAGGCCCGTCCGATTGCCCACTGATTGCCCGGCCGGCACTTGATTCGGGCACGAAGAACCACAGCGCTGTCGCCGAAGGAGACCAGGCCGAACCATTCCAGTGGGCCGAGGATCTCGTACTTCCACTCCGGCAGATCTTTTAACTGATCGAAGGCGTCGTGCATGGCCTGTTTGGCTTCGTCCACGCTTTCCCGATAGGCAATGCCCATTTCGGCGACGTGGTAGCTGAAACCGCGCATGAAGTTCGACACCATGTCGACCGAAGAAAAGGGCACGATGTGGAAAACACCGTTCAGATCGCGCAGGCTGACTGAGCGAATGGTGAGGCGTTCCGCCGTACCGGTGGTACCGCCCACCGTTACCACGTCGCCGACGTCGATAGCGTTCTCGAACTGGATGAAGATGCCGGTGATGATGTCTTGCACCAGCTTCTGGGCGCCAAAACCGATCGCCAGACCAAAGACGCCGGCCGAGGCGATCAGGGGGGCGATGTCGATCCCGATTTCGGACAGCGAGAACATTATGGTGAAGACGATCGACACGATCGTAAAGGCATTGCGCAGCAGCGTCAGCAGCGTCTTTTCGCGCGCCGTGGGCACCGAACCAAACTCCGGATTGAGGCGATAGTCGACCCAGGAGGCGACGACCAGCCAGAGGATGAAGTTCATAATGACGATTACGCTGACCGAAATGATGTGCGATGCCACTTTCACACCAAACTGGCTGGACAGCAAAATACGGACGTCGATCAAATCGACGGTGTGGACGATAAAGCCCAAGACCACGACGAAAATCAGCAGGCGGACCAGCACTAACAACTTCGGTACAAAAACATTCAGCCGGTCTTCCAAGGCCGGCAGGCGTTGGGTGATCGGCGGCGGCAGCCGTAGACCGCGTCGGACTGATTTCTTCAGGCCACGCATGATGATGGTGCCAACCAAGACTGCAGCCACGATTTCGGCCGTAGCAATCAGCACTGTTATCAGCAGATTCCCCGGCCTAGTGACCACGATGGCGAAGAGGAAGGCGAGGTACAGCAGCAGCGGCAGGTTCCAGCGCCGCAGGATGAAACCTGCCGTGCGATGCTCGGTTGCTTGCAGGCTCTCGCAGAGCCAATCGGCGACCCGGCGCCGGTTGGACAGGGCAAGCGCGGTCAGGATAACAAGGCCGATAAGCACCAAGAGGGCGGAAGCACTGCGCCCCGCGAAGAAGCCTATATCCTGCCTGAAAATCGGCTCGACCACAAGGGTGCCGTAGCCGATGATGGTGAGTACCGCGCCCAGCCAGAGATAAAGCATCCGCGCTGCGTGATCGGGGATCGGCAGCAGTCGCAGGGAGACGGAGTTCGGTGACAGCAAAGTCCTAAAGGCCAAGCGTATCAGTTCCACGACGAGGAAGGCGTTCAGATAAAGCGATTGCCGGATCCCGATGCTGCCGAACTGACCGAAAACCATCAAGGTCATGAGGTAGCCGGCAGCCCATGCCAGAACGACTGAGAGAACACCGCCCAAAATACTGAGAGAGACCAGCAACAGTGTTTTGATGAGCCCCGAACCGCTTGTAATTCCTCCCAAGTAGAGGTCGAAGCGGTTCGAGGCTAGACGCAACGCAATCAGTACGGAAAGGGTGCCGATTATCGCCAGACCCAGGTTCCAAAGCGCTTTGGCAATCACTTCGGGTTCCAACTGACTGAGCGCGGAGAAACGGCTGGGAGCTGCCAACAAGAGTTGCCAGAGCAATGCGGCCCTTTCCGCCGCCGTCTCGGCAAAGCTCTGGGAGATCTCCGCAATTTTTATCACGATTGGGACCGGTGCCAAGGCGTGGGGAATTGGTTTCCCGGTGGTCGCCGGAGCCTTGGCCGAGACGTCTTTTTCCGTCTCGGTTCCTTGGTCAGTTGCTTTGCCCTCGCCTTGGCCAAGACGCTCCAACTCTGCTATGAAGGCATCGCGTGTCTCGGGGTTGCGCAGGATCTCGGCCAGCAACTGTGCTTCCGCGCCGGGGAGCCCTTTACCTTCGGACCGATTCTCACCCTGCGCAGCCAGCGGTGCGGCAGCAAGCAATAGGAGAACGAAAGCGAACAAGGCTGGGACGCTGCACCTCCAAGCGCCGGTCGCTCCAGCCATTGGATAGGTCTCCCACTAATTCAATAACCTACTTCTATCGCTTCCTAGTATAGACCACCAAGGGGCTGCGGTCTCCACTCTAGCACTCCGGCAGGTTTACGGCGAGCCCGCCGAGGCTGGTTTCCTTGTACTTCTCGCTCATTTCCAGGCCGGTCTGGCGCATGGTCTCCACGCAGTTATCGAGTGGCATGAAGTGGGTGCCGTCGCCGCGCAAGGCCAAAGAGGCCGCCGCGACCGCCTTGATGGCGCCCAGGCCGTTGCGCTCAATGCAGGGGACCTGAACCAGGCCGCCGGCGGGATCGCAGGTCATGCCCAAGTGATGTTCCAGGGCGATCTCCGCGGCGTTCTCAACCTGCGTCGGCGTGCCGCCTAAGACGGCGCAGAGACCTGCAGCGGCCATAGCGGAAGCGGAGCCAACCTCACCCTGACACCCAACTTCCGCGCCGGAGATGGAGGCGTTGCGCTTGATCAGCGCGCCGATGGCTGCAGCAGTAAGCAGGAAATCGCCGATCTTGTTACGGTCGGCGGTGATGCAGTGGTCAAGGTAGTAGCGCAGCACCGCCGGCACCACGCCGGCTGCCCCGTTGGTCGGTGCCGTCACTACCCGTCCACCCGCCGCATTCTCTTCGTTGACCGCCATGGCATAGACCGAGATCCAGTCATTGACCACGTGCGGCTGAGCGTCGTTCTTGCCGGTCTCCTCCAGCAGCGCGTGGTGGATCGGGCCGGCACGACGCCGTACCTTGAGTCCGCCGGGCAGGATGCCTTCGCCCTTGAGGCCGCGTTCCATGCAACTGTTCATGGCCTGCCAGATGGCACGCAGCCCGTCGTCGAGTCCTGTCTGACCATGCACCGCGTGCTCGTTCTCGCGGGTGATCTGAGCAATCGACTTTCCGGTCTGACGACAGATCTGCAGCATCTCACCGGCGGAGCCATAGGGGTAGGGGCAATCGGTGTCTTCCTCGGCGATGCTACCGTCGCGGCTTGCCTCCAGTTCTTCCTCAGTCACGACGAAACCGCCGCCGATGGAGTAGAAAACGCTGCGCAGCACCAGTCCGCCCTTGGCGTCGAAGGCTTCCAACAGCAGACCATTGGGATGGCCGGGCAGCGGCCCGTTGTAGTTGAAAACGATGTCGCATTCGGGATCGAATGCCAGGGTCGGCAGGCCGTCGTGTTGCAAGCAGCGTTCGCTTGCCAAGCTCTGCAACTGCACTTCGGCGAGATCCGGATTCAGCGCGGCCGGCGTGATGCCCAGCAAGCCCAGGGCCACGGCCCGGTCGCTGGCGTGTCCCTTGCCGGTAAAGGCGAGCGAGCCGTAGAGCGTCGCCCGCAGGCGGGCCGGCGGCCCAAAGGTATCCACACGGCCCGCGCCGCTGCGCAGCATATCGAGGAAACGGAGGCCTGCACTCATCGGCCCCATGGTGTGGGAGGAGGAGGGGCCGACACCGATCTTGAAGACATCGAACACGCTGAGGAACAACTCTGAGACCTTAATTCTTTAAAGGTTTTTCTGACCAACCCCTATCGCTTCCTTCCTCCTTCCGGCCATTCGATAGGATACTGGTTTGGGGGGGAGGAGCGGTGCCTATTCTGCCTGAAGTGTGCCTATCTGTTCCTACCCGTGCCTATCTGTGCGGGCGGGGGAGGAGCGGCGCAAGGCGCTACTCTGCTGCCTCGTCGTAAGTCTCCAGCGGCGGACAGCTGCACACCAGATAGCGATCGCCGTATGCATTGTCCACTCGGTTGACCGGTGGCCAGTACTTGTCCACCCGGAAAGCACCCGGCGGATAGCAGGCCTGTTCGCGGCTGTAAGGCCGATCCCAATGGCCGACCAGATCCTCAACCGTGTGGGGAGCATTCTTTAGGGGATTGTTCCGGGCGTCGATCCGCCCCTCTTCGATGTCCCTGGCCTCTTGGCGTATTGCCAGCATGGCGTCGCAGAAGCGGTCCAGTTCGGCCTTGGGCTCCGATTCCGTCGGTTCCACCATCAAGGTCCCGGCTACTGGCCAACTCATGGTCGGGGCGTGAAAGCCGCAATCTACCAAGCGCTTGGCGACGTCGTCGACACTGACGCCGGCTGTCTCGTTCAGTGGGCGGGTGTCGAGGATACATTCGTGCGCGACCCGCCCCTGCTCGCCCTTGAAGAGGATATTGTAAGCACCTTCCAGGCGCCTAGCGATGTAGTTGGCATTGAGAATGGCCACCTTGGTGGCCTGGGTAAGGCCCTCGCCGCCCATCAAGAGGCAGTAAGCCCAGGAAATCGGCAGGATCGAGGGCGATCCGTAGGGTGCGGCCGAGACCGCGCCGGCCCGTCCGTTGGTTTCCGGATGGCCCGGAATATAGGGGGCCAGATGCGCCTTCACGCCGATCGGTCCCATGCCCGGACCGCCGCCGCCATGCGGAATGCAGAAGGTCTTGTGCAGGTTCAGATGGCTGACGTCGGAGCCGATGTGACCGGGGGCGCAGAGACCGACCATGGCGTTCATGTTGGCGCCGTCCAGATAGACCTGCCCGCCGTGCTCGTGGGTGATCGCGCAGATCTCGCGCACGCTGTCCTCGAACACGCCGTGGGTGGAGGGATAGGTGATCATGCAAGCCGCCAGGCGTTCGCTGTTGGCCTCTGCCTTGGCCCGGAAGTCGTCGATGTCGATGTCGCCGTTCTCGGCCGACTTTACCACCACGACCTTCATGCCGGCCATCTGCGCCGAGGCGGGGTTGGTGCCGTGTGCCGAGGTCGGGATCAGGCAGACATCGCGCTGGCTATCGCCGCGGGCATGGTGATAGCCGCGGATGGTCATCAGGCCGGCATATTCGCCTTGCGCGCCGGAGTTGGGCTGCATCGAGAGGGCGTCGTAGCCGGTGATGGCACACAGCTTTTCCGACAGCGTCTCAATCAGCTCGCGGTAGCCCTCGGTCTGCTCGGGCGGGGCGAAGGGATGGATGTGGGCGAACTCCCGCCAGGTGATCGGCAGCATCTCGGCCGTCGCATTCAGCTTCATGGTGCAGGAGCCGAGCGGGATCATGGCTCGGTCGAGCGCCAAGTCGCGGTCGGCGAGACGGCGCATGTAGCGGGTCATCTCGGCCTCGGCCCGGTTCATGTGGAAGATGGGATGCTCCAGATAGCGGCTCTCACGCAGGAGTTCTTGCGGAAGGCGGTAGTCCTGCGAGAGGTCGTCGCGCCGCTTGCCGCCGAAGGCGCGCCAGACGGCTTCCAGGGTCGCCGGCCGGGTCCGCTCGTCGAGGCTGATGCCGATAGCTGTGCTGCCGATGCGGCGCAGGTTGATGCCATTGGCGACTGCGGCATTGAGGATGACGCCTTGGAGGGCACCGACCTCCACCGTGACGGTGTCGAAGAAGCTCTTGGGCGAGACGGTGAAGCCCAGCTCCTCCAACCCCTTGGCCAGGCGCACCGTCTTGCGGTGAATACGTTGGGCGATGGCCTTAAGACCGTCGGGTCCGTGGAAGACGGCATACATGGAGGCCATGACGGCCAGCAGCGCCTGGGCGGTGCAGACGTTTGAGGTCGCCTTCTCGCGCCGGATGTGCTGTTCGCGGGTCTGCAGCGACAGGCGATAGGCCTTGTTGCCGCGGGAATCGATGGAGACGCCGACGATGCGGCCCGGCATGCTGCGCTTATAGGCGTCCTTGGTCGCCATATAGGCGGCATGCGGCCCGCCGTAGCCGACCGGTACGCCGAAACGCTGGGTCGATCCAACGGCGATGTCGGCGCCCATCTCGCCCGGCGGCTTCAACAGCGCCAGCGCCAGGAGATCAGCGATCATGACGGCGATGGCCTGCGCGGCATGCAGTCTTGCGATGCGCGCGCTGTGATCCTCGACATGGCCGTAGGTGCCAGGGTACTGGAAGATTGCGCCGAAGACCGTCCCCGGATCTAGGTCTGCGGCCGGATCGCCGACCCGGATCTCGATCCCCAGCGGGGCCGCGCGCGTCTCCATGACGGCGATGTTCTGCGGGTGGCAGTTCGCATCGACGAAGAAGCGCTTGGATTTTGACTTGGACACGCGGTGGGCCATGGTCATGGCCTCGGCGGCGGCAGTTGCCTCGTCCAGAAGCGAGGCGTTGGCAACCGCCAGCCCGGTCAGGTCGCTGACCATCGTCTGATAATTCAACAGCGCTTCTAGCCGTCCCTGGCTGATCTCCGGCTGGTAGGGGGTGTAGGCCGTATACCAAGCCGGGTTCTCCAGAATGTTGCGTTGGATTGCCGGCGGTGTCATGGCGGCGTAGTAGCCCTGACCGATCAGCGAGGTCAGGACCTGGTTCTTCCGGGCCACCTGGCGGATACGATAGAGCATCTCGCGTTCCGACAGGGGACGCCCCCAGTCGAGCTTGTCTTCGCGCCGGATATCCTTTGGCAGGGCCTCCTCGACCAGTTGATCCAAGGAGGATACGCCGACCGCAGCCAGCATCTCTTCCATCTCCTGCGGAGAGGGGCCGATGTGGCGGCGGTTGGCGAAGTCGTAAGGCAGATAGTCGGTCAGTTCGAAGGTCATGCGTTCCTCCCCGGTCAGCCGGCACTAGAACCGGCCCAGCTACCGAACGGCCCAAAGCCTGCCGGGCTTGGAGAACCGGACCCGACAGCTCTAGGCGGAACGACAGCGGTCTGCATATCTAATGCCGATATAGCGAGCCATGCTGCCGAACACAGAGCCTTCGCCAGCAAAATCCGCTAGGCGAGGGAGGCCTTGTAGCTGTCCAGATCCATCAGTGCCGCAAGCTCGCTGCTATCGGCAAGGGAGATCTTGTATAGCCAGGCGTCCCCCTCTGGCGTATCGTTCAGCAAGTTCGGCCTGTCCACGACGGCGGAATTTGCTTCTACAATCTCGCCGCTGACCGGCGCATAGACTTCGCTGGCGGCCTTGACGCTCTCGATCACGCCCAGTTCGTCGCCTTTGGCGAAGCGCTCTCCGGCTTCCTTCAGCTCGACGTAGACCACCTCGCCCAACTGCTCTGCCGCATGGGCGGTGATTCCGACCCTTGCCTTGCCGTCCTCGACGTGGATCCACTCGTGATCTTCGGTGTAATAGGTGGCCATGCGCAAATGTACCTCTCCGCAGAACGCCCCGCCGGAACGCCCTTCGGTTCCGGTTGCTCTCTTTCACGTTTGGAAGCATAATCCTTCGGATGTCATTCTGGAATCTTGCCGGCAAGCGGTCAACCGAAATCGCCGCCAACACGCGGGGAAGCGCCTTGTTCGAGCGCAAGGCTGGCAATCGCAGTGCCCGGTTCCATCTGCTGGGCCCCATCTCCATCTATAGCAGACGAGCGTGACCGACGATCGCCTCACCTTCCCGGCGGCGGAACGCAATCTGCTGCCTATCGCTGCGGCGCTGGCGCCGCGCTTACCGGGCCGGGGCCTGGTGCTGGAACTGGCCAGCGGGGCGGGACAACACGCGGTGGCTTTCGCCGAGCGCTTTCCGGCACTGCGCTGGCTGCCCAGCGATTGCGACCCACGGGCACTGGCCTCAATCCGTGCCCGGCGCTCGGACGCCGGGCTGGCGAACCTGTTGACGCCCTTGCCGATCGATTTGGTCGGAGAAGGCTGGTGGCACGACCTGTCCGAGCCGCCTGCCGCCGCCTTTGCCGCCAACGTGACCCACATTTCGCCTTGGACGGTCACGCAAGGACTGATTGCAGGGGTGGCTGCGGCCCTGCAGAATGAAGCCTGCCTTTTCCTCTACGGTCCCTTTTTCGAGCGGAATAAGGAGACAGCGCCCTCGAACCTGGCCTTCGATCGCAGTTTGCGGCAACAGGATCCGGCTTGGGGCTTACGTCAGGCAGACGCCATCGACTCCCTAGCGGAGGCTGCCGGCTTGGTGGCGGTCGAACGGCTGGGCATGCCGGCCAACAATCTCATGCTCTGCTATCGAAAGGAACCGGCTTAGCTGCGGCCGGCGCAGAGACCGGCTTGCTCAGCGGCAGCAGCCGTCGCCAAGAAGACCGCGTTGCGGCGCTGCAGCGAGGCGCTGGGACAGCCGGTCCGGCAGTAGATCCCGGTCGTAGTGACGCCTTAGGGGAACAAAGCGTCTTCTATGCGCGACCAGAATACTTGCGCGCATCGAACCCCGTACTCCATCTCTTGCGGGCTCTTGCCGGGACGCCGTGCGGCTTGTCTCGCGGCCTCCGGGCTGCCAGTTTGCTGAGAACTTGAAACCAAAGAGTGCGGATAGGGAGCCCTGTCATGAGCCTTGTCATGCCGAAGCCTGACGGATCCATCGTGGCCCGGCGCGGTGCCTTGGCCGAGGCCTTGCGCAGCATTGTGCCCGGCGAGGGGGTGATCGATCAGGCCGACGAGTTGAAGGTCTACGAGACCGACGGTCTGACCGCCTATAGACAACTGCCGCTGCTGGTGGTTTTGCCGGAAACGACGCAGCAGGTATCCCAGATCTTGACCTACTGCAAGCGGGAAGGTGTGAAGGTGGTGCCGCGCGGGGCCGGCACCTCGCTGTCCGGCGGGGCTTTGCCGCTGGCCGACGGCATTGTCTTGGGGCTCGGCAAGTTCAATCGCGTGCTGGAGATCGACTATGACAATCGCTGCGTCGTGGTGCAGCCGGGGGTGACCAATCTGGGCATCACCAATGCGGTACAGGCCGAGGGTTTCTACTACGCCCCCGATCCCTCCAGTCAGATAGCCTGTACCATCGGCGGTAATGTGGCCGAGAACTCGGGCGGTGTGCATTGCCTGAAGTACGGGTTGACCACGAACAACATCCTGGGCCTGGAGGTCGTGCTGATGGACGGCACGGTCTTGCGGATCGGCGGCAAGGCGATGGACGCGCCGGGCTATGACCTGTTGGGCGTCATGACCGGCTCGGAGGGCTTGCTGGGCGTCGTGACCGAGGTCACGGTCCGCATCTTGCCCAAGCCCAGCACCGCCAAGGCCCTGCTGCTGGGCTTTCCCGCCAGCGAACAAGCCGGCGATTGCGTCGGCGCGATTATCGCCGCCGGCATCGTCCCCGGCGGCATGGAGATGATGGACCGCCCGGCGATCCACGCTGCCGAGGCCTTCGTCAAGGCTGGCTATCCCCTAGATGTCGAAGCCTTACTGATCGTGGAATTGGACGGGCCCGAGGCCGAAGTGGAGCACCTGGTGGGTGAGGTCGGGGATATCGCCGAAGAGAAGGGGGCTAGCTACTCCCGTATCTCTGCCGATGAGAGCGAACGCCAGAGCTTTTGGGCCGGCCGCAAGGCGGCCTTTCCCGCGGTGGGACGCATCAGCCCCGATTACTACTGCATGGATGGCACCATCCCGCGCAAGGCGCTGCCGCTGGTGTTAGAGCGCATGCGCGAGATGAGCGCCAAGCACCGGCTGGAGGTCGCCAACGTTTTCCATGCCGGCGACGGCAACCTGCATCCCTTGATCCTCTACGATGCCAATCGCGAAGGCGAACTGGAGCGGGCCGAGGCCTTCGGCGCCGACATCCTGACGCTCTGCGTCGAGGTCGGTGGCGTGCTGACCGGCGAGCACGGCGTCGGCGTGGAGAAGCGCGATCTGATGGGGCAGATGTTCAACGCGACCGACCTGGCGGTGCAGCAGAAGGTGAAGTGTGCCTTCGATCCCGACGGATTGCTCAATCCGGGCAAGGTCTTCCCGGAACTGCATCGCTGTGCGGAGCTAGGGCGTATGCATGTGCATCGCGGCCAACTGCGCTTTCCGGATTTGCCTCGCTTCTAGGAGACCACGCACGCCATGCAGCCAGCCCAGCCACAGGACGAGTCCGAACTCTCCGCGCTGCTGGAAGAGGCCAGCAAGGAGGAACGCCCGCTGGAGGTGATCGGTCGCGCTAGCAAGCGGGACTACGGGCGTCCGCTGCAGGTGGAGGGTTCGGTCCAGCTGGAGGCCTTCTCCGGGGTTCGCTTTTACGAACCGGAGGAGTTGGTCCTGTCCGTCGGCGCGGCCACGCCGATGGCTGAGATCGAGACGCTGCTGGATACCCAAAAGCAGCTGCTGGCCTTCGAGCCGATGGACCTGGCGCCGCTGCTGTCGGGGGCGATGGCGGAGCGGCGCACGGACTCGATCGGTGGCGTCGTCGCCTGCAATCTGGCCGGACCGAGGCGGCCGAAAGCCGGGGCGGCGCGGGATCACGTGCTGGGCGTCGAGGGCGTCAGCGGCGAGGGTGCGCGCTTCAAGACCGGTGGCCGGGTGGTGAAGAACGTCACCGGCTATGATCTCTGCAAACTGCTCAGCGGCTCGTTCGGGACCTTGGCGGCGATGACGTGGATCACCTTGAAGGTGCTGCCGCGGGCGGAGAAGACCCGGACCTTGCTGTTCTTCGGCCTGGAGGCTTCGACGGCGACGGCCCTCTTCACCCGGGCCATGGGCTCCGCCTACGAGGTCTCGGCCGCTGCCCATCTGCCGGAGCCGCTTGCCGCTGTAAGCCGGGTCGATCCGATACGCGAGGCAGGAGGCTCGGTGACAGCCGTCAGACTGGAGGGACCGACCCCTTCGGTGATGGCGCGTCAAGCGGGTCTGAGGCGGTTGCTGGGCGACCTGGCGGCGCTGGGCGGCGAGCTGCATGCGCAGCGCTCGCTGCAGTTCTGGCGGGAGATCCGCGACTGCCACCCCTTCGTCGGCCGCAGCGATTGCGCGATCTGGCGCCTGTCCCTGCCGCCGGCCAAGGCAGTTGAGGCCTTGGCAGCCCTGGCGCCGGCGCCCGCCGATGCCTTTCTCGATTGGGGCGGGGGGCTGCTCTGGTTGGCACGGCCGCAACAGCTGCCTGAGATCCCTGGGGGCGAAGCCTTGTTGGCGGCGCTCGGCATCCACGCCACTCTGGTGAAGGCCGATGCGGCCGTGCGCGCCGCTCAGCCTTTCTTCCTACCGCGGTTGCCGGCAACTACGCTCTTGGCCGAACGGATAAAGCAGTCGTTCGACCCAAAACGGGTTCTCAATCCAGGGCGTCTTTATTCCGGCTTATAGGCGATCGGGTGCCAGTGTGCAGGGAGTGGCGTCGTTTTCGGCTCAAGAACACTGTGCTAAAAAGCGAAGGGGGCAGTTTGGAGGAATCCACCGAGGTGCGCACGGCCGTCTTGTGCGGCATGAAGACCATGCGAAAGCTTGGAATGACGGCAGACGCTGCGCTACAAGTTTTCTAAGAACACGCCAATTCGAGGGGATCGGTCCGGACCGGGCAAGGCCGGCCGAGGTCTCGCAACCGCGGGAAGAGAGAAAACAACGATGATTTCCGGCTTTATCGCCTTGCTGCTTTCCGTCGCCTGGCTCGCCGCCTCAGCCTATTTTCTGGATCGCTATGCCGGGCTGCAGAATCTGATGGCCTTCTCGCCCTTCGAACAGGCGATGATCCTTGCCGGACTCTCCGCCCCGCTCTGCCTGCTTTGGATCTTGACGACCTGGATCGGCAACGGCCTGAAGCTGCGGGCGCTGCGTCGGGAGGTGCGTGCGCTAAGGGCCTTGGTCGTACGTGTGGCACCGCCATCTGCCTTCGAGGGAAGTCGGATGGCTGGCAGCCAGCAGTCCAAACCCATGCCGTCGGCGGCCTCTACGACCCCTACTCCAAGACCGGACGATGTGCGCAAGGTCATGAAGTCGTTGGAGAGGGTGACCACGCCCGTACAGGAGCACAGCGAAGGTGCAGAAGCGGCGGCCCCCGCTCCGGCACCGGCTACGAAGCCGGCGGCTCAAGCTCCAGAGGTTGCGGCCGAGACGCCGAAGCCGGCCCCTGGCCCGGCCAAGGAGCCTGCGCCCAAGCCAGCCCCCGCCCCGGCTGCGAAGCCGGCGGCTCAAGCTCCGAAGGTTGCGGCAGAGGCGCCGAAGTCGGCACCTGGCCCGGCCAAGGAGCCTGCGCTCTCCATGGCGAAGACTCCACGGCCGGCACCGCCAAAGGCACAGGCGGCAGCCGGTTCGGGCGCTCCGGTTCTCGGTCAGATGGAGGCATTGGTCGATGCGACCAAGCGAGATCTGAACGCCTTGGCCAACGATTTGGTGTTCTGTCTGCGCAGCGAGAAGGATCACGCATCCGCGCTGTCTGCCTACAACGGCGGACAGAAGGATGCCTTCTTTGCGGTGCTTTGGGAGCATCTGCGGCGCAGCTCGCGCAATCGAACGGCCCTCGCCTTGCAGGAGTCGGGCGCGGCCGATATGGTGACGGCCTATCGTCAAAAGTTCGAGGGCTTAGCCAAAGAAGTGCAAAGCCGCGACAGCAGCGGTCAAGCCCTGCGGTCGCTGCGTAGACAACCGATGGGCCTCGTCTACGAGGCCCTGCGTGACCGGCTGGGGTAAGCTAACCTAGGAGGAGGCTTGCTGGAAAGCGCTGCATTGCTCCTCATAGCTGCCAGCCAAGGCCCGGAGGACCCGACGCGATGCAGACGAACTTCACGCTGGCGCAGTTGGCCGATCCCGATACGCAGGAATCGGAGAAGATCCTGCGCAGCTGCGTGCATTGCGGCTTCTGCACCGCAACCTGTCCGACCTATGTGCTGCTGGGCGACGAGTTGGATAGCCCGCGCGGGCGCATCTACCTGATCAAGGACATGCTGGAGAACGGCCGGCCGGCCAGCGAACGCGTGACCAAGCATATCGATCGCTGTCTCTCTTGCCTCTCTTGCATGTCCACCTGCCCCTCGGGCGTTCACTACATGCATCTGGTCGATCATGCGCGAAAACACATCCACGCAACCTATCGGCGGCCCTTTGCCGACCGCTGGCTGCGTCGGCTCTTGATCTGGCTCTTGCCCCATCCCGCACGCTTCCGCCTGGCGCTTGCCGGGGCAGCTTTGGCAAAGCCCTTGGCCGGCCTGGTGCCGGCAGGCTTCTTGCAGGCGCGCGCGCGGGCTATGCTGGCCCTGGCGCCCAAGTCCATTCTTGCGCCCTCTCCGGTAGATCGGCCGCAGGTCTTTCCGGCCGAGGGGCCGCGCCGCTATCGCATGGCGCTGATGACCGGCTGCGCCCAGCAGGTCCTGGCCCCGGAAATCAATGAGGCCACGATCCGGCTCTTGACCCGCCACGGCGTCGAGGTGGTGGTGGCGAGGGGCATGGGCTGCTGCGGGGCCCTGGCCCACCACATGGGCGACGAGGTTCCGGCCTTGGCTGCGGCGAAACGCAACCTTGTCGCCTGGACGCGGGAGCTGGAGGCCGGTGGCTTGGATGCCGTGGTAATCAATGCCTCGGGCTGCGGTACCACGGTTAAGGATTACGGTTTCATGCTGCGCAGCGATCCGGAATGGGCGGATCGTGCGGCGCGGGTCGCGGGCCTGGCCAAGGATGTCAGCGAGGTTATGAGCGAGATCGGCTTGCAACCGCCTCTGCCGGGGCGCGGCGGGCTGGTGCTGGCCTATCATGCCGCCTGTTCGCTGCAGCATGGCCAACAGGTGAAAGATCCGCCTAAGGCCCTGTTGCGCCAAGCGGGATTCAGCCTCCGCGAAGTGGCCGAGGGCCATCTCTGCTGCGGATCCGCCGGCACTTACAACCTGATGCAGCCGCAGATTGCCGGCCGCTTGCGCGATCGCAAAATTGCGAACATTGAGGCTACCGGTGCGCATGCAGTCGCGACCGGAAACATCGGCTGCATGACGCAGATCGCGGCGGGGACGGCGCTACCGGTCTTGCACAGCGTCGCCTTCCTCGACTGGGCCACCGGCGGCCCTCTGCCCAAGGGCCTTGCGGCGGCCGCTTGAGCGCCCCGCCACTTTCAGCCTGTCTCGATAAAGGCCCTCGATAAAGGCCGTAGCTGCGGGTGACATCGACGACCGCGCCGCTGCCGGCCGGCATGTTCTCGAAGGTGCTGCCGCGGGGGGCTTGCCGGGGCCGCTCATGGTCTGCCTCCAAGTCTTGAGCCTGCCTCTAGGTCTCGATGCCCGCGGCGCGGGCCTTGGCCGCCGCCAAAGCCTGCTTCAGATCGGACTCGCAGGCGGCGAGGCGCGCTTCGGCATCGGCCCGCTTGGCCTTGCCCTCGTCGGCGATGCGCAGGGAGTCCTCGATGGTGGCCGTCAGATTGGCATTGGCCTGCTCCACCGCCTCGATGTCGAAGACGCCGCGCTCGACCTGGGTGCGGATGCCCCGGTTGGAGCTGCGCAAAGACTCGGCATTGGCCGTCAGGAGCTGGTTGGTAAGATCGCTCGCTTCCTTGAGCGTGCCGCCGGCCTCGGCCGCGCGCGCCAGGGTTACGGCGATCGCCAGCTGCTGACGCCACAGCGGCACCGTGTTGGTGACGGTGGAGCGAATCCTGGCGGTCAGGCTTTTGTCGTTCTCCTGCACCAGGCGGATGGAGGGCAGTGCCTGCATGGCCACCTGGCGGGTGAGCTTGAGGTCGTGCACCCGGCGCTCCAGCTCGTCCCGGGCCTGGCGCAGGTCGCGCAGGGCTTGGGCGGCCAGCAGCTCGCCGTCCTTTGCCTGCTGCTCCCTGGCCGGCAGTTCGGTACTGTCCAGTTCTGCCAGCCGTGTCTCTCCGGCGGCGATGTAGTCGGCCAGATCGTGGAAGTAGGCGAGGGTCGCCTCGTAGAGCCTGTCTAAGGTGGCGATGTCGGTCAGCAACTCGGTGGTGTGGCGGTCCAGGCGGTCGGCGATGTCGTCGATCTGCCCCTTCACCGTCTCGTAGCGCTGAATCAGCTTGGCCGCCGGCTTCGCCTTGCCCAACAGGCGGCCGAAGAAGCCAGGCTTGTCATTGGGATCGATGTCGGAGACGTCGAAGCCGCGGATCGTCGCCAGCATGTCGTTCAGTGCGCCGCCGGCGGGGCCGGTGTCCTTGTTGCGCACGCCGTCCAGCATGCTGTCGGAGACTTCGGTCACCTGCTCCTGCGCCTTGGCGCCGAAGAACAGGATGGAACCGCTGTCGTTGAGGTCGATAGCGCACATCAGCTGGCGGATGCGCTGGCGGCGCTCGGGCGGCGCCTCGGTCAGCGGCACCACGGCGCTTTCCTTAATCTCCAGGGCCGACAGATCGCCCGGTGGCGGGATGACGGCCTTTCGGGTCCCGGTCTGCCGTTCGGTGCCTTCGCTCATGGCATCGCTCTCTCTATCGGGTCGGTTTTAGCAGAGGCCCTCGCGCTGGATGCGCTGTTCCAGCACCTCCATCTGCACGTCGAGGTCCAGGGTATCCTTGGCCAGCAGCTTTTGGTGCAGTTCTTCGGCGGCCCGCTCCATGGCCGCCAGCAGGGCCACCATGCGCGGCGCTATCTGGGCGGCGGCAGCCTCGTCGTTGCTCTGCAGGCGCACCAGGCGCTCGGCCACCTGCACGGCGCCGTCCAGGTAAACCTTCATGAACTTGCGCGCGCGGCGCAGGTCGCGAGGATCCTCGCGGATGCGGTCCAGGATACGGTCCGTCAGCGCCACCACGCGGTCGATGCGTTGGCCCAGGATGTAGCCGGCCAGCGCCTTGCGGGTGCCGCGCAGCTCCTTGCGGTCCTGGCCCACGGCATCGAGCATCGTGTCGGCCGCAGCGGCCATCCGCCCGACCTGATCGCGCAGCGGCCCGCCGGTCGTCGAGCGCAGCCGATGGCGCGCCCCGATCAGCCGGTCGCGCTTGGCCTTGGCTTCGGCGATCAGGCGCTGGGCCTCGCCGGCCTGGCTGCGGTCGGGCGTGGCCGGGGTTTTGGGGCGCGGTTTGGGTTCCAGCAATTCGCTGCCGTAGGCCATGATGGTGCCGGCCCCGGCGGCCAGCGCCAGGATGCTGCTCTCAATCAAGCCATGGCCGGCTAGCGTCGCTGCCATGCCGCCGGTGGCCAAGGCAATGAGGCCGGCCCCCAGGGTGCGGCCGGGAAAGCCGCCTTCGCCGCGCCGGTAGTCGAGGCCGCGGCGCAGCGACCAGGTGCCGGCGCCGAGAAGCGCAGTGAGGCCGATCCCCAGTCCGAAGCCGATGATGTCGCCGCCGACCAGGTGTATCAGCGAAGAGAGGGCAAAGAGAAAGGTAAGCGCCCCAGGCCAGAAGCCGCGTGCGCGCAGGTTGCGCCCCGCTGTCTGCGTCATCGCGCCTCTATGCTGCCGCCCAGCACTGGAAGACTGCCGTGGGAGGGGCTAGGTGCAGGATTGCAGACCGACCAGACCGCAGCTCGCCAGCAGCAAGACCAGGCCCAGGAATCTGATACCGCCACTCCGCATGCATATGCCTTTCGCTTTTAGCGAACCCTAGAGTCTGCACATCGGTAGCGCAGCGTCCTTCTTCAAGCCCCTGCTCCGAGCCCGCTTTGCCTTTTTCTCTCGCGCGGGACCGGCCGCCGGCCGGGAAGAGGGCATGGGGGGAGTGACAGAGGTCTTTGAAATCGAGTGGTTTCAGGGGTGCGGAATCGTCTGAAAAAGCGGTTTGGAGGTCACTTTTCGGGGGGTGCGGAAGGCTTGGAAAATCCGGACCTTCCGCAGCCTTCGTTTTGCCGGAAAAAGGCGCCCTCGTGCAGGGCGGTTACAGGGTGCTTGCAAGGGTCGTGCAATGCCCTCGCGCGGCTGCCGAGGCCGCATGATCGTGCCGTCCTAGCGTCCGGTGAGGTTGCCGCCGGCCTCCCGTTCGGCCCGCCTGGCCGCTTGCGTAGGGCTGCGTTCGACGCCGCCGATGCCGAAGCGGTCTTAAGAACGCGGCCTTTCTTTCCTGGGGTCGTAGAAGGGGAAGGGCACGACCTTGGCCGGGATGCGCTTCTGATGGCCGTCGAGCTTGCCGATCTCGACCTCGGTGCCGGGCGCGACATAGGCGGCGTCGAGACGGGCGAGGGCGATGTTCTTGCGCAGGATCGGCGAGCGGGTGGCGCTGGTGACGGCGCCGATCTGCGGGCGGCCGCTGTGGATGCAGTCGCCGTGGCCGACCGCTTCGTTGCCGGCGATCTCCAGCCCCACCAGCTGGCGCTGTGGATGTTCCTTGCGGCGGATCAGAGCCTCGCGGCCGAGGAAATCCTCCTGCTTGGAGGTCAGCGGCACGGTGAAGCCGATGCCGGCCTCGAAGGGATCGGTCTGCTCGTCGAACTCGTAGCCGTAGAAGATGAGGCCGGATTCGATGCGCAGGATGTCCAGCGCAGTTAGCCCCAGCGGCTTGATTCCCTGCGGCCCGCCGGCCTCCGTAACTGCGTCCCAGACGGCCACCGCATCGCGCGGGTGGCACCAGATCTCATAGCCCAGCTCGCCGGTGTAGCCGGTGCGGCTGACCACTACCGGCGGGCCGTTGTGGTCGCCGATGCGGCCGACGGTGAAGCGGAACCAGCCGATCTCGGTGAGGGAGGGGCGGGTGTCCGGAGTCCAGATTGCCCCGGCCAGAATATCCCGGCTCTTCGGGCCTTGGACCGAAAGGTTGTGCAGTTGGTCGGTGGCCGACTTGACCCAGACCTTGAGATCCAGTTCCCGGGCCAGCTTACGCAGCCAGGGGCCGCAGTAGTCGTCGCCGCAGATCCAGCGGAAGGCGTCGGGCCCCATGCGGAACAGGGTGCCGTCGTCGACCATGCCGCCGTTCTCGTAGCACATGGCGGAATAGACCACCTGGCCTTCCGAGAGCTTCCGCACGTTGCGGGTCAGCGCGGTCTGCATCAAGGTCTCGGCGTCGGGGCCCAGCACCTCGAACTTCCGTAAGGCCGAAAGGTCCAGGACAACGGCGTCCTCGCGGCAGGCCCAATACTCGGCTTGCGGGCCCTCGTTGTGGAAGCGGTTGGGCAGCCAGAAACCCCGGTACTCGCCGAACTGGCGGGTCAGCTGCGAGGTGCGGGGGTGGAATCCGGTCTCCCGCGTCTCACGCGGGGCTGCGTCGGGAGTCATGCGATAGGCCATCGATTTCTTATGGAGCTGTTCGGGTCCGTAGACACGGATATGGATGTCGGTCGGGGTCCAGCCGTTGGCGGGGGAGATGTCGTCCGGACAGGCAGAGGAGCAGCAGACCAGGTCCTGGGTTGCGCGCAGCAGCACAAAGTCGCCCGGCCGGCTCCAGGGCTCGTCCAGAGTATAGAGATGCGAGTCGTCGATCGCGGTGTTGTAGAAGAAGTTGATCGTCGCCCAGGCGCGCCGTGCCGCCACGCCGTAGGGAGCCAAGGCCCTGTTGAAGTTGGCCGAGCAGTTCGCATGGCCGGGATAGCCGACGTCGTCGTAGTACCTGTCGGTGCAGGCCGCGCCGAAAGTATCGTGGCGCCCGACCCTGTCCTGGATTACCTCCAGCATAGCCTGGGCGTTGAAGTCGTAGTACTTATCGAAGAGGCCGGGCAGGGGGTATTGCAGCCCCATGATCGAGCGGGTGGCGATCATGTCCGGCATGAACTCCTTGCCGCGCTCCAGGGCGGCGCTGGCGAAGCAGCCGAAGTCGGAACACTCTCGCCCTGCCACGTCGATCACCTGGATATAGTCGCCGGCCCTGACCTCGTAGGCGGCCGCGGTGCGCGCCTCGACGCGCAGGTCCAGGCGCGGATCGGCCAAGGGGTCGGGGAGCGGCAGATCGTTGACGGCGACCGGATTGGCCCGTTCGACGCAGGCCTCCAGGTCGGTCGGCGGCCGCTGCGTCTCCGGCGTCATGTCCTGGCCGGGGGCCGCAAGCACGACGATCAAGGCTTCGGACGCGGTGAACTGCGCTTCCGCTCCCGGCGCCCCGTCCCTGCCGAAGACAGTTTGCGCGCGGGCTGCCGAGACCTCGATGCCGCGGCGTTCGAGCCTGCCGAGGCTGCTTGCCGCTGCCGTGCTGCCGTCGGTCAGAGCCGCCTGCAGGGCGCTGGCCGGACCGTCGTCCCTGGCGCCGAGCTCTGCTTGCGCCGGCCGGCCGTCCAGGCTGAAGGCGGTCAGCGTGCCGGGCTGCGCGCCCTCGGGATCCTGCAGGGTCAGGCGGTCGCCGGCCGCCAGCGCCAGAACCAGGCTGCCGCCGGCGGGCACGCGATAGAGCTCCCGGCCGGGAAGGCGCCGCCTGAGCCCCGGCTGCGGCAGCAGGGAAGAAAGCGGTCGCGCGAGGCTGGCTAGAAACTCCGATCCGTCGCTGCCGCTGTCATCCATCGGGGCCCCTCCTCAAGCCGTCCAACCGCGCTTGAGCCTATAGCAGCCGCTGTCGTATAGCGAGTCCTATCTGCTATGAAAACGGCCTGAAATCGGTTATGGCAGGCCCTGCCGAAAAGCCGAAAAGAAAGACAGTTGGGCTGCATGCCGCTAAAGACCGCCGCCGCTTGCAGGAGGCCTGGACGCGCCACTTGGCTTTGGCCATCCTGATGCGCATGCGTCTCTATCGCCACGCCCGCTCTCTGCCCCCGGAGGCGCGCGGCGCCGTCCTGGCGATCGGCAACTTCGACGGCGTGCATCGCGGCCATCGGGCCGCGATTGCCGCTGCCCGCAGGGAGGCTGCGGCCCGGGGCCGGGCCAGCGGCGTCCTGACCTTTGAGCCGCATCCCAGGCAGGTCTTCGAGCCGCAGCTGCCGCCCTTCCGGCTGACGCCTTTCCGCGCCAAGGTCCGGATGCTGCAAGACTTGGGCGTGGATCTGCTCTATGTTCTGGCTTTCCGCAAGGCGCTCTACAGCCTCCCGGCCGAAGCCTTCGTCGAGCGCATTCTGGTCGAGGGACTGGGGGTCGGTCATGTCGTGGTCGGCGATAACTTCTATTTCGGCGCCGGGCGCGGCGGCGACCCGGTCTTGCTGCAGCGTTCGGGCGCGGCACTGGGGTTCGGGACGACGGTGATCGAGCGGACCGGCGGGGCCGGCGGCGCCTACTCCTCTACCGCCTTGCGCCGGCGGCTGCGCGAGGGCGACATGGCGGGCGCCTGCTGCATCCTGGGACGGCCCTGGGAGATCCGGGGGCGGGTGCTGCACGGCGCCAGGCGCGGCCGCGCGCTCGGTATGCCGACGGCCAACATCGATCTGGGCACGGCCTTGCGTCCGGCCTACGGCGTCTATGCCGTGCGGGCGACATTGGACGATCCGGGCCGGCCCCCTTGGCATGCGGGTGTCGCCAATTTGGGCATCAGTCCCATGTTCGCGTACGATCGTCCCTTGTTGGAAGCGCATCTCTTCGATTTTTCCGGCGATCTCTACGGCCGCAGGCTCAGGGTACAGCTGGTCGAGCGCTTGCGCCCGGAGCGGAGCTTCGACGGCCTGCCCGCCCTGATGGCGCAGATGCAGGCCGATGGAGCGGCGGCCCGGCATGCCTTGGCGGCCGCTACAGACTGCCGGGACAGAGGCCGATGACGGAGGCAGCACGGCAGCGCCAGGAGGTCGAGGAGGTAAAGCGCTTCGGCTTCCTGCTCTTGCCGCGCTTCGCCATGCTGGCCTTCACCGCCGCCGTGGAACCGCTTCGGGTCGCCAACAGCCTTTCCGGGCGCCGGCTCTACGACTGGCGGGCGATCGCCGCCGGCGGCGGCGCCGTCAGTTCCACCGGCATCGCGCTGCAGGCCCAAGGCGGCATCGAGGATCGGACGCACTTCGACAGTGTCGTGGTCTGTGGCGGCCTCGACGCCCATCGCTTCGACGACAAGGGGGCGATTGCCTGGCTCCGCCGCCATGCCAGACAGGGTGCCAGGATCGGGGCCATCTCGGACGGGACCCATGTTCTGGCGGCCGCCGGTTTGCTGGAGGGCTACGCCTGCACGATCCATTGGCGCTGTCGGGCCAGCCTGGAGGAGATGCACCCGCAGCTGGACGTGCACAGCGCGCTCTATTGCCTGGATCGTTCGCGCTTCACCTGTGCCGGCGGCACCGCCTCGCTCGACATGATGCTGCATCTGATCGAATGCGACCACGGCCACGGCCTGGCCCTGGAAGTGGCCGAGCAGTTTCTGCATGAGCGCATTCGCGGCCTGGACGCGGAACAGCGCATGGATCTGCGCCGGCGGGTCGGCGTCGGCCATCCGAAGCTCCTGGAGGCGGTGCGCTTCATGGAGGCCAATCTCGAAGAGCCCTTGTCGACGGCGGAACTGGCCAGCCGCTCGGAACTCTCGGTCCGCCAGCTGGAACGGCTCTGCCAGCGCTACCTGGGCCGCACACCCAGGGCGCATTACCTCGAGCTGCGGCTGTGCCGCGCGCATTGGCTCCTGACCCATTCCAGCCTCTCGGTGACCGCGGTCGGCCTGGCTTGCGGCTTCCTCTCGGCCTCGCACTTCGCCAAGCGCTACCGCGAACGCTTCAAGCAGTCGCCGCAGCGCACCCGCATGGGCATCCGGCCGGAGCCCCTGGGCCTGGAGGCCGGCCAGCCCGGCCAGTAACAGGAAGACTTATAACAGGGCGGTGCGCCGATGGCGCGGCGCGGCCCTATCCGGAGGCCGTGCTTTTGCATCGCCCAGGCTCTTGGCTATAACAGGGGCTCTTCGCTATACCCGGGCTCTTCGCTATAAAGGTCTTCGGGGTTGGCGCCTGCCGGCACCGCTCTCCGCGAGCAGGGCTTGCGGGGAGGATCGTTGCAATGCTCGGAGAATCTTGACGATGAAAACCCGTGCCGCCGTGGCATTCGAGGCCGGCAAGCCTCTCGAAGTGACCGAAGTGGACCTCGACGGCCCCAGGGAGGGCGAGGTCCTGGTGGAGATCATGGCGACCGGCCTCTGCCACACCGACGAATTCACCCGCTCCGGCGCCGATCCCGAGGGCCTCTTCCCGGCGATTCTGGGCCACGAGGGCGCGGGCATCGTGCGCGAGGCGGGCCCGGGCGTCGCCAGCCTGCAGCCGGACGATCACGTCATTCCGCTCTACACGCCGGAATGCCGTCAGTGCGAATACTGCACCAATCCCAAGACCAACCTCTGCCAGGCGATCCGCAGCACCCAGGGGCAGGGGCTGATGCCGGACGGAACCTCGCGCTTCTCCTACAAGGGCGGGACCCTGCATCACTACATGGGCTGTTCGACCTTCGCCAATTTCACCGTCCTGCCGGAAATCGCCCTGGCGAAGATCGATCCCGCGGCGCCGTTCGACAAGGTCTGCTACGTCGGTTGCGGCGTGACCACCGGCATCGGCGCGGTGATCAACACCGCCAAGGTCGAGCCCGGCAGCAGCGGCATTGTCTTCGGCTTGGGCGGCATCGGCCTGAACGTAATTCAGGGTCTGCGCCTGGCCGGCGCCACCCAGATCGTCGGCGTCGATCTGAACCAGGCCAAGAAGCCCTGGGGCGAGCGCTACGGCATGACCCACTTCGTCAACCCCGGCAAGGTCGAGGGCGACCTGGTGGCGCACTTGGTCGGGCTGACCGGCGGTGGTGCCGACTACACCTTCGAGTGCATCGGTAACGTCGATGTCATGCGAACTGCGTTGGAGTGTGCCCACAAGGGCTGGGGCGAGAGCATCATCATCGGCGTCGCCGGCGCCGGCCAGGAAATCTCCACCCGTCCCTTCCAGCTGGTGACCGGCCGGTCCTGGCGCGGCACCGCTTTCGGTGGCGCCCGCGGCCGCACCGACGTGCCGAAGATCGTGGATTGGTATATGAACGGCAAGATCGAGATCGACTCCATGATCACCCACGTCATGGGGCTGGAAGACATCAACAGGGGCTTCGAGCTGATGCACAGCGGCGAATCGATCCGCGGCGTCGTCGTTTACTAGTCCCGGGTCTACTAGTCCCGGTTACGCCTGCTGGGCCGTACGTCTGTTGGGCTGGGGGGCGCCGGCCGGGGGCGCCGATTGGGGAATGTCTCCGGACGGCCCCCTTATTCTTTCCGCCATCGCCTGGTTCGGGCCTTGCCGGGACCGGAGGGGCTTATTTGTGCAGGAGCGAGCATGACCTTGGAGATCTTGGCCGAGCAGGCCTGTTTCGGCGGCGTGCAGGGCGTCTATGCCCACCAAAGCACCTCTACCGGCACCCGGATGGAGTTTGCCGTCTACCGGCCGCCGCAGGCGCGAGAGGGGCCGGTGCCGGTCCTCTACTATCTCTCGGGTCTGACCTGCAGCTGGGAAAATGCGACGGTGAAAGCCGGCGCGCAGCGCTATGCGGCCGAGACCGGCCTTATGTTGGTGCTGCCCGACACCTCGCCGCGCGGCGAGGGCGTGCCGGATGCCGACAGCGACGACTTCGGCCAGGGGGCCGGCTTCTACCTGGATGCCACCCAGGCGCCCTGGTCGGCCAACTACCGCATGTGGAGCTACATTCGCGACGAGCTGCCGGCCCTGGTGGAGGGACGCTTTGCCGTGCAGGACGGTGCGCGTGGCATCGCCGGCCATTCGATGGGCGGCCACGGCGCGCTAACCCTGGCGCTTGCCAACCCCGGCCGCTATCGCTCCCTCTCGGCCTTCGCGCCGATCGTCAATCCCAGCGAGGTACCATGGGGCCGCAAGGCGCTCGCCGGCTATCTCGGCGATAACCCGGAGCTCTGGCGGGCGCACGACGCCAGCGCCCTGGTCGAGGCCAAGGGCTGGAGGGGCGACATCCTGATCGACCAAGGCGACGCCGATCCTTTCCTCGGCGGCAACCTGCAGCCGCAGCGTTTCGCTGCGGCCTGCAAGGCGGCTGGCGTGTCCCTGACCTTGCGGATGCAGCCCGGCTACGATCACTCCTACTACTTCGTCGCCAGCTTCATCGGCGAGCATGTTGCCTGGCATTCGGAACGTTTGGGCTAGGCCGCTGCGCACGCCGAGGCGGCTAATGCCTACATTCAGACCAGAAAGCGCGCCGACGCGGCCCTGAGGCGATCCGAGGCCGACACCAGGCCCGTCGCAAGCGGCTTGACGAGCATGGGAAACTCAGGGATGATTAGGTGCTAAATTGGCTACCCGACGATGTGCTGAAGAGACGGGGAGAGTCGGAATGACTATTGACTATCGGCCTAAATCAGAATCTTACACCAATTTATTGGACGCACTTATTGACGAAATCGGCAATGTAAAAGAAGAGGGAGATTTTCTAAGCGGAACCTGGCTGGAAGAAGATTCTCCGAACTTTTTGCCGTCCGTTTTTGGTTTCCTGACAAAACAATGGCCTGAGTTGACAGAGATCTTGCGAGGGCCATGGCCGCCCAATCCCAGCAAAATCAATGGACTACTGCAGGAAGCAGTTTCGTCCGGATCTCGCCAGGGTCGTTTGGTCCCCCACCTAGTCGAGCCCATCAATTGCTCCGATGAGATCATGACGTTTGGCGACAAATGTGTCGGCCGTGTTTTTGCGTTTCTAACGGGGCAATTTTACGATATGAAAAATGCAGCACTTACATTTGATGACTAGCCGTTGCGTTCAACCCCTCGTCGCCGCCCTGCTCTGCACCCCACCCGCGCCTGTCACTCCGGCCGGCGCTGCTCAGCTGGAGCCGCGCCGATAGCGAGCGAAGCAAGGCCGAGGGGACGCGGTTTATGGATATCTGGAAAGCCGTCTGCGGCGCGCCCTAGATCGCCTTCAGAGCGATTTTACAAAGTCAACATGCTTTATACAGTTTCTATGCTGGACGACTGCTCGCCCTAGAACCCTCTCCGGCGGACCATGGTCCGCTTCCCAGGGGCCGGGGTGCAGCAACACCCCGAACCGGGATCTCCCTCCCTACGTCAGTCATTGCCCAATGATTGCTGAACGGCACTCAGCAATTGATTCAGCCTTCAGTTTATCGATATCGACATATCGGATTGTCCCCACGAGCCGACCCTCGTTCCATCCTCCAGGCGCACCAGGATAATCTGGCGGATCGCATTCCAGCCTGATCCAAATCCGCACTATACGCCCGGCAGTTCTGGCGGCCTGAAGGTCTCCGCTTGTTCCGTGGTTGTTGCCTTCCTGAATAAACTCGTAACTTTCTATTTCGTATCCACTTGGCGCTTCATAAGCCAAATTTGTCGTTCGCTTATTGCAGTCCCCCGAGCGCAGAAAACACCCTCCGCCCGGGCATCGCGCCCGGGCGAATTGGCTAAAGTTTTGCGTCACGCGTCTGCTCACAGCTTCGTTGTCACACTCCACGATTGGGCCGACCAAAGACTCTTTGCCTTCCGGTGGCTGTTCCTTTTCCGGTGGCTGTTCCTTTACGGCCTCTTCCTCCTTCGGAGGAAAATACGCCCCTTGTGCGAGCGCGTGTTGCGGCAATACTGCCACTAGAAAAACTGCTAACGTTTTCATGTGCATTTCACCTCTCCCTTCTCCATCTTATCTACCAGAGACACAAAGCCAGAATCGTATAAGCTTGAATGCTTGTCTAAGTTGAAAGAAATGTCAGGTCTTTCGATAAAGATCTTGAGGCTCCGGCAAAAAAGTACCCACGATGCCTCATCAATAACATCCTGTTGACTAAGCAAGTAAACCGAATGAAAATGACTCAAAACATCCCACCGATCCGCTTTTTCTCGTCCATAATAACTTCGAGTCAACTTTCTAGCATCGTTTGCTATCTGGTATAATGTGGCACCCTCAATTTGATCGGCTGTGCGCTGCAATTCAAAATAGGTCATGAGCAAGGCCACGATTGTTGCCAGGGTCATCAACCATTGTCTAATGTTTTTGCCGCTCACAGCCCGACCTCCCACTCAGCTTCCACATGTTTTAGCAGCCTCTGCCTGTCTATGAGCGGTGACACTCCGCCATCCGGCCAGCCCTAGGCCGAAGACAGCCCCGGCACCCAGCACCAGGTTGCGCAGGCTTGTCGCCGTTGGATGCCTCCTCCCCATGGGCCCAGTGGCGGATATCGTCCCAATACAGCGCCGCCAGAATGGCCAGCAACAGCAGCAGCTCCGCAAGAAGCCACCAGCGCCAACCCTCAAGCTTCGCCAAAAGGTTCCAGAGTCTCGTCATCCTGTCACCGTCCCCCTCCAGCGGACCAGGGTCCGCTTCCCAAGGCCCCGGGCGGCACGCTGCCCCCGAAACCGAAGATGGGGGCGTCTGCCCCCCAGCCGCAAGGTGGGGTCCGAATGGACCTTTAACGACCGGGAAACTAGGCGGACCTGCTACAAAACCGAAAGCAACCGAACCTGAGCTTCCTCCAGCGTGACATCGACAGACTCCGGGCCGCCATGGCCGCCGACAGAGACGGCCCGAATCCTGCCTGTCTCTAGGCCGCCATGAACGCGCTCGAATAGGCGAAAGACCCCAGCCACGTCATGCCGCCCGACAAGGCGATCACCGGCAGCGAGGAAGAGCCAGAAGGTTATCCGGCTCCGCCCAGCCCTCTCGGGGGTCTTGAGGCACTTCCGCCTGTGCCGTCTGCGGCCGTTGGAGCCTCAGGCGCCACTTGTCGTCCGCACCATGCTCAAACGGCCAGGACAACTGCGTCGGCAGATTCTTCGGCCGAGGTGATGGCCAGGCGCTGCGCAGCATCTCCTGCGTCAGGCCGGTTGCGCCGGTGAGGTTCGCGCCGGGGAAGTCCATGCCGGTGAGGTCCGCATCGAAGAGAAGCGCGTCGGTGAGGTTCGCGCCGTTGAGGTTCGCGCCGGTGAGGCTCGCGCGGGTGAGGTTCGCGCCGGAGAGGTTCGCGCCGGTGAGGCTCGCGCCGGAGAGGTTCGCGCCGGAGAGGTCCGCGTTGACGAGGAACGCGCGGGCGAGGATCGCGTCGGCGAGGCTCGCGCCGGAGAGGTCCGCGCCGGAGAGGTTCGCGCCGACGAGGAACGCGCGGGCGAGGTCTGCGTCGGCGAGGTCCGCGCCGTCGAACAGGCCAGTGTGAACGCCGCGAACACGCTCGCCAAATTTCTTAAAAATCAGCTCCTCCCACTGCGGGACCGTATGCACCGGTTTTCCTGGAGCAGATTCTGAATGGAGTGCGGCCGCTTCGATAGCCTTCACCACGTCAGCAGCACAGCGGATGCTGCGTCCGGCTTCGACTTCGACGAGCGGGTCGTTCGCGATCTTCCGGCGCAACCAGTTATCGTCGACGCAAAGTTTCATGGTCATCTCTCTTAGCTAGTTCTTTTCTCAACCAGGGCCTAGGACGAGATCAGCTGCTTGGCCTGAGTTGCGGACAACTCGAAGTATCGCAAATTGTCATAGCCCACATCTTTACCCATATCGGTCATGTTCATCTGCTCGCGGTAGAATGACTCTGCACCGGGCAGTGAATGCAGGCCGACACGCCCTGAAGCTTCTTTCTCATAGCTCAGGGATACTGCTTACATAAACAGGGTCACACCGACGCCCTTGTAGGCTGGAGCGTCACCCATGCTCGGCCTATTCCATGGAGCTGTCGCAAGAAAGTCAATGTAGACCAGCGGCGCGCCTGGATGTTCCTGATGACGGCTAAAGCACTGTCGGCCAAGCTTGATGACAAGCATCATGCCCTGCGTTTTGTTGTCTGCCTCAATCCCGAAGATCTCGCAGTTAAGCGGCTTGGTCTGAGCGCGCAACACCTTGTCGGCCCATTCCCAGTGCGCGTCCTCAGGCCGGTTCTCGGGAGCGGCGGCATCGAACATCGGCTTCCAGTGCTCTTCGATGTCCCGAAGCCCGTCCTGATCAATACCCCGGAACAGTGTGGCATGGCAAAAAGCACCGCTTTCGAGTGCCTGCAGCAATACTGTGGCGATTGCCTGCCTCACAGGACTACCAGCTCGGTCTTTTCGGTTTTGTCGGCACTTTCGACGAAGACCTTCCCGCCGCGCGCCGCCACTATCATTACCACGATCAGATGATGTTTCATAGCCTTCTCCATCCTTGTCTCGCTGCTACGCCTCGACGACCATGGCCTTCTCCGGCTCGAACCAGACCGCCCGGCACGCAGCGGACCATGGTCGGCTCCGCAAGCGATCACTCCGTCGGCTTCAATCGCCACACGCCGTCTTCGCCTTCCTCGAACGGCCAGGACAAGCCCTCCGGCAGACTGGAGGGCGGGGGCGAGGGTCGGGCACTGCGCAGCATCTCCTGCGTCAGGCCGGTCGCGCCGTAGAGGCGCGCGTCTTCAAGGTATGCGCCTTCGAGGTTTGCGTCGATGAGGTTCGCGTCGATGAAGTTCGCGATGATGAAGATCGCGTCAGCGAGGTCCGCGGAGGAGAGGTTCGCGGAGGAGAAGTCCGCGCCTTCGAGGTCCGCGGCGAAGAGGTTCGCGTCGATGAGATCCGCGCCGGTGAGGTTCGCGTCGATGAGGTCCGCGTCAGCGAGGTCCGCGGAGTAGAAGTACGCGCCGGTGAGGTCCGCGCCGGTGAGGTCCGCGCCGGTGAGATCCGCGGAGGAGAGGTGCGCGACAGTAAGGTCCGCGGCGGAGAGGTTCGCGCCGGTGAGGTCCGCGTCAGCGAGGTTCGCGACAACGAGATCCGCGCCGGAGAGGTCCGTGCCGGAGAGGTCCGCGTCAGCGAGGTGCGCGCCGCGGAGTTGCACGCCGGCGAGGTCAGCGATGGAAAGGTCCGCGCCGGAGAGGTACGTGCCTTCGAGGTTCGCGCCTTCGAGGTTCGCGCCTTCGAGGTTCACGCCTTCGAGGTTCGCGTAGGCGAGATCGACGCCGCGGAGGATCGCGTCGGAGAAGTCCGTGGAGGAGAGATCCGCGCCCCGCCAGGTCTCCTGTGCGGCCGCCGAGCCCGGCCCCGCCAGCGCCGCCGCCAAGGCAGCGGCCATCCACGTCATTGCTCTCATAGCGTCTCATCCTTCCGCCTTATCGATTAAGCTCCAACCATCGCCGCATTCTGCGGCCCGAACCTGACAGCCTGGCAGGCAGCGGACCATGGTCCGCTCGACCCGCTTTACGGACAGCGCCATAGCCATGGCATGGATACACCGCCAGACCGAACCGGGAGCCCCTCCGATCCTGCATCGGCATAAGGAACTCCGGGGCGCGCTGCGCAGTATCGGCCTGGCGCTCCATGCCTGCCATGGGACCGTGACCACCGATCTTCCGCAGGCGAAACCGGACGACAGCCGCCTTTTGTGTTTTCCGTTCAAGCACTCGATAGCAAAGGTAAACCGCTTCGGCCGGCGGCAATCGAAGTTATGGATCGCGTGGCGCGCGTTCGATCAACTTTGCGATCGGACCGCTCAACGCCGCCATGTCGTTTTCGAGCTGCTCTGCATTGAAGGCGGCTACTGTGTGATGATGTTCGGTCGTGTTTCCGTAAGCATGAATGCGCCCAATTGGCTCGTCCAAGCCTTCGATTTCCTTCGCATCGAGGCCCTGTTTTTCCAGGTATTGCTTGCTTAAGAAGCTCGAAAAACTGGTCTTCGGATCTCTGCCGAGGCGCGCCGTCAGCGTTTCGAAGAAGGCCCAAACGCCAATTGCAACAAGGGGTGTGTGTTTATTAACCGGAACCGTTGTGATGGAATTATAGAGACTGCTTAGCTTCTGATCGTTCAGTTCTTGAAGCTTTTCGTCAATCTTGGGGTCCCGCTTTATCTTTGTAGATCTTTCGGGCTTTTTCGGTTTTCCTGGCGGGTCCGATGGGTCCTGGGAAGCGGAAGGGGGGTTCAAGGATAGCGGCGGATCAACCTCTTCACCGGATAATCCCTGGAGCGATTCCAGCATCCGAGCATAAGATTCGATTTCGGATTTGTTATGTCGCGACGTCACCTCACCGCTCAGCAGGTCGCCGATGAAGCGCTGCGCCAGTAACTTCATGTCAGCCTCCGGCCGGGTGCGGCGGACATCGTTCGGATCGCTCGCATCAATCCCCATCGCCTGGCGCATGATGGGATTGCCCAGATATCTCTGGACCGTGGTCAGACGGCGTTTGCGGTCTTTGCGAGTTATCAGCCCTTCTTTCTCCGTCCAGTCGAGAAAAGCCTGCGCCACCCGATTTCGCGAAGATCCACTGCTGTGCCTTGCCTTTTGTTCGGCATTCCATGGCCTCAATCCAACACCGCCTAAGGATCCTTGGTGGCGTCTTTCAAGCCAGAGGCGAGCGGCAGTTTTATCGTCGAAAACCACACAGGAGATTTCGGCAATTGGCGTCCAGTCCGCGGCGGCCTTTTCGACAGCACCCCTATGCTCGCTCGGCGCCAGATCCGGGTCGGTAAGGAGTTTAATGGCGCAGAGCCTTCGGTTGCCTTCGGCCACAACGAAGTTACCCTCCAGCCCATCGTCGCCGTTGTCAATTACGACCGCCAAGCGATCTATCGGGCTTAGCCCATGCTCCGCAATATCGCCGGCAATCTTGGCCACATCCTCGTTGGAGCAGAGGAATTCGATTGCTTCTTCCTCTGTCCTCAATTCCCCATGCCTAGGGTTTTCTAGGTCGAGGAAAAGACGCTCTACCGGAATGTTTCGTTCGCTGGGCTTGTCGGTCATCGCAACAGATCCTTCCTTCTCGTTGTTACTCATAGACTAACCATCTCCGTCGAGTCGCAGCCGGGACACTGCCGCCTGCGGCAGGACCCCTAATCACTCTGCCGGCTTCAATCGCCACACGCCGTCCTCGCCCTCCTCAAACGGCCAGGACAGGGACTCTTCGGTGAAGATGAGATCCGGGCGCACTGCGCAGTATCGGGGCCTGGCGCTCCATGCCTGCCATGGGACCGTAACCACCGATCTTCCGCAGGCGAAGCCGGACGACAGCCGCCTTTTACGTTTTCCGTTCAAGCACTCGATAGCAACGGAAAATCCCTTCGGCCAATGGGGATCGGAGTTATGAATCGCGTGGCGCGCGTTCGATCAATTTTGCGATTAGACCGCTCAATGTTGTCATGTCGTCTTCGAGCTGCTCTGCGTTGAAAGCGGCTAATGTGTAATGATGTTTGGTCGTGTTTCCGTAAGCATGAATGCGCCCAATTGCCTCGCGCATCGCTCTGTTGTCGCCCGCATCGAGGCCCTGTTTTTCCAGATACTGCTTGTTCAAGAAGCTTGAAAAACTGGTCTTCGGATCTCTGCCGAGGAGCGCCGTCAGCGTTTCGAAAAACGCCCAGACGCCAACCGCAATAAGAGGCATGTGTGCCTTAGCCGAAATCGTTGTGATGGAATTATAGAGACTGCATAGCTTCTGATCGTTCAGTTCTTGAAGCTTTTGGTCAATCTCAGGGTGCCTGCTTATCTTTCTAAGATTTCGCGGTTTTTTTGCCAAGAGCTGTGGATCGACCCGTTTATAGGACAGTCCCGGAAGTGAATCCAGTTTCCCGGCATAACGCTCGATATCGGCTTTTTTATGCCGCGACGTCACCTCACCGCTCAACAGGTCGCCGATGAAGCGCTGCGCCAGTAAATTCATGTCGCCTCCCGGCCGGGTGCGGCGGACATCGTTCGGATCGCTCGCATCGATCCCCATCGCCTGGCGCATCGTGGAATTGCTCAGATATCTCTGAACTGTGGTCAGGCGTCCCAACCGGTCTTCGGGAGTTATCAACCCTTTCTTCTCCGCCCAGTCGAGAAAAGCCTGCGCCACCCGATTTCGCGAAGATACATCGCTGTGCCTTGCCTTTTGTTCGGCATTCCATGGCTTAAATCCGACACCGCCTAAGGATCCTTGGTGGCGTCTTGCAAGCCAGAGGCGAGCGGCAGTTTTATCGTCGAAAACCACACAGGAGATTTCGGTGATTGGCGTCCAATCCGCGGCGGCTTTTTCGACAGCATCCCTATGCTGGCTCGGCGCCAGAGCCGGGCCGGTAAGGAGTTTAATGGCGCAGAGCCTTCGGTTGCCTTCGGCCACAACGAAGTTACCCTCCGGCCCATCGTCGCCGTTGTCAATTACGACCGCCAAGCGATCTATCGGGTTTAACCCATATCGCGCAATATCGCGGACAAGCGGGATCACATCCTCGTTGGAGCAGAGGAATTCGATTGCCTCCTGCTCCGTGTCCAATTCCCCATGCCTAGGGTTCTCCAGGTCGAGGACAAGACGCTCCACCGGAATGTTTCGTTCGCTGGGCTTGCCGGTCATCGCAACAGATCCTTCCTGCTCGTCGTTACTCATGGACTACCCTCTCCGTCGAGTCGCAGGTGGATAGCACCGCGTCTGCCTCCCGCCGGTTCGGCCGGGCCTAAAGCCGCTTGCCCCGCCGCCAGTTCCAAGGCTTGACGAAGGCGCCTTGCCACAGACCGCGGCGGGCGCGCCGGGCGTTCTCTTCTTCCGGCAGGTAGTCGGTGGAAAAATAGCGGTAAGCCAGTGCCAGCCCTTGCTGCACCAGCCAGGCGTTCAGATCGGCGCCGCCCTGCCGGCAAACGGCGACCGCGCGGCCATCGTTGCCGCGGACTTGGCAAGTCACCGGCGCGCTGCCGATCTTGCCGGCCAGTGCCGCCGCAGCCTCCTGCCCGCAGCGCCAGACACGGCCCGCGGCGGTGCGGCAGCTCTGTTCGAACTCGGGCGCATCGATCCCGTACAGGCGGATCCGCCGGCCGTCTATCTCGATGCTGTCGCCGTCGGTAACGCTGGCAGGGCCCTCGATGGTTTCGCTGCCGCCGGATTGTGCCTGTGCCGGCCCGGCGGAAAGCGCCAGCACCGCCAGGACGGCAGCCGCCCAGAGTCGGCCTGTCATTCCGCCGCTTGCTCGACGCAGGCGAAGAAGTGATTCCTCTCCGAAGGCTCCGGTATGAGGAGACTAGTGAGTTCAATATACACCAACTGCGGCTTTTTCCCATAAAGCGCGCAGGCTTCCTCGGCCTTCCGTTCGACAGCCTCCTCCGATACGCTCGGATGGGTCTGAATGATCGCCTGATCAGCGTTGACCTTGATAATTTTAGGATAGGGATTGACGCACCCGCCCAGTAAGACTATAAGGACTGCCGTGATCGGACGATATTTCACGATCCTCTCCCGATTTTCGCTCATCATGGATCTATGCAATCGTAGATATGTTGGCCGAATGGGATGCTCCAGCTGTCGGGGTCATTTTTTGTTAAAAAACGCGCCGTTTTTCCATAAGCTTGACATCCCTGTTCTGCCTTAAGGTCTATTTCTGCTTGAGACACCTTAGGAGCCGTCCAATGGTCGGAAACTTCCACGACGACCTGGCTTGGTCCCAGATCGGCTATTCTAAGCGGAGTACGATCACATCCACCCAGCACGCCGAGACAGGCGGCTACTATTAAACAGTGTTTCATAGCTTTCTCCTTCTTCCTCCTGCATTCTATCGCTGCTATGCTCCAGCGGCCACGGCTTTCTCAGAACCGGACCGCTCGGCCCGGGAGGCGGCGCCCTCTCCGGCCGCAGAGTCGGTCTTCCCGTTTAGGCTTCCGCACGCAGATGCTTCGGCAGTTTTGTCCGCCATTCGCTCATCAGGATCAAGGTGCCCTCCACCCTCTCGCCATTGTCCTGCACAAGCTCGAACTGGCCCGCCGGGATGCAACTATCCCAGGCGAAACGATCGGAAAGCAAGTCCAGGACCTTGCGCTTGTAGGCGCTGTCGAGATTGTCGAGCTGGTCCCCCTTGGTTTCGAGAATGGTGATGCGCTTGGCGCCCCCCTTGCGCTCCAGGGCGAAGATGAAGTCGGGATAGATTTTGCCCTTCTTCCAACCCTGAATGCCGTATTGGCTGCGGGCTAGGTTGCGATGCCACCAGATCAGGGCTGGTTCGGCGTCGAGGTATAGGGCTACCTCCCGTTCGTCCCGGTTCAACCCGGCTTCGTAGACCGGGGCGAAGAGGCTTTTTGCCAGCGGCCCGCCGGTCTTGCTCAAGAGCTGGCGCGCGCCCTCCGCTTCGGCCGTTTCCATCCTGTCCGGCATGCGCCAGTTGCGCCCGTCCAGGCGCAAACGAAACTGGATCCGGCCTGCGGCCACCCCGGCCTTGAACAGGGCCTCGGCGCGTTCGGTCTGCGCCCGGTCCAGCCCCCGGCGCAGTTCGGACAGGATCAGGCCGGCACAGCGGCCGAGCTTGTCTTCGCCGAAACCGCGGGCGCGCAGGGCCTGCAACAGCGCCCCGACAATCTCACGCGCCACAAAGGGGTTGGGCACAAGGTCGGACAGCATGAGGACGGCCTGCACCGGATCGAAGCGCAAGACCTCCGCATTCCGGTCGAGGCTTTCCGCTACGAAGGCTGCCGCTTCCTCGTCCGCTCCCGCATCTGCTCCCCTGTCTGCTCCTTCCTGGGCCAGTCCGATCCGCTGCCGCCGGCTATCGGCGGCTTGCGCGTTGTCCGGGATGCCCTTTGCGATCCCGGCGGGATCGAAGCCGCGCCAGTCGATGGCGGAGAGAATGTCGGTTTCATAGTCCAGCTCGCGGACCTCGCCGTCTTCGGCAAGCATGACTTGCGGCAGGTGGATGTTTGCCGAAGCGAATGCCGGGCGGCGCTCGATCTTCCGGGCCGCCCCGGCCGCGCCCTGGCTATCCTCCTGCCGCAGGCGCAAGACCAAATCCCCGAGCCCGTCTTGTTCCAGGCCCTGTTTGATTGCCTCGACCGCGCTGGCGGTATCGGCGCGGTGGGTGACAACATGGCATTCGTCCAGAGCCTCGATGCCGGTTTTCATCGCCCCCGGCTGGCGCAGAATGCGCCCCACCAGCTGCGTCATGGCCTTCGCGTCGCTGCTCGCGGCCAGAGCGCAGAGCACATAGGCGAAGGGGCAGTCCCAGCCTTCCTGCAGCGCCTGCTTGGTGACGATGACCCGCACGCGGTTGGCGGGCGACAGCAGGTCCTGGTTTTCGGGCTGGGCAAGGTCGTTCCGTTCGGCCGTCTTGATGGCGATCTCGGCGGCGCCGAAACCGGCGGTCAGCAGCCGGTCCTTCACATCTTCGGCGTGAATGCGGTTGCTGTCGCGCTGCCCGGCGCCGGTGCGCTCTACCTGCACCAGCATGATCGGGCGGATATAGCGGCCGCTGTCGGCCCGCAGCGCCGCGGCCGATGCCTCCAGCGCCCGCAGGGTCTCCAGCGCCGCGTCGAGCGTGGCCTTCCAGTCGCTGCCCTGTCTGGGATCGAGGTTGAGCGGCATTTTGATCATGCCTTCGCGATCCAGTTCGCGGCCGGTCACCTCTACCAGCAGATTGGCGGAGCGGTCTTTGCGCGGGTTGCTGCCGCCGCGCGCTTGCAGGTCCTGCGGCGTGGCCGTCAGTTCGAGCACAAAGCAGGGGTTGAAGCCGTAGAGCGTCTGGAAGGCCAGATCGGAAATAGCCCGGTGCCCTTCGTCCAGCACAACCACGGGCCGGATAATCCGCAAGGCGTTGCCGAGCGAGTCCTTCACCATCGGGAAGATGCCGTCGTAAGCCTCCAGGTTCGGCGTCTGGCCGAGCGCTGCCTTGTGCGCCTGCTGTTCGCCCTCGGCCGGGAAAAACCCCTGCACGTCCCCCCGGTCCCGGAACATCTTCAGGGTCTCCCGGGTTTGCCGGTTCGCCGATTGCAGCATCAGCAGCATGACGCAAAGGTTGGTCTCCACATCGCGGGCGTCGAGCCGGTCGCTCTTTTGCATGATCCGCACGCGCCCGGCGGCGGTGCGGTCGAGGGCCTGGCGGTAAGGGTGCTGGCGGTCCTTCAGCTGCTTCAGTGTCTGGCTATAGATCGCCTCGTTCGGCACGATCCACAGCACGAAGCCGCTGTTCCGCTCAAGATAGCGCCCCATGATCCGCGAGATCCCGGAGACGGCGAGCCAGGTCTTGCCGCCGCCGGTCGGCACCTTCAGCACGATATTGGGGACCGGATAGCCGCAGCCGTCCCGGCGTTCGGAATAGTCGATGGCGGCGCGCGACGCGGGAAGCTGGCCTGCCGCCTGCAAGGCCGCCCAGGTTGCTTGTGCGAAGTCGGGGACCGGCAGTTTCAGATGCGGCTTGCCCGCGGCAAGCTCCGCCACCTCCTCGGCCGCCTGCTTTTCGGTCTTCAGCCGGTCGAGATAGCGGTCGATTGCGGTCAGCACCCGGTCCTGATAGTCGAGCTGGCGAAACATCGGCGTCAACTCCGGTCGATGCGGTAGAGCGCGAAGGGCAGGGGCACGAACTCGACGGGAAGGTTTTTCGCGGCCAGCATCCTCTGGCTTACATGGCGGGCAGGCGCGAACACCAGATGGCGCCTGCCGGGATCGGCCGCGGCGATCTCCCCGGCCTTCTTCAGCGTCAGCGCCGCGTCATGCGACTTGAGCCAATCCAGATCCGGCTTGTAGAGCAACCAAACCTGCCGGCCTTCCGTCTTGCCGAGATAGAAGTCGGCTTCGCGCACCCTGGCCGGATCGAGCGCCTCGTTGGTCGCCATGTTGAAGAGCACAGCAGCGAGCTCGCCATAGGACGGCAAGCCTGTTCCCTGCAGCACCCTGTCCAGCGCCAACGGGTCGCCGAGCCTGCAATAGGTGAAGCGCCCGCCCAGGCCCTCCGCCCGTTCCTCGACGGCCTTTTCGCCGGTGACGATCAACGCGCCGTCCTTGACGGTTTTCTTGATGGCGTCGTATTCGCGGGCCTGCAGGTTTTCGAGCTTTTCGACGCTTTCGATGAGCTTGCCGGCCTTTTGCAGCGCCGACCAGGTGATCTTTTCCCGCAACAGCTCCCTGCGCTGCCTGCCCGAGAAGGCGTAACCCTTTATCGCCCGGCGCACCCGCTCGGCCGTCAGCCGGTCGGCATAGTCCTCCATTTCGACCAGGATAAAGCGCCGGTTGCCGCCGTCGCGCTTGTTGGCTGCCAGGACGGCGTGCGCGGTGGTGCCCGAACCGGCGAAAGAATCAAGGATTATAGCATTTTCATTGCCAACAAGCTCTATGCACCTCTGGACAAGGGGCACAGGTTTCGGAAAATCGAAAGCATTCTCGCCTAAAACCTGCCGGACGGTCAAGCGTGACGCATCCATGTTCAAATCATCGTCCAACCAGATAGATTTCGGCTTAGTTGTGTTCGACGAACCGTCTTCATCGTGAAGATAGTCTTTTCTGAATACTCGCCATGTGCCTGCCCTTGTTTGTTCGGCAAACAGCAGCTTATTTTGCGTCCTGAATTTCTCCTTACCCCATGTCCAGCATGTCGGTTGGCCCTTGCCATCGAGCGGCAAGGCTTCCTCGGTATAAACGGCGTCCCCTGCGAGACTGACCGAGCCGTCCTCGGAATTCACATAGATCGGATAATATAGGTTTGGCCTAGTTTGTGGGTTAAAAGCTGAATTTCTGTTTCTAAGCTCTATGGGCCGGTAAGGCCCTACCTCATCCTCTCTGTTATACTCCGAAACCATCGCCTCTGACTTTTCTAAGCCATTAAGTCGAAGCCAGCTGATATTCTTCGCGTAAACTAAGATGTATTCGTGTGTCTTTGCGAAAAACTCTCCCAAGTGCCGGCCTTTGGGGTTTAGCCGATCCACAACCGTTGCCACATGGTTTTGGCCGCCGAAAACCTCATCGAGCAGAGATCTCAGACGGTGCACCTCATAGTCATCTATTGTTACGAAGATAACTCCGTCTTCGCTCAGCAAATCATGCAATAGCCGGAGCCGCGGCCACATCATCGCGCACCACTTGTCGTGCCGCAGGCCGTCGTCGATCCCGATGGGATTGGCTTCGAGCCATTCGCGGATCATCGGCGCATTGACCTTGTCGTTGTAGCACCAGCCTTCGTTACCGGTGTTGTAGGGCGGATCGATGAAAACACAGTCCACCTTGCCCGCGTAGCGGGGCAGCAATGCCTTGAGCGCGTGCAGATTATCCCCCTGGACGATCAGGTTGCCGTCGAGCGCAACCGGGCCGATCCCCTTGCGCTCGTCGGGCAGCAGCGGGCGGAACGGCACCGCCAGATGGTGGTTGTAGACGAACTCTTTTCCCTTGAACTGTAGCTCTGTCATGGCTTCGGGCCTCGATCGGCGGGGGGATTTTTCTTTTCCTCCGGGGGCCTTTCCTCCGGGCTTTCCCTCATGCGCTTTTCCGCCGGGCGCTTCCCGCCTTCCGGGATCGTCTGCTTGCCGGCCGGGTAGAGGGCAAGGGCGGAGCAGACCGGGGCCGGCGGCAGGATCCGGAACGGCTTGAAACCGGCCCGGAACAACGAAAAAAGGTCACTCTATTCTGCCTATTCTGCAGCCTTGGCTACAACAGAATCCCGGGAAGGCCGGTCTTTGTCGCGGTGCTTGGCGGGTCGCTTCGAGCCGCCATCTTCCGGGAGGGGGGCGAAGGCTGTCGCATCGCCGCCGTTCCACAGAAGACCGGGATGCGGGATACGATAGTAGCCGTCATCCTCTCCCTTCTTGGACCTGGTCTTGGGCCTGGCCGCTGTTGCCGGCACCGCCGGCGCCTCGAAGCGTCCGACCGCACCTCTCAGGTAGTCCTCGATCAGCTCCGCACAGAGCCATCTGCGCCCGAGACGCTCGGCAACCTCTCCGGTGACGCAGCTCCCGCCGAAGGGATCGAACACCAGGTCGCCGGGATCGGTCGTCATGCGAATGAAGTATTCGGGCAAAGCTGCCGGAAACCGCGCTGGGTGTGCCTTGATGCCCCCGGCCTTGCAGTAGCGCAGATAGGCGCTGTTGCTCTCGGTGTTCGGGATCGCAATGAGATTGGGCGGGATGGATGCCCCATTGTCGATGGCGAATTTCTCGCTGATATCGTGGCCCGAGGGGCGCAGCATCGCTTTGTACCCCTTTGCCAGAAGATGCTTCATGCTATCGCTGTAGGGCTGAAGAACACGCCGGTTGTTCGCCCGCGGCCAGGGTGACTTGGCAAGCCACCAGACGGTGTCGATCGCATCTTTCACCCGGATGCGCCGGATGTTCACCCACTCTGCCGGGCTGGGCAGTTTCGAGGGATTCCACCAATAGAACTCCTGCGCCAGGTGAAACCCGAACTCTTCGCAGAGTACGATGAGAAGCTTGAAGTGATAAAGACTGCGCACCGGGAGTCCGGGTTTCCAGGCGCCGCCAAGGTCGATCGCCAGGCTCCCGTCGTCCTTCAGGATACGATGGAACTGCTTGGCGAAGGGCTTGAACCATTCGAGATAGGCCTCCTCTTGCTCGTTGCCGTAATCCTTCTTGCGGGTAAGCGCGAAGGGCGGGCTGGTCACGATGAGGTTGACGGAAGCGCCGTCCATCTTTGCCATCACCTCGAGTGCATCGCCGTGCACGATCCGGCCAAGCCGCGTGCGGCGATAGATTTTTGGCTGTTTGTCGTTCTTTGCTTCGTTGTTTTTTTCCACTGGCCCAGGCTCCTAGAGGTCGAGCTTCTTCAGGCTCATGGCGTGCCGCGCTTCTCTCTCGAAGGCGCGTAGGATGGCCGGCGGGCTGGTGCCGATTGCGCTTAGATCCTTGCCGTCGAGCATGACGATTGCAAGATTGGATTGGGCCATGATTCCGTTGGCATAACGGCGGGCCTCCCCGCCGATCTCGCCTGTTGTGACCATGACAATGACGTTCGATTTCATGAAATGCGTAAGCCCAACTTCCTTGGCTACATCGTCCAGGGAAACACGGGCGGTGTTCTTGCACTGGACCTGCCAGCGTGAGAACACCAGTCGCGCTGCCTCGAAGACCAGATCGACTTCCGCGCCCCCAGTCTGATTGGCGCGCAGACGGGTTGCAACATAAGTCATGTCGAGCAGGCGCATGATCTTGAAGGCCAGGGCTTCCAAGGCAAGCCCCGCTTTGTAGCGATCTGCCGAGTCCAGATCCTCGAGGATCTGGGATAGTGGCAGGCGCAGAAGTGCCAGAAGTTTCGGGTCGGCCTGGCCTTTAAGCTGCTCCAAGAGGGGGTCGATCACATCCGCGATGAGCTTCGATGTAGGAGCCACGAGAAAGGGTTTGGCCCCCCGTCCTGCCGTGGTCTTGGCCGCTGTGATGTAGCCAGCCTCTTCAAGAGCTTGCAGTACCAGCTTCGGAAGGCTCTTCTCAGGAAACCGCACCCCATAAGTTGCCGTGGCCAGCCGGACAATCTCGTTGGCAGGCTGCGGGGCGGTCTCGCCCGTGTTGGCAAGCGCGCGAAGAAACGCTCGCTGCTCGGCCGTGAAATCTGCCAGAACTTCAAACTCGTCCGGGCCGATCCCGAGGACCGCTTGCACGCGATGGGGATCGACCCGCCAGCGCCTGCCCGAAAAAACGCCTGCTTTTGCCAGCCAGAGACGCATCATGCTTGGATGCTTGCCGCCCGGGGGGTAGTGCAGGCCCCGTGCTGCCAGAGCCTGGCGAAGGGTGGTCAGGTTCACCTGCTCACCTGCGGCCACCATGTCCTGGATGCAACGGACGAGCGTCATACCGTGCAGATCGAGCAATATATGCTTGGCCAGGAGGTTGTAGAGATCGGCTTCGTCGTCCTTTTTTGCCAGAAGCTCTTTGCCGAAGGGGGTGAGGTTTCCGGTTTCGTCGAGGATGCCGTAGGCTTGCAGACCGAGGCGGCTGTTCATGGCCAGGGTCTTCTGATTCTTTACCGCTCTCGAAGGGTCGCTCCCGCCGTGTGACGCGAAGTAGGTCTGGCGGATCGCCGCCTCGATGGCCGCCAGATCGCCGGCCCGATCTTCCAGCAGCTGCAGCATCCCGGGAAGCTCGATCTGCGAGGGAGAAAACTCGCTACCGAAGGGGAGGTCGCTCTTCGTCATTGCGCTTGCCGCCTTTCGCGTGACGCATCGCTGCCTGGCATCATGCCACCTTGTCGGCCTATCGGGGGACCTGCCTATCGGGGCAACAATGCCTTGAGCGCGTGCAGATTGTCCCCTCTGGACAAATAGACAATCTGGACAATCGGGTTGCCGTCGCGCGCAACCGGGCCGGTCGCCTTGCGCTCACCGGGCAGCAGCGGGCGGAAGGGCACCGCCAGATGGCGGTTGTAGACGAACTCTTTTCCTTTGAACTGTGGCTCTGTCATGGCTTCGGGCCTCGATCGGCGGGGGGATTTTGCTTTTCCTCCGGGCGCTTTCCCCTCACGCGCCTTTCCTCCACGTGCTTTTCTTCCACGTGTTTTTCTTCTGGGCGCTCCCCGCCTTCCGGGATTGTCTCCTTGCGGACCAGGTAGATGGCAAGGGCGGAGAAGACCAAGGTCAGCGGCATGATCCCGAACAGCTTGAAGCTGACCCAGAAGTCGGTCGGGAAGCTGCGCCAAACGATCTCGTTAAGGACCGCGAGGACCAGGAAGAAGCCGGCCCACATCGCCGTCAGCCGCCGCCAGCCCTGTCCGGTCAAGCGCAGCATGGAGCCCAGCAGCGGCTGCAGCAGCGGCCGCCCAAAGGCCAGTCCGGCGAAGAGGATGGCGCCGAAAAGGAGGTTGACGACGGTCGGCTTCAGCTTGATGAAGAGCTCGTCGTTCAGGGAGAGCGTTAGCGCCCCGAAGGCCAAGACGAAGACGCCCGAGACCAGCGGCAGAATCGGGACTTGCCGGGCCAGGATGTACGTCGCCGCCAGGGCAAGGGCGACCGCCACCATGAAGGCGGCGGTGGCCTCGAAGATGCCGCTGCGCGCGTTCATGACGAAGAACACGACGAGCGGTCCTACTTCCAGCACAAGCTTGAGCAGGGGAGAGAGGGCCGGCCGTGCCGGTGCGGTGCCGTTGCGCATGGGAAAGCCAGACTCCTAAAACGCCAGATTCCTAAATAGGATACAATCCCGGACTCGATACTCCGAAGCGAGGACCGCCGTTCCGGAGCGGCCCATACTTTTGCCAAACGGACTTTATGCCAAGCTATCTTTTGCCGGGCTATGACGCGGGCGCTCCCCCCGCCGATCATCCCCTTTTGGCCTTCCCTTGGCTGCCGCCGGTCGCTCGATAGCCCTTCCGGCCGCGCCGCGAAAGCGCCCGCTCTGCGTCTCGGCCGTTTATTCCCGGCCGCTATTTATTCTTGTTGCCCAGCGATCTTTCCGGGTGCCCTGCGGCGGGTTTCCAGCCAGAGGCTGGTCTCCTGCGCGCCGGCCGGCAAGGGCAGCCTGGCGATGGGGCCCTTGCGCAAGCTTTCGGCCATGGCCGTGGCGACATAGTGGCTGGCAAAGCATAGCGCAAAGCCGCCGCCCTGCAGCAGGCAGCCGACCAGCAGCTGTTCGTTGTAGCCGCGCCAGCGCCAGCGCTCCGGGTAGGCATCGGGCAGCAGAATGTCGTGGATGTGCACCAGCACGCCGGCCGGCAAGCGCGGCAGACAATCCAGCAGCAAGCGGTCGACGTCGCTTCCCGGCATCGCCACATGGCTGCTGTCGATAAACAGCATGTCGCCGGCGGCAAGGCCCTGCAGCAGTGCCGGATCGGCGCCGGCAAGGCTGGTGCGGTGGTGCGTGACCGGCAGCTGCGCGACGGCTGCGCGCGGGGCGGGATCGATGCAGTCGATGCGGCAGGCGAAGCCGCCGTCGCCCGCGGCGCGCGCCAGAAAGCGGGTGGAGTGGCCCGATCCGATCTCCACAATGCGGGCCGGTTGCCTCTGCCGGACCAGGGCATAGGCGGCTGCCGCATCGAGGCGCGGGAACCAGGTCTGCTCGAATCGCGGTGCCGGGGCCGGGCCGCCCAGCGCCGCCAGGTCCCGGTAAAACCCCTCGATCGCCTCCAGCAGGGCTAGGAACTGCGGTTCGGCCGCTGCGAACAGCGGGCGCAGCGCCGGATAGTCTTCGGCGCCGCGCGCCCCGGCATGGCGGGCGGGAATGAAGTAGCCGCGCTCGGCCAGGCCGAACAGGGTCTGAAGCCCGAAGGAGAGGCGGCGCAGCGGCTTGCTCATGCCGCTTCTCCTCCGCCGGCCGCTTGCCCGCCGGTTAGCTGCCCGCCGGTCAGTTGGTAGAGCGCGACCGCCGCGGCGTTGGAGACGTTGAGGCTGCCGATCGGCGGCCGCGTCGGCAGGCGCAGCAGGAGGTCGCAGCGCTCTTTGGTGAGGCGGCGCAGACCGGCGCCCTCGGCCCCCATCGCCAGGGCCGTGCGCTCCGGGGCGGGGGCCCGCTGCAGCGGCTGCCCGGCCTCGTCGAGCCCCAGGCACCAGAAGCCGGCCTCCTTCATCCGATCCAGGGCGCGGGCCAGATTGGTCTCGCGAATATAGGGCACGACCTCCAGTGCACCGGAGGCCGCCTTGGCCAGGGTACCGCTTTCTTCCGGGGCACGGTCGGCGGTGGTCAGCACGGCCGCGGCGCCGAAGGCCGCGGCCGAGCGCAGGATGGCACCGACGTTCTGCGGATCGGTGATGCCGTCCAGCACCACGACCGTGGCCTTGCGACCGCTAAGCCCCCGCAGAAAGCGTTCCAGGTCCGGTTGCGGCAGGGGATTGCAGGCCAGCGCCAGTCCTTGGTGGACGGCGCCCGGGGGCAGTCTGCGGTCGATTTCTGCGCGGGCGACCAGCTCCGGGGCAGGGCGGCAGGTCTCGCTCAGCAAGGCGGCGAGCGCATCCCCGGCCGGCGCCGAGACGAGGAGGCGCCGTACCTGGCGCCGCTTATTCCCGAGCGCCTGCAAGACCGCATGGCGGCCGAACAGCCAAAGCCCGCTTTCCTGCGGCTGCCGCAGGCCTGGCCGGCGCGTCTGTCCCGCTTGGCCCATGGATTGGCTCCTGGGGTGGTTCCTGGGTGTCTCCCTGGGCCTTTTCGTCTTGCGTTTCCCGGTCATGCGCGCCCCGTCCTTCCGTCACCCCTCCGCCGGTGGGGGATCGCTTTGCCGCATTTGCTTCGGCATTGACAGTAGAACTTTTCTGGCCATAGTGGCCGGTCTGCTGCTGGCCCGATGGGTCTTGCGGCGCGCCGGGAGGGGTGCCCGAGCGGTTAAAGGGGACGGGCTGTAAACCCGTTGGCCATGCCTACGTTGGTTCGAATCCAACCCCCTCCACCAGTGCCTCGCGCTTTGCCGGGACCTTAGTCTATGCGGCAGTTGGGTCTATGCGGCAGTTGGGAAGCTGTGCCGGGCCGGTTTTCGGTCCAGGCAATGAGCCTTTAACTCTTGTGCGGCGGGCAACTTGGCGCTATCTGTCCCCGGTCATGCAGAGGCGGGTGTAGCTCAATGGCAGAGCAGAAGCCTTCCAAGCTTACGACGGGGGTTCGATTCCCCTCACCCGCTCCAACCGCCTCCGCCGGGTTCGAGGCAACGGCCGGTTTCCGGCCTTGGCGGCGGTTGGCGCGAATCGCCCTCAAGACCGGTAGTTTTTAGGATTGTTAGCATTGAGGGAACGGGAAAGCGATGTCGAAGTCGAAGTTCGAGCGTAGGAAGCCGCACTGCAACATCGGTACGATCGGCCATGTGGATCATGGCAAGACGTCGTTGACGGCTGCGATCAC
>JACOMY010000014.1 GCA_014324045.1 Rhodospirillales bacterium | reverse complement strand
GATTCAAGAAGCTGTGAAGTGGCTAACTAATGGCGCCCAGATGGCGACGGACGCCGGCGGCTTTCACAGTCCTCCAAGGTTCCCGAAAGCCGAATTACGCAGTAGGAAAGCTGTCCCTGGCCACGATCTTGCTGCCGCGGGCCGGGGGCGGCGGTCAGCCCAACCCTGCGCCCCCGCGGGTCACATCTGCACCGAAGGCCGCATGGCCCTGCCCGCGGCCGCTATGCGGCAGGTTGACGCAAGAGCGGAATTGCTGTTTGACAGCCTGATGGGAACCGAATAAGTTGAAGTTACAGTGTCTGTAGAGTATACGGGCTCTAAGGCTTGCGGTCCAAAAACCGGTGGGAGGCAGGAAAGCAAGTAAGTTTACCAGTAGAGAAGTAAGTTTACCCAGGTTCTGCATCGGGCTATCGGCAGCTGCCCTGCTGACCCTAGGCTTGGCGGGACAGGCGCAATCGGAATCCCGGCATCCCGTATTCAACTCTCTATCCTCTATTCAGGCCACTTTTCAGGGCCTGGCCGATGCCATACGGGAGCACCATGAGGAGCAGCGCCGGGAGGAGCAGAGACGGGAGCGGGAATACCGGGGCTGGGACGACAATTCCCACACTAGAGGGAATTCTTTGTACGAGTTCTGGGGATTTGGACTCCAGTAGGGTCTATCTAAGCCGTGGCGGCGGTAACGGCAGGGGTGCGTTCTAGCAGCGATCGTGCCGGAACCGCCGGGACCTCCCAAGCGGCACGGCGTCATCGGAACCAAGAAGCTGGGCGTCGGCGGGTCCCCCTAGGGGGGCTTAGCCGCGCCCTTCTCCCTTTTGGGCTCTGCCGGCGGTGACGGCAAAAGCCTTAAAGCACAGGCTGCGGGCTATCCTGCCCTCGGACCGGCTTGGCCTTATGCGCCGGCGGCGCGGCGCGGCGGTTCCATCGGCCTTGGCAAGCTCATCGAGGCCCGCTCCAGATCGGCGATCAGATCCTCGGGCCGCTCCAAGCCGACCGAGAGACGTACGACGCCGTCGCCGATCCCGGCATCGGCGCGTTCCCCCGGCGTCAGCTTGGAATGGGTGGTGGTCGCCGGATGGCAGGCTAGAGACTTGGAGTCGCCGAGGTTGTTCGAAATGTCGATCACCTGCAAAGCGTCGAGCAGGGAAAAGGCCGCTTCCTTACCGCCTTCGACTTCGAAGCTGACCAGGCTACCGAAGCCCTTCATCTGCCGTTTTGCCAGATCCTGTTGCGGATGATCGGCGCGGCCGGGATAGCGTACCTGCCGCACCTGCGGCTGCAGGGCTAGCCAATCTGCCAAGCGCGCCGCGGTCTCCGCCTGGCGTTCGACGCGAAGCTCCAGGGTTTCCAGCGCCTTGACCATCACCCACGCATTGAAGGGGCTGAGCGAGGGGCCGGTATGGCGGTAGAAGGGAATGAAGCGATCATGCATGAAGGCCGCGGAGGCCAGCACCGCACCGCCTAGGCAGCGCCCCTGCCCATCGATGTGCTTGGTCGCCGAGTAAGTGACGATGTCGGCGCCCAAGGCCAAGGGATTCTGGTAGAGCGGCGTGGCAAAGACGTTGTCCACCACCACCCGAGCCCCTGCCCGATGCGCAAGATCGGCGACGGCGGCGATGTCGACGACCTCAAGCATGGGGTTGGAGGGGGACTCCAGGAAGACAGCCTGCGCCGGCTGCGACAGCGCATCGGCCCAGGCCTCGGGGTCAGCCCCCGGTACGAGGACGGTCTCCACGCCCCAGGCCGGCAGGATCTTGGTGACAATGTGCAGGCAGGACCCGAAGAGTTCCCGCGAGGCGACCAGCCGGTCGCCGGCCTGCAACTGACAGGCCAGCGCCGAGAAAACCGCAGCCATGCCCGTCGCCGTGGCACGGCAGGCCTCCGCGCCCTCCAGCAGGGCCAAACGCTCCTCGAACATGCCGACCGTCGGATTTCCGTAGCGCGAGTAGATATAGCGATCGCTCTCGCCCTTGAACGCCGCTTCCGCCTCGACTGCGGAGCCGAACACGAAACCGGAGTTAAGGTAGAGCGTCTCGCTGGTCTCGGCGAAAGGGCTGCGGGTCAGCCCGCCGCGAACCAACTGCGTGGCACGGCCGAGGGCGCCTTGCCCCAGGACTGCGCCGCTCTCGACATGGTCAGTCATCGTCTTCACACCGCTCAAGATCGAGGTCGCCGCTGCGGCAGCTGGTCCGGCAGCACGATCGCCTGAGCCACCACCGCGCCCGGGGCGCCTCGAGAAATTATCGGGAGAAATTATCGGGAGAAATCGCCGGGACACCCCATAGCACCGAGCCCTTGCCGAGGGCCGCCGGGACGCGGGCGCAAAAGGCCGCCGTCGCCAGGACCGGTCAAGAGGCGGTAGGCCTTGCGCCGCTCCGGGCCCGCCCCTCGGCACCTAATAGGCCCAGGCCGCCGCCGCCGGCTGTTCGACCGGCAGCGTGGCGGCCCCCTCGCGGCGTTGGCCGCGCTCGGCGGATTGGTAGAAACCCCGATAACGATGGATTGCCACCGCCCAGACCTCGGCAACCTTGCCGTCGGCCACCTCGTAGGAATCGAAACCGCAGCGGTGCATCTGCAGGAACTGGTCCTGCAAGATATTGCCGACGGCCCTGAGCTCGCCGCTGTAGCCGTAGCGCTTGCGCAGCAGGCGCGCCTGCGAATAGGCCCGGCCGTCGGTGAACTTCGGGAAGTTGAGCGCGATCAACCGAAAGCGATCCAGCACCGGCCGCAGATCGTCCAAAGAGTCGGAGCCTTCGAGCAACAAGCCCAAAGGCTGCTCCCAATGCCTGAGCGTAGCGGCGAGGCAGCACCACTCTTCCTTGGTCAACAAGAGCGGACGGCCGAGGGGAAGACTGTCGTTTTCGATCCGGGTCCAGGCGTCTTCTTGGATCTTTCCATGCTTAACCAGTGCCATAGAGGGTCTCCTTGAACGGCTTGATGCCAACGCGCCGATAGGTTTGCAGGAAGGTTTCACCCTGCTGCCGCTGGCCGCGGTAGGTGGTAACGACGCTCTCCACCGCATCCACCACCTCGTCGTAGGAAAAGGCGGGGCCGACGATGTCGCCGATGGCAGCCTCTTCGTCGGCACGGCCCCCCAGAGTGATCTGGTAGAATTCCCTGCCCTTCTTATCGACCCCGAGCAGACCGATGTTGGCGACGTGATGATGGCCGCAGGCATTGATGCAGCCGGAGATGTTGAGCGTAATCGGCCCTAGCTCTTCCGCTAGGGCGCGATCGGCAAAGCGCTGGCCGATTCGCTGCGCGACGGGAATCGAGCGCGCGTTGGCCAGGTTACAGTAATCGAGGCCCGGGCAGGCAATCATGTCGGTGATGAGCCCCACGTTCGGCACCGCCAGATCGGCCTCGACCAGAGCCTGCCAAAGGGCAGGGAGATCGGCCTTGCGCAGGTCGGGCAGCACCAGGTTCTGCTCGTGGGTTACGCGGATTTCCCCGAAGCCGTAGCGATCTGCCAGATCCGCCACCCGCTCCATCTGCCCGGCCGTGGCATCGCCGGGGATGCCGCCTTCCGGCTTCAGCGAGATCACCGCAATGGCATAGCCCGCTTGACGATGCGCGAAGGTGTTGCACCGCACCCACTGGGCGAAGGCCGGGTCCTGGCGCTGGGCGGTGGCGAAGGAGAGATCGATCGCCTCCTGAGGCTCGTAGCGCGGCGGTGCGAAGTAGTCGGCGATGCGCGTCACCTCGGCGTCCGGCAGGTCTAGCTGCCAGCCGTCACGGATCGCCTCCCACTCCTGCTCAACCTGGCGGCGGAATTCTTCGATACCGACCTGCTTAACCAGGATCTTGATGCGCGACTTGTAAAGATTGTCACGCCGGCCCAGCAGGTTATAGGTCCGCAGGATGGCTTCCAGATAGCTGATCAAATGCTGGCTAGGCAGAAACTTGCGGATCGTCTCACCGATCACCGGGGTGCGGCCCTGACCGCCGCCGACCACCACCTCGAAGCCGGGCGCACCGGATTCGTCGCGCAGCATCCTGAGGCCGATGTCGTGCACCCGGATGGCGGCACGATCGTGCGGCGACCCGGTGATTGCGATCTTGAACTTGCGCGGCAGGAAGGAAAATTCGGGGTGCAGAGTCGACCACTGACGCAGGATCTCGGCATAGACCCGCGGGTCCTCGATCTCGTCGGCGGCAACCCCGGCAAAGGGATCGGAGGTCACGTTGCGGATGCAGTTGCCGCTGGTCTGGATGGCGTGCATCCCGACCTCGGCCAGCGCCTCCAAGATCTTCGGTACGTCCTGCAGCCTCGGCCAGTTGTACTGAATGTTCTGGCGTGTGGTGAAATGGCCGTAACCACGGTCGTAGGTCCGGGCAATCCAGGCCAGGCGCCGCATCTGGCAAGAGGAAAGCGTGCCGTAGGGAATGGCGACACGCAGCATGTAGGCATGCAACTGCAGATAGAGACCGTTCATCAGCCGCAGCGGCTTGAACTGCTCCTCGGTCAACTCCCCGGCGAGGCGGCGCTCGATCTGCTCTCTGAACTCGTCGACACGCTGCTTGACGAAAGCAAAGTCGAATTCGTCGTAGCGATACATTGTGGTTAGACCTCCGCGTCTTGGCGCCCGGCCGGCAAGTCGGTGCCGACGGTCGGCCCGGCTGCACGAATGCGCTCACGCTGGACGATGGGCTGCGGCCCGCTCTCGTTCAGGCTCACGGCGAAGAGATAGTGGCCGATCACCAACCGCTTGCGGACCGCCTCTTCGGCCAGGGCCTCCAATTTGGCGCAGCCCTCGGCCGTATCGGCGACGACGGCTTGCTGCAGGTCGCGCACCCACCGGCCCGAAGCATGCAGGTAGACGACTGCCCCGTCTGCCAAGCCGTTGGCTGTCATGACGTGGCTTTGCATTCTCTCAAACCTCACTCTCAAACGGCCGCTTGCAACAGGGAGCGAGGCGGCGCAGCCTCCCGTCCCAGGCTGACGACATCGCCAACGATCAGCAGGGCGGGCCCGATGACAGCCTCGCGCCGCACCAGATCGCCCAGAGTTTCAAGCGTCCCGTAGAGCGTGCGCTGATCCTTCCAGGTGGCACGCTCGACGACGGCAACGGGGGTCCCGGCCGGCCGGCCGGCGGCGACGATCCGCTCTGCCAGGCGCTTGGCAACCGAGAGGCCCATGTAAATGGCCAGGGTGCCCTGCCCCGCCAGCAGTGCCGGATCCAAGTCCGGTTCTCCGTCCTTGCCGTGCCCGGTCAAGAGGCTGCAGCCCTGCGCCAAGCCGCGGTGGGTCAGCGGGATCTCGGCGGCAGCTGCGGCGCCCAGGGCGGCGGTGATACCGGGGACGACCTCCGCCGCTATACCCTGTTGGCGCAGATAGACCAACTCCTCGCCACCGCGGCCGAAGAGGAAGGGATCGCCGCCCTTCAAGCGCACAACCCGGCGGCCGGCGGCCGCCCGTTCGCGCAACAGTTCCAGGATCTCCTTTTGGCTCTTGCAATGCGCACCCTTGCGTTTGCCGACGCAGATGCGCTCGGCATCGCGGCGCACGTAGTCCAGGATCTCCGGACCGATCAGCGCATCGTAAAGTACGCTATCGGCGTCCTGCATGGCACGCAGCGCCTTGAGGGTCAGCAGATCGGGATCGCCGGGGCCGACACCCACCAGGGAGACCAAGCCGGCCGGAGCCGGTTGTTCGGCGGCATTGACCAGCCGCAGCATCTCATCGCAGGCCTCGTCCTCGCGGCCATCCAGCACCTGAGCGGCGACCGGCCCGTCGAAGAACCCCTCCCAGAAGCGGCGCCGCGCGTCGCCTGGCGGGCGGGTCGCGGCCACGGCTAAGCGGAAGCGCTGGGCGAAGGCCGCGAGACGGCCCAGCCCGGGAGGAAGCGCCGCCTCGATGCGCTCGCGCAGACGCCGTACCAGGACCGGCGCACCGCCGTTGCTGCCGATGGCGACGATGACAGGATTGCGGTCGACGATGCCGGGCGTGATGGCGGTGGAGAGATCGGGACGATCGACGACATTTAGCGGAATGCCGAGGCGCGCCGAGGCAGCCCTTACAGCTTCCGCTTGGCTGTCGTCGCTAACCACAATATAGGCAACGTTCGCTAAATCGGCAGGAACGAAATCCCGTTGGGCGTATCCTACCGACCCACCGGCAATAGCCTCGGCAATCTCCGGGGTGACTTGCTTCGCAACTAAGCGCACCTTGGCACCGGCCTTAAGCAGCAGCCGCAGCTTCCGGGCGGCAGCCTCGTCGCCTCCCACCAGAAGGCAGACACGCTGCGCAACGTCGATGAAAATCGGGAAGTACTTCACTGCCCGGCGCTCTCAGCGGAGGCACTGACGGCGTAGGCATAGAGACAGAGAGTCAATACGGCCTCCATAAGCCAAGGGCCCACGGAGGTCTCTCCGTGGCGCTTTAGCGATTGTTAACGCGGTCGCAAGCTGCCCAATCAAATGTCCGCGCCCCTTTCGGGGATAGCCGCCAGGCGCAAGCGCCTGCCGACGGAGATCTAGATAAGTGAGTACGAAGGCCGGATGCAAGGCCTTTTCTGAGTATTTTGAGTACGAAGGGTAAAAGTCTCTATGAGAGAGCCGGCAGGCAGAAATGCAAGGGCTTTCATATGCCCTCTTTTCAGCTCTATCCCTTTACTGATAGAGGGGGCTATCGATCCTATCATGCCTTGGAGCACCCCATGCCTGACGGCGCGTCCCCCGATCGCCCAATCGACCTGTCTCGCGCGCCGTCAGACGAAATCAAGCCAAGTACCTGCTATATGTGCGCTTGCCGCTGCGGGATTCGTGTGCACCTAAAAAATGGGCAATTGCGCTACATCGAAGGCAACCCCGACCATCCGGTGAACCGTGGGGTGCTCTGCGCCAAGGGGTCGGCCGGGATCATGAACCAGCTCTCGCCCGCCAAGCTGGCCAAGCCCCTGAAGCGCACCGGCGAGCGCGGCAGCGGCGAATTCGAGGAGATCGAGTGGAAGGAAGCGCTAGAGATCGCCACCAACCGTCTGAGCAAGATCCGCAAAAGCGATCCCAAGAAGCTAGCTTTCTTCACCGGGCGCGACCAGAGCCAGGGCCTGACCGGCTGGTGGGCCAGCCAGTTCGGCACGCCGAACCACGCCGCCCACGGTGGCTTTTGTTCGGTCAACATGGCGGCGGCAGGACTCTATACCCTCGGCGGCGCCTTCTGGGAGTTCGGGGAGCCCGACTGGGAACAGACCAAACTCTTCCTGCTCTTCGGCGTGGCCGAGGATCACGACAGCAATCCGATCAAGCTGGGCCTAGCGCGCCTGAAGGAGCGCGGCGCCAAGATCGTCTCGATCAACCCGGTGCGCAGCGGCTATTCGGCCATTGCAGACGAGTGGATTGGGATTACGCCTGGCAGCGACGGCCTTTTTGTCCTTTCGCTTTGTCGCGAACTGCTGCGCGCTGGCAAAGTGGATATCGACTTCCTGGCACTTTTCAGCAATGCCGCGCATCTGGCGATCGACAATCCCGGGGGTGGCGACCACGGCTTGCTCGCCCGCAACGAGGAGGGGGCGCCGCTGATCTGGGACCGTCGCAGCAACTCCCCCGTCGCCTTCCCTGGCGACTGCGCGGCGCCGGCCATGCAGGGCAGCTTTACCCTGCCCGACGGCCGCAAGACGGTGCCGGCCTTCGAGTTGGTGGCACGCCGCCTGGACGAAGACAGCTATGCGCCGGAAGCCATAGCCGAACGCACTGGCGTCAAACCGGAGATCATCCGCCGGCTGGCGGCCGAGATCGCTGAAGCGGCCTTCGTCAACCCACCGATCCGCGACGAGCTCTGGGAGGACGCTTGGGGCCGCGAACAACGCCAGGTAATCGGCCGACCGGTGGCGGTACACGCCATGCGCGGCGTCTCGGCCCACGCCAACGGCTTTCACAGCTGTCGTGCGATCCACATCCTGCAACTGCTCATAGGAGCGATCGACCGGCCTGGCTCCTGGCGCTACAAGCCCCCCTTCCCGCGCCCGACGCCGCCCGGCCAGAAGCCGACCGGCAAGCCGCACCAAGTGGTACCCGGCAAGCCCCTGCCAGGCCCGCCGTTGGGCTTCGTCACCGGTCCCGAAGATCTGTTGCTAAGCGAGGACGGCAGCCCTCAACGCATCGACAAGGCTTATTCCTGGGAGGCTCCGGTGGCCGCTCATGGGCTGATGCACATGGTCATCGCCAACGCATGGAGGGGAGATCCCTACCCCATCGACACGCTGTTCATGTACATGGCCAACATGGCCTGGAACTCGACCATGAACACCGGCGGCGTAATCGACATGCTGACCGACAAGAATCCCGCTACCGGCGAATACAAGATTCCCTTCATCATCTACGCTGACGCCTTCGCCGCCGAGACGGTCTACTACGCAGACTTGGTGCTCCCCGACACCACCTACTTGGAGCGTTGGGACTGCATCTCTCTGCTGGACCGGCCGATCTGCGATGCCCATTCGGCGGCCGATGCGATCCGCCAGCCGGTGCTAAGGCTCGACCGCGATGTGCGGCCCTTCCAGAGCGTCCTGCTGGACCTCGGCGCCCGCCTCGGCCTGCCCGGCATGGTCAAGGAAGATGGCTCGCCGCGCTATCCCGGCGGCTATGCCGACTACATTGTCAATCACGAGCGTAAGCCGGGCATCGGCCCGCTGGCCGGTTTCCGCGGGACAGACGGCCAGAGCCACGGCCGCGGCGCGGTCAATCCTCAGCAGTTGGAGCGCTATATTGAGAACGGCTGCTTCTGGCGGGCGCCGATCCCGGAAGAAGCTCAACACCACCGCTTCGCCAACCAGGCCTATCTCGATTGGGCCCTAGACATGGGCTTCATTGAGCGGCCGGCCCCGATCCTCTTGCAGTTCTACGGCGAGATCTTTCAGCGCTTTCGCCTGGCCGCCGAGGGCCATGGCGCAATCCAACCGCCGGAGAACCTGCGCGCCCGCATCGCCCGCGTCTTCGATCCCTTACCGCTGTGGTATCCGCCCTTCGAGGACGAGAGCAACGACGATGCGGCCTATCCTCTGCACGGCGTCACCCAGCGGCCGATGGCGATGTATCACTCCTGGCACTCGCAGAACGCCTGGCTGCGCCAGATCCACGGCGCCAACCGCCTATACATCCCCGAAGCCGTCGCTGCGGCCGAGGGCATCGCCGACGAAGACTGGGTCTGGGCGGAAAGCCGCCACGGTCGCGTCAAGGCGCAGGCCCGGGTGATGCAGGCGCTGAACGACAAGACGGTCTGGACCTGGAATGCCATCGGCAAGCGGGCGGGTGCCTGGAACCTCGATCCCCGCGCGCCAGAGGCCACCAAGGGCTTCCTGCTGAACCACCTGATCGACGATCTACTGCCCGAACAAGGCGGCTACCGCTTCTCCAACAGCGATCCCATTACCGGACAGGCGGCCTGGTACGACCTGCGCCTGCGGGTGCGCAAAATGTCGGACGCCGAGACCCTGGAGGCCGAACGCGCCGACGGCGCCGCGCTGCCGCGCCCACCGGGTTTGCAACCGCCGCCAGGCCGCTTGCTCTACCGCGGCGGTGAGGAGGGTGCGGCGTCATGACCTCGCTACCCAGGTACCCCAGCGAAAAGAAACTGGGGCTGGTAATCGACCTCGACACCTGCGTTGGCTGCCAAGCCTGCGTGGTGAATTGCAAGGAGTGGAATACCGGCGGCTATCCGGCCCCCCTAAGCGACATCGACGCCTACGGTGCCGCCCCGCAGGGCGCCTGGCTGAACCGTGTGCACGCCTTCGAGGTCGAACCCAAGGATGGCAACCCGCAGATCGTCCACTTCCCCAAGTCCTGCCTACATTGCGAGGACGCAGCCTGCGTCACGGTCTGCCCGACCGGCGCCTCCTACAAGCGTCAGGCGGACGGCATCGTGCTGGTGGACGAGGACCGCTGCATGGGCTGCGGGCTCTGCGCCTGGGCTTGCCCCTACGGCGCCCGCGAGATGGATCCCGGCGTCGGTGTAATGAAGAAGTGCACGCTCTGCATCGACCGCATCTATAACGAGGCGCTGAGCGAGGAGGAACGCCAGCCGGCCTGCGTGCGCACCTGCCCGACCCGGGCGCGGCACTTCGGCGATCTGGCCGATCCCGACAGCGATATCTCCAAGCTGGTAGCGGCGCGCGGCGGCATGGACCTCATGCCGGAGATGGGCTACCGCCCCACCAACAAATACCTGCCGCCGCGCGCCCGCCGCGAAGGCCGCACCGGGGAGGCCCCTAGGGCCTTGGAGCCGGCCAATCCCGAAGGCGGTTTTCTCGCCTGGCTCGATCGTCTGCTGTCGGACTGATCCGATGCATCCAGCCCTCTCCGTCATCGCCTTCACCAACCTCAGCGGCGCCGGCTATGGCCTGCTGTTCCTGTTGTCCCTGGGCAGCCTCCTCCAGTTCTCCTGGGGCCAGGACCGCTTGGTTCTGGGCATCGGGATCGCCTTGGCCCTGGGCCTGATCGCTCTGGGCCTGCTCGCATCCACCCAGCATCTGCGGCGGCCGGAACGGGCTTGGCGGGCCTTCAGCCAATGGCGTTCTTCGTGGCTCTCGCGTGAGGGGGTGCTAGCGGTGTTCACCTTCCTGCCGGCAGGGCTGTTGTTCCTGACCCGCCCACTGCTGGACAGTGCAGGTTGGTTCCCTCTGGCCTGCGCGCTGCTGGCCGCGGTCGGCGCGGCGGCGACAGTCTTCGCCACCGCCATGATCTACGCCAGTTTGAAGACGGTGCGGCAGTGGTACCAGCCCAAGGTCCCGTTGCTCTATCTCCTGATGGGTCTCGCCACCGGTGGCCCCTTCCTCGCCCTGCTCCTTTCCTTCAAAGTGGGCGGCAGCGGCGCGAGCTACGTGGCGGCCGGCCTCGTCGCCCTGACTTGGCTTGTGAAGCGCGGCTATTGGCACGACATCGATAGGGCCTCTCCGGCTGCTACACTGGAGTCGGCAACCGGTTTGGGCCGCATCGGCAAGGTGCGGCTGTTGGAGCCGCCGCACACGGGCGAGAACTATTTGCTGACCGAGATGGGCTATCGCGTCGCCCGCAGGCATGCCGCGAAACTGCGGCTGATCGCCCAGGGTCTAGGATTGGCAGCGGTCGTCATGTTGCTGATCGCCGCCTCGATCGGGCCCGGTTGGGGACACTTTATCTTCGCCCTGCCCGCGGCCTCGGCAGCCTTGGCGGCTGCGGCGGCGGAACGCTGGCTGTTCTTTGCGGAGGCAACCCACAGCGTTAGTTTGTACTATGGAAAGGCTGCCTGACTCTGAACCCGGCCGACGCATAAGCGCAAAGGCCACAGACCGGCATGGAACAGCCGATCCATCTGACCATACGCATTTAGTCTATCCCGCTTCAGGAAGGCTCTGGGGCCTTGACCCGCTTGCCCGGCTAAGGCCGCGATCGGCTGCATCAATAGCCGAAACGGCGACGCCAAAGGCGTCTTCCTCATTCCTGCACCACCCGCCTTCGCTGCCGGCATCGGCGCCATAGATCTGCTGCGCTTCAGGGCAGAAAGCGAGACCTTCGGCGGCTTGGAGCCGCCGACTCTGGCCGTGGTGCCGATCGACGCCGGCTCGTTTATCGTCCACAGCCACTCCTACAGCGACCGGAGTCCCGACTTTTCGCTCGATTCTGCCGATGCGGGGGCGGCGCAGTCGTTCGCCGCCTTGCCACCTTGGTGACCACCTCGCCATATTTGCCAAAGAAGGAACAGAAAAAACCAAGCGCACCATAGGCTTGGTAGGATTATATGAAGCCATGTAAGAGGATCGTCAAAGCCGAGTGCGGCCGCATCGGTCCAGCGGCGAAAGACAATCATTGTGGCCAGGAGGAAGGCGCTCTGCAGGCCGGCCACGATGAGCCCGGTCTCGCGATAGCAGCGGCTCTGCAACTCCGGCGCCCGCCAAGCCAGATAGAGGAAGACCAGCAGGAACAGTAGGTCGGGAATCCACATGAAGGTCAGCGCCGCCTCCTGCACCGGTAGGCGTGCACCCGAAATCAAAGATCCTGCATAGAGCAGGAGCCGCCAAAGCGCCATGGCGGCGGTGAAGAGCGCCCCCAAGCGTAGGGCCCAGAGCAGAACCGGGCCTGGCCGATCCTGGCTAAGGGCAGTGGTGTTATCGCCATGCATGGGGCATAGCTCTGCCCTTTTGCTAGCCCTGCTGGCAAGGTTAACCCCCGGTTCCGAGGCAAAGCTTGACACCCGCCGCACAGAGATCGCCTGCCGCCCTACAAGCCTCCGTGCATTGGGCCTTTCGCCCGACAGGCTTCGTCCTGTCCATGGCCCTGCTCCAGATTCTGCACGCAGCCTTGCGGCCGCTGCTGACGGAGACCGTCGGCAACGACAACGTCGACCAGCTCTTCTTCGCTCAGACACTGGCCGCCGGCTATGCCTACGAGCAGCCGCCGCTCTACACTTGGCTGGTGTGGGGCATCGCCCAGATTCTGGGCCCCACCGTGGTGACGCTTGGTCTGGTGCGCTATGCGCTGGTCTTCCTAATCCACCTCTTCGCCTATCTGGCCGGGCGCAAACTGTTGTGCAATCCGCGGCTGCAGGTGGCCTGCGGGCTGTCGCCGCTGCTGCTCTACCCCATCGGCTGGCGCCTGCACGAGGCCGACACCATGGGCGTGCTGGCGTCGGTTTTGGTGCTAGCATTGGTTTGGGTCTTCCTGCGCATCCTGCGGAGAGGACGGATCGGCGACTTCCTGGGTTTCGGCCTGCTCTTGGGCCTGGGCCTGCTATCGAGCGGCTGGATGCCAATCGGCCTGGCCGCGCTCTTTCTGGCGGTTCTCATGGTCCGGTCGGCACGCGGCGCCTTCTATCGGCCACCCCTGCTGCTCAGCCTGGTCTTGGCAGGCTTGATCGTCCTGCCGACCGCGCTCTGGATTCTCGATGCCGGTTCAGCCTTCTTCAACCAGGTCGCCGCCAGCCTGGCCGACTGGCACAAACCGGAGGACCTCAATCCCTGGTATCTGCGGGCCTGGTTCGGCTTCGTGAACCTCTTCGTCGGCGCCTTCCCCAACTGGCTGATCCTGGGCCTTCTTTTCCTGCCGAGCCTGCTGCCTCTGCCAAGAGGCAGTCTCCAAGACGGCGGGCGGGTGCTGTTGCTCTATTGCGGCCTGCTCTTGCTGCTGTCGCCGCTGGCCGCCGTCCTCTTCGACATCGACAAGGCGCACCAGTTCCGCCTCTACCCCCTGACCCTGCCCTTCCTGCCGCTCTTCTTCCGTCGGCTGGAGCTGCACGGGGTCAAGGAGACTGCCTTGCGTTGGCTCTTCATTCTCTACGCAGTCTTCATCCTGGTCGCCATTCAAGCGCGCTTTCAGCACATCGAGGCCGGGCCCGCCTTCTGCGCCAAGTGCCGGATGCAAACCCCCTACCCGGCCTTCGCCGGGGAACTAGGCGCCGAGGGCTATTCCGGACGCGGCACCATCGTCGCCGGCGACATCCATATCGCCGGCAATTTCCGCGCCAGCTTCCCCGATGCCCGCATCCTGACCCCGCGCTATCCGGAGGTGCGCCCGCCTCTCCGCGGCGCCGAAGGCCCCTGTCTGGTGGTCTGGAGCACAGCAGAAGGCAAGGGGCATGTAGCGACGCTCTATAGCTTCCTGGAAGTGCTGGGCGCAGATCTGCCGCCCAGCGACCGGGCTGAGCGCCATATCCTGAAGATTCCCCTGCCGGCCCGCATCGACGTGCCTCAGCGGCAGGTGGTGCTCGATACGATCCTGCTGCCGCACGGCAGCGGAGACTGCCGGTGAGCGAGCGTATCCTCATCGTCGGCCCGGCCTGGGTCGGCGACATGATCATGGCCGGCCAGCTCTTCCGCCTGCTGAAGGCGGAGGATAGAGGTAGAGAGCTCGCCGTGGTCGCGCCGCCGGCCACCGCCCCGCTGCTCGCTTTCATGCCCGACGTCGACCGGACGGAGACCCTAGCGGTGCGGTCTGGCCAAGGCGGCCTACAGGCGCGCTGGCATCTGGGTCGGCGGCTGGCAAAGGCTGGTTACGACCGTGCCCTGGTCCTGCCCCGCAGCATCAAGGCTGCATTGGTGCCCTTCTTCACCGGTGTGCCCGAGCGGATCGGCTATCGCGGCGAGCCGCGTTGGGGCCTCCTGACCGAAGCGCGCCGCTTTGACCGAGCAGCGGTGCCCCGTAGCATCGACCGCTTTCTGGCCCTGGGCCGGCCAAAGGGCGCAGCGATTCCGCCTCTGCCAGGTCTTCGGTTCGAGATACCGCCCAAGCAGATCCGGTATACCTGCAACAACCTCGGACTTAGCAAGCCTTCCAGACCGCTTCTGGCACTTTGCCCAGGTGCTGCCTATGGTCCGGCCAAACGCTGGCCGGCCGCGCACTTTGCTGCGGTCGCCGCCGCCTGGAGTGCCAAGGGCGGCGCGGTCTGGGTCTTCGGCCAAGAGGCCGACCGCGAGGCCGGACAGGAAATCGAAGCGGCTGCCCCAGACTCTACCCACGACCTTACAGGCCGCACCGAGCTGACGGATGCAGTTGCCTTGCTCAGCCTCGCCGATAGGGTCGTGGCCAACGATTCCGGCCTGATGCACGTCGCCGCCGCACTCGATAAACCCCTGGCTGCGCTCTACGGCTCCAGCACCGCGGTCGAGACGCCCCCGCTCAGCGACGCCGCCACCGTGCTTGGGCTTGACCTCGATTGCCGGCCCTGCCGTCAGCGCGTCTGCCCGCTGGGCCATCTGCGGTGCCTCCGCGACCTCACGCCGGAGATGGTTCTGGCCGCATTGGATAAGGGCGCGCGCTAGGCTGAAGACAGGATGCGGCTGTTACTTGTAAAGACCTCCTCGATCGGCGATGTGCTGGACAGTTTTCCAGCCCTATCCGATGCCGCGCGCCTGGTACCCGGAATCAAGATCGACTGGTTGATCGAAGAGGACTTCGCCTTGCTGCCGCGCCGCCACCCCAAGGTGGATCGGGTGCTGACCGTGCGCTTCAGGCACTGGCGCAAGCGACCTCTGCGCGGCCTCTTCGGCGGATCCCTGCGCCTTTTCCTGGAGGAACTGAGGGCCGAGCCTTACGATCTGATTGTCGATGCGCAGAGCCTATGGAAGAGCGCTGTGATGGGTCGCATGGCGAACGGCCGTTTGCACGGTTACGACTTCGGCTCGGAGCGAGAGCGGCTTTGCCCACTGATCTACCGAGACCGTCACCCGGTGCCGGTCGAGAAGCATGCGGTCGAGCGCATACGCGCGCTCTTCGCAGAAGCTATCGGCTATCCCGAACCGAAGACGCCGCCAGAGTTCGGATTTCCCAAGGCCGTCCCGGCGCAAGAGCCCTATCTGATCTTGCTGCACGGTGCCGGCTGGTATTCCAAGCGCTGGCCCATTCCCCATTGGCAGAGTTTGGCCCGCATCGCCGCCGCCGAAGGCTTGGAGACCCGCCTGCCGGGTCACTCCGCCGAAGATCGCGCGCGCGCTGCCGCCATCGCCGCAGAGAGCCCGGCCATTCCGGTGCACACCGCCACCCTGAACGCAGCCTGGGACCTGATCGCAGCTGCTCACGGGGTCGTCACATCCGACACCGGCCTGGGCCATCTGGCAGGCGCCCTCGGGGTACCGACCGTGGCCCTCTACGGCCCCAACTCGCTCGGACGTTCCAAGACCCTCGGCGCCAACCAAGCCCACTTGGAAAGCGGGATGGACTGCGCCCCCTGCCTGCGCCGCAGCTGTCCGCTGCGCGACGATCCACGCGCGCCAGGCAAATGCATGGAAGCCTTCGATCCGGAGACCGTTTGGAACCTGCTAAAGCAAGCGATGAAAGGCTACGATTCGACTGGGGCAGCCTAGAACTGGTGCAGCCTAGAGAGGTGTGACGACCGCAAGTCGCTTTACCTGTAACGCGACCGATCTATCGCTGCCCCCTTTTCGGCATTCCCGTGGGTGCGGGAGAAATCTATCTCTCAAGCAGGCATATGACACGCTGTGCCGACTAATTCTTGGCCGACTTCGAATCGATAGAACAACGCAGGGCCGTGAGCTCATCCAAGACCTCTCTCAAGGTCCGAGCCAGTACCGCGGTTCCGCCGGTCTTCTCTGGGCCTTCGAACAGGGACGCCAGTGCCGGATTGGACGGCGGAGTCTCGGCTTCGGCGGCTTCCTCGGCTTGTGGCGCCTCGGCATTGGACTTTGTCCCGGCCCCGCCGCGCTGCCCCAGCGAACGCTGCGCACCTTTGATGGTGAAGCCTTCCCGATAGAGCAGGTCGCGAATATGCGTCAGTAGCCCCATGTCCTCGGGGCGGTAGTAGCGCCGCCCACCGGCGCGCTTCAGCGGCTTCAGCTGGGTGAACTTGGTCTCCCAAAAGCGCAGCACGTGCTGCGGCACCCCCAGATCTTCCGAAGCTTCGCCTATGGTACGAAAAGCAGAGGGGCTCTTACGCGCTACACGACCGGATTTGACGTCCTTCACACCGGTACCCTTGTCACTCGTCACTGCCAGGCGCCCCGCACTGACTTGCGCCCGCATTGATCTGCTTCTTCAAGACATGCGAAGCACGAAACACCAAGACGCGCCGCGGAAGGATCGGTACCTCTTCTCCGGTCTTGGGGTTGCGGCCGATTCTCTCACCCTTCTCACGCACCAGGAAGGTACCGAAGGAAGAGATCTTCACTGTTTCACCCTCGGCCAGGGCCGACATCATCTCTCCCAGAACCTCTTCGACCAAGGCCGCCGATTCGTTGCGCGACAGACCGATCTCTTCATAGACCGCTTCGGTCAACTGAGCCCTGGTGACCGTGCCGTTGTCCATCCACCCTGCTCCTTCGCGTTGTTCGCAATTGCTCTTATTAACACCCTTTCCGGAACGCCCTGCCCTCCCGCCCAAGGGCAACCGACCGTGCGCCCTCACCGCCAAAATGAGCTGGCCTGCGGATAATAAGGGTTGCAGACCCTCAGACAACGCTGGAGCCGACACCACCAACAAAGCTTAACCCAGAACAAAAACGCCGTCAAATCCGGTGTTTACCGATTGGATTTGAAATTCATCGGAAAATCGGGGCCAGCGCACACAGACAGGACCGATGTTGCATTTCGCCTGTCGACCCGCGTTGCGCCGCCGCGATAGCGGCACGCTCGCAAAGGCCGACAAGTCAGAAAATCCCTTATTAACAGAATGTTAAACGATGTTCTTGCTACCAGCGCAGCAAGGTAGAGCCCCAGGTAAACCCACCGCCCATGGCCTCAAGCAACAGGACATCGCCTTCTTTGATGCGGCCATCGCTCACCCCGCTATAGAGCGCCAAGGGTATTGAGGCAGCAGAGGTGTTAGCATGTTTGTCAATAGTTACAACAACCTGATCCATCGAGAGATTGAGGCGTTTGGCCATCGCCTCAATGATGCGAATGTTGGCCTGATGCGGAACCATCCAGTCTATATCGCCCGGCGTTAGCGCATTGGCTTCCAGAGCCGTATCGATGGCCTCCGCCATCCGGGTCACGGCGTGCTTGAAGACCTCTCTACCCCGCATGCGCAGGAAGCCGGTGGTGCGCGTCGAGCCGGGGCCACCGTCAACATAGAGCGAATCATGATGATCGCCGTCGGAATATATGTGGGTCGAGAGCACGCCGCGCTGCTTGTCGGCTCCGTTCGAGGCAATGGATTCCAAGACGACCGCCCCCGCCCCATCGCCGAAAAGCACGCAGGTCGAACGGTCGCTCCAATCCAGAATTCGGCTAAAGGTCTCCGCCGCGACCACAAGCACCCGCTTGGCCTGGCCGCAACGGACGAAGTTGTCGGCAACGGAAAGCGCATAGATGAAACCGCTGCAGACTGCCTGCACATCGAAGGCCGCCCCGCCTCGAATGCCCAGCCGATGCTGGATACGGGTCGCGGTGGCTGGAAAGGTTTCATCCGGCGTTGAGGTCGCACAGACGATAAGGTCGATGCTGTCGGGCCTCAGCGACGCCGCGACCAGGGCCGACTTAGCCGCAGCAAAGCCCAAATCGGAAGTGAACTCCCCCTCAGCTGCTATGTGTCTCTGCTTGATCCCAGTGCGCTTCTCAATCCAACTGTCGTCGGTTTCGACCATGCTGGACATTTCGACATTGGTCATGACCCGCTGCGGTAGATAAGCACCGCATGACACGACTTTGCTGCAATAGGACATCAGTTGGCGGCAAGCCTTGACGCCGACGCGGAGATCGCTGCGTTCTCGCAATCTTTCGCTATCGTCGCGATCACACCGTGCCTCACCATATCCACCGTTACCGAAACGGCATGAGCAAAGCCCAAGGCGTCGGTGCCGCCATGGCTTTTCACCACGATACCATTCAGGCCCAAGAAGACAGCACCGTTGTAGCGCCTCGGATCGAGCCTCTTGCGGAGCTTCTGCATTGCCTGGCGTGCCAAGAGATAGCCAAGGCTGGCCATGATCGAGGAGCGGAAGGTCCGATTGAGGTACTCGCCGATTAACTCTGCGGTTCCCTCAGCCGTCTTCAAGGCCACGTTTCCAGTGAAGCCGTCGGTCACCACCACATCGACCGAGCCACGCAATAGATCGTCGCCTTCCACGAAGCCCTTGAAGCCCTCGGGGTCCAGGCGGGCGAGAATAGCACGGGCCGCCTGCAAAGCCTCATGGCCCTTGATATCCTCCGACCCGACGTTGAGCAACGCCTGCGTCGGTGCCGTCAAGCCCAAGACCGCACGAGCGAAGGCACGTCCCATGATCGCGAAGTCTACCAAGTTGCGGGCATCGCAGTGGACGTTGGCGCCAAGATCCAGCATCACGCTTTCACCGCGCTGGGTTGGGAAGAAAGAGCAGATGGCCGGCCGGTCGATCCCGGGCATGGTCCGTAGCGACAGCTTCGACATAGCCATTAAGGCACCGGTGTTGCCGGCGGAGACCACCGCATCGGCCCGCTTGTCGCGCACTGAATCGATCGCCCGGCGCATGGAAGAATGCCGGCCGCTTCGCAGCGCCACCGAAGGTTTGATATCCGATTCGACCTTGTCTTCGCAGTGCACAATCTCGCTGACCGCTCGTAGCTTGGCCAAGCGGTCCACGTGAGGCTTGATCTCGTTTTCGCGACCGAACAGCAGAAATCGCGCCTCGGGGTGGCGTTTTCTAGCTATATTGACACCATGCACCACCACCGTCGGCGCCTTGTCACCGCCCATGGCATCTAGGGCTATAGTCAGATCGACGCTCACCTTGCTGCCATCGTCCTTCGCTTGTGACGCCTAAGACCATTTAGACAAGCGCAACACAAGGATCACGCTTTTCCGCAGATGATTGACCATGGCGCTAAAGATCGAGTGGTCGTCGGGTCTGCCTTAAGCGGCTTCGACGCTGTCTACAACCTCGCGGCCGTCGTAGTAGCCACAGGCCGCACAAACGTGATGGGGACGCTTCAACTCGCCACAGTTCGGGCACTCCACATATGCACTGTCTGAGAGTTGATCGTGCGCACGGCGCATATTGCGGCGCGACTTGCTGGTTTTCTTCTTCGGAACCGCCATTGTAATCGTCTCGCTTGTTTTAGAGAGCGCGCTTTCTCTGCTCTGCTGTCAATAGGCCGCGCTTGAATAGCCGAAAGAATCCGCTTCGGCAAGGGGTGTAGCTATGCAGCTAAGCGCTGGCAGGCCGCAATCAAGGAGATGTCCGCAGGAGAGGCCGCCGTTTCTGGGCTCACTCCTCGCAATAGGGCGCGTGGCGAGCTTGGCGCAGGGTCGCCAGAGACGCGAAGGGGCCGGCCGCGCCGCCTCCGGTCTCTGCCAGAAGAAGCTCGGCACCGGGAGCACGCGGATAGGGATTGAGCGCGAGGGAGAATTGTTGAACCGTCTCCTCTCCCAGATCCAAACCCTCTTCGGGGAAGGGGTCCGGCGACTCGAGATCCAGCGCATTCGGCTCCGTGTCATCCTGAACGGCACCAAGGCGATAGCGCTCAACAAAGGATTCGCTCAGACACTGCTGAAAAGGTTGGAGGGTTACCACGCAGATCTGTGTCACCAGGGCATCCACTCGTCCCTCGACCACGACCAAATCCTTCGTGGGGATGCCCTTTACCGAAATCTCCGCTTCCAAGCGGTCGATGGCGGGCAGACCGAGACGCTTGGCAACCGCAGTACACTCGCTCCGGTTTGCTCCGATCTTTCTGGTCTCCTGCCCCGCGCACAGCTGCTCGATCGGAAAAGGCCTCGAAAATTCAAACTTTTCAGACATTTTCTTCAGCTCCTTTCTGGGGTGATGGGAAAGCGATCTTGCCCGCCTCAAGGACCGACCAAGGCTGTTGTGCCAAGGCTTGGTCCACCGCCTCTACATAGACTGCGACACGCAGCAACGTCGCCTCCTCCACCTCGATGGTGCCATAGAGATTGCGCCGCAGTACCTCCGCAAGGTTCTCTCCGGCGCCGTCAAGTGCCGCTTCGTAGGCTAGAGCGCGGCCGTAGAAGCCCTCGATCATGCGCTTGACGCGGCGCCCGACACCGATGTCGGAAGCCCCCAACTCTCGCAGATTAATGTCCATGTCCGCGAAGAAGATCTCCGACAGGTCCTGACTCAAGGCCTTCGCTACCTCTCCCTCGCGCTTGAGACGCCGCATCACCAAGAAGATGTGCAAGGCGATCAGGTCGAAGCGGCCATCGACGCTGTCCGGGACTGCAAGCCCTAGATAGAAGTGCGGTTGCCGCGCCTGCTCGACGGCTGCGCGGTAGAGAGCTAAGCCTTGATCGGAGAACTGCGATTTTCCAAGCAGTCGCTTCAACACCCAAGAATTTTCCCGTTGTTGTGGCGGGCACCGGTACGACACCCCGCTGTCACAAACCCGCAGATCCCTCTTGCAGGCTCAAGTCTTGAAGTGACGCGGCCATTCGCGATATGCAAGTCGCACACTTCCAGCCTTGGAGAAACCAACGCCATGGGCGAAGCGTCCACCGCTCGGCCGCAGCCGGCTCTGCTTTTCATTGCTCTGCTTGCGGCTCTGCTTGCTATCTCCGGCTGTTCCCGGGAAATCACCGTGCGCGGAAGCATCCCCGATCCGGAGGACGTCGAGACAATCGAGCCCGGCGTCTCGACACGCTCGGACGTAGCCCGTCTATTGGGATCTCCATCCACCGTTTCCAGCTTCCGCGACCGGACTTGGTACTACATTGGACAGAAGCAGACTAAGTTTGCCTTCCTCGCCCCTGACATCCTGGAGCGTTCCGTTCTGGTTGTGCGCTTCGACGATCTGGATACCGTGGAGGAATCCAAGCTCTTAACCTTGGAAGATGGTCGGTACGTCGAGTTGGTCAGCCGCGAGACTCCGACCGAAGGCCGTGAGTTCGGCCTGCTGGAGCAATTGCTCGGCAACATTGGCCGCTTCGAGACGCCCGAGACCGGCGCACCATTGTAGCGCCCCGCGGATATCGTCGATCCCTCCAGCTAAGCATTTACAGAGCCTTTCGGCAGTGCCGCCACATACTGCTCTGCGCAGGCCACAATTCCCCCATCACCAGATTAGAGATAACGGGCAAGGCTGTCGACGTCATGAGACAGGCAGAAGGTAGCGCTGTAGCCGCTGCTTGGCTCCGGTAAAACGAAGCGGCTGCAAGCCTGGGACAGCCGCCCAGACTTGACCGACAGCGACACAGCCTTAAGCCATTGGGAACAAGCGATGTGCTCGGGCCTGACGCGGCTGCGCTCCTTCGGGAGAACGCGATCATCCCGATCGCTGACCCTCAAGATTGTGAGAGCCTCACGAAAGGCAAGCTTGGTCAGCCCCGGATGCCAAATCAGGCCCCACTCAGAATTGGATGGCTCCGAAGCTCAAAAAACATGTCAAAATTCTTCTTTAAACCACTATTAGCAAAGAGAATAATGGGATCGAGCAAGACTTCCGCATGGCTGTCGGGGGCAAACCGGAGGCAGAGCCGATTGGCCCTCGCAGTGGCCGCCGAGGTGGGATCGGCCAAGAGGTCGCGCCAGCATTCTTCGATCCTGATGTCTCTAAACGTGCCTTAGAGCTGCTCGTAAGGCGCGCCAGCCTCGCAGGTCTGGGCTTTGAGCGAGGCGACAAGGAAGCCTGGATTGGCACCCTTGTCATCGCACCCTGCCGTCTACTCGGCCTGAGCGACGACGCGCCGCCGCCAGATCCGGCTCTCCTCACCAGTCAGGTAGAAGTCGAGGCGGGCAAAGACCACCAGCCCCCTAGTACACTCGTTAGCACCGGGAAATTCCTCTGTGTTCGATCAGCGCTCTCTTGCGGAAGAAGCTTCCCATACTCAGAACTCTTACGCCTAGCTCTCGTGCGATAGACGGGCTAGAGATTTTCGGCTAGGGGAAGGACCAGTTGGAAGACCTCAGAATGTCTTTCCCGACCGCGCAGAAGGTGCTTGCCGCGCGGTAGCAGGTCAAGCGGGGCGGAAAGTTCGGCACGGGTCTCGCCGCTCATCAACACGACGATGTCTGCATCCGGTTCCAACTGCTTGCCAAGCGTTTCCAAGCGTTGCGCGCTGTTCACCGTATCCCCGATCAGAGTGTAGTTGATCCGCCCCGGCGCGCCGATGTTGCCGACCACGACGGAACCGCTGTGCAGCCCGATCCGTAGCCTGATCGGCTGTTCGCTGCGGGCTAAGCGCTGCCGATTGTCTTCCGTCACCGCGCGGGCAATCGCCAGCGCCGCCCGGCACGCGCGCGTGGCATGATCGGGTTGATCGATCGGCGCCCCCCAGAAGGCCATGATGGAATCGCCGATGTACTTGTCGATCGTGCCGTCCTCGGCCTCAATCGCCTTGGCCAGTAAGGTGAAGTGGTCGTTCAGCAAACGCGCCAAGTCGGCAGGCAGCAGGGAAGATCCAATCTGCGTGAAGCCGACGATATCGGTGAAGAGCACGGTGACGGGCCGCTCCTCTGACTGCACGTCGGCGCCATAGGTCCGCATGAGGTGCAGCACCAGGTTCCGCGGAACATAGGTCTCGAACCACCTGAGCCCCTGGACCATGGTGTTGAAGGCCTTGGCGGTGACGTCTAGTTCGCGAAAAGGACTCCCTTTCAGGGTCTCCACATGCGCCAAGTCGAGGTTGCCGATCGCGCTCGATGCCGCCGCCAGGCTCCGTAAGGGCCGGACGGTGGAGCGTGCAACCAGCAAGCCCGCGACGATGGCAATCGCCAGGATCACGGCGGATATGACTCCGGCCAGCATCAGCCGATCGAAAGGGCTACTGTCGATCTTGCTGCCCTGGACGGCGACGCCTACGGTCCAAGTTGGCAGGCCTATGTTCGCCAGATCGCGATAGAAGTAGATGTAGTCGCCGTCCTCACCGGGCACCACATGCCCCTCAATTTCTTGATCCTTCAGCATATAATTCATGTCCTCGGCGCGTTCGTCCCAGATCGAAGCGATCAGGGGGTCGTCAATTTCGGCAAGACTCGGCAGGAGCTGCTGAGCCGAAGGGTCGGGATGGACGTCAGCCAGGCTGGAGGCTGCCAAAACCGTCTCGCGTTCGACCAGTACAAAGCTCTTGGTCGCGCTGTCCACGTCGTTTGCGGCGAGATACTCCGAGATCGATCGGACCGGCACGACGGAGAGGAAGAAACCCATCGCCTCCCCCTTGTAGAGGGCGACGCCGCCAACGATGACGTGTGTCTCGCCGAAGTCCTCCAAGTAGGAAAGCTGGCGCCAGGACGGCTTGCCGAGACTGTCCCAGTTCTCGAAGAGTTCGTCGGCCTCGTCTTTGTCGCGCCAATCGGATCGGTAGATCAGGAACTCTCCGTCGCGCCGGCCGGCCAAGATAGCCTGACGATCTGCCTTGACGAAGACGATGCCGGAAACCTGCGGTGCCGCTGCAAGGGCGCCGATCATGAGGTCGGTCAAAAGCTTTTCGTCGTTGGGATCAACCGCCCCCTTCGAGACCAGACTGCTGAGGTAATCCACCTGTGTCTGCGCTGTCTCCAGATAACTATCTACCTCTGTAGCGACCTTGCTGACCATCATAGCCGCCAGTGAATCAAGCAAATCGATCGTGTTCCGATGTGCAGTGCTAATCGCGACCCAGAAGCTGCTGCCGGCCGAGGCAAGCAAAAGGACGATCAGCCCGATCGTCACGGTGCGGGAGAGCGAGAGCCACCGCCCCTTTGCAGACGCCCGCGCGTCCCCGTTACTCACCGCTCCTTCTCCGCATAGGGATTGCGGCCGGCGCGCAGACGTAGACGCAACGGCGGACCATAGAGATCGAAGGCTGCCCGCAATTCATTCTCCAGATAGCGCATGTAGCTCTCGGGGAGAGCATCGCTCCGGCTGGCGAAGAGGACGAAGGTCGGCGGGCGACCCTTGGCCTGAGTCATGTACTTCAAGCGAATGCGCCGCCCCTTGGGCGCAGACGGCGGATGACGCGCTACGGCCTCAGCCAAAAAACGATTCAGCTGGGCGGTCGGCAGGCGCCGATTCCAGGCCTTGTAAAGCTTGACCACTGCCGGCAGCAGGCGATCGACGTTGCGCCCGGTCATGGCAGAGAGCGTCACAATCGGCAGTCCCCGCACCCTGGGTAGGCTCTGCTCGATCCGCCGATGCATCTCCTCAAGGGCCACGCGAGGCTCCTCGACCAGGTCCCACTTGTTGACTGCCAAGACCAAACCCCGCCCCTCTTCGATGACGCTTTCGGCAATCGCCAGATCCTGGCGTTCAAGCGGTTGCTTTGCATCGATCACCAAGACCGCCACATGGGCATAGCGCAGCGAGCGGCGAGTGTCGGCACCGGCCAGACGTTCCAGTTCGTCCTTGATCTTGCCAGGTCGGCGCAATCCAGCCGTGTCGATCAGGCGAATGGCTTGCCCACCATGGTTCCAGTCCAGGGCAATGGAGTCGCGGGTGATACCGGCCTCCGGCCCGGTCAGCAAACGCTCCTCGCCGATCAGATGGTTAACCAAGGTCGATTTGCCAACGTTGGGGCGGCCTATCACCACCATCTGCAGCGGACCGCATTTGTCAGAATCTTCCGTCTCTGCGTCTGCAGACACATCGCTATCGGCGCTCTCAAGCACCAGCGCTGCCGATGCATCCGGGCTCGCCAGCTGCTTCACCAATGCTTCATGGAGATCGCCCAGGCCCAAACCATGCTCGGCTGAAAAGGGGACGGGTTCCCCAAGACCCAGGCGATAGGCCTCGCTGGTCAGCGCCTCAGCCTCACGGCCTTCGCACTTGTTGGCCAAGAGAATCACCGGTTTTCCACAACGACGCAGCCAAGCTGCGAAGCTCTCATCGGCCGGTAGCAACCCCGCCCGCGCATCGACCACGAAAAGCACCAGATCGGCTTCTAGAACGGCCTGCTCCGACTGCATGCGCATGCGTCCGGCCAAGCTATCCGGCGGTGCCTCTTCCAATCCTGCAGTATCGACTACATGGAAGGAAAGGTCGTAGAGTTCGGCCTCACCGCTGCGTCGATCCCGGGTCACTCCGGGCTGATCGTCGACCAAAGCCGTCCGGCGGCCGGTCAGGCGATTATAGAGGGTCGACTTGCCTACATTGGGGCGCCCGACGATGGCGAAAGAGAACGGCATGCCCTTCATCTAAGCTGCCGAACCGCAGCCTCCAAGCCCGCGATAACGGCGCCCCCTCTCAGCGGCCGGTTCGAAGATACCGTACAGCGAGACTAGGCCCAAACAGCGGGTTAAAGCAGGACATCGCAGACTGATGCAACGCCACAAAGCCGCATCCCCTACGCCGCAGGACATCGAATCTAGGGGGCCCACCCCACAATGAAGAAGCGAGACTGCTTCGGGCAAAGACACGATCAACGCCGGAGAAGCCTGGGCGGGGCCTCCCTACCCTCTGGAATAAGGCGCTATCCCTTCTGCAACTCTTGGTTCAGGCCTAGCTCGCGCTGCCGCTTCTTCGTCAGACCGAGCGAGACCAAGCGGTGCGATTCGCGCAGATATACCTTCAACGATTCGTCGTCCAAGCCCGGCTGGGCATAGTGCTGGATCCAGCTCATGCCGCGCGAGGCTAAATAGGGTGCCGGGCGCAAACCCGGCTGCTTGCTTAGAATCTCGAAGGCAATCTTGGAGGTCTTGAATGTAACACGCAGCTCAGCGCCATCGTCCCAGCCGGCGATGGCGAAGATCTTGCTGCCGACCTTCCAAACATGCGATCCGCCCCACTGCACCACATGGTTGGTGGCAGGCAAAACCCCGCAAAAGCTGTTGTACTCCTCGTAGGTCATACCCGCTCTTTGCCAGGCGATTGGCCCGGCCTTGCCGAACAGCCCCAAACGAACAAGCCAGGCCCTAACGACGGCCGGTCTTAGCCATCGCCCTTATCCTGCTCCGGACCGCCCAGCATCTCGGAGGCCACCAGGCCGGCATTCTCTCGCACCTTGCGGTCGATGGTGTCAGCTACTTCCGGATGCTCGCGCAAAAAGGTCTTCGCGTTTTCGCGACCCTGACCGATTCGCTGGCCGTCGAAAGAGAACCAAGAGCCGGATTTTTCGACGATCCCTGCGGTCACGCCCAAGTCTAGCAGTTCTCCGTTCTTGGAAATGCCTTCGCCGTAGGTGATGTCGAACTCGACCTGCCGGAAGGGCGGCGCCATCTTGTTCTTGACCACCTTCACGCGGGTCTGATTGCCGACCACGTTGTCGCGATCCTTCACCGCCCCGATCCGGCGGATGTCCAGGCGAATCGAACTGTAGAACTTCAAGGCATTGCCGCCGGTGGTGGTCTCGGGATTGCCGAACATGACGCCGATCTTCATACGAATCTGGTTGATGAAGATGACCAAGCAGTTGGAGCGCGAGATCGAGCCGGTCAGCTTGCGCAAGGCCTGACTCATGAGGCGCGCTTGCAAGCCAGGCAGCGAATCCCCCATCTCCCCTTCGAGTTCCGCGCGCGGGACTAGTGCCGCCACCGAATCGATCACCAAGACGTCGATCGCACCGGATCGCACCAGTGTATCGGCAATCTCCAAGGCTTGCTCGCCGGCATCAGGCTGCGAGATCAACAACTCGTCGATGTCAACGCCTAGCTTGCGCGCATAGACCGGGTCCAGAGCATGCTCCGCATCCACGAAGGCACAGGTGCCACCCTTCTTTTGCGCCTCGGCCACCACGTGCAGCGCCAAGGTGGTCTTGCCCGAGCTTTCCGGCCCGTAGATCTCAACGATTCGGCCCTTCGGCAGACCGCCAATACCGAGCGCGATGTCCAGGCCCAACGAACCGGTCGAGACAACCTCCGCTTCCACCGCTTGCTTGTCGGCACCGAGCTTCATAATCGAGCCCTTGCCGAAGGCGCGCTCAATCTGACCGAGGGCAGCCTGCAACGCTTTATCCTTGTCCACGTTCTCTCCCGTCCCCAGACACTAGGTTAGTCTGTTCCATGCGCGTATCCCTCTCTATCCCACATTCGGCAACTCCGCGGCAACCAAGGGATCGCAGCCTACTTTGTGCTCAATTTTTAAGCCCAAAACAAGAACGAGCAGTGAATGCATGCCAACATTGCAGGCTTCGCGTCTAAGGGTTCTTCGACTCGGGCCAGTCCCGATCCAGGTCAAATTGGTCGCAGCGACCACACACGCGCGGACGTCCCCCATTGGGACGACACTTAGCTGCGATAGGTCCGAGAATGCCTATAACAAGCACGGCAGCAAGATGTCCGTCGGCCCTCCAAGAACGATCAGTCGTCTCGCTGGGTTCGCTCCATACGCTCGTGACGCTCCTGCGCCTCGATGGAAAGGGTCGCAATCGGACGGGCCTCCAAGCGCTTGATGGCGATCGGCTCCCCGGTTTCTTCACAGAAGCCGTAAGTCCCGTCTTCGATCCGCTGCAAAGCTGCGTCGATCTTTGCGATTAACTTGCGTTCGCGGTCGCGAGTGCGTAGCTCTAATGCGTGATCAGTTTCCAATGACGCACGGTCGGCCGGGTCGGGTTCCGACCTGCTGTTCGCCTGAAGATTATTGATCGTCTCTGTCGACTCGTCCAGGAGCTCCCGCTTCCAACTCAGAAGTTTGTCACAAAAATAGTCCTTCATTCGCTGGCTCATGAAAGGTTCGCTGTCGGTCGGCTTATAGTCTGGCGACAAAATTGACGTCATCCACGGCTCCCTGCAGCACCTCGTCTAACGTGCTGAGAGCCATACGGAAAAGCAGATCGGGCAGCAAGATGGAGTTTGTGCTTTTTGCGTAAGAAAGATGTTTTTCCTGCAGGATCGGGGTCGCCGGGTATGACTGATCCCGCAGTGCTGCTGCACCGACAGGCAAAGAGGCACGACGAACCGCGCTTGCGGGCCTGCGGGCTGACCTGGCCGATTACCTTGGTAGTTCTAGTGCTGCTGCTGCCCATCGTTAGCGTTTTGGGCCAGCTAATGTTGCCGGACCAAGGCAGCTGGACACATCTACGCCAAACCCTGCTTTCCGACTACATCGTCAACTCGCTGCTGCTGATGGCAATCGTCGGCATCGGGGTGCCGGTGATCGGCAGCGGCACGGCCTGGCTGACCACACTTTGTCGCTTTCCCGGCCAAGGCGTCTTCGCTTGGGCTTTGGTATTGCCGCTGGCCGTGCCGGGCTACGTCGTGGCTTATGCCTACACCGATTTCCTCGACGCCGCCGGGCCGCTGCAGATCTGGCTGCGTGCAGCCTTAGGTTGGCGTTACGGCGACTATTGGTTCCCGGAAATCCGTTCGCTGAGCGGCGCCGCGGCGCTTCTAATACTGGTGCTCTATCCCTACGTCTACTTGCTGGCGCGCGCTGCCTTCCTGCAGCAGTCGGTTTGCATGCTGGAGGTCGGACGGACCTTGGGGTATCGCCCCTGGAGCCTCTTCTTCGAGGTGGCCTTGCCGCTGGCCCGCCCGGCCATCGCTGCCGGCACCGCGCTGGCCCTGATGGAGACTCTTGCCGACTACGGCACAGTCTCCTTCTTCGGGGTGCAAACATTGACCACGGGAATCGTCCGCGCCTTTACCAGCTTCGGCGACAAGATAGCAGCTGCGCAGCTGGCCGTCCTGCTACTGGTCGCCGCCCTCGCCCTATTGATCTTGGAGCGCTGGAGTCGCAGTCGTAAGCAGTTCCATCACACCACCGGGCGCTATAGCGGACTGCCACAGTTCCGACTGACCGGCGCCCGGGCGCTGCTCGCTCTGCTTGCTTGCGGTCTCCCGCTCGCACTTGGTTTTCTACTACCGGCCGTAATCCTACTCTGGATGTGGCTGGATCAAAGCTCGGGTGCGGTCGCTCCTCGTTTCTTCGTCTGGGCCTGGAATTCCTTTTCGCTGGGTGCCATCACAGCCCTCTTGGCCATCGCTATTGGGTTGCTTTTGGCCTACGGCCTGCGCCAACGCGGCAACCGCCTATTGGCCGAACTCTCCAGACTGGCCAGCATGGGATACGCGATCCCCGGCACCGTGATCGCGGTCGGCACCATCATCCCCTTGACCTTGTTCGATCGTGCGCTCAGCGGCCTTCTAACGGATCTCTTCGGCTATAGCGACGGCCTGTTGCTCAGCGGCTCGATCGTCGCCTTGGTCTATGCCTACCTAGTCCGTTTCCTATCGATCTCTCTGAACACCTTGGATGCCAGCCTCGCCAAGATCCGCTACAGCCTAGACGAGGCCGCCCGTACCCTAGGCCGCAGCCCGACATCGATCCTCGCGACCGTCCACGCCCCGCTGTTGAAAAGCGGACTTGCCACCGCAGCCCTGCTGGTCTTCGTCGACGTGATGAAGGAGCTACCGGCAACCCTTTTGCTGCGCCCCTTCAACCGCGACACCCTAGCGGTCCAAGCCCACAACATGGCATCAGACGAGCGCTTGGCCGATGCCGGGCTGCCGTCCCTGACCATCGTTGCGGTCGGTATCCTACCGGTGATCCTGTTATCGCGTGCAATCGCGCGCGGCCGGCCTGGGGTCTGAGCACCCGCCCAACAATCGCCGAGCGAACGAAAAGAACGAGGGCGCCCCGGCTCTAAGCCGAAGCGCCCCCTTGCGAACCGGCTAAATGCCGGCAGTATGGCAAGGTTACTTCCAGCCGGCGCGATCCATGATCTTGGCGGCCTCGGGCTGAAACTCACCCAGGATCGAGACGCTCAACTCGTCTTCCTTGAAGGCACCCAGTGCAACGACAGCTGCATTCGCGGCAACCCCCGGAACCACCGGATACTCGTTATTGCCGTTGGCGAAGTGCTCCTGTGCCGCGTCGCTGGCCAGGTATTCCAACAGCTTGATTGCATTCTCCTTGTTTTCGGCGCCCTTCACCACGCCCGCACCGGATACATTCACGTGGGTGCCGCGGTCGTCCTGGTTCGGGAAGATGATGTCGAGGCGTTCAGTCATGGCCTTAAGCTCGGCATCCTCGCCGGTCGTTAGGCGCACAAAGTAATAGGTGTTGCCCACCGAGATCTCACAGATACCGGCACCGACGGCCTTTATCTGATCGGTGTCGCCCCCCGTTGGGTTGCGTGCCATGTTGGCGACCACACCGTTCGCCCAGTCCTGCGCCACTTCCTTGCCATCGGCCGCGATGATTGAGGACATGAGCGAGAGATTGTAGATGTTGGAGCTGGAGCGGATGCAGATCTTGCCCCTGTACTCTTCCTTAGCCAGATCCTCGTAGCGGCTTGGCGGATTCTCGACCGCCGCCGGATCCACGTAAATGACCCGGGCCCGCTTGGAGAAACCGAACCACTCGCCTTCCGGATCGCGCAAGTGCTCGGGAATGCGATCATAGAGATAGTCTGACTGGATCGGCTGGAAGATCCCGGCCTGTTCGCCACGCCAGAACATGCCGGCATCGACAGTGATGAAGACATCGGCCGGACTGGCCTCGCCTTCATTCTTCAGGCGTTCCAGCAAGGCGGCGCCCTTGCCTTCGACACGGTTGACCTTGATGCCGGTCTTCTCGGTGAAGCCTTCGAAGAGGGCATCGTCGTTGCCGTAGTGGCGCGAGGAGTAGACGTTCACCATCTCTTCAGCCGTCGCCAGCCCGGAAAAAGCGATCAAGGCCACCAAAGCGGCACTTGCCAGGCACATTTTCTTACTGTCGGTCATTTCATACGTGCTCCTTGTTGATATTGCGTCTGACATTCAGTCGCAAAAACAACCACACACTAGTGCGACTGTCTCTTAATCGCAAATCTTGCCTGACGCGACAACTCAGCACATCTTGCCTTCTTTACCCCTGCGCCAGCCGAGGTTACGCAGAAGCTGATCGTAGGTATTTTCTATTGCACCGTCATAAGGGTGCGGATAGCTAAAGGAAGCGATTGAAGTGCATGTTGATCGCAGTAAGCAACCTCTCAACTAGGAGCTTAGGAGCTATCGATCCCATGGACATGGCAACGATTGAACTCATGCGCGAGCTTGCAATCGTTCAAGGCAAGCGCAAGATCGACGGTACCTGGACCGAACCGAAATCCAGCACGGTCGAGCGCATGCTTGTACAAGCAATCCGCCTGCAGAAGAGTGCAGAACAGAGGGCTAGCGAAGAAGCGTTACCTAAGAACACGATTACCACTCCTGTTGCTAAATCTTCCTCAACCAAATGAATCGGGTTTATTAAGAGACGTAATGTCCTCCTATCCGTTTTGTGGTTCGAGGCTCCGCAAGAACGCACTCAGCCGTGCGATTATCTATATGCTCAAATCCTCCTCTCCCCGATGGTGGTTACAGCCTCGACCGCACTCAAACCGTCGGGCGATTTAACCGATCCGGGGCTAGGGTGAAGCTCCTCCTGCGCAACCTCAATGAGAAGTTGGATGCGATCAGCCGAACAGAGATCGGGATCAGGACCATGGAGCGCGGCCTGCTGCACGGGAACTAAGGTCAACGACTCGGTCGAAGGCGGTCAGATTCGCTCGGACACGGTCGGCAAACAGGTACCTTAAGGAGACACTGAGATGCAGTCGTTCTCCAGCGAGTCGGCCGGACTACTCTTGGCTTTGGTCTTCGCCCTGCTGGCGGCCGTTTACTTTTGGAATCGTGCACGCGACCTCAACCGGAAACTTATGGAGACCGCAGAGCGCGTGGGCGAACAGGCCACCAGACTCGCTCTGGCGGAGGCCGGAGCAGCCAAGCAAGCTGACTTGGAAAAGAACCTCGCCGAACGTGAGATCGAACTGGCGCGGCTGCAGGAAGCGCAGAAACAGCAGACCCGCAACAACGATGAGAAGCTGGCGCTGCTGCAAGACGCCCGAGAGCGCTTGACCAAGGAGTTCAAGCTGCTGTCGGCAGAACAGCTGTCGCAGCAGGGCCAGCAACTGATCAAGCAGAACGAGACCCAGATGACCGGGCTGCTCAATCCTTTGCGCAATCAAATGGGCCAGTTCCAGTCGAGCCTGCAACTCGCACAGCGGGAGAACGCCAAGGAGCGCGCCGGCCTAGGCCAGCAGATCAAGGAACTGGCGGGCCTGGGGGCAGAAATGAACCAAGAGACCCGCAACCTGACGCGGGCCCTCAAAGGCAAGAGCCAGGCCCAAGGCGCTTGGGGCGAGATGGTGCTGTCTCATGTGCTGGAGCGCTCCGGCTTGCGCGAAGGGCAGGAGTTCAGCACGCAGACCAGCCACAGCGACGAGAGCGGCCAACGCTTCCGGCCCGACGTGATCGTCCATCTGCCAAACGGTGAGCGTGTGATCGTCGATTCCAAGGTCTCTCTGAAGGCCTATGAGCTCTACGTCAATGCCGAAAGCGCGGCGGAGCGTGAGACAGCATTGACAAACCACGTCCACTCCCTGCGCGCTCACCTGCGCAGCCTAGGCGGCAAAGGCTATCAGAGCTTGGCCGGACAGGGCCCGGAGTTCGTGATCCTATTCCTCCCCATCGAAGAGGCCCTATCGGCAGCCCTTCAGGCCAACCGCGACCTCATGGACGAGGCACTGCACAACAACATTGTGCTCACAACGCCAACCACCCTGATGGTGGCCTTGAAGACAATCCACAACCTCTGGACCATTGATCGCCGCACCCAGAACGTGGAGAAGATCGCCGAGCGCGGCGGGCTCCTCTATGACAAGTTTGTCGGATTTGTGAAAGACATGGAGGAACTGGGTCAACGCATGAACCAAGCCCGCAGCAGCTACGACTCTGCCCTCGGCAAACTCGCATCGGGCAAGGGTAATTTGGTCAAGCAGGCCGAACAGCTGCGCGGGCTAGGCGCCAAAGCCCAGAAACAGCTACCGGCAACCATCGTCGAAGAAGCCGCGGCCGAAGAATTGCCAGCGCTGGACGATCAACGCGACAAGACCCTCGCTTGATAGGCCAGGCCTCTCCCCCAGCTATATAGTGCTAATCGCAATTTAAGACGGGCACCTGCCCGTCAAGCCCTACGAGACTTGGAAACCATGGCCCTTTTGCCCATCCTGGTTGCTCCCGATCCGCGTCTGAAGAAGGTGTCGAGCCCGGTCGGCCAGGTCAACGACGACCTGCGCCGACTGATCGACGATATGTTCGAGACCCTGTACGAGGCACCCGGCATCGGCTTGGCAGCCCCGCAGGTCGGAGTTCTGCAGCGCGTTGTCGTAGTCGACGTCACCCCCGAAGGATCGACCCGCCAACCCCACGCCTTGATCAATCCGGAATTGGCCTGGGTTTCCGGCCAGGACGACAGCTACAACGAAGGCTGCCTCTCGCTACCGGAACACTATGCCAACGTGGTGCGCCCGGCAGAGATCCGGGTCTCCTATCTCAATCGGGACGGCCAGCAGCAGTGCCTGGAGGCCAAGGGGCTTCTGGCAACCTGCGTTCAGCATGAGATCGATCACCTGGACGGCATCCTCTTCGTCGATCGCATCTCGGCACTGAAGCGCAACATGATCCTGCGCAAGCTCTTAAAGGCCAAGAAGCAAGGCAACCTGGCGACAGCTTAGTCAGGAACAGAAGGGGGCGAACTCCATGACTCGCTTGAGACTTGCCTTCATGGGGACGCCGGACTTTGCGCTGCCGACCCTGCATGCTCTGCTTGATCGAGGCCACACAGTTTGCGCCGTCTATTCTCAACCGGCGCGCCCGGCAGGCCGCAAGCAAGCCCTGCACGACACGCCCGTGGGCGCAACTGCCGAGGCGCTAGGCCTGCCGCTGCACAGGCCCGAGAGCCTGAAGACGGCCAAGACCCTGGACGCCTTTCGAGCGCTAGACCTCGATGCTGCCATCGTGGTGGCCTACGGTCTGCTGCTGCCGAAAGAAATCCTGACGGCACCGAGACTGGGCTGCATCAACCTGCATGCCTCCCTGCTGCCGCGCTGGCGCGGCGCCGCCCCGATTCAACGCGCGATCCAAGCCGGCGACAGGGAGAGCGGTGTTACCGTCATGCAAATGGAAAAGGGGCTCGATACCGGCCCAATGCTTGCGCATGCGCGGGTTGCGATCACCGAGAACACCACCGGTAAGAGCCTGCACGATGCTTTGGCCAAGCGCGGCGCGGCGCTCTTGGTCGAGACCCTCGATGCGCTTGCAACCGGCCAGATCGAGGCACAGCCGCAACCCGGCGATGGCGTCACCTATGCGCAAAAGCTCAGGCGGGCGGAAAGCGCCTTGGACTGGAGCCGCCCCGCAGAGCTGCTGGAGCGCCAGATCCGTGCCTTCAACCCCTGGCCCGGCAGCCACTGCACCTTCGAAGGCACACGGCTGAATGTCCTCTCCGCCGACCTGGCCAACGGCGAGGGCGAAGCCGGCGCGGTCTTGGACGATCGCTTAACGGTTGCCTGCGGCAGCGGCGCACTGCGGCTAACCGCCTTGCAACGGCCGGGCAGGGTAGCGCTGGAAACAGAGGGTTTCCTGCGCGGCTTTCCCATCGGCAAAGGTAGCCGGCTGACGTGACCCGCTACTGCCTGACCATCGAATACGATGGCAGTAACTTCGTCGGCTGGCAGCGCCAAACCAGCGGTCCCTCGGTGCAAGAGTCCCTGGAAAGCGCCATTGAAGCCTTCACGGGCGAGCCCTCGACCACGATTGCAGCCGGCCGGACCGACGCTGGCGTGCACGCCAGCGGCCAAGTGGTGCATGCCGACATCGCCCGCGTAGCGGAGCCCCGCATGGTTCTGCTAGCGCTCAATCACCACTTGAAGCCCTTGCCCATCGTGGTTCGCAATGCCTGGCCAGTAGGGCCGAACTTCCACGCCCGTTTCTCCGCCAAGCGGCGCCACTACCGCTATCGTATTCTGAACCGCTCCGCACCGGCTGCGCTGGAGCGTGGCCGCGTATGGTGGGTGCCAGAACCCTTGGATCTGGAGGCCATGCGGCAGGCCGCCGTCTGTCTGATCGGCCACCACGACTTCACCAGCTTCCGTGCGGCAGGCTGCCAGGCAAATTCCCCTTTGCGCACCTTGGATCGGCTCGCGGTCACAGCGCAGGGAGAAGAAATATATCTGGACCTCGCGGCGCAGTCCTTCCTGCATAATCAGGTTCGCATCGTGACCGGCAGCCTGAAGTGGATCGGCAACGGGCGCTGGCCGCCAGAACGCATGCACGAGATCCTGGAAGCCCGCGACCGTACTCAAGCCGGCCCCACAGCCCCACCGCACGGCCTCTGCCTCACCGCAGTCGACTACAACGACAGCTAGATCTTCTCCAGCGATAGGAACCACTGCGACAGCATGCGCGCCCGCGGGCCGGAGAGTGTGAACCGCAGGTCGAAACTCTCGGGACTCTCCAACAGCCGCCCGCTCACGAACTTGACCTGCCGGACCAAGCCCTCCTCGTCATGCAGTATAAGAGGTTGCTAATCGAGGCCGATGCGATGAGGCCGCCCAGCGCGAGGAAAGCATCGATACTTCCGCACGCCTGTAGCTACTCCGCCGGGTCGCCACCGGACTGCGTCATGAGGTACTTCGCGCCGATACGTCCCGAGCAGCAGCCGAGGGATTGACCAACCACCGCTACAGTACTGCCGCACGGCAGCAAAGTCTTTGTGCGAAGTACAGAAACCCTGATAGATTCTTGAGGCAGTAGATCGTGTGGACGCAGGCAAGCAGCAACGACAAGCCCGGACGAAGGCATCCAATCGGAAGGGGAAGGCCGGTTATCTGCGCTAAGCGATCTCGAAGAGCGGCGGCCCAATCGCTGCCGGCCGGCCTGGGCGTGACGCCGAGCCCCGGGGCTTGTGAAGCCGCCATACGGCCCTGCTTGCGCTGCGGCGCCCCGGCTGCGGTCGAGACCGTGACGTAGGAGTTGAAGTCGGTGGCCGCCAAGCGGAAGTTTACCGGGGTCGAATGAGCCAGATGGGCGATGGCCGCAGTGGTAACGTCGCCGCCCCAAGAGTCCTCCAGGTTCATCGCAATACCCAGCGAGGCGCAGAGATCGCGGATCTGCCGTGCCTTGGTCAACCCACCGACCTTGGAAATCTTCAGGTTGATCGCATCCATCGCCAGGTCGCGCTGCGCCCGCAGCAGGGCCGGCAGACCGTCGATGACCTCGTCCAGGATGAAGGGATGGTCGCAGTTGCGCCGGATCGCCAGACAGGCCTCGTAGCTGGGACAGGGCTGCTCGATGTAGACATCGAGGTCGCGCACTGCGCGGACCACCCGTTGAGCCTCGTGTTGCTGCCAGCCGGTGTTGGCGTCGGCCATAAGCAGTTCACCGGCATCCAGCACGGACCGGCAGGCGCGAATGCGGGCGATGTCCTCCTCGACCGCACCGCCGACTTTCAACTGGAACTTGCTGTAGCCCTCGGCACGATAGCCCGCGACCTTCGCTGCCATGGCCTCTGGCGCCTCTTGACCGATCGCACGGTAGAGATCGACCGCCGCGCCATCCCGCCCACCGAGGAGCGTCACCAGCGGCAGACCGGCCGCCTGCCCCAAAAGATCCCAACAGGCCATGTCAAGCGAGCTCTTAACGTAGGGATGTCCTAAGAGCGCTTGGTCCATGACCGCGTTCACCCGGCCCAGGTCGCGCGGGTCGAGACCGATCAACTGCGGCCCCAATTCGCCGATGCCCGCACGGGCGCCAGGACCGTAGGCCGGTAGGTAGAAGGGCCCCAGCGGGCAGACTTCGCCCCAGCCAGTCCGTCCATCGTCGGTGGTAACGGCGACCAGAGTGGAATCCAAGACCTCTACAAACTTGCCGTCCGCCCAAGTGTAGCGCCCTTCCTTTAGCGGCAGGTCGACCTGGTGCACGGCGATCTTTACGATTTTCATGGGAGTCTCCCGAGACGCTGTTATGGCGCCGCGATTTGAAAGGGCGGCCTCACCGGCAGCACGACTCTTTATTATTCCCCCGCTTAGAAAGACTGAGCCTTATCAAGCCCTTGATCAGCGCATGCGGATCCTAGCGGACGCCGCGGCGAAAGATGGCGATACGCCCCGCGCGGGCGAGAAAGCACGCCTGCGCGCTGACCGTCTGCAGATAGCGCCGCCAAAGGTCCGGCGGGTCGCCCGCCTTGCCCCGACGCTCGGCCAACAGCTGAGCAACGTCGTTGGGCGCGCAGGTTCTTCCCTCACGCAACCCCTCCAGAATCTCGAGGATGGTGAGAGCGATCGGATCCAGGCACCTCGCTTTGTCTTCCATCGCCGAGGCTAGTAGCGGATCCGCACCCCGCCCGGAAGTGCCTAGCGCACAGACCGTGTTCCCAGCATTCTACACCCTACTGGCGACAATGAACAAAGGGCCCTGCGTCCGATTGGGGAGGAGGTGGATTTTGTCGGTGATATTGCCGAGTGGCAGTACAATGCCGCCGAGAGCCGGATGGGCGTCGGCCACCGTGCTGCGGTGCCCGGGGCGCTTTCGCCACGTGCTGACGGTCCGCGCCTGGACCTCGGGTGCGGCGGCGGTCATCTGGTGCAGCAGTTAGCAGGCCTGGTGGTCCTCCGAAACCCGGCGATCAGTCCCATGGCCTTATCGGACATCTCCGGGTTCTACATCTACCGGGCTGTCGGCAGTTATCCGAACGCGGAACTTCGACCCGCGACGACGTCACAGCCCCTACGTCACCGGGCGTACCGCCAAAAGCCAGCTTGGCATGAAGACAGGCGGCGGTATCTTCGACTATATTGAGGAGGAAATTGCGAGCCTGCGCGTTGAACGCGGACCCAGGCCGGTTGCCGTGAGCAAAACACTGGATAGTTAGCCAAGAACCGGTAGAGCCGGGGCATGAGGAGAAATGACCATGCTGACACGAAAGAACTTGACGAGGGCCGGTGCAGCGGCCGTCCTGGCCTTGGGACTGGGTGCCTTGGGACTGGGTGCCTTGAGACTGGGCGCAACGACAGCCTCCGCAGAGGAGGTAACCTCAATCGCGGTCCTGGTGCCCGAACAGGGCACGGACTACGGCTGGAACCAACAGGGCGTCGATGCCGCCCGCGCAGTGGCCGAGGCCTATGGGTTGGAGTTCATGCCGGCCGAAGGCCTGGGCTACCGCGACGTGCGCACGACTCTGCGCGAGTTGGCCGAAGACGGCGCCAGCCTTATGATCGCGCACTCCAGCGGCTACAACACGGCAGCACCGGAGATCGCTGTCGAGACCGGGGTGCCGGTGGCCATCGTCAACAGCCCTGACAAGCTGAAGCCCGGCCTAGTCGCCGACTATACCTTGAGCGGCCACGAGGGCTCCTATCTCGCCGGCATCATGGCAGCAAAGCTGACCCGCACCCGCACCGTCGGCATTGTGGTCTCCGGCGAACCGCCTTCGTGGAACTCGCAGTCAGCCGGATTCGCCCAGGGCGTGAAGGCCGGGAACGCCGACATCCAGGTGGTCTATGCCGTGATCGGCCCGGCTGCTTACGCCGACGCCGCCGGAGGCCGCCGGGTGACGGAATCGGTCATTGCCGTCGGCGCCGACATTATCTTCGGCCAGGGTAACGGCTCCTCCTTCGGCATGATCGAAGCGGTCGAAAACAACAAGGCCAAGGACGGCGGACCGATCTGGTTCATCGATGTCATCGGCGACAAGTCCTCGCTGGACAGAGGCCATCTGCTGTCTTCGGTGATGTGGAACATGATCCCGGTCTACAGCGCCATGGTGGAAGACCTGAGGGCCGGCGAATTCGGTAAAAACCGCTACAAGATCGGCCTGAGCGACGACTCGGTGAAGCTGCTGAAGACTGACCACATCCCACCCGAGATCTGGGACGAGATCATGGCTCTGCGCGATCAGATCGTCGACGGCAGCCTGACGATCGAGCCGGTCTTCGACGCAGTCGAGGTGCGTAAGCTGATGAATTCGGTGGACGCCGCCGAGTAATCCTGTCGCCTCTATCCGAGGGTGTTCCCTCTGTCGGCTGCCCTTGGAATCTTCATGACTGACAGCCACCCTCCTGCCCTCTCTCTGAACAGCCACCCTCCTGCCCTCTCTCTGAGCGGCGTCACCAAGCGCTTTCCCGGCGTCCTGGCCAACGATGCCATCTCGCTAGAAGTCTTGGCAGGCGAAGTTCACGTCCTCCTAGGCGAGAACGGGGCCGGCAAATCCACCCTGATCGCCATGCTGGCTGGGATGCAGCAGCCCGACGCCGGCGAAATCCGGGTAGCGGGCCGGTCGGTGCGAATCGCCTCGCCGCGCGAGAGTCTGGCGCTCGGCATCGGCACGGTCTTTCAGCATCTACTGCTGGTGCCTAGCCTAACGGTGTTGGAGAACCTGATGCTGGGCGGGCCCTGGTGGCGACGCTTGGGCCGCAGCACCGCCCTCGCCCGCTTTCGCGACCTGAGCGCATTGCTGGGCGTGACGTTGTATCCCGACAGTCCGCTCGCTCGCCTCTCCCTCGGCCAGCAGCAGCAGGTCGCAATCATGCGAGCACTGTGGTGCGGCAGCAAGGTCCTGATCCTGGACGAGCCCACCTCCATGCTGACCCCGCGGGGTGTTGAAGAGTTAGGCAGGGTCATGCGCCGCCTGCGGGCAGCCGGTACGGCGCTGATCTTCGTCACTCACAAGCTGAACGAGGTCTACGGCCTTGGCGACCGCGTCTCGGTGCTGCGCTCCGGGCGGCTGGCCGGCCAGCTGCCCCCGGAGCAACTGAATAGCATGAGCGAAGAGGAGGTGAGCGACGCCGTCATCCGCCTCATGTTCGGCCGGACGGAAAGCCACGACGAGGAAGGCGAGTGTCTCTCCGATCACGGTCGCAAGATCGCCCGCAAGGCACCGGACAGCAGCGCGCGGCGCAAACGTTTGGTAGCCCAAGAGATCGCCACCGCAGCCGCGCGCGGCGAATGCCCCCTACGCGGCGTCTTCCTGGATCTGGCGGCGGGCGAGGTGCTGGGCATCGCCGGTGTCGACGGCAACGGGCAAAAGCACCTGGCCGAAGCCTTGGCCGGTCAGCGTCCGCTGACCGGCGGCAGTCTGATTCTCGACGGCCACGAGATCGGCGGCAGCGGCGTCGCCGCCCGCCGCCGTCTGGGCCTGCGCTACATCACCGACGAGCGCCTGGGCGAGGGCACCGTCGGCGACCTCTCGGTCGCGATCAACCTGATCTTGAAGGAGACCGGCCGGCCGCCGCTGTGGCAGGGCGGGATCAGCCGCTGGGGCCGCATACACGCCCATGCTCGCGACCGGATCGAGCGTTACGATGTGCGCACCCCGCACGAACGCACGCCGATCGTCAAGCTGTCCGGCGGCAACATCCAGAAGGTCCTGCTGGCCCGCGAGCTGACAAAGGGCGAGGCCGCGATTGCTATCTTCAACAAGCCTACTTACGGCCTGGATCTGCAGAACACCCTCCTGGCCCGTGAGCGCATCGTCCATGGTGCTGAGCAAGGTCTCGCCACCTTGGTCATCTCCACCGAGCTAGACGAGCTGCTGGAGGTCAGCGACCGTATCGCTGTGCTGTTAAGGGGACGCATCGCCGGCATCGTCGAGAACGGACCGGGCGCCGCACAGAGGATCGGCGCCCTGATGACGGGGGCGGAAGCAGCATGAGGGCAGAGCCCCTCGCCGCCGCCGCACGCATTCTCCTGCCGATACTGCTGGCGCTGGCAGCAGGCGGTGCGATCTTGCTTCTACTGGGCAAAGATCCCTTAGCCTACTATGGCTATGTCGTGGAGCGAGGACTGTTCCGGGCCAGTGGACTGCAGGCCACCGTCACCCGCGCCGCGCCGCTGCTTTCGATCGCCGCCGGTTTAATCGTCGCGTTCCGTGCCGGGATCTGGAACCTGGGTGTCGACGGGCAGTTCCTGCTGGCCGCCGTCTTCACTGCCGCGCTAGCGCCAGTCCTGGTCGGATTCCTGCCGGCGCCCTTGGCTTGGCTGATCGCGATCACCGTGGCCGCCCTGGTCGGGGCGACCTGGTCGCTGCTGCCGGCCTTGTTGAAGGCGCGCTACGGCATCAACGAGATCGTCACCACCTTGATGATGTCCTTCCTAGGCATCTCTTTTGCCAATGTGCTGGTGAAGCTGGTCTTCGACGACTCCCAGACGACAGTGCCGCAAACCTTGACCCTGCCGGTGGACGAGCGCCTCTGGCGGCTGTTCGGCACTACGGTCAATGTCAGCATCCTGCTGGCCCTGGCGAGCGTCGTCATGGTGCACTTGGTCATGACCCGCACATCCTTCGGTTTGCGCCTGCAGATTGTCGGCGGCAATCCGCGCGCGGCGATCCATGCCGGGCTCAATGTCGGCCTCCTTACCTACGCCACCTTTGCGCTCAGCGCGGCACTGGCCGGAGTGGGCGGCGCCATCGACATCCTGGGCGTCTACGGTAACGTGCAGGCTGACTGGAATCCGGGCTACGGGCTCTTGGTGGTGCCGTTAGTCTTCTTAGCGCGCTTCAACGGCTACGGCACCATCCTCTTCGTCTTCTTCTTCTCGGTATTGGTCATCGGCGGCGAGAGCGCGGCCAGGCGGCTGGGCGTGCCCAATTTTTTCGTGCTGATGCTGGTCGGCCTGCTGTTGATTTTCCTAGCGCTGATCGAGTATCTGGACTACCGGCGCCGCCTCGAGAGGGCCGCGTCGTGAGCGGCCTCTTCAGCGAGATCTTTCTTACCACCCTGCTGGCCGGGGTGCTGACTGCGGCCATCCCGCTGCTGCTGGCCGGCCTGGGTGAACAGATCTCGGAGAAGTCGGGCGTGCTCAATATCGGCCTGGAAGGCATGATGTTGTTAGGCGCTTATACCGGCTTCTGTAGCGCCTACTTCGGCAGTTCCTTCTGGCTGGGCCTGCTGGCTGGCGGATTGGGCGGCATGGCCGTAGCGCTGCTAATGGCGCTCTTCTGCATTCGCCTCGGTATGAACCAGATCGTGATCGGCATCGCGCTTACACTCTCGGTGGACGGACTGACAGCCCTGCTGCATCACTTCCAGTTCGCGCGTTCGCGCCCCAGTCTGCTCCCAGCTCCCGACTGGCCGCTGCCGGGCTTGGAGGCGATCCCGGTCTTCGGTCCCGCCATCTTCGACCGCACGCCCCTGGTCTATGCAGCAATCCTCCTGGTGCCTGCGTTGGCCTGGCTCTACCGCAACAGCTATATCGGCCTGAATCTGGAGGCTGCCGGCAACAAGCCCGGTGCTCTGGATGCCGCCGGCGTCAGCGTCACCAAGACCCGGACCTGGGCGGTGCTGGCGACCGGACTGCTAGCCGGGCTAGGCGGCGCTTACATGGCGAACGTAGCGGCTGGGCTCTTCGTGCCCTTCATGACCGGCGGCGCAGGCTTCATCGCTATCGTGCTGGCGATGCTGGCGCGCGGTCGGCCCCTCTGGGTCCTGGCCGGCGCACTGCTCTTCGGCCTCTCCCTGGCGCTGACGACGGCGCTGCAGGTGGCCGGACTGAACATTCCGACCGACGTGGTGCAGATGCTGCCCTTCGCCATGGTGATGCTGGTGCTGGTGGTCTTCGGCCGCCACTCTCTGCTGCCGCCGGCCTTGGGCCTCCCCTACATCCGCGGAGATCGATAAGACGGCATTTGCGTGAACACGGCGCCGGAGCAGACCATTCCGGGCCAGCTCGCCAAGCCGACGACGTCAAGGCGCTGTTGGTCGTCGCGGAGGAGCCGCCACCACCTTGCCCTCAAGCCAAAGGCGCGTTTGACGTTCTATCGGCTTGCCAGAGCTAGGAAGCCTTCTGGGGCTGTTGGAGAGGATCTTGGATAACGAACTGCTGCGTTAGAGGATCGGCTTTGCCGTCAAGCGGCCGATGGTGTTGGATTGGAGGCCAAAGGTTTGACGGGCGCCGACTACGGTGAGCGTTCACCGCGCGCTGCACCCTTGGGCGGGGAGGAGATGGAAGTTCCGCCGCGCGAGTCCATGCGTAAGCCACCGGGGTTCGACTGAAGCAACGGCAGAGGTTTACGCGCTCATCGCAGCCGAAGCGGCGCGCGGCGGAGCGGCCGACCGGCCAATTCGACTGCCGGATTGCCGCCATCGGCTGTGCCCAAAAGGGCGAGTGTTGCGACGAGAAATGTCAAGAATTTCGGCGGATGCGGGGCCGAGATCATCGACCCGTGCGCAATGAAGACAGGGCAGATGGTCCGCCGAGACATTTAAGACGAGGAGATGTAGGGTGACAGAAGTCTTTTAAAATCGGGCGGTTGCAGGGATGCGGAATCGGCTGAAAAGCGGTTTGGAGATCGATGTTGGAGGGCTGCGGAAGGCTTGAAAAATCCGGGCGCGCACCCTTTGTTTTGCCGGAAAAAGCGCCCTCGTGCAGAGCGGTTGCAGAGTGTGACCCTGATCAGTGACTCGCTGACCCCGGGCGGCTCCCGGGCGAACTGGCTAACGATCGCCAAGAAGTGGATGATCGTCGAGGGCGGGGCATTCTCGCTCGATACCCTAGAATCCCTACCGTGCGAATGGAGCGGTGAGGCCGGGCGCTTCTTTTGCACGCGAGCCGCTGCCCTGCGGATCTCTATCTTCTAATTCCGCGAGCACCGGAAAAAGCTGCCGGGCTTCCCGCAGCCGCGAGCGGGCCTTTGCTCGCGTCGCAATCGATGCTTGGTTGTCGCATCGGAACGGCAATCCCGCCGCCGCAACCAACTTGCCGAACGGGTGTGCCAGATCGCTCAAGGAGAACCCTAATGCACGACGAAAGGAAGCAAGAGGACCTGAATCGCGTCAATAACACAATGCAGGAGTCCGGAGGTTTATACCTGAAGTGGGCGCTGATCGTCAACAGCGGCGCCATCATCGCCGCCTTGTCGTCGGTCTCCGCCTTGGCCGGGCTCAGCATCGGCAAGGAAAACTTCGTCGCCGCAATCGGCTGGTGGGTGACCGGCGCGGCTATGGCGATCACCAGCTTCGGCATTCGCTATCTAACTGCCGCTACGGCCCTCTTTCACATTGCTGCCGGATGCGGGTCTAGGAGACTTTATCGCCTGCACATTGCCTGTTTCGCCGCGACCGCCGTGACCGGATTAGCAGCCAGCCTGGCCTTCCTTGGCGGCGCCTTGACCATCCTGCCATGACCGGCGCAGATCTTCCCCTTTGGCGCGTGATTGAGGCGACGAAAACGGCGGCTCGGTAGGAGATAGGGATGGCAGGGCCCCCTATTTCGTGACCGAGATCAGCCGCCTGCTACTTGGGTTTATCGCCGCATGGCGGCTCCGTCCTGCCGAACGAGCGGTGCGGGCAACGCCAGGGAGGATCTGCCGGGCATCGGGCGCAAGCTTGCCGTCCCGCCGGCGAGGCGGTCATTGGGCAATCCGAGGGCCGCGCCTTAAGGACACGGCCAGCTGTCCAAGTTCCCGCTTGACGACCTGACGACCGGGAGGAGAGAGACGGCGGCGCCGATCGGCATTCCTTTCGGCGGCATAAGATAGCCGGCACAGAGGACACCGGGGAAGGCCCCGCCGTCGCCAGTGGAGACGTCGCCATCGGCGGCAGCGCTAGGCGCCTGACCGGACGGAAACCCTACTGACCGGAGGACTGCTTGCCAGCCTTGCCGAAACGCCTCGACCAAGCTTGACCCCGGGTGCTTCGCGGTACCGGAGCTGCGTACAAAAAGCCCCCCAGACATGAAACCGGGGGACCTTTTCTTAGAGAGCCTGAGCGAAGCATTTTTTAAGAGGCTTAAGCGAAGTGCTTATTCCGCCGCGCTGATTTCCTGATCCACGATTTCTTCATTATCGACTGCTTCATCGGCGATCTCCCCGTCGGTGGATTCCAGCCGTTCGGCCTGCCGTTCGGCCAGCAGAATCTGGTCGCGGTCGGCTGCTACTCTCTTCACCTCGCTCATCGACGCGCCCGTGCCGGCCGGGATTAGGCGTCCGACGATCACGTTCTCCTTCAAGCCCAGCAGGAAGTCGGCCTTGCCCTGAACCGAGGCCTCGGTCAGGACGCGCGTGGTCTCCTGGAAGGAGGCAGCGGAGATGAAGGAGCGGGTCTGCAGCGAGGCCTTGGTGATACCTTGCAGCACCGGCTTGGCCTTGGCCGGCGCGCCGCCCTCGTCCCCAGTGCGCACGTTGACCGCGTCGAACTCGTCGCGGTCCACCTGCTCGCCCAGCAGGAAGGTGGTGCCGCCGGGCTCCACAATCTCGACCTTCCGCAGCATCTGGCGGCAGATCACCTCGATGTGCTTGTCGTTGATCTTCACGCCCTGCAGGCGGTAGACTGACTGAATCTCGTTTACCAGATACTCGGCCAGAGCCTCGATCCCCATCACCTCCAGGATGTCGTGCAGCACCGGACTGCCGTCCATTAGCAGGTCACCCTTGTCGACGAAGTCGCCTTCCTGCACGGAGATGTGCTTACCCTTCGGCATGAGGTATTCGCGCGCCTCCTTGCCGTCCTCGCCCTCGTCCGGCGGGCGCACGACGATGCGGCGCTTGTTTTTGTAGTCCTTGCCGAACTCAACCCGCCCCGCGATCTCGCTGATGATCGCGAAGTCCTTGGGCTTGCGGGCCTCGAAGAGCTCGGCGACGCGTGGCAGACCGCCGGTGATGTCGCGGGTCTTGGAGGTCTCACGCGGGATCCTGGCCAGCACGTCGCCGGCCCGCACCCGGGCGCCGTTCTCGACCGAGAGGATGGCGTCTACCGGCATGAGATAGCGTGCCTCCAACCCGTTCGAGAGCAAGAGCAGGCCGCCCTCCTCATTACAGAGCTGGATGTGCGGACGCAGGTCGTTGCCCTGCGCCATCTGCTTCCAGTCCACCACCACGCGGCTGGCGATACCGGTCTGTTCGTCGGTCACCTCGCGCATGGAGACGCCGTCGATCAGGTCGGCATAGACCGCCACGCCGTCATTCTCGGCGATGATCGGCATGGTGTAGGGATCCCACTCGGCGAGCCGCCGGCCCTTCTCCACCTTGGCGCCCTCGTCGACCAGCAGGCGCGCGCCGTAGGGGATGCGATGGTTGGCACGATCGCGGCCCATCGCGTCCTTTAGCACGATCTCCAGGTTGCGGTTCATCACCACCAGAACGCCGCCGGAGTTGGTGACTGCGTTGCGGTTGCGGATGGCGACGCTGCCTTCGACCGTGGCCTCAATCGAGCTCTGCTCGGCACCGCGCTGGGCGGCGCCGCCGATGTGGAAGGTGCGCATGGTCAGCTGCGTACCGGGCTCACCGATCGACTGGGCGGCGACGACGCCGACCGCTTCGCCCAGGTTCACCTTGGTGCCGCGGGCCAGATCGCGCCCGTAGCAGGCGGCGCAGATACCGGTCTGCGACTCGCAGACCAGCGGCGAGCGTACCTGCACCCTGTCCACACCGGCCTTGTCGATGCGGACGACCAGGTCCTCGTCGATGACAGTCTTGGCCGGCACAATCGTCTCACCGCTTGCCGGATCGACGATGTCGGCGGCCGCGGTGCGGCCTAGGATGCGCTCGGTCAGCGGGGCCAAGACCTCGCCGCCCTCGACCACCGCGGCGATGTTCAGCACCCGCCCGGTACCGCAATCATCTTCGGTAACAATGGCATCCTGCGCCACATCGACCAGACGCCGGGTGAGATAGCCGGAGTTCGCCGTCTTCAAGGCGGTATCAGCCAGACCCTTACGGGCGCCGTGGGTAGAGTTGAAGTACTCCAGCACGGTTAAGCCTTCCTTGAAGTTGGAGATGATCGGCGTCTCGATGATCTCGCCCGACGGCTTGGCCATCAGGCCGCGCATGCCGGCCAGCTGCTTGATCTGCGCGGGCGACCCACGGGCACCGGAGTGGGCCATCATGTAGACGGAGTTGACGTCGCGTCCTTTGACGACGCTCATCCCCTTCATCATCTCCTCGGCGACGCGGTCGGTGGCGGTAGACCAGACGTCTACGACCTTGTTGTACTTCTCGCCGCGGGTAATGAGGCCGTCCTGGTACTGCTGCTCAAACTCCTTGACCTGGGTCTGGGCCTCCTCGACCAAGCGGTGCTTGGCGTCCGGGACGATCAGGTCGTCCTTGCCGAAAGAGATGCCGGCGCGGTTGGCGTAGTAGAAGCCCAGCGCCATGATGCTGTCGGCGAAGATCACCGTCTCCTTCTGGCCGCAGTGACGATAGACCGTATCCAGCACCTCGGAGATCTCACGCTTGGTGATCACGCGGTTGACGATGTCGAACTTGACCCGTGGGTCCTTCGGCAGAACCTCAGAAAGGATCATACGGCCGGCCGTGGTCTCGACCCGCTGGACGACCGGGTTGCCGTCTTCGTCCTTGGTGTCGAAGCGGGCGACGATCCTGGAGTGCAGGGTGATAGCACCGGAATCGAGCGCCGCTTGCAGTTCGCCCTTGTTGGCGATCGGGGTCGCCTGGCCGTCGTCGTCGCCTTCCATCGAGAGGTAGTAGATGCCCAGCACGATGTCCTGGCTAGGCACGATGATCGGTTTACCGTTGGCCGGCGAGAGGATATTGTTGGTCGACATCATCAGCACCCGGGCTTCCAACTGAGCCTCCAGCGAGAGCGGGACGTGCACGGCCATTTGGTCGCCGTCGAAGTCAGCGTTGAAGGCAGTACAGACCAGCGGATGCAGCTGGATCGCCTTGCCCTCGATCAAGACTGGCTCGAAGGCCTGAATGCCCAGGCGGTGCAGGGTCGGGGCGCGATTTAGCAGCACCGGATGCTCGCGGATCGCCTCTTCCAGGATGTCCCAGACCTCCGGGCGCTCCTTCTCAACCATGCGCTTAGCCGCCTTGACGGTCGAGGCCAGGCCGTAGAGTTCCAGCTTGGAGTAGATGAAGGGTTTGAAAAGCTCCAAGGCCATCTTCTTCGGCAGACCGCATTGATGCAGCTTCAACTCCGGGCCCACCACGATCACGGACCGGCCGGAGTAGTCGACGCGCTTACCCAGCAGGTTCTGGCGGAAACGCCCCTGCTTGCCCTTCAGCATATCCGACAGCGACTTCAGCGGCCGCTTGTTGGCGCCGGAGATGACGCGGCCGCGGCGGCCGTTGTCGAAGAGGGCGTCGACCGCCTCCTGCAGCATGCGCTTCTCGTTGCGCACGATGATGTCCGGCGCGCGCAGATCGATCAGCCGCTTCAGGCGGTTGTTACGGTTGATGACGCGGCGATAAAGGTCGTTGAGGTCGGAGGTCGCGAAACGGCCGCCGTCCAGCGGCACCAGCGGGCGCAGCTCGGGCGGGATCACCGGCACCACGTCCAGGATCATCCATTCGGGATGCGAACCGGATTCGATGAAGGCCTCGACGAGCTTCAAGCGCTTTACCAGCTTCTTGCGCTTGGTTTCGGAGTTGGTCTCCTTCAACTCGGCGCGCATGATCGCCCGCTCGGCGTCCAGGTCGATCTGACACAGCATGTCCTTGATCGCCTCGGCACCGATCTTGGCCGTGAAGTTTTCTTCGCCGTATTTATCCTGCGCGTCGAGTAATGCGTCCTGATTGAGAATCTGGCGCGGTTTCAGTTCGGTCAGGCCCGGCTCGATTACGACATGGGCCTCGAAGTAGAGGATCCGTTCCAGATCCTTCAAGGTCATGTCCATCAGCAGGCCGATGCGGCTAGGCAGCGACTTCAGGAACCAGATGTGGGCGACGGGGCTGGCCAGTTCGATGTGGCCCATGCGCTCCCGCCGGACCTTGGAGAGCGTGACCTCGACGCCGCACTTCTCACAGACGATGCCACGGTACTTCATGCGCTTGTACTTGCCGCAGAGACATTCGTAATCCTTGTTCGGCCCGAAGATGCGGGCGCAGAAGAGGCCGTCCCGCTCCGGTTTGAAGGTGCGGTAGTTGATGGTCTCCGGCTTCTTGATCTCGCCGAAGGACCAAGAGCGGATGCGCTCGGGGCTGGCGATCGAGATGCGGATCCGATCGAAGCTCTGCGGGCCTTGCGGCTGTCCGAAGATGTTCAGCAATTCATTCATCTGGCTCTCCTGCGGGGGCCGGGTGCGGCCCGAAACCTCCCGAAATTCAAGGATTCGGGCCGTACATCGCGGCTGGGCGCGTTTAGGCTCAATAGGTGCTTTGCTTCAGTTCGACGTTGAGACACAGCGACCGCAGTTCCTTCACCAGCACGTTGAAGGATTCTGGAATGCCGACCTCGAAGTTATCGTTGCCCTTGACGATCGCTTCGTAGACCTTGGTGCGGCCGGAGACGTCGTCGGACTTCACTGTCAGCATCTCCTGCAAGGTGTAGGAGGCGCCGTAGGCCTCCAGGGCCCAGACCTCCATCTCGCCGAAGCGCTGGCCGCCGAACTGCGCCTTACCGCCCAGCGGCTGCTGGGTGACCAGACTGTAGGGGCCAATGGAACGGGCGTGGATCTTGTCGTCCACTAGGTGGTGCAGCTTCAGCATGTAGATGTAGCCAACGGTCACCGGACGGTGGAAGGTCTCGCCGCTGCGGCCGTCGATCAAGGTCACCTGGCCGGAGGAATCCAGCCCGGCCTTGGTCAAGGCCTCGACAATGTCGGATTCCTGCGCACCGTCGAACACCGGAGAGGCTATCGGCACGCCGTTGGCGATGTTCCTGGCCATCTCCACGACAGCGGCGTCGTCCAGGTCCTTGATCTCGCGCTTGAAGATCTCTTTGCCGTAAAGCTCCTTGAATTTATCGCGCAGGCTACCGGCCCTGGTTTCGACATTGGCCTGAACTCTGGCCAGGATCTGGGCCACCTGGCGGCCCATGCCACGGCAGGCCCAGCCAAGGTGCGTTTCCATGATCTGCCCGACATTCATGCGGCTAGGCACGCCCAGCGGGTTCAACACGATATCGACCGGGGTGCCGTCCTCCAAGTAGGGCATGTCCTCCACCGGCACGATGCGGGAGACCACACCCTTGTTGCCGTGACGGCCGGCCATCTTATCGCCCGGCTGGATCTTGCGCTTCACCGCGACGAAGACCTTGACCATCTTCATGACGCCCGGGGGCAGCTCGTCGCCGGCCTGCAGCTTGGCGACCTTGTTGTCGAAGCGCTCTTTCAGATCTTCGACCGCCCGGTCGAAGGCCTTGCCCAAGGCCTCGATCTCGGCCTGGCGCTTGTCGTCGGCCACGGTGATCCGGCGCCATTGGCCGGGCGTGTAGTCCGACAGCACCCGCTCGGTGATCCCGGTGCCGGACAGGAAGCCGCCGGGGGCGCTTTGGCCCTGCTGCATGAGCAGTAGATCCTTCAGACGGTTGTAGTAACTGCGCTCCAAGATCGCTTGCTCGTCGTCGCGGTCTTTGGCCAGACGCTCGATCTCCTGCTGCTCGATCTGCAGGGAACGCTCGTCCTTGTCGATACCGCGGCGGGAAAAGACGCGCACCTCGACGATGGTGCCGGAGACGCCTGGCGATACGCGCAGAGACGTGTCGCGCACGTCGGAGGCATTCTCGCCGAAAATCGCCCGCAGCAGCTTCTCTTCCGGGGTCATGGGGCTTTCACCCTTCGGCGTCACCTTGCCGACCAGGATGTCGCCCGGCTGGACCTCGGCGCCAATGTAGACAATGCCGGCCTCGTCGAGGTTGTGCAGTGCATCTTCGCCGACGTTCGGGATGTCGCGGGTGATTTCCTCCTGGCCCAGCTTGGTGTCGCGGGCCATGATTTCGAATTCCTCGATGTGGATCGAGGTGAACACGTCATCGCGCACAATCCGCTCGGACAGCAGGATCGAGTCCTCGAAGTTGTAACCCTGCCACGGCATGAAGGCGACCAGCACGTTGCGGCCGAGTGCCAGTTCGCCCAAGTCGGTCGAGGAGCCGTCGGCGACGATGTCGTCCTTGTGCACGGCCTCGCCGACGCGCACCAGCGGCCGCTGGGTGATGCAGGTGTTCTGGTTGGAGCGCTGGAACTTGAGCAGGTTGTAGATGTCCACGCCGGAATCGCCGGCATGACTCTCCTTCTCGTTCACCCGCACCACGATGCGGGTGGCATCGACTTGGTCGACCATACCGCCGCGCCGGGCGGAGATGGCCACGCCAGAATCGCGCGCCACGATGCCTTCCATGCCGGTACCGACTAGCGGCGCCTCGGACTTCAACAGCGGCACGGCCTGCCGCTGCATGTTGGAGCCCATCAAGGCGCGGTTGGCGTCGTCGTTCTCCAGGAAGGGAATCAGCGCCGCAGCCACCGAAACCACCTGCTTCGGCGAGACATCCATCAACTGGATGTCTTCGCCGCGCGCAAGCATGTAGTCGCCGCCCTTGCGCGAGGAAATCAGATCTTCGGCGAAGCGCTTGTCCGACTGCAGAGGCGCGTTGGCCTGGGCTACGGTGTACTTTCCCTCCTCCGTGGCGGTGAGGTAGAGCACCTCGTCGGTGACCTTGCCGTCTTCCACCCGGCGGTAGGGCGTCTCGATGAAGCCGTAGCGGTTCACCCGCGCATAGGTGGCCAGAGAGTTGATCAGACCGATGTTCGGGCCTTCCGGCGTCTCGATCGGGCAGATACGGCCGTAGTGGGTCGGGTGCACGTCGCGCACCTCGAAGCCTGCACGCTCACGGGTCAGACCGCCCGGGCCCAGGGCCGATAGGCGCCGCTTGTGGGTGATCTCCGACAGCGGGTTGGTTTGATCCATGAACTGCGACAGCTGCGCAGAGCCGAAAAACTCCCGCACCGATGCCGCCGCCGGCTTGGCGTTGATCAGGTCGTGCGGCATGACGCTGTCGATATCGATCGAGCCTGAGCTCATGCGCTCGCGGATCGCACGCTCCATGCGCAAGAGACCGATACGGTATTGGTTCTCCATAAGCTCACCGACGGAACGGACCCGGCGGTTGCCCAAGTGGTCGATGTCGTCGATCTCGCCGATACCGTCCTTCAGATCGCAGAGGATCTTCAGGATCTTCAGCATGTCCTCCTTGCGCAGGACACGTAACTGATCGTCGGTCGCATCCTCGCTGCCATAGAGGCGGGCGTTCATCTTTACCCGGCCGACGGCGGAGAGGTCGTAGCGTTCGGAATCGAAGAACAGCCCCTTGAAGAGGGTCTCGGCGCGCTCCAAGGTCGGCGGCTCGCCCGGGCGCATGACGCGGTAGATGTCGACCAGCGCCTCTTCGCGGGTGCGATTCTTGTCCAAGGCCAAGGTATTGCGCAGATAGCCGCCGACGTTGACGCGATCGATCGCCAAGGTCTCCAGCCTGTCCAGCGCCAGGGCCTCCACCCGTGCCAACAAGGGCTCGGCAATCTCTTCGCCGGCCTCGCCGAAGACCTCGCCGGTCGCAGCGTCGATCAGGTCGGATGCCAGGAAGCGGCCGATCAGATCCTCGCGGGCGGCCAGTATGTATTCCAAACCGCCCTTGACCAGTTGACGCGCCTTACGCGGCGACATCTTGGTGCCGGCCTCGGCCACGACCTTGCCGGTCCCGGCGTCGATCAGGTCGCGGGTCAGCTTGGTGCCGCGCAGCGCCTTGCCGTCGAACCGGGTGTGCCAGCGATCCTGAGAGCGGAGATAGGAAACCTTACCGTAGAACGTGCCCAGAATCTCTTCCCGCGACATGCCCTGCACCTCAAGCGGATCCACCTCGCGGCCCTCGGCCTCGGCCTCGGCACGCGCCTTTGCGGTGCGCCCGGACTCCAAGGCCAGCAGCAAGGTGGTCGCCGGCAGCTTACGGCGCCGATCGATGCGGACGTAGAGCAGGTCCTTGGCGTCGAACTCGAAGTCCAGCCAGGAACCGCGATAGGGGATCACGCGGACGGCAAAGAGGTACTTTCCCGAAGCGTGGGTCTTGCCCTTGTCGTGGTCGAAGAAGACACCCGGCGAGCGATGCATCTGGCTGACAATCACGCGCTCGGTGCCGTTAATAATGAAGGTGCCATTGCCGGTCATGAGCGGCATGTCGCCCATGTAGACATCCTGTTCCTTGATGTCGCGGATCGAGCGCGCACCGCTGTCCTCGTCGAGGTCCCAGACCACCAAGCGCAAGGTGATCTTCAAGGGCACAGCGAAGGTCATGCCGCGCTGCCGGCATTCCTCGACGTCGTACTTCGGCTCCTCCAGCTCATAGTGCACGAACTGCAGTTCGGCGCGGCCGGAGGAATCCTTGATGGGGAAGACCGACTCGAAGACCTCTTGCAGGCCCAAGATGGAGCGGTCGGCAGCAGTACCGCCCATCTGCAGGAACTTATCGTAGGAATTCTTCTGCACCTCGATCAGGTTCGGCAGCGCCGCGACCTCGGGAATGCATCCGTAACTCTTACGCAGGCGCTTACGACCGGCAAACGACCTCTTCATGGCTCGCTTTTCTTCCCTTCTTGCCCGACCTAACTCTGGCATGGTCCAACCTGGGCGCCGGCCAACGCGGTACCCCGGCCGCAAAGACCGGCCGAAAGCTGCTTCCGGCCGGCAATCGACCGCCTCCGGCAAAACCCGCGCCCCGCCTTAAGAGCCGCCAACAAATACACCAACCGAATGCACGCACAACTTCGGCCGGCGTGGAACCGGCGTTCCACGCCGCCTCAGGCAATCGCGCTGCCGATGCCGAAGCATCGGCCCGGCGCTACTTGACTTCGACAGTCGCACCGGCGCCTTCGAGCTGCTCCTTGATCTTGTCGGCCTCCTCCTTGGAGACGGCCTCCTTGACCGGCTTCGGGGCAGCTTCGACCAGCTCCTTGGCCTCCTTGAGGCCGAGACCGGTGATGCTGCGGATCTCCTTAATCACGTTGATCTTCTTGTCGCCGAACGATGCCAGGATCACATCGAACTCGGTCTTCTCCTCGGCAGCCGGGGCGGCGTCGCCCTCGCCGCCGGCAGCTGCGCCCGGCATTGCCGGCATGGCCATCGGCGCGGCAGCGGCCGAAACGCCCCATGCATCTTCCAACTTCTTGGCCAGGTCGGCGGCTTCGAGCAGGGTCAGGTTAGACAGCTCCTCGACGAACTTATCCAAATCAGCCATTTCTTTACTCCTCAGGGTCTCGATCTGGGGTCGGCTCCCGGCCATCGTCAAGCGTGGGAGCCACCCGCAAGTTTCACAGCGAATACCAAGCGCGGGCTCAAACCGCGGCACCTCCGTCCAAGCCTAGGCCGCATCCTTCCGGGCATAGGCATTGAGAACACGCGGCAGCTTGCAAGAGCCGGCCTGCAGGACGCCGGCAATCTTGGCCGCCGGGGCCGGCAGAAGGCCGACGAGCCTGGCAGCCGGGGCCTGCATGAGACCGGCCAGCCTGCCGCGCAGCGCATCAAGCGACGGCATCTTCGCGACCTGCTCAACGCCTTGGGCGTCCAAGATCTGTGCGCCGAAGCCAGCGGCCACGACGGTCAGCTTGTCGCTGTCCTTCGTGTACTTGACCGTGGCCTTGGCAGTCTCCACCGGCCGGTCCGTCCAAATCAGGCCGGTCGGTCCGGTCAGCCGGTCACGCAGCCCCTCATAGGGCGTGCCCTCGAGGGCGAGACGCGCCAAGCGGTTCTTAGCCACCTTGAATCTGGCCCCGGCATCGCGCATGCGCTGCCGCAGTTCCCGGCTTTCGAACACCGTCATGCCGGTTTGCCGGGTGACGATGAGCAACGAGGACTGCGAGAAGGCTTCGTTCAACTGGGCGACCAGTGCTTCCTTAGCGGCACGATTCACGAATGCGTCTCCCCCTTGCTACAGCGGCCGAACGCACCGTCCCGGAAGTTCCGGCCCGGACGAGAGACCGCTTCACCGGGGCGCCGGACCGTCCGGCACCCCAACGACCTGCCCAGGAGGCACGCGCCAAGATCGCTGCTGCCCGGCGCGGAGGTTCCCCTCCGGCAGGCTTCGAGACAAGACTCTGTGCACCCCGTCTATGCAGGCCCCGCCTCCGGCCGGGAGCCAGCGCTTAGGCGACCCGAAGGCCGCACCTGCAGTCTTGGACAGCTGTTCCGGCATCCGCTGCGAGACGGCAAGCCGCCCCGACCTTCGGTCCCGGACCCGCGGTCCACCCCGCCGCCCAAGCGGCGGAACGGACCGGGAATTCCTTAATTTCGCGGCGACCGCTAGGCGCTTAGGCCTGCGGTATCCACGACGATGCCCGGCCCCATGGTCGAACTCAAGGAGACCTTCTTGAGGTAGGTTCCCTTGGCGCCCGAGGGCTTGGCTTTCACGATGGCATCGACGAAAGCGCGCACGTTAGCCGAAAGTGCGGATTCGTCAAAGCTTACTTTGCCAACCCCGGCATGCACGATTCCGGCACGTTCGGCACGGAACTCCACCTGACCGCCCTTGGCTGCCCGCACGGCAGCGGCAACGTCGGCGGCGACGGTGCCCAGCTTCGGATTCGGCATCAGGCCGCGCGGGCCCAGAACCTTACCCAAGCGCCCCACCAACGCCATCATGTCGGGTGTGGCGATGGCGCGGTCGAAGTCCAGATTGCCGCCCTGGATCCGCTCCACCAAGTCCTCGGCACCGACGATGTCGGCACCGGCCCGGCGCGCCGCATCGGCCTTGTCGCCGCGGGCGAAGACCGCGACCCGGACCGGCTTGCCGGTGCCGTTCGGCAGCGCGACCACGCCGCGCAAGGCCTGATTGGCGTGCCGCGGATCGATGCCCAGGTTCATCGCTATCTCGACCGACTCGTCGAACCTGGCCGTGGCCCTCTGCTTGATCAGCTGCACAGCCTCTTCCAAGACATAGGCCCTTTGGCGATCGAGACCTTCGTAGATCTGCTTGGCCCTCTTCGTCAGCTTAGCCATGGGCTTATTCCACCACCTGCAAGCCCATCGACCGGGCCGAGCCGACGACGATCTTGGTCGCGGCGTCGAGGTCGTAGGCATTCAAGTCCTGCATCTTCCACCCGGCGATCTCGCGGCATTGCGCCAGGGTCACGTTACCGCCGGCCTGCTTGCCCGGGGTGCTGTGGCCCTTGGCCAGGCCGGCCGCCTTCTTCAGGAAGAACGACGCCGGCGGCGTCTTCATCTCGAATGAGAAGGTGCGATCCGAATAAGCGGAGATCACCACGGGGATCGGCATACCGGTTTCCCTGTCCTGCGTGGCCGCATTGAAGGCCTTACAGAACTCCATGATGTTCAAACCCTTTTGACCCAGCGCCGGCCCGATCGGCGGTGAGGGGTTGGCCTTCCCGGCCGGCACTTCGAGCTTGATGTAGCCCAGGATTTTCTTTGCCATTCTTTAATTTTAAGTCCCTTTTCGAAAACGTCAACCGCACGCAAAGGCTGCTCGCGTGCGGGCTGTTACCGGCCGCCATCGGTCTTCGTGGCCTGCCGCAGACAGCGAGATTTAAGAATGTAGCTAGAGTTTTGCCACCTGTGCATACTCCAATTCCACCGGAGTGGCGCGCCCGAAGATGGAAACCGAGACCTTGATCCGGTCGCGGTCCGGGTCAGCTTCCTCGACCACGCCGACGAAGCTCTCGAAGGGTCCGTCGGCCACCCGCACCTCCTCGCCAACCTCGAAGACGACGCTCGACCTCGGCCGATCGACGCCTTCCTTCACTTGATCTAGGATCCGCTGCGCCTCGGCTTCCGAGATCGGGGTGGGCTTCATCTGCCCGCCCAAGAAGCCCGTTACCTTGGGCGTGTTCTTGATCGTGTGCCAGGTCATATCGGTCAGTTCCATCTTGACCAGCACATAGCCCGGAAAGAACTTACGCTCCGCGTTCACCTTCTTGCCGCGGCGCATCTCGACGACCTCTTCGGTCGGAACCAGGACCTGATCGATCAGATCGGCCATTCCCAGACGGTCGGCCTGCTCGCGCACGGCCTCCGCAACCTTCTTCTCGAAGCCCGAGTAGACGTGAATCACATACCAACGCTTGGCCATCCGACCTTAAGTCCCAGCTAATCGATAAGGGCCGGCTAGAACGGACGGCCGGGGCGTGTGCCGCCTGCCGGCCCCATCCAATTCTACTTGTCCTGTTGCGCAGAATCCTGACCGCACATCGACCCCGCACCTCAGCCGCCGAAGCCCAGGATCGCGGAGACCCCGAGGTTCAACAGCTGATCGACCAGAAAAAAGAACAAGGCGACCAAGGCGACCATGAGGAAAACCATCGCCGTGGTCACCATGGTCTCCTTGCGGGCGGGCCAGATCATCTTGGAGACCTCTTGGCGCACTTCCTGAAAGAAAGCAACAGGCTTGAAAGCCATCTAATACCCTCTCGTAATCACCCACACGTCTTAGCAGCCCAAAAAGCGACTTAACCGCTTGGGGGAGCCCGGCGGCCCCTATAGATCCCCGGGTGATTCTCTTGCGTCCCCCAAGCCGCTCTGCCCTTAAGCGTGGCAGGAGTGGAGGGACTCGAACCCCCAGCCCCCGGTTTTGGAGACCGGTGCTCTACCAATTGAGCTACACTCCTAACAAGCGGCCTAACAACACGCGCTTGCACTTAATCTAACGCCCGCTTGCAGCGCGGGCAAACCCTCGCTTCGGGCCCTCTCTTCTTGCCAGCCTATTCGGTGATTTTGGCGACGACGCCGGCGCCGACGGTGCGGCCGCCTTCGCGGATGGCGAAGCGCAAGCCCTCGTCCATGGCGAT
>JACOMY010000013.1 GCA_014324045.1 Rhodospirillales bacterium | reverse complement strand
CCGCCGCACCGGCGTAACCGTCCAGGTGCCGCGCGGCATCGATCCCGGCTTCGCCCACAACGCCGGCACCGCCGACCCGGTGGACGGCGCCCGCGCCCTGCTGCGCCAGCGCCTCGATGCGGCACCTCCGGCAATCGTCAAGGCCGCCGAAGACCACCTCGACGCGCACATCGCCCGGGGCGACGAGAGCTTCAAAAGACTGGTCGGCGCCGCCGGCGATCCCGACGACCCGGACTTCCCGGACCGCCTGCGCGCCCTCGTCGCCCAGGCCCTCACCACCGCCAGAGGGGCCGGCAGCGAAGAAGCCGGCGCCTTGCCGGCACTCGATACCCCGGTCCACCGCGCCGCCGCCGAAGCCGTCAACGCCGCCTCGCTGCGCTTCCCGGCAAGCTGGGTCGTCCGGGGACGCAGCGTTCCCCTCAAGGCCGCCGGCAACGGCCAGGAGACCGGCGGCGAATACCGGCCGCCGGCACTCTCCGGAGGGGTAGAGATCGGCAAGGACGTGGCGGACAAGCCCGAAGGCGAAGGCTGGACCCTGGTCTCGCGCGACCCCGGCAACGCGCTGCACGAATACGTCCACCATCTGCAATACGTCATGCCGGACATCGACCGGCTCTTCCAGCAACTCCACAGAAGACGCACCACAAGGCCCGACGGAACCCGCGACCCCATCGCCGGGCTCGCCCCCTATCCCAGCACCGGCCGGGAGGATCAGTACGCCGACGAGTACTTCGGCAAGGAGTACGGCAGCGCCATACTGGAACGCCTCGGCTACGACCCGGATTGGCCCGCCGTCGAGGTCATGACCCGCGCCTTCCAACTGCTCTTCCATAAGCTGCCCGACTATGAAGGCACCGATCTCGACGATCTGGTGCGCGACGATCCCGAGATGCTGCGGCTGCTGCTGGGATTGCTCTGACCTGATCGTGAACGTTGAGGCAGCGCACCGGGCCAATCTGGCCCACAAGTACGGCGACTACCGCAAAGACGGTCTCAAACATGGCCAAGCCCTCGCCCGCGCCCAAGCTGACTACACGCCGGTCTTCTTCGCTCGTCTCCTGAAGCGACGCTAGCGCGCAAGCTTCGGACCACCGCAGACGCCCTCACGACCCTTGCAGGCACCCTGCAACGTCCCTGCAAGCGCTCTGCACGAGGGCGCCTTTTCCGGCAAAACAAAGGGTGCGGAAGGCCCGGATTTTCCAAGCCTTTCGCACCCCCTCGAAATTGACCTCTAAACCGCTTTTTCAGACGATTCCGCACCCCTGAAACCGCCCGATTTCAAAAGACTTCTGTCATCCTACAGGATCACCTAACCCAACGCCCCACCACCATTAGCGCCAAACAGATCGACGGCGACACCATGCCGAAGCAAGAAGAAGTGTAGGGTAAAGCGAACGGCGATTCCCAGTTCATCCAACGGACGAAACCTGCGCCCCTTTTACCTCTGCGCTCAGAATGACGGCCCCGTACTCTTGGGCCGCGTCCTCCAACCAAGCGAAGGCATACTGGGCGAAGGAGGGACGGCAGTGCAAGGTGAACCGCTCTGCGGCCTCGTCCTCGCCGCGGTAGAGGAGGACCTCGGCTTTCGACATTAACGTCTGGGCACAACGACCGGGTAGGAAGACCGTGGGGTCCAGATCGATCGGCACACCCTTAGCCAGGAGGTCACGGACCCTGGGGCCGGACAATTCGAGGGTCACGTAGTTATCCGAGACATCGGTGACAGCGACGGTGCTTTCGAAGAGCTGCTCCCAGAGGCTCTCGGCGGTCGCCTCAGCCTGCGGGCAGAGCAGCAGCCACTCGTCGGGTCCCAGCCCCAAGAGGAGCTGTGCTTCGCGGCGGGCGCTGTGGGTCGTCTCCGGCAAAGCCATGCCCAGCGCCAAGGCCAGGGAATCGCGCGCCGGACGATCGGCGCGGCGGGCGCGCAGGTTTACAGCGCCTTCGTAGCGGATCTCGCGGATGCCGATACCGGCTTCCCCCAGATCAGGGACGGCGCGCTGTTCGAGAGAAAGGCCGTCCAACGGCCCTTGACGCTGAAACTCAGCCACGCAGACGGCTCCCTTCCTTGTCGTAGAAAACCGGTTCCACCACCTCGCACTCCAAGGTCTTGCCGCCTTCGAGCGGGGCATAGAGGCGCTCGCCCATGCGGGCACGGCCGCCCTTGATCAGGGCCATGGCAATGGAGCGTTCGGCGGCCGGGCTCCAGTAGCTGGAGGTCACATGCCCCAGCATCGGCAACGGCCGTTCCGGGCCATCCTTCTGCACCAGCTGCGCCCCTTCCGGCAGGATGTTCTTGGGATCCTTGGTGAGGATCCCCACCAGTTGCTTGCGATCCGGCTTCGCCATATCGGTACGGCTGAGCGAGCGCCTGCCCACAAAGTCCTTGGTTTTGGAGACGATCCAGTCCATGCCCAGGTCGTGCGGATTGACCGAGCCGTCGGTCTCCTGGCCAACGATGATGAAACCCTTCTCGGCGCGCAGCACATGCATGGCCTCGGTACCGAAAGGCGAGATGCCGTACTTCGCCCCGGCCCGCATCAGAGCTTCCCAGAGACCCAAACCGTAGGAGCTGGGCACCGAGACCTCGAAAGAGGTCTCTCCGGTGAAGGAGACACGGAAGATGCGTGCCTTGCGGCCGGCGACCTTGCCCGCGGTCACGCTCATGTGCGGCAGGGCTTCGGTCGAGAGATACAGGTCCGGCGCGATCTCGGCCAGCAGGTCGCGTGCATAGGGACCGGCGATCTGCGCCGTCGCCCACTGCTCGGTGACCGAGGTCAGGAAGACCTTGAGGTCCGGCCACTCGGTCTGCAGGTACTCCTCCAGATGCGCCAAAACCTGAGCGGCGTTTCCGCTGGTCGTGTGCATCAGGTAGTGCTGCTCGCCTAAGCGCGCGGTGACGCCGTCGTCCATCACCATGCCGTCTTCGCTCAGCATCAGGCCGTAGCGACAGCGGCCGACGGCCAGCGTCTTCCAGGCGTTGGTGTAGATGCGGTCGAGGAACTCTGCGGCGTCAGGGCCCTGGATATCGATCTTGCCAAGGGTCGAGGCATCGAGGACGCCCACGGCCCCGCGCACCGCCCGACATTCGCGCTCCACCGCATCCGCCATGCTCTCGCCAGCTTGAGGATAGTACCAAGGGCGACGCCACTGGCCAACGTTCTCGAATTCTGCACCGTTGGCCTCGTGCCAGGGGTCCATTGCGGTCTTGCGCAGGGGATCCAGTAGGTCGCCGACGTCGCGGCCCATCCAAGCGCCGAAGGAGATCGGCGTGTAGGGCGGGCGGAAGGTAGTGGTGCCGACCTCCGGTATCGGCTTGGCCAGAGTTCCGGCGACCAAGGTCAAAGCATTGACGTTTGAAGTCTTACCTTGGTCGGTCGCCATGCCGGTGGTGGTGTAGCGCTTCAGATGCTCGATCGAACGATACCCTTCGCGCAGGGCCAGCTTGAGGTCGGCAACTGTAACATCGTTTTGCTGATCGACGAAGTGCTTGCCCTGGTGACCCAGCGGCTTGTCGGCCGGAATGAGCCAGAGTCGCCGCAGCGGCAAGAAGCTTTCGTCGCCGGCTGCCGGCGCGGCACCGACCGGGCCGCTGCGGCCCAAGGCTTCGGCGGCCACCGCCCCGCCGGCATGCCCCTCTGCCAGGATGGCGCCTAGCCCGAAGGTGCCGTTGCAGGCGCCGACCGACCCCTGCCCCTTCTGACCGGTCACGCCGGGGCGGAAGTACTGGCCCTCCTCCTCCCAGACCAACTTACCCTTGGCCTGACTGTGCAGGTGGACGCTGGGGGTCCAACCGCCGGCGTTCAGCACCAAGTCGCAGGCGTGCGTTTCCTCACCGCCGGCCAGGCTAAGGCCGTCAGCCCCGATCTTGCCGATGCGCACGCCCTCGACACGCTTGCTACCCTCGGTTGCGAAGACGCCCTGCCCTGCCAGAATGGGCAGTCTGCGCTCCCGGGCCTCGGCGGTCCAATGCCCCGAGGGGGTCTCGCGCAAGTCGGCAATGGCGGCGATCTCGATGCCGGCTTCGTTCAGCGCCAAAGCACCGCGATAGGCACCGTCGTTGTTGGTGACCAGCACCGCCCGCTTGCCGGCGCGCACGGCGTAGCGCTTGAGGTAGGTCTCTGCGGCGCCGGCCAACATCGAGCCCGGACGGTCGTTGTCGCGGAAGATTAGCGGCCGCTCGATCGCACCGGCAGCGAAGATCGCCTGGCCCGTCCGCAGCTTGATCAGACGGTGGCGCGGTTGGTGTTGGGCGCGCTCCGCGTCGGTCAGATGGTCGCTGACGTTCTCCCAGAGGGCGAAGAAGTTGTGGTCGTAGGCGGCGAAACAGACCGTGCGAGTCATCACCGTCACGTTCGGCAAGGCCGCCAGTTCGGCGGCCGCTTTTTCGACCCAAACCAGCCCGCTCAGGCCATCAATCTCAGAGCCGGGTGCGGACAGCAGATGTCCGCCAAGCGCATTGTCCATCTCCACGAGCAAGACCCGCGCGCCGCTTCTACCGGCGGCCAAGGTTGCGGACAGGCCGGCCGGGCCGCTGCCCACCACGAGAATATCCGTATGCGCAAAGGTCTTGTCGTAGCTGTCGGGATCGGGCCGGGTCGGCGCATTCCCCAAGCCGGCAGCCTTGCGGATCATGCGCTCGTAGAGCATCCAGGCCTTGGTGCCGCGCCCAGGTCCCATGAAGGTCTTGTAATAGAAACCCGACGGCAGGAACCTGGAGAAGCACTGATTGACGGAGCCTAAGTCGAAGCCGACTGAGGGCCAAGCATTCTGCGACTGCAAGACCATGCCGTCGACCAGTTCGGCGATCGTGCCCTTCACATTGGGCTCGGTCTTGGGGTCGTAGCCCACCTGAAAGAGGGCGTTGGGCTCCTCCACCCCGGCGGAAACGATGCCGCGCGGGCGATGGTACTTGAAGCTGCGGCCGACCAGATGAACGCCGTTGGCCAGCAGCGCCGAGGCAATGCTATCGCCAGCGTAGCCGCCGTAGCGTCGTCCGTCGAATTGAAAATGCAGCGGCCTGCTGCGATCGATGAGGCCGCCTTCGGTCAGGCGAAAGGGCTGCATGGGTTGCCGCCTTCCAATCAAACGTAGGTCTCGATTTCGACGGCCGGAGGCTCGATCCCCTGCTCATAGGCCGCGAGAATCTCGTAAGTCACCGTGTCGCGTATGACGTTGAACCAGCGCCGGCACCCGTGCGTATGCACCCAGCGCTCATGGAACACCCCTTTGGTGTTCTTGCGCCAATAGACGTAGGCTGCCCAGTCCTCGTCGCTCATCTCCTGCGGGGCGCCGGGTCGGGCCAGATGCGCTTCGCTGCCGTAGCCGAACTCGATCTCCGGGCGCGGACCGCAATAGGGGCAAGGGATCAACAGCATGGTCGCTCTCCTCAATCTGCGGCCTGGGGTCAGTGGGCCACGGCGGCAGCGCCGTGCTCGTCGATGGTGAAGCCGGTGACGAAGCGGTCGAGGCGGAAGGGTTCCGCCAGCCTGTGCGGCTCGTTGCGGGCAATGGTGTGGGCGAAGACATGCCCCGAACCGGGCGTCGCCTTAAAGCCGCCGGTGCCCCAACCGCAGTTGATGAAGAGCCCCTCGACGGGCGTCTTGGAGATGATTGGGCTGGCATCCGGACAAGTGTCGACGATGCCGCCCCACATGCGCAGCATGCGCAGCCGCCGGAACAGGGGGAAGAGCTCGCAGATCGCCGCCAGGGTCTCTTCGGTCACAGGGATGGACCCGCGTTGACCGTAGCCGATGTAGCGATCGACGCCAGCACCGATCACCAGTTCGCCCTTGTCGGACTGGCTGACGTAGGCGTGCACCGCGCTCGACATGACAACGCAGTCGATGATGGGCTTCACCGGCTCACTGACCAAGGCTTGCAGCGGCAGGGACTGGATCGGCAGCTGTACCCCGGCCATCTGCGCTAGCACGCTGGAGTGCCCGGCAGCGGCGATCCCCACCTTCTTGGCAGCAATCCGGCCGCGTGCGGTGCGCACAGCGGTAACTCGGCCGTCCTTGATCTCGAAGCCCTCGACCGGACAGGTCTGGACGATATCGACGCCGTATTCGGCGGCAGCGCGGGCATAGCCCCAAGCAACCGCGTCGTGGCGTGCAGTGCCGCCACGACGCTGCAGGCTGGCGCCCAGCACCGGATAGCGTCCGTTGCCGCGCAGATCGATGACCGGACAGAAGTCCTTCACCCCTTGGGCATCCAGGAATTCCGAATCCACGCCGTTCAAACGATTGGCGTTGATCCGACGCGACAGCGCGCGCAAGTCGTTCTGATTGTGCGCCAGGTTCATCACACCGCGCTGCGAGAACATGACGTTATAGTTCAACTCGTGACTCAGGTTTTCCCAGAGCTTCAAGCCATGCTCGTAGAGCGCAGCAGACTGATCCCAGAGGTAGTTGGAGCGCACGATCGTGGTGTTGCGGCCGGTGTTGCCGCCACCGATCCAGCCGCGTTCCACCACTGCAACCGAACCGACCTGCAATTCCTTGGCCAAGTAATAGGCCGTAGCCAATCCATGGCCGCCGCCGCCGACGATGACGACGTCGTAGGATTCCCTAGGCTCCGCAGACGGTAGCGCCTGGGCCCAGCCCTCGTGATGGCTAAAGGCGTTCTTTACCAGGCTGGCAAGAGAATAGCGCTGCTTCATCGACTGTCCGCCCTGCATACTACTGCTGCCCCTGGCCCTGACGGGGCCGAGGCATCGAAACTTCAATATGCTGCTGTGGGCAAGAGTCTGGTGCAGCGCGTGCGGCGGCGCAACCGCAAACATCTTAGAACCCAGAGTAGGCTGGGCAAGGACATCGGCGGGCTGTGCACTGGAGCGTTGATTCTGGCCAAGTCGGGCCTCTTGGATGGCGGTCGTTCCACCACCCACTGGGCCACCACCCACTGGGAAAACGTAGCCGGATTTTCCGAAGACTACCCGGACATCGAGGTCTCCAGCAAACTCTTCGACATCACTTATAGCGCGCTGCTATCTGGAACTGTGCTTCAATCGAGCGCGGATACTGTTGTTGCAAATGAGCCTTTCGATCATCGACGTGGCCCTGGCCTGCGGTTTCGTCTCGGCATCGCATTTCCCCAAAGTGTTACTGAGATTTCTTCGGCCACACGCCACGCCGCGAACGGAGCGTTCCACTAATCGCCGGGAGCGAATCCAAACAATTCTCCGCCAATGTGGGGAGCGTCGTCCTGCACGCGCCCGATCCTGGCTGACTATGTTAGAAACTTCGACGCCGCATGCGGCCTGTGTAGAGGGATCGCAGCGCCATGTCGCTTTCGAAGCAAGCGAGGTCGGAGCAAAGCCGATGATCTGCTGAGCTTGCAGCGAGACTGCGGCAACTGCGATTGATGGGCCTGACAACAGGCCCTAAATGCGTCAGGGGCACGCGATCTCGGACCGTTAATCTGGAGTGAAACCACGCATGTCTGAGGTAGATGAAGACGATCTGGACCTAAGCACGCTTGATGACGACGAACTTGTCAAACAGATGCACGACGACCTTTACGACGGTCTGAAGGAAGAGATCGAAGAGGCCGTCAACATTCTGCTGGAGCGGAGCTGGGCCCCTTACGACGTGCTGACCCGGGCATTGGTCGAGGGCATGCGAATTGTCGGCATCGATTTCCGCGACGGCATCCTCTTCGTGCCGGAAGTGCTGCTGGCGGCCAATGCCATGAAGGCGGGCATGACCATCCTGCGTCCGCTGCTGGCCGAAACCGGTGCGCCCAAACAAGGCAAAATGGTCATCGGAACCGTCAAAGGTGACATCCATGACATCGGCAAGAACCTAGTCTCCATGATGATGGAGGGCGCAGGCTTCGACGTGGTCGACCTCGGCATCAACAACCCGGTTGAAAACTACCTGCAGGCCCTGGAGGAACACGAGCCCGATATTCTCGGAATGTCGGCGCTTCTGACCACCACTATGCCCTACATGAAGGTGGTAATCGACGCCATGAAGGAGAACGGCATCCGTGAGGACTATGTCGTTCTAGTCGGCGGCGCACCACTGAACGAGGCCTTTGCCGAGGCGATCGGCGCAGACGCTTACTGCCGCGATGCGGCAGTAGCCGTGGAGACCGCGAAGGAGTATGTTGCGCGGCGCCACAACCAGCGGGCCGGCGCGGCCTAGCGGCAAACGGCTGGCTTTGGGTGGGCGGCCATCATGGCGGCAGAGAAAACCTTGATCGTAGCTTGCGGCGCCTTGGCCCGCGAGATCGTATCTGTGATCAAGGCAAATACTTGGCCTAGCCTCACCTTGACCTGCCTGCCGGCGGCCTGGCATAACCGTCCGGAGTTGATTCCGGACGGCGTGCGCCGCAAGATTCGCGAGGGGCGCAAGGCGGGCTTTGATCGCATCTTCGTCGCCTACGGCGACTGCGGCACCGGCGGGCTCTTGGACAAGGTCTTGGAAGAGGAGGGCGCCAGCAGGATCGGCGGCGATCACTGCTATGCTTTCTATCGCGGCGTGGAAGCCTTCGACGCCGCCCACGATGCGGATCCAACCTGTTTCTATCTCACCGATTATCTGGCCCGCCACTTCCAGCGGCTCATTATCGAAGGCCTCTGGCTGGACCGCCATCCCGATCTGTTGCCGACTTATTTCGGCCACTACAGCAAGCTGGTGTACCTGGCACAGACCGAAGACCCAGCACTCGACCGCTTGGCCGAAGCGGCTGCGGAACATTTGGGCCTAGCCTATGAGCGCTTGGCGACCGGCATGGGAGAGCTGGACAGCTTCCTTAGACAGGCGGCGGCATAGCGGCCGTCTCTTCACCCGATAGGAGAGGTTCAGGTGGCGCAGTGCATCATCGTCTATTGGCGAGACATTCCTGCTCAGGTGATCATCAAGGCGAGGCGAAAGACGGCCAAGGTCCAGTTGACGGAACGCTTCGAGAAGGCAATCGACCGGGCCGCCATGCGGGCCAAACTCCGCGATACAGACTCCTACCTTGCGCACTGGCGCCGTGCCGAACCGGAGCCCTGCGGCGACGATTTGGCTGCCGAAGCCAAAGCCATTTCCGATCGGCTCGAAGCAGACTATGACGATGCCCGCCTGCAACAGCTGGTCGAGCAAGGCGGCCTTGAACGGCCGGAAACCTGACCCTATTCGCCTTCCCGGCCTTCCAAGCCGCCGGTTCGCAGCAGCCCTCAAGGACAATTCCCCTATGTCGACGGTCGATACGGTAAAACAAGAAATCGTCGATTTCATGCAGGACTTCACGATTGAAACGACCCCAGGATCGGCAGCGAAGATCGCCGACTACCGCGAACACTTGCGACCGGGCACCTTGGTCGCCGTGACCTTCCTGCCCGGCTCCGACTTCGCCGATACGGTGAAGGTGGCACAGCGACTGCGCGACGAAGGTTTCGAGCCGGCTCCCCACTTTGCCGCCCGTTCAGTGCCCAGCAAAGAGGCCTTCGAAGATTATGTGAAGCAGGTCACGCAAGAGGCCGGCGTCACGCATGTCGTGGCGTTGGCTGGCGGCGTCGGCAACCCAGTCGGCCCCTTCGAGAGTTCGATGGAACTGCTGGAGACCGGGGTCTTCGACCGCAACGGCATTACCTCGATCGGCGTCGCAGGACATCCGGAAGGCAGTCCCGATATCTCCGACGAGGACATCGCCGCAGCGCTCAAGTGGAAGAACAGCTTCGCCAAGCGAACCGATGCAAAAGTCTACATCTGCACCCAGTTCTGCTTCGAATCGGATCCGATCATCGCCTGGGACCGGATGATTCAGGCCGAAGGCAACCGCCTGCCGATCCACTTGGGCGTGCCGGGTTTGGCAACACTCAAGACCTTGATTAACTTCGCCAAGTCAAGCGGCGTAGGTAACTCCATCCGCTTCCTGACCAAGCAGGCCCGCCAGGTCACCCGGCTCTTGACGGTGAATGCCCCCGACCAGCTGGTCCGCGAACTCGCCCGCCACAGGGCGCACCATCCCGACTGCGGCATTACCCAAGTGCACATGTACCCCCTAGGCGGCATGCGCCGCTCTGCAGCCTGGAGCTATGCCGTGCTGGACGGCGAGTTCGAGTTGACCGCCAAGGGCTTCAAACTTACCCGCGACATCGGCTAACAATCTGCTTAAATATAGTCCATCGGTCCATTCTAAACGCGGCACCAGCCCTCAAAGGGCACTAAGGGCATCGAGCAGGGGCGAGGAAGACCTCCGTACCGTGCTTGACCGGAGATTTCATATGACGTCCGACCAAGAACTCGATAAGCGGTCTAACGATGCCGACCGAGAGGCCTCTTACCAGCAAGCCCTTCAAGCTCGGGATGAAGTTTCCCAAGAAGATGCCCGTCAGGCCCAAGGTAGACGTAGCAGGGCCAAAACGTCGCCGTCGAAGGCTTGCGGCGCCGTGGCCGCCAGGAACGAGAGGTCGAGACAGCCAACGCTGGTTTGCATAAGGCGCCGTGTGCTTCGAAGCAGCCGCTTGAGTGTCGCGTTCACCGCCTTGAAATGGCCTGCGACAAGCAGTGTACCTGCCTTGAGATCGGCAGGTGCGTAGTTAACGATGCCGCCGTCCAATTGCATAATCGAGCGCAAGATTTTTCGTCGGCCGTCCGTGGTGGAGACTTCACCCGGATGATCGTCGGCGTCCATCGGCAATACTCTCGATAATTTTAACATCGTCGCTGTCGTGCGACAGTTCCCAGAACGCCACGTCAGCCGGAATCATGTGGCTTTGCGTGCGGAGGAAATAGGCGAGCAGGCTTTCGCCATTGCGGGCGCGAAGGCTCCGGCTCGACGAAGAATATCTTGCAATACGTCGGCGGGGCCATGTGGAACATAGAACATCGCCTCGGCCCAGTTCTTCATCTTGGCACTCGGCACCAAATCGCGTTTCGTCCATATATGCGATTTACACCCGGCGATCACGGGTGGTGCTTCCGATCCGGGATCGAAGGCATGCATCTTCTTCTCGTTCCCGAGACCACAGGGGGACCTTGCGGTTCATCGCGAGAGGGATAGTGCGGGCGCGTGTTTCGAAATCACGGCCAACATGAGCGTTGCTCTTTGCGCCTTCGCGCTGAAAGTTGTTCACGAGCCCGCTCCCTCCGCAACGGCTAGGCAATTGCCGGAGTCACAGGACTCGCGGTGGAGCAGGTCCCCATAGCGTGCGTCCCAAGCACCGCTGTCCAAGTTCCACTTCAGCCTGGGGGCCTCAGAGACGTCCCCGATCTTCCAGAAAGAGGACGTGGTGACGCGAATGCAAGGATCGAGATAGGCCGATGGATCAGCGCCAATAGGCGCACAGGAAAGCGTCCGGGCAGTCGTGCGGAATGGGGAGGGAAGGGATCTGGACCGCACCCAGCCAGGCTCTTTAGCCGACGATCTGCAGCATCTGCGCGTCATCCAAGCTGGCAAGTGCCGGGACGTAATCAAGCAGCAAGCCGCCGTCCGAACTACGCACTCCAGACGCACCCTGCGGTCGAAATCTAGTTGCAGATCGTCCCGAGACTCCGCACCCGATGGGTGTGCCGTGACCAACCGCATCCATTCCGTTCAACTGACTGAAGCATATGACAAATACGGCGATGGATCGAGCAAAATTGTCAGATCTCTTGGGAAATCCTGGCCTACGTCCCCTCGTGCTGAGTGAGCACCGCTTCGCAGCGCTCCAGGATCGTGGGCACCTCGTTCTCGTGCAGCCCGGCCAGGGGGACGATGGCGGCGGCGGCGCTCTCGCCGGCGACGCCGCCCATGTGCAGGCGCGAGGAACGCACTAGGGTGTCGATGGCCTCGGCCAGGCCGGTATATTTTCACTTTAAAAAATTCTAGTGCTAGTTTGCTCTACAAGATCGATCCTGCCGCCGCAAGCGGTTGCGTCTTCTCCTACAGCGGCTACAGCGGCAAGCGCAGCACCGCCCTAAGGCCGCCTAAGGGTGAATCTTCCAAGGTCACATCGCCGCCATGGCTGCGTGCGATGTCGCGCGCGATGGTAAGACCGAGGCCGGCGCCGCCGCGATTGGGGTCGCGGCCCGGTTCCAAGCGGTGAAAGGCGCGGAAGACCAAATCGCGTTGCACCGCTGGCACGCCGGGGCCGTCGTCGTCGATCAAGAAGTCGGCGCGTTGCCGTCCGACCTTCAGGCTGGCGGCCACGGTGCGGCCATGGCGCATCGCATTCTCCAGCAGATTGTTCAGAGCACGGCGCATGGCAGCCGGGCGCAGCAGCACTAAGGCCGGTTCCTTAGCGTCTAGAACGACCGCTCCGCCGCCGCGACGTGCCCGTTCCACTACCTCGCCCAACAGGTGGGTGAGATCGGTCTGCACCATCTGCTCCCCTTCCTCACCGCGCGCGAAGGAGAGGTAGGCATCGATCATGTGCTCCATCTCTGCGACGTCGGTGATCAGGCCGTCGCGCACTCGACTCTTGGGCGTCATCGCCAGTTCCAGCTTCATGCGGGTCACAGGGGTGCGTAAATCGTGGCTGACGCCGGCCAGCATCGCCGTTCGCTGGGTGATCTGACGCTTTATTCGAGAACGCATCTCCAGGAAGGCGGTCGCCGCCTGCCGCACCTCGCTCGCTCCCTCAATGCGAAAATCGGCAACGTCGCGGCCGCGGCCGAAGGCATCGGCCGCCTTGGCCAGACGCCGGATCGGCCGTACCTGATTGCGCATGAAGATGAGGGCCACCAGAGAGAGGACGATCGAGGAGCCGACAATCCAGACCACGAAGATGTAAGTGGTGTCGCTGAACAGTTGCTTGCGCTTTACCAGAACTCGCAAGACCCCTTCCGGCATCGACACCAGAATTTCTACATAAGAGGGCATGCTTTCGGTGTCCATAGTGAAAGGCCGGTCGATGCGGCTGGCGATCGCATTGGCTAGGTGGCGGTCCAAGAGAGATCGGATCGGCGGTTTAATCGCATCGGGCAGCTGCACCCCTTCCTGATGGAGGATCGAGAACTCCAGCGACCGCTGGGCCAAATCCAGCATGACCTCACGCTCGAGCCCCAGCGAATCCTTTTCCAGCAGGGCAATCACGGTGGCAAGCCCGCCGGCGAGCCCCTGGGCCAGTCGCTTGGTTATGACGTCGTAGTGGCGATCGAAGAAAAACCAGGTTGCGGAGACCTGAAGCAGGATCATCGGGGTCACGATGATCAGCAACGACCGCCCCAAGAGACTACGCGGCAAGAACCGCTTCACCAGATGCCAAGGCAAGTCGTCTATGATGGGTAAGCGAATACGCAAGCCCTGCGGTCCTTGTACTCCGCAAGCCAGCCGGGCGCCGGCGGGCTCACTCAATCAACTAGCAAGATATAGCCGGTTCCGCGCACCGTTTGCAGATAGCGTGGCAAGTGGGGATCGACCTCGATCTTGCGCCGCAGCCGGGTCATCTGCACGTCGACCGAGCGTATCTTGCCAGCATCGCTGGTGCCTGCCAGAGTCTCGCGCGACACTGGCTCCCCTGCCTTGGCAGCCAGCTGTGCCAAAATCTGCGTTTCGGTCTCGGTCAGATGCACTTGGGTCCCCGACAGCGTGAGTTGATTCCGGTCGCTGTCGAAGAGATGGTTGCCAAAGCGCAGCAGGCTCTTCCCGGTCTCATTCTCAGGGCGCGCCCGCCGCAGAATGGCATTGATCCGCAGCACCAATTCCTGCGGCTCGAAAGGCTTGGCTAGATAATCATCGGCGCCGGCCTGCAGGCCGAGAATTCGGTCGTTCGGCTCCCCCTTCGCCGACAGCAGGAGGATCGGCACGGCACTGCTATTCCGCAGCGAGCAGGCAAACTCTAGCCCGCTCGTGCCGGACAACATGATATCGAGGATCAAGAGATCGAACGCGAAGGCTGCCATCTGCGTTTCCGCCTCCTCTGCGTCGCTGGCAGTGGTGACGGAGAAGCCCTCGGCCGAGAGGTAGCGCAACAACAACCCGCACAGACGCTGGTCGTCGTCCACCACCAGCAAATGAGCTGCCCCCTCCAAGCCTCAGGCCTCTTTCTTCATGCATTTCACGGGCAGGCGCTTGGTAGCTTCCGGCTTCTCCTCCTGTGGAATGGAAAGCAAGCGCTCCACCCTTTCCAGGTCGGTCGGATCGATGATGCCCGCCAGCACCGCACGAAACCCTGCCACCGCCTCAGCCCCGGCGGCCTTGTAGACGGCGGCAAAGCGGCAGCGCTGGGTATTGGTCAACTGTTGCTCCAGCGCATGCCCCGCTTCCGTCAGAGTGAGGAGGCGTTGGCGTTGATCGCGCTCGCCCTTGGCCTGCTCGACGTAGCCGCGTTCCAGCAGCTGTCCCAAGACACGAGAGAGGCTCTGCTTGGTTATCTTCAGGATCGCCAGCAGTTCGCTCACCGTAATGCCGGGATAGCGGCCGATGAAATAGATCGCGCGGTGATGCGCACGGCCCAGATCGATCTTCGCCAAGATTCGATCCGGCTCCGAGGTGAACTCGCGATAGGCATAGAACATCAACTCTATACCGCGGCGCAGTTCCTCCTCACGCAGGAACAGCGGATTAGCGCTCGTTTTCAGAGCGACCATGTCGCAGAGCAGCTATGCGAAATGTCAGCCATGTTGACTTAACCTGCATCCTATCGTTACCATTACCTCTAGGTAAACGCAAGGCAATTTCGTAACGTGGAGGAAGTGCCTTATATCAAGGTATAATCCTACTTAGCGCAGGTGCGTGGTCGCTCACAATAAGATAGGTTTGCTCGTCACCTGAAGATCGGAAATGCGCAAATACGCTTGGAAAGGAACCGAAATGGCAGCCCAAACTTTTGATAACCACCCCGGGGTGATCTGGATGAACGGGGCGCTCGTACCTTGGACCGATGCCCGTCTGCATGTCCTCTCCCACGCCCTGCATTATGCCTCTAGCGTGTTCGAAGGGGAACGCGCGTACGGCGGCATCATCTTTAAGGGCCATGAGCATCATCGTCGTCTGGCGCATTCGGCCGAGATCCTTGACTTCAAGCTGCCGCACAGCATCGCCGAACTCGACGCGGCCGCCGACGCCGTTATCGCCGCGAACAAGCTGAGCGATGCCTATCTGCGTCCGGTCGCTTGGCGTGGCAGCGAAATGATGGAGGTCTCGGCGCAGACGACGAAGATAAATGTCGCTATCGCCGCTTGGGAATGGCCCGCCTATTTCTCGCCGGAGCTTAAGAAAGCCGGCATCCGTCTAACCTTGGCACCTTGGCGCCGTCCGGCACCGGACTGCGCACCAACCCAGTCCAAGGCAGCAGGCCTTTACATGATCTGCACGCTGTCTAAGCACGATGCCGAGCGACAAGGCTATCAGGATGCCTTGATGCTGGACCACCGCGGCTTGGTAGCCGAGGCGACCGGCGCGAATGTGTTCCTGGTTCAGGACGGCAAACTGCACACCCCCATACCCAGCTGCTTCCTGAACGGCATCACCCGGCGCACTGTGATTGCCTTAGCCCAGCACGAAGGCATCGAGGTTATCGAGCGCGATGTCACCTTGGAAGACTTGGACAAGGCAAGCGAAGTCTTCCTCACCGGCACTGCGGCCGAGGTGACGCCGGTCGGCGAAATCGCCGGCCGTCATTATAATCCTGGCCGCCTGAGCCACCGCCTAATCGACGCCTATCAAGCGGAGGTCCGCAAGCCGTCCGATCAGTGGGTCCAGACCCAGCTGCCGGGCCTAAAGGCCGCTTAGATCCAGAGGCTGTCACCCCTGAGATCGTGAGACGCCCCGGCAGGGCTGTGGCGCCTCCCTTGTGCGAAGCCGGCGGTTGTCATAGCACCGCAGTCTTTTCCGGTTTGACCGCAAGCTGTTCTGGATCCATGATACGGCGGTGTCTTGCGCGCCTTCGCAGACAAACCGCCGCCTAGCCAGTCCGAGGCCTCAACCGGACCGCTCGGTAGAGACCGACGACGCTATCCCTGCGATTCAATCGGGCGATTTTTATCGTCCCTGGCTTTAGCACAGGCCCCAACTTCGGCGACAGACTGGAGAACGGGCGCCCGGTACGGGTCTTCTCTTTACACTCCGCCCAAGCTTGAAGCTTGACAGTGACGCAAACGATGGGCTCTTCTCGCCAAGGCTCCCCGCCTGCGGGAAGGATGATTGCACGATGAGCCATACTGGGAGCTATGCCGGAGACCTCGATCCCACCGAGACTTGGGCGCGTCTGAAGCGCGATCCCAAGGCCCGGTTGATCGATGTGCGCAGCGAAGCCGAATGGACCTTCGTCGGCCTTCCCGACCTCTCGGGCTTGGCCAAGCAGCCCCTGCTTCTTGCCTGGCAGCACTTTCCCGGTATGCGCATGAACCCCGAGTTCGTCGAACAACTGTCGGCGGAGCTATCCGACAAGGACGGGCCTCTCTTCTTCCTTTGCCGATCCGGTCAGCGCAGCATGCATGCTGCGGCCGCCTTAACGGCCGTCGGTTATCGCCAATGCTACAACGTGGTTGAAGGCTTCGAAGGCAGACACGACGCAGAGGGCCATCGCGGGACCATAGCCGGCTGGAAAGCCCGCGGCCTGCCCTGGCGCCAAGGTTAACTTCTGGCAGTACCGCTGCTGAGCAGTCCAAAAAAGCTCTTTCGATCGAAGCCGCCGCTTCTGCGCTGCCGTGCTCCGGAGACCGACACAAGCGTGCGGGCAGGCCTTGACGAAGGACATCGCGCGGGATTTCGAAAGCCTGGATATCGGCACCGGAGGGCTGGCAGACGCCGGCCGCCGCATAGCCTCCGGCGCACCGATGACCGGGCCGAATCTTCTGCTTCGGCAGAACTTGGGACGCCGGCATCGCGCCTGTCGGAGAGGAACCGCGTTCGTTTCGATGTGCCTTTGGAGATTACATTTTGCATTCGGAACAGCTGGAACGGCGGACTGCAACGACCATGCCCGCCTCGCCAGATTCGAAAACAGATTGCCCCGGAACTTGCTGTTCAGCAGGTGCATAATTTGCGCCATACATGCAGGTTAGTTGATCGTATTTTAGTTCGTCGCATGGGGCGTGACCGTCCGAAACCGGGAATAGGGCATCCGGAAGGATATTTGCCAACATCCATCTCCGATCACACGAATTTGCGGAACAGCTTGGTCCTGTCGAACGCCGCCTCTAGCATGTCCGTCCGCGCCTGTACGCTATCCCACAGCATTTGCTGAACCGCGGCGATGGTACACTCGGATAACAGTAGCAGCGATCCCATGGAATCCCAGGCCGACGGCACCGAGATGCGAGCCGCGAAAATGTGCCGAGCGTGGCGCTGGATCGGCGAGATCCACTGGTCGGTGAATAGCACCACTTCCGCCTTCTCCTCATGGCACATCTGCGCCATCGTCAGCGTCGTGTTTTCATAGCGGCGTACATCGAAGGCGATCAGCACATCCCCCTCTCGGACATCCAACAGGTCATGGGGCCATGCTACCGTGGCTGGGATCAGGTTCACATCCGCCCGGATCATCTGAAGGTGCAGGTAGAGAAACTGCGCGATCGTGCCGGTGATGCGTCCCCCGGCGACATAAATCCTGCGGCGCGGATCGGCAAGCAACCGGCAGAAACCATCGAACGCATCGGCGTCCAGATCGTCCAGCATCGCTTGCTGGTTGGCCAGCGCCTGGCGGGAGTACTGACTTAGGATATGCTCCTCGGGCAGTGTGCTTTTCCAATGCGCGCGCTTGGTTATCGGGTTCGAGATCATTTCGCTAAGCTCTTCGCGCAGCGCCGCCTGGAACTCGGCATAGCCGGAGAACCCCAGCTTCTGCAGCATCCGGCCCACCGTGGGTGTCGACACATCGGCCTTCGCCGCCAGTTCGGTGATGCTGCAGAGCCCGGACATAGGATAGTCGTCCAGGATCGCATTGCCGAGCTGCAGCTCGGATCTGGTCATCTGCCCGCGTTTGTTTCTAAATCGTTCTGCGACGGTCATGATCTTCCTCCGGATTGGGGTCTTCTCCGGCTGGATTGGCTCGAATATGTATATTATTGCACAAATAATCTCGATTTGTAAATTTCATCACAAAACAGTGTTGACATTGTCGGCCGGGATGAGCTCATTTTTATATATGAGCGAGGCGATTGTAGATTGCGATTTCGGGGAGGCGGCCAACCTGCGGCTGGGCGGGCCCCCGGGTAGGATCCTCGCGGTCTGCGGGCAGGCGTCGAACCGCATTCCCGCAATGTTCCGCAGCCCCGGATTGCCGGAGCCTGCGTTGGGAAGCCATATCGCTTGGGACCTTGGCGCCTCGGGTGTGGCTTGTGGATTGTCCGATCGGTTCAGCGCGCCGCCGGTTCGGGGGCGCGTCTCGCGGCTGATCTACGCCTGTAATCGCCCCCCTAAGGCCCCAAGCGCTATTCCGGTGAAGAGCGAGGATACGGAGATCCCGGGCCATCGGAATTGCAGCGACAGAGAGCGGGAGAGCAGGGTCGCGCGGGTCTATCGTCCGTTCCACGCCTGCGCCGACGAGCGGTTCGCGAACCGGACCCCACCAATCTTAACTATAACATCCGTCTGAACGAGCCTTATAGTGATAGTGCCGCGCATGGAATCGCCCACACCCCGGACAAACACGGTGCTGCGACCGGGGTGCTGAGCGTGACGATTGAGATCCGCAACAATCCCATCGACATGGCCCAGCGCCAGCAGGCCATGGCCGTGCCGTTGGCCCCGTGGATCGCCGACACGCTGGCAGCGATGGCGTTATGATCGATCTGATGCGGGTATATGTCCGGGTCGTCGACGCCGTGAACTACCGGATCGGCCGGGTCATGATGTGGGGCCTGTTCGCGATGATGGGGATCTTGCTTTGGTCCTCGATCTCCAAGACGTTCCTCAATCCCTCGCTCTGGACGTTGGAGATGGCGCAGTTTGCCATGGTGATCTACTACATCCTGGGCGGGCCATACTCGATCCAGATGGGCTCGAACGTTCGGATGGACCTGTTCTACGGCGGCTGGTCGGTCCGGCGGAAAGCCAGCATCGACGCCTGCACCGTGCTATTCCTGATCTTCTTCCTCGGAGTGCTGCTTTATGGCGGGCTGGGCTCAACGGCCTATTCGCTGGGCTACTGGGGGGATGCGCCTTTGGCGTTCTTCGCCGGATTGCTGACCGGGACGGAAGAGATCGGGCGGCTCGAGCGTTCCTCGACGGCATGGCGGCCCTTCATCTGGCCGGTGAAGGCGATCATGTGCGTGGGCTTCTTTCTGATGCTGCTGCAGGCCCTCGCCGAACTGTTCAGGGATATCGCGACGCTCCGCGGCGCCGAGATCGGGACGCGGGTATGAGTCAGGAACACATCGCCCTCTTCATGTTCGCATCCATGATGCTGATGCTGCTGACGGGTCAGCGGGTGTTCGGCGCGATCGGCGCGATCGCTGCGATCGCGGCCCTGGCGCTGTGGGGCGCGGGCGGGCAGGACATCCCCTTCGCGGCCGCAATGAAGCTGATGAAGTGGTATCCGCTGCTGACGCTGCCGATGTTCATCTTCATGGGCTATGTATTGTCCGAGTCCAAGCTGGCCGACGACCTCTACCGCATGTTCCACGTCTGGTTCGGGCCGGTGCGCGGCGGGCTGGCGATCGGGACCATCGGGCTGATGGTGCTGATCTCGGCGATGAATGGGCTCTCGGTCGCAGGGATGGCCATCGGGGCGACCATTGCGCTGCCTGAGTTGCTGAAGCGCGGCTATGACAAGCGCATGGTGACGGGGGTGATCCAGGCGGGATCGTCGCTCGGCATTCTGGTGCCGCCCTCGGTGGTGCTGGTGCTCTATGCCATGATCGCGCGCCAGCCGGTCGGGCAGCTGTGGCTCGCGGGCGTGATCCCGGGCCTGACGATGGCCGGCATGTTCGTCTTCTACATCTGGCTCCGCTGCCGCTTGCAGCCCGAACTCGGTCCCGCGCTGAAGAATGCGGGCGATGTCCCGCGGGCCGAGAAGATGCGGCTGCTGCGCGCCGGTGCGCTGCCGTTTGCGATTTTCGCTGCCATGATGGCGCCCTTCGTGAACGGCTGGACCTCGCTGGTGGAAAGCTCGGCCATCGGCGCGCTTGCCGCCGCCGCCGCCGCCATCGTCAAACAGCGCATGACATGGCAGGTGCTCAAGATCTGCACTCGGCAAACCCTCGGCATTTCCTGCATGTTCATGTGGATCATCTTGGCCGCCCTCGGGTTTGGCGCAGTGTTCGACGGGCTGGGCGCGGTCAAGGCCATCGATAGCCTCTTCACGGAACAGCTGGGCCTCGGCCCTTGGGCGATCCTGATCCTGATGCAGATCAGCTTCATCCTGATGGGCACCTTCCTGGACGACACGGCGATGCTGGTGATCGTGGCGCCCCTGTACGTGCCGCTGGTCGCGGTATTGGATCTGGGCCTCGAAAGCGGACAGCTGATCTGGTACGGCGTGCTCTACACGATCACGACCCAGATTGCCTACATGACTCCGCCTTTCGGCTATAATCTTTTCCTGATGCGGGCCATGGCCCCGCCCGAGATCGGCCTGGTTGACATCTATCGTTCGATCATCCCCTTTGTCGGCGTGATGGTCTTGGCACTGGCCACCGTCATGGCGTTCCCCCAGATCGCCCTGTGGCTGCCGAACTATGTGTATGGAAAATAAGAAAGTTTGGGAAAAAGTGGACAATGCAGACTTCAACAAGGAGGGAAAACATGACCAACAGACGTAAGTTTCTGACCGCTGCCGGCGCCGCCGGTGTGGGTGCCTTGGCGGCGCCTGCGGTGCACGCCAACACGCAGATCAAGTGGCGCATGCAGACCTATGCCGGCCCGGCGCTGGCCGCCCACGTCATCGACCCGGCGATCAAGAAGTTCAACGAGATCGCGGGCGAACGGATGCAGATCGAGCTGTTCTATGCCGATCAGCTGGTGCCGACGGGCGAACTCTTCCGCGCCATGCAGAAGGGCACGATCGACGCGGTACAGTCCGACGACGACAGTATGGCCTCGCCCACCGAAGTTACCGTGTTCGGCGGCTACTTCCCGTTCGCCTCGCGCTACTCGCTGGACGTGCCGGTCCTGTTCAACCAGTACGGCCTGAACGAGATCTGGGATGCGGAATACTCGGCCGTCGGCGTCAAGCACATCTCGGCCGGATCCTGGGACCCGTGCCACTTCGCGACCAAGGACCCGATCCACAGCCTTGCCGACCTGAAGGGCAAGCGTGTCTTCACCTTCCCGACGGCAGGCCGTTTCCTGGCACAGTTCGGCGTGATCCCCGTGACCCTGCCCTGGGAGGATATCGAGGTCGCGGTGCAGACCGGAGAGCTGGACGGCATCGCATGGTCCGGCATCACCGAGGACTACACGGTCGGTTGGGCGGACGTGACCGACTATTTTCTGACCAACAACATCTCGGGCGCCTGGATCGGGTCGTTCTTCGCCAACATGGATCGCTGGAACGAGCTGCCGGACGATCTGAAGACCCTATTCGAGGTCTGCTGCGAGCAGTCGCATTACTACCGCCAGTGGTGGTACTGGGGCGGCGAGGCCAGCCTGCGCGTGAACGGCACCAAGATGAAGCTGACCTCGATCCCGGACGAGGAATGGGCGCAGGTCGAAGATGCCGCCGTCAAGTTCTGGGACGAGATCGCCGCCGAAAGCCCCGTCAAGGCGAAGGTGGTCGAGATCTTCCGTCGGTACAACGCCGATATGCAGAAGGCCGGACGTCCCTATCGCTACGGCTGATGCAACAGGTAGGCCGGGCTTAAGTCCGGCCTACATTCCGGTCCGAGGATGCGCGCATAACATTCGACGACCTGAAATCCGCCAGCTCGGGAGGCCCTATCGACACGGTCCCGACCTGCAGTGTCGATATGCAGCACCGCCCGATAGACAAGCGGTTTCACGCCGAAGCGTTTCTTGAGATCGCCGACGACGAGACCCATTGCTGCAACTATCTGTTAGCCACAGACTTGGAGATGGCCACGCTGGACGGCTATGCATCCACGTCCTGGGAGCGCGGCTATGGCGGCTATGTCGTGAAGCCCGATCCGCCCACCCTGCGCCTCGACGGGGCAATGTTCAATTCCGGGCAGTGCTGCTGCGGGATCGAGCGGATCTACGTGCACGAGAACCGGTTCGACGCGTTCGTCGAGCAGGCCGTGGCGACAGTGATGGGCTATTGCCTTGGCAACCCGCTGAACCCGGAGACAACGCTCGGTCCCATGGCCCATGTCCGTTTCTCCGCCGAGGTCCGTGCGCAGGTGGCAGAGGCCGTGGCCGCCGGGGCAACCGCACATATCGACACCATGTCCTTGGATGACGGCGGCACCTATCTCTCCCCGCAGGTTCTGACCGGGGTGAACCACGACATGCGCGTGATGCGCGAGGAAAGTTTCGGCCCAGTGGTCGGGATCATGCCGGTCCGGAACGACGACGAGGCCATCCGCCTGATGAATGACAGCGACTTCGGCCTAACTGCCAGCCTTTGGACCCAAGACTTAGACCGGGCCGTCCGGCTCGGGGACCGTATCGAAACCGGCACCGTCTTTCTGAATCGCGCCGACTATCTGGATCCCGGGCTCTGCTGGACCGGCTGCAAGCAGACTGGCCGCGGCGGCGCGCTGTCGGTCATCGGTTACTACAACCTGACCCGCCCGAAATCCTACCATCTGAAGAAAGTCACGCAATGAGCCTTACCGCCAACTGGTCCTATCCCACCGCCATCCGCTTCGGCGCCGGGCGTATCGCCGAGATCGCCGATGCCTGTGCCACCGCCGGAATCGCTAGCCCGCTGCTAGTTACCGACCGGGGGCTTGCCGGCCTGCCTATCGCCGAGACCGTGCTGAGGCATCTCGATACCGCGGGGCTGGGCCGGGCGGTCTTCTCGGGCGTGGACCCGAACCCAAACGAGGAGAACCTTGCCGCCGGGGTCGAAGCGTTCCGGTCCGGCAGCCATGACGGGGTGGTGGCCTTCGGCGGCGGCTCGGGCCTGGACCTAGGCAAGATGATCGCCTTCATGGCCGGTCAGACGCGGCCCGTTTGGGATTTCGAGGATATCGGCGACTGGTGGACCCGGGCCGATGCCGACGCAATCTTCCCGAACGTTGCGGTACCGACCACCGCAGGCACGGGCTCCGAGGTCGGGCGCGCCTCGGTCCTGGCCAATTCCGCCACGCATGAAAAAAAAATTATCTTCCACCCCAAGGTACTGCCTTCGGTCGTCATTGCCGACCCGGAACTGACTGTAGGGATGCCTGCGCCGATCACGGCAGGAACCGGCATGGACGCCTTCGCCCATTGCCTGGAGGCCTTCTGTTCGCCGCATTACCACCCCATGAGCCAGGGAATTGCACTGGAGGGGATGCGGCTGGTGAAGGAGAATTTGCCTAAGGCCCACGCGGCGCCTGACGATCTGGAGGCCCGCGCCCACATGATGTCGGCCGCCATGATGGGGGCGACCGCGTTCCAGAAGGGATTGGGAGCGATCCATGCCATCAGCCACCCGGTCGGCGCCCTGTACCGCACCCATCACGGCACGACAAACGCGGTTGTGATGCAAGCCGTACTGAACTTCAACCGCTCAGCCATCGAAGACCGCCTGGCAACCGCGGCGGCCTATCTGGGCATCGAAGGCGGCTTCGAGGGGTTCCACGCCTTTGTCGGCGATCTGAACGCGCGCTTGGGCATTCCGGGGAGCCTGACCGATCTGGGTGTGACGGACCCGGACCTCGATTCGATCCTCGAGGGCGCGCTGAAGGATCCGTCATGCGGCGGCAACCCGATCAAGATGACCGCCGAGAACACAAAGATGCTGATAGAGAGCCTATTCTAAGGGCAGTGTTGCGCAGATCGGATCGGGACGACTGCTTCCCGCGGGTTCGCTGCGGAAATCCTGTCGCGGCCGTCTGGAGGGCCTAGCCTATCCGATGCCCGGGCCAGCGCGGACGGTCCGAGGCCGGACGCGCGCTCGGCGAGGCGCTTATCGCCAGACCGACGATGAAAAATTAACCCACATTTCGGAACTTTCCTGAATAGCGGTCATCTCAGCCTGTCTTCTGTTTAGCCGCAGACATTGTGTATAATATGTTCCGGAGGGTAAAAACTAAAACATGCGAGGATAGAGGTGACTGTCACGAGCATCGCGGGCGGGATGGTGTGGGATGGCGTCTCGGACGCGGCCTATCCGGCCACCGTTGTCGTCGAAGGCAACCGGATCGCTAAGGTAATCGAAGGGACGGACGGACCGGACGAACTTGTCGGTGACGTGATTGATGCAACCGGCATGACGCTGATGCCCGGCATGGTGGAAGGGCACTGCCATCCCAGCTTTACCGGCATCAAAGAGCCGCCGGAGCTTGGCCGTCTCAGCCCGGAACGCCACATGCTGGAAACAGCAAAGAACCTACGTCTTCTCCTCTCGCACGGATTCACCTCCGTTTTCGAGGCCGCATCTGCCAAACCGATGCTGGGCGTGACGGCGCGCGATGCCATCAACGAGGGCCTCATCGACGGACCGCGTATGATGGCCGGCAGCCCGGAGGTGACCACTACCGCCGGTCTCGGGGATGAGCGCAGGCGTCACATCTATCAGGAAAGCTTCGGCCTTATTGCCGACGGGCCGGATGAATTCCGCCGCGTCGCCCGCGAATGCGTGCGCGACGGTGTCGACGTCATGAAAATCAACATTTCTGGCGATGAATTCGTGACTCATGCTCGCGCCGAAATCACGCCCACCGAACCGGCCGAACTCGACGCGTTCGTGACCGTGGCGCACACCTTCGACAAGTTGGTGGCCGCCCACGCCCGTTCCAGCCGCTCCGTCAAGATGGCCGTGCGCGGGGGCGTTGACTGTATCTATCACTGCGACTTTGCCGACGAAGAAGCGCTCGACATGCTGGAGGAGGCCAAGAACCGGATATGGGTCGGCCCGGCGTTCGGCCTTGTCCACAATTGCACCAAAGGAGGCGATATTGTCGGCATCACGCGGGAGGTAGCCGAATCGCTCAACCTCTTTCGCAAATTCGAAGCAACCTGCGCGACCTATCGCGAGATTAGAAAGCGCGGCATTCGCGTTGTGGTGGGGGGTGACTATGGCTTCTCCGTCACGCCGATGGGGCAGAACGCCCGCGATATCGAACACTTTGTGCGTTACTTCGGCTATTCGCCGGTGGAAGCACTGAAATGCGCGACCACGGTGGGGCAATCGCTAATGGGCCGCGCCGATGATCTCGGTCAGGTGAAAGAAGGCTATCTTGCCGATCTTCTGCTGGTGAAAGGCGATGTCACGCAAGATGTGAGCCTCGTCCAGCATCGGGACAATCTCGCCATGATCATGAAAGACGGCGCGATGTTCAAGGACCCGCGCAAAGGGGTGCAGGCCACAGGCCTGATTCAGGCCGCCGAGTAACGATGGCCTCTAAACACAACACCGGAATTCGGATCCACCAACTGCGTTTCGGGATGGAGCGTCGTTAAGGGTTCTTTACGCAAGGGAGTACATAAAATGCGTATGTTTGCGATGGCAGTGCTGACTGCCGCCATGGGGCTTACGACGTCCGCGGCATTTGCCGACGACGGTTATCGGGGCGTGCCGCGCACGTTCTTGTGGAACCCGGGATCGACGGGGATCTTTGACGCCTCCGCATACAAGAAGGCCGGCCCCTATGTGATCGGCTTTTCCAACGCATCGGTTTCCAATCCATGGCGGGTTGCCATGCTTCACGGGATTGAGGCAGCGGCCGAGCGCCATGCGGACAAGTTGGAGCGCTTCATCATCACCGACGCCAACGACGACCCGTCCAAGCAGGCGGCCGACGTGCAGGATCTGATTGCACAAGGCGTTGACATTCTTCTTATCTCTCCGGCAACGGCCGAGGCGCTGGACCCTGTGGTCCGTCGTGCCAAGCGCCGCGGTGTCCCGGTTGTGCTCGTGGACCGCTCAGTGCCGACCGAAGAGAACTTTATCACCTTTGTGACTGCCTCGGACCAAGCGCTTGGCCGCATCTCGGCCCAGTGGCTCACCGAGAAGCTCAATGGGCAAGGCAAGGTCGTGATGCTCGGCGGGCTCGCCGGCGCCTCGCCTGCGGAAAACCGCATCAACGCCGCCATGGAAGTATTCGATCAGTTCCCCGAACTGGAAGTGCTTGAGACCCAGTATACGAGTTGGTCGCCTGCCAACGGCAAGACGATTATGTCTGCGCTGATCCAGAAGTACGGTGACGAGATCGCTGGCGTCTGGGCCGACAGCGGGCTGCAGGGCTCTGGCTCCATAGAAGCCTTCCTGGCCGCCGGTTATAAGCCCGGCTCGATCCCGCCGCACACCGGCGGCGACTTTAATGCCATGTATAAGCTTTCGGTGCAAAATGACGTGCCGATGGTGGGAATCGACTATCCGCCGGCCATGGGGGCACGCGCCTTTGAAGTTCTTTTCGACGTGCTTGACGGCAAAGGTATTCCGCGGCGCATCGAGGTGAACCAGCAGGTAGTGGTGTCCGAGGGCCACGAAACACCCTCCGTGAGGGCCGATGTTTTCGCGGCCGACTATGCGCTGATGGATAAACCCGGCTCTGTCATCATGTCGTCCGGTGTTGGGGCCGATTACGATCCGGCGACCTTTAGCGCCACATATCCGAAGTAACGGCGGTCTAGCGCGGTGCAGCCCGGGGGCCGCATTACCTTGGCCGCACCGCCCCTTCTCACATTCGCCGTTGCCTAGGAAACGAGCCATGGTCCAGCCCGTTCTGGCCGCGCGCAGTCTATCAAAAAATTTCGGCCCCAACGAGGTGTTGCAGGGGATTGAGTTCGAGATCTTTTCGGGCCGGGCCGTTGCCCTTTGCGGCGAAAACGGCGCTGGCAAATCCACGCTCATCAAACTCCTCACCGGACTTTATGCGCCAAGCGCAGGGCATGTGGAATTCATGGGCGAGAAGGTCGTTTGGAGCGATCCGCGCCAGAGCCTTGCAGCCGGTATTGCCGTCGTTCATCAGGAATTCTCTGTGCTCGGCGCGCTAACGGTGGCCGAGAACATCTTTCTCGGCGACGAGCCACTCACCCGTTTCGGTCTTATCGATCGGCGCAGGTTGACGTGCAATGCGAGGGTCAGGCTCGACAACCTTGGGATCACGCTATCGCCGGACGCGCTTGTCGAAACCTTGAGCGTTGCCGACAAGCAGATGGTGGAGATCGCAAAGGCATTGCGATCCGAGGATGAGAAGGTTTTGATTCTGGACGAGCCGACGGCCGTCCTCAGCCAAAACGAGACGACGCATCTTTTCCGAATTATCGCGGGCCTGCGCGAACAAGGGATTGGCCTCATCTACGTGTCGCACCGGCTAGACGAGATCTTTGAGATTTGCACCGATATCACCGTCATCAAGGACGGCGTTGTCACAACGTCTGGTCCCATTGGCGGCTACACCCACGATAGTGTCGTCTCGGCAATGGTCGGTCGCGAGATGGGCGAACTCTTTCCGCCGAAGGCTGCAGTTGGAGCAGCCGGTACTGTGGTGCTCAAGGTCGAGGACCTCGTCGTGGCGCCCGGCGTACCGTCGGCAAGCCTGTCGGTCCGCGAGGGCGAAATCGTGGGGCTTGCCGGGCTTGTGGGGTCGGGCCGTACGGAGCTTGCCCGCGCGATTTACGGTGCCGACCCTTCCAGCGGGACGGTGACACTGTTTGGAGAGCCGATGCCATGGCGCTCGCCCTCAGGTTGCATCGACGCCGGAATGTTGATGCTGACGGAGAGCCGCAAGGACGACGGTCTTTTCATGGAAACCTCGGTCGCGCGCAATTTTACCGCCACAACCCCCGGCCATGGCGCACACCCGGCTGCGGTCCCGCCGGGGCACGAAGAACGCCGTGCGGTGCTCCTGAAGGAGCGCATGGGCGTCGCGGTCGACCACGTGGGCCTGCCGATCTCGGCGCTCTCCGGCGGCAACCAGCAGAAAGTGCTGATTGCCCGGCTTCTAGAGAACCGTCCAAAACTTCTCATCCTCGACGAGCCGACGCGCGGCGTCGATATGGGCGCCAAAGCGGAAATCTACCGCACCCTCCGCCACCTCGCCGCCGAGGGCATGGCGCTTCTTGTAATTTCGTCGGAACTGATCGAGGTCGTCGGCCTGTGCGACCGCGTTTATGTGATGCGCGACGGTGAAATTGCAACGGAACTGACCGGCGAGACCATCACCGAAGAACGGATTATGACCGTCGCGGCCGCCGAAACCGCAACACATCGCGGGGGCACTCACCATGCATGATGTTATTCGCGCCACGCGAGCCCAGCCCGTTCACCTCGTGGTTCTCGCGCTCATTGCCGTAGTACTGCTCATCGGCATCAACACGTCGGATCGCTTCGCGACCCCTCTCAACTTCGCCAATGTTCAAGACCAGATAGTGGCCCTTGCCATCGTCTCCCTCGCGCAGACGATTGTGATTTTGTCCGGGGGCATCGACTTGTCCTATGCTGGCGCGCTCAGTCTTCTGTCGGTCGTCTTTGCAGCCATTGCCGGAGACAGCGCCGGGACATTGGCGCTGGCGCTGTTAGCGGTTCTCGTCCTCGGGGCGCTGATCGGTCTGGTGAACGGCATGGTAGTAGCCTATGTGGGCGTCCACCCGCTGATTACGACGCTTGGCACCTCCACGATCCTTGCCGGAGCAGCGCTTCTCATCACGCGCCGGCCATCGGGTTCAGTTCCGCTCCTATTCGAAGACTTCACTTACGGCCGTCTCGGCGTGATGCCGTTCTGCATGATGATCGTCATCGGGCTCTACCTCCTGGCCGGTTTCATGTTGTGGCGCACGCGCCTTGGCACGCGCATCTATGCGGTTGGCGACAACGAGCAGGCGGCAGCGGTCTCAGGGCTTCCGGTGCGCAGGACGAAGGTGGCGGTCTATGCGTTGTCGGGGCTCCTGTGCTCGCTGGCTGCGGCCTATATGGCTGGGCGATTCGGGGTGGGTGATCCTCGTGCAGGTGTGGGCTTCGACCTCAAATCCATCACTCCGGTGATTGTGGGCGGTACGTTGCTGGCCGGTGGCAAAGGTGGCGTACTCGGCACCGCACTTGCGGTGATTTTGCTGGCGCTGTTGGCCAACGTTCTCAACTTCCTCAACGTTTCAAGCTTTTACCAGTGGATCGCGGAAGGACTGATCATAATTGCCGCCGTGTCCCTGCTTGTCGGAAAGGGCCGGTCATGACCGTCTCAACCGCTGCTGCCCCGCAAAAGACGCCGCGCAACCGCAGCACCGTCCGCGCAATGCAGAATCGCGAGCGCATCCTGCTCGCGGGCTTCCTGGCGGCGATCTGGGCGATCACCACCGCCCTCTCGCCGCGCTTCCTCACGCCTGCCAACCTGTCCGATATTCTGGTTCAGACCGCACCGCTTGGCTTTGTGGTGCTGGGGCAGATGGTCGTCATTATCGTACGCGGACTCGACTTATCGGTGGCATCGATCATGGCGACTGTTGCCGTTCTGTCCACCGGGCTCATTGACAACACAGCCGTGATCTTCGTGCTCGGTCTGATGCTAGGCGCACTCATCGGCACAGTCAACGGCGGGCTCGTTGCATACCGGCGGGTGACGCCGTTCTTGGCAACGCTCGCCACCATGATCGTGCTGCAGGGGATCCGCTTTGCCTATACCAAGGGGGCCCCCGGAGGCACGCTGCCGGAGGCTTTCCGCTGGCTTGCAACGGGTGACATCTTCGGCATTCCCGTCGCGCCGATCGCGCTTGCCGTCGTGGCCTTCGCGCTCCATTGGGTCTTGGAGCGGACCGTCTACGGGCGGCGGCTGAAGCTGGTTGGAACCAACCCGGATGCAGCCCGTATGACCGGGGCACCGGTGCGGCTCATTGTGCTATCGGCCTATGTGATTTCAGGATTGACGGCCGCGCTCGGCGGGCTCTTCCTGGTGGGATATGTGGGTATTGTCGATAATTGGACGGGGCGTGGCTACGAGCTTGACAGCATTGCCGCGGCGGTGATCGGCGGTGCCGCCCTTTCGGGTGGAAAGGGCTCGGTGCCCGGGGTGCTGCTGGCGGCGCTTATCTTGGTATCCCTGTTCAACATAGTTGTGATTCTTGGCCTTCCCATCGAATGGCAATTCGTCATCAAGGGGACTTTGATCATCCTGGCGGCCACCGTTTACATGAAGCGGCGTAGGGTCTGAGCCGGGATAAGGAACGGCAACCGGCGGTGGCAACGTACCCGCGAACCAATATTCAGCGAATTGCTGCAATCCTGAAAGGATTTGACGCGGCCAATAGGCCGCGCGCCACACAGCGTGTTCTGGGCGACCTCGGTATTGCGCGTTCCACAGGCTTTGCGCTGCTGCGCGCGATGGTGAAAGACGGTTGGCTGGAACGGATCGACCATGGTCATGTGCGGCTTGGACCCAGCGCGCGAGCGCTCGCCTTCGGCCCCATTGAAGCGCAGCAGGACCGGCAGGGCTCAGCCGTGGCAGTTGCCGTCACCCCCGGCACGCCCGCTGGCGGTACGAGGGCCGAACCCAAGGGACCGGATCTCGAATGGGATCCGGCTTTGATCGATATGGCGGACACCGCCGGCTTTCGAATCCCGCCCCCATGGCGTATCGGCTTCTCCAACGCCTCGCAGTCCAACGCTTGGCGCAAGGCCATGGTTCGGAGCATCAAGTACGCAAGGCATCTACGGCGCGGCGAAATCGCATCGCTCGATATTCGCGATGCGCAGGACGATCCGGAGCGCCAATGCCGGCAGATCGACGCCATGGTTAAACGCGGGATCGATCTTCTGATGGTCTCCACCTCATCGGCCACGCACCGTAGGCTCAGCGATCTTCTGAATGCCCTGGCAAAGGACGGGCTGCCGGTCGTCGCCGTCGACCGGCGGCCAAACGATCGTGCCTCGCTGGTCTCCTTCGTGACAGCGTCCGACCGTCGAATTGGGCGCACCAGTGCGGTGTGGCTCGCTGAGCACCTCAAGGGGCAGGGTCGCGTTTGGCTCTTATCGGGCATTGAGGGGACGAGCCCGGCGATTCGGCGCCAGCAGGCCGCCCTCGCCGTCTTTTCCGAGTTTCCGGGCATTCGCATTGAGAATGTGCGCTATACGCGCTGGACACCGGAGAGTGGGGCGGCGGTGATCGCTCATCTCTTGTCAGAGGCATCTGCACCGCCGGACGGCGTGTGGTGCGATTCCGGCCTCCAAGGCGCCGGCTCGGTCCGGCACTTTGTGGACAGAGGTCTCAAGGTCCCGGCGCACACCGGCGGCGAGCTCAACGCCATGTACAAGCTGTGCCTGCATCACCGGGTGCCGATGGTTGCACTCGATTATCCGGCTTCAATGGGCGCACGGGCACTGGAAACTGCGCTCAATGTTTTGATGGGCCGCGACGTGCCACGGCGGGTGGAAATTCCCTTGCAGGTGGTTCTCCCGCGCGGTTGCGAAACGCACAGCGTGAAAGCCGACGCCTGGGCCGAATGCCATGTCGCCTGGGATACCGACGGCGATACGATCCTCTCGGCCGGGCCTGCTCTCCGCACCGGCCCGGGCACTTCGAATAACCGCCGCAAGGTGCCGGCATGACGACGTCCGGCGCAACTTACGGAAATGCGGTGCTTCTGTTCCGCAAAGGCCTTGAGGCGGTGCGGGCCGAACCGCCGAAATCGGCACGGGCGCTCGCGCGGCGCATTGGAGCCAAACCGACCAGCATGCAGCGCTACGTGGATGCGCTGGAGGTGGAAGGCTTTCTCGCGCGCGGGAATGACGGGCAGATTGTGCCGGGGCACGCCACGCGGCAGCTGGGCCTTGCCGCGCGCGGCCTCGGCCCGCTCACCGTCGCGGCCGAACCGATCCTCACCCGGTTGCGGCAGGCGACGGGGTGCACCGCCTTCCTGGCGGAGATCGAAGAGCGCAGGCTCCTCATCGGCCCATACAGCATCGGCCGCCCGATCCGCGCCCACACGATCTTCAGCCACTACGACCTCGACCATCGGCCAGATGCCGAGACGGTCGAGTGCCATACGCTTCGTCTGGCCGAACCCGGCCCGGAGGGGCGCCGCCGGATGGCAAGTGTGGTGGCGCTCAGCAGCGATCCGGCCTCCGGGCAGGTGGCCGGTGTGTTCCTGCCCGGCCACGGCGAGCGGATGCCTGCGGTGACCGAGGCGCTTTTGTCGGCGCGCGATATCGTCCGCGATGCAATCGGACACGGACCCTGACGTGACGCCCCAGGAGTATTTCGACGCGCAGATGCGCTTTTCCGCCATTTTGCCCGACTTTGAAGAGTGTCTTACCGCCATGGCGCGTCGCAGCAGCGGCGTTGCACCGGTCCTTGGGCTGACGCGCCTTTCAAGCGGAACGGATCCACGGCAATGGGTGGAGATCGCAAAGGGCACCGGCGCCGGAAGGCTGCTGCCTGTTATGATCCACGGCGGCTATTGGCGCGCGCTTCGGGCCGAAGACCACCGCTTTGTCCTGCCCGGCCTCGCGCACCTTGGGAGAACGATTGCGAACCTTGAATATCGGCTGATGCCCGGAACGCGCATGGCCGGCCTTGTCGATGATGTGCGTGCCGGGCTTGCCGCACTTGCATCGCATCGGCCGGATGCACGGATCTTGCTGGTCGGTCACTCCGCGGGGGCGCATCTTGCGCTTGCAGCAGCGCGCGCTGCCGAACACCTGCCTTTGGCCGGCGTGGTGGCGGTGAGCGGGGTTTACGATCTTGCCCCTGTGACGCACTCTTTCGTGCAGGACGCGATCGCGCTGAGCGCCGATGAAGTTGCTGAATTCACGTTGCCGCCGCAGCGCGACGCAGTGCCGGTTCTCTACGTGACCGGTACCGACGAAACGGCTGAATTCCAGCGCCAAAGCGCGATGATGGCGGCCGGCGGCAAGGCACCGTGGCACCGCGTGCCGGGCGCCCATCATATGAACGTGTTGGACAGTCTCGCCGACCCGACAAGGGATGGCCAACTTGCCAATCGGATCGCGGCATTTTGCGGCTGAAATCTGACGGAACCGCCAGCCCGGCGCGATTTGTGCCAGTCTGAATAGTCTCGTGTGGCACAATCATCTGGCACACCGGGTTTTGCAGCGGCCCATCTGGGCATCGAAGGCGGCTTCGAGAGGTTCCACACCTTTGCCGGCGGTCTGACGCGCGCTTGGGAATTCCGGGCAGCTTGGCCGGTCTGGGTGTGACGGACCCGGATCTCGATTTGATCCTGGAGGGTCCGCTGAAGGATCCATCATGCGGCGGCAACCCGGTCAAGATGACCGCCGAGAACACAAAGATACCGATCGAGAGCCTATTCTGAGCACGAAAAGACCGGTATGATGACCTCCGCTTGGCAAGCGCCCCGAATCGAATGACCGGCCGACTTCGCAATAGAGTTGTTTCCGTCCAGGTATACGAACGGCTGCCTTCGCGCAGGGATGTGTCAAGCAATGACCGAGTCTACCCCGACTCCGGTTGGATAGCTGGCCTTGGCGCCGATCATGAAGCCAAGCGTTCGACCGGAGATCGGAAACCTGCGCTTACTTTCATAACGACAACATGACTCTACTGCTGACGTCCTATGAACAAGCGGAGACGCATCATGGCAAGGACCGACATCATCGACTGCACCAGACGGTCGAGCTTCCAGATGATACTCGTGTCGCCCTTGCGCATGTGACTGAGCGCGGCCTTGAACTCCGGCTGGCCGCACCCAGCACTGTAAGCCTTCTCCTCAAAACACACTCACACCCTTGGGCGGCCAGCGCATCGAGCTGAAGCTCCGGCTTCCGATCCTGGGGGAACGCGGGCGTAGCCGACAAGAACAGACAACCCTTCCGAAAACTCGTCGTAACCATACCTTTTCGGAGGCTGCGGCGCGTTCTGTAGCTGGTCCTAGCCACTCTGCCCATGCCCCGATAAGCGGTCGTTATTGGGACAGCCTAGAACCGGACGGGGCCACATTCTTGCGGCTTGGCCAGCACTTCGGCTAGGCACTCGCACGCGCAACCCGGTAGACTTTCGGCGTCAACTCCCAACTGTCGATGTCCCATCCCACGAGGGCCTCAAGCTCTCCGGCTGTCGCCGCTGGCTCAGCAGAAGCCTTGTCCAGCCCTATGCCGGTAACAAGGATCAAGGCGGTCCGGCCTTTCGCTTCGCGATGCAGTGCGACCTCGCCGTGGGTCATGGCAATCGCATCGGCCCTGTCGCTCATCGTGCCTTTGACCTCGACGAAGAGGGTCTCGCCGTCTCTCGTGGCCTCGAAGTCGTAGGGCTTGGATGCAGAGGTGTCTTTCGGCTTATAGCCTTGTTCGCGCAGCCACGTCTCAGCGAGCATCATGGCGCGTAGTTCGACGGCGTTACGTTCCGCGACCGTCAAACCGTAACCTTGGCTCGATGCAACGCGCACTGCTGGCCGCACCACACGCAACAGTTCCAACTCCACCTGGTCAGCAGGCGTAAGATCACGCCCCTCACGCTGCGCAGCATAGATTGCTTGCAACCGCAGCGCGGCCTCGACGAGCAGCGAGGACATCGCCGCATCGTCAATCTCCGACACCGGGACCTTTTTCACCAGCGCACTGGCGCGCTCGAAGGACTTCGGCAGCCGAAGGGTGGCACCGAAGTCGTTCGTGTCGGTGAATGGCTCCAGTGTGCCGAAAGCGTCCCGGACCACGCCGTACGCCCACTCTGTGCGCTGATCGATCTCCTCGGGCGGCAAGATGATCGAATACCCGTTGCAGAGCTTCGAGGAATTACACCCGATCGCAATGTTGACGCCCGAACCGTCGGTCGAGAAGTGCAGCACAACATAGAAGCCGTCGGTCGGCTTGGGCGACATGCGTTCGGAGCAGAAGCGCACCCACGGCAACTGGCCCTTATTGCCACTCCCGTCGGAGGCCTCGACAAGGAAGTCGCCGCCGAAGGGACCAAGCGCCTCGGTGAGTGGCCCTTCGATCTCTCGGATTTCTTGGGCGAGGGTCTGGCGCACCAGCCGCCCGCGCTCCTGCATCTCGGGCGTATTGCGCGACGAGTAGGCCGGCTGAAGCTCACAAATGCGGGTGAGAGTGTCCTTCATCGCCTCCCTCGCTCAGCGGTAGTCCGAAATGGCTTTCGCATCGAGCTCAGAGGTTGGCATCAAGCGATAGTGCCACTCCTCGCCGGCCGTGAACTGTGCCGGGATGATGCGGCACAGGATTTCCTGCGTCTCTTCCTCCATCGAATCCCCGCGCTCCGCGGCGCGGATGCGCAAGCGCTTCTTCAGGCTATCGTCGAGATTTCGGATCGTAATGCTGGCCACGGCGCCGATCTCTCTCGTATGTGCTGCAACATAACATGCGATAATTGCACTGCAATCTGGTGCTTAGATACTTAAGGGTGTGGACCTGTACTGGTTCCCCCGGCGCTTTTGCGTTCCTCCTTGCCAAGGCCGCGCTTGGGCTCCGCCCGAAAATGCCTCTTCTCGTCGTCGTGACAGGCCGTGACGGAGTTCACATTCGGGACCGAGGTGCCCGCCCCCGCTGGCAGGTTCGATAGGCCGCGAAGCAAAGGAATAGCAGACCGGCCGCCGAAAAGACCCACATCAGGCCGGGATTGCCCATCAGGTCCATACCGGCCCCGCCGGCGAAGGTCCCGGAGAGGCCGCCCAGCTGATAGAGCGCGACGATGGCGGCATTGGCGCTGGAGAGCAACGCAGGCCCGAAACGCTCGCCCAACACGGTCAGCGCCACGGTGTAGATACCCATTGAGCAGATACCCCAGACGATCATCGCCGGCCAAAGAAACAGGCTCGTCCCAACCGTCGCGTTCACAGCGATAGGCGCCAAGAAGAAGACCAGGCCGAAGACGACAATCAGGCGGCGCTTGTCTACACGGTCGGCCAACCAACCGACCGGGAACTGCATGACAAGGTTAGCGGCCAGCAGGACCGACAGCATCTTCAGCGCCGTTTCCTCGCTGAAGCCGGCGGCTCGGCCGAAATTCACCAGATGGGTCAAGAGTCCCATATCGACGAAGCCCGCCAGCAAGGCCGCAGCCATCACCAGCGGGGCGACGCGGAAAGCCACCAGGAAGGCTGCCTTGGGCGCCTCCGGCAGTTTGGGCGCGATGCCGCGCGCAGACCAGATCAGCAAACCCGCCGCAAGGATCAAACCCGCGGCCACCAGGAAAGCCCCGCTGCCGCCGCTGCCGGTTGCATCGACCACCACCGGCCCCAGGGCAAAGCCGGCCGAGATCGCGATCATGTAGAGCGCGATCACCCGGCCGCGCAGAGCTGCGGGCGCGGCGGATACGATCCAGGTCTCGCTGCCGATCCATTGGATCGTTCCGAAGAAACCGATCGCGAAGCGCAGCAACGTCCAGAACCAAATGTCCCGCCAGACGAGGAGCAGCAGGATACAGACGACCTCGCCCAGAACCGCCAAGAGCATGGCATTGAGGAAACCGAGCCTTGCAAAAGCCTTCGGCACAAGCGGCGCCAGCAGAATCGCAGCAGCCAACCCGGCGGAGCCGTTGATGCCGATCGCCCAGTGCGGATGCCCCTGCTTTTCCAACAGCAGAGCCAAGAGCGGCGCAAGACAGCCGTAGGTGATGCCGACGATACCGGCACTGGCGATGACGGCGGCCAGACCGCGCCAGCCGGCCGACGGGCCCGCAGGATCGGTCGGGGTCATGACGCCGGCGGACCAAAGCGCGCCAGGGCATCGAGCGCGCCCTGCAGGATATAGGCGGCGGCCATCTTGTCCACGACCCGGGCACGGCGCGCGCGCGAGACATCGGCTTCTTCCACCAGAAAGCGCTCGACAGCGGCGGTCGAGAGGCGCTCGTCCCAGAAGGCAAGCGGCAGAGCGATCCCGCGCGCGGCGATGTTACGGGCGAACTGCCGGGTGGACTGGGCGCGCGGCCCTTCGCTGCCGTCCATGTTAAGCGGAAGACCCAAGACCAGGGCCACCGGCTGCCGCTCGGCAATCGCCGCCTGCAGCCGCTCCATATCGTGCCCCAGCTTCCTGCGCCGGATCGTCTCCAGCGGCGAGGCGACGCTGCGCAGGCTGTCGGAGAGGGCCAAGCCGATGGTCTTGCTGCCCAGATCCAGACCCAGCAAGCGCCCCCGCGGCGGCAAATCCGCCAAGGCAGCTAGGGTTTCGCTTGGCATGGGCAGTCTCCTTGCCATCTCTTGCAACCGCATCTTGCGGCGGCCGCCGGGCCGGGTGTAGCGTCCGGCCATCGATCCTCGAAAGCGATCAGGCATAGCATGACTGTTGACAAGGAGACGGTGCGCCACATCGCGCGCCTGGCCCGCATCCGCATCGACGAGGCGGAAGAAGAGATCTTGGCCAAGGATCTGGGCGGCATCCTGCAGTGGATCGACGTGCTGCAGGCGGTGGATACGGAGGGCGTGGCCCCCATGACCTCCGCGGTGGCGACCGAGTTGAAGCTGCGCGAGGACGCGGTAGACGACGGCAACGCGCAGGAGGCGGTGCTGAAGAATGCCCCCGACCGCATGGCCCTGTTCTATAGCGTGCCCAAGGTGGTGGAGTAGCGCGCATGACCGTCAGCGGACCCGTCACCCACCTCACCTTGGCCGAAATGCGCGAGCTGCTCGGCAAGCGCGCCTTCTCTGCCAAGGAGCTGACCCAGGCCCATCTGGAAGCAATGGAGAGCCAGCGCGCCCTGAACGCCTTTACATGCGAGACCGCCGACAAGGCGCTGGCCATGGCCGAAGCCGCCGATGCACGCCTGGCCAAGGGCGAAGCCCGCCCGCTGGACGGCCTGCCGGTCGCGATCAAGGACCTCTACTGCACCGAAGGCGTGGAGACCACGGCAGGCTCCAACATCCTGAAGGGTTTCGTTCCGACCTACGAATCGAGTGTGACGGCCAAGCTCTGGCAAGCCGGTGCAGTCATGACCGGTAAGCTCAATATGGACGAGTTCGCCATGGGCTCGGCCAACATGAACTCCGCCTTCGGACCGGTCGCCAATCCCTGGCAGCGCAAGGGCGACAACCGCGACCTGGTGCCGGGCGGCTCTTCCGGCGGCGCCGCGGCCGCCGTAGCCGCACGGATGGCGCCGGCTAGCCTCGGCACCGACACCGGCGGCTCCATCCGGCAGCCGGCCAGCTTCTGCGGCATCGTCGGCATGAAACCCAGTTACGGCCGCTGCTCGCGCTGGGGCATCGTCGCCTTTGCCTCCTCCCTGGATCAGGCCGGCCCCTTCACCCGCACGGTGCGCGACAGTGCCATCGTGCTGGGCGTCATGGCCGGCTTCGACCCCAAGGACTCCACCTCGGTAGATCTGCCGGTGCCGGACTACGAGGCGGCCCTGCACAAGAACGTCAAGGGCCTGACCGTCGGCGTAGCGAAGGAGTACCGCATGCCAGGTGTGGCCGGCGAGGTCGAGCGCCTGTGGAAACGCGGCATGACCTGGCTGGAGGAACAGGGGGCGCACATCCGCGAGATCTCCCTGCCCCACAGCCAGCACGCCCTGCCCACTTACTACATCCTCGCCCCGGCCGAGGCCTCCTCGAACCTGGCGCGCTACGACGGCGTGCGCTTCGGGGCCCGGGCCGCCGCAGAGGACCTGACCGGCCTTTACGAAGCAACCCGCGGCCAAGGCTTCGGCGCCGAGGTCAAGCGGCGCATCCTGATCGGCACCTACGTGCTGTCGGCCGGCTACTACGACGCCTACTACAACAAGGCCCGGCGCATCCGCAGCCTGATTGCCCGCGACTTCGCCCGGGCCTTCGAGCAGGTGGACGTCATCCTGACGCCGACCGCGCCGACCGCGGCCTTCGCCCAGGGCGAGAAGATGGACGACCCCGTCGCCATGTACCTAAACGACATCTTCACCGTGCCGGCCAGCCTGGCCGGACTGCCGGCCATGTCGGTCCCGGCCGGCCTTACCGACCGGGGTCTGCCGCTGGGCCTGCAGATCATCGGCAAGGCCTTCGACGAGGAGACGGTCTTCCGCGTCGGCCACGCGCTGGAGACCGCCGCCCACTTCACCCATCGGCCGCAGCGGATCTCGGGATAGCGCCCATGACCAACCTGATCGCAGGCAGCACCGGCCCCTGGGAAGCAGTCATCGGACTGGAAGTCCACGCCCAGGTCATCAGCCGATCTAAACTCTTCTCCGGTGCCGCGACCGGCTTCGGCGCCGAGCCCAACAGTCAGGTCTCGCTGGTCGATGCGGCCTTTCCGGGCATGCTGCCGGTCCTGAACCGCGTCTGCGTCGAGCAGGCGGTGCGCACCGGCCTGGGTCTCAAGGCCGAGATCAACCTGGAGAGTGTCTTCGAGCGTAAGAACTATTTCTACCCCGACCTACCGGCCGGCTATCAGATCAGCCAGTACGACCAGCCGATCGTGGGCGAAGGTTCCATCGTCATCGACCTGGCAGACGGCTCCAGCCGCGAGATCGGGATCGAGCGCCTGCACCTGGAGCAAGACGCCGGCAAGTCGCTGCACGACCGGCATCCCAAGATGACCTTCGTCGATCTGAACCGCTGCGGCGTGGCCTTGATGGAGATCGTCTCCAAGCCGGACATGCGTTCGGCCGAGGAAGCCGGGGCCTACCTCACCAAGCTGCGGGCGATTCTGCGCTATCTCGGCAGCTGCGACGGCAACATGGCCGAGGGCTCGATGCGAGCCGACGTGAACCTCTCGGTGCGCCGCCCGGGCGAACCCCTGGGCACGCGCACCGAGACCAAGAACGTGAATTCCATCCGCTTCGTGCAGCAGGCCATCCACTACGAAGCCCGCCGCCAGATCGAGGTCCTGGAATCCGGCGGCACCGTCGTGCAGGAGACCCGGCTGTTCAACGGCGTGACCGGGGAGAGCCGATCGCTGCGCAGCAAGGAAGAAGCGCACGACTACCGCTACTTCCCCGACCCGGACCTGCTGCCCCTGAAGCTGGACCCGGCAAGGATCGAGGAAATCCGCGCCGGTTTGCCGGAATTGCCGGACGAAAAGAAGAGCCGTTTCATCGAAAGCTTCCGGTTGAAGCCGGTGGATGCGGCAATTCTAGTAGCTGATCGGGAACGCGCCGACTTCTTCGAGGCGGTGGCCGCCGGACGCGACGCCAAGCTGGCCAGCAGCTGGGTCATGGGCGACTATTTCGCCGCCTTGAACAAGGCGGGCAGCAGCCTGGCCGAGGCCCCGGTGGATGCCGAGAAGCTGGGCGGTCTGATCGATCTCATCGCCGACAAGACCCTGTCGGGGCGCATGGCCAAGGAGGTCTTCGAGGCCATGTGGGAAAGCGGCAAGACCGCCGCCGCCATCGTCGAAGAGCGCGGCCTGAAGCAGATCACCGACACCGGCGCCATCGCCGCCATCGTCGAGGAGATCCTCGTCAAAAACCCGGCCCAGGCCGAGCAGTTGAAGGGCGGCAACATGAAGATCATGGGCTGGTTCGTCGGCCAGACCATGAAGGCCACTCAAGGCAAGGCCAACCCCGGCACGGTCAACCAGCTGCTCAAGGAGAAGCTGGGGCTCTGAAAACCGCCCCGACCGGCGCTGTTGCAAACTGCGATAGGGTCGGGCGTTCTGCTGGCGGCCGATCGGGTGGCATGGCGGTGCCGGACTTCGAAGAGCGCCCCTTCAAGGACGAGGCCATGCTGTGAGCCGCGCGCCTGGGCAAGGGCCCTGAGGAAGGGGCACAGGAAGAAGACGGCGTCATTTGCCCGGAAGCGCGTCCTCGACAGCCCGCTTGCCGCCTGACAGGCCCAGCGGCACCCGCCCCTCCCCTCCGTCCGGCACCGCCCGGTTCGCAGCAGCCGTCAGCGCTTATCCGGACGATCCCGGCAGGGCCCCTTCCGGCCGCCGCGTGCGGAGGTCTCCGGCCGTCACTCACTTGCCGCGTCCGGGCCGGCACCGGCAGTCCGAAGCGCTGCGACTGCCTCGGTATGACCCTGCTCGGCCGCCAGGTCCAGAGGGGTCCAGCCATCGCTGTTCCTTGCGTTCGGGTCGGCGCCGGCGGCCAGAAGCGCCGCGACCGCCTTGGTACGGCCACGCTCGGCCGCCCGGTGCAGAGGGGTCCGGCCATCACCGTTCTTTGCGTTCGGATCGGCACCGGCGGACAGAAGCACCGTAACCGCCTCGGTGTTGCCCCAAGCCGCCGTATCGTGCAGAGGGGTCCTGCCGTGACTGTCCCTTACCTTCGGGTCGGCACCGGCTGCCAGAAGCGCTGCGACCACTGCGGTACTATCGTACTCGGCCGTCCCGTGCAGAGGGGTCCTGCCGTCACTGTCCTTTGCCTTCGGGTCAGCGCCGGCGGACAGAAGCGCCGAGACCACCTCGGCACTGCCATAGTAGGCCGCCCAGTGCAGAGGGGTCTCGCCGTAAATGCCTTCCGTTGCGTTCGGGCCGGCGCCGGCGGACAGAAGCGCCGAAACACCCTCGGCGTTGCCACGCTTGACTGCCTCGTGCAGAGGGGTCCTGCCGTCACTGTCCCTTGCGTCCGGGCCGGCGCCGGCAGCGAGGTAGCGTTTTACATCAGCTGCTTTGGCATTCTTCCAGAAAGAAGGCTCTTGCCAGTCCCTGCGAGCGGGCCGGGCCTCGGCCAGGTAGATTACAAGCAGCACTCACTATAGCGACAACAAGCAGCCCTGACAGGTGAGGCACAAGCAGCAGTTCCGGCAGGCGGGCCACAAGCACCACCAAAAGCAGCAGAGCAATGACAGCAAGCGGCCTGCCGGCCGGCAGAGTGTCAAGTAGCTTTTCCGTCATGGCGTCCATAGGCTCCCTGCACTCTGGATCATGGATAGAATATAGCGGCAACAGCAGCGGAACGGAAGGGAGTGGCAGCTGTTTCGGGCCGGGATCGTCTAGGGGTCCATTCGGACCCCGCCTTGCGGCTCGGGGGCTGAAGCCCCCACCTTCGGTTTCGGTGAGTGCCATGCCGCCCGGGCCTTGTGCAGCGGACCAGGGTCCACCGCCAAGCGCGCGCCGGCATCGGGCAAGCTGACGGACAGCGCACAGGGCGGCATTGCCTTGCAGGCCCAGGCACCTGATAGAGCAGCCCATCTAGATGGCCGCGGCATGGTTTCTGCAGCGAACCGGAGAGCAGCCGTCCCGATCCAAGGTTTACAACACTACCCTCCCAAGAGCACTCTGCGGGAAGCCTGCGCCATTGCCGCCGCCGCCATGCAGTTTCTTGCGGGCCGGTCTCTTGCGGGGAGGCACGCCGAACGCTAGGTAAGGCGGGTGTGCCGGGATAGCTCAGTCGGTAGAGCAACCGATTTGTAATCGGTAGGTCGTCGGTTCGAGTCCGACCCCCGGCACCGCTGCAACCGCACGCAAGAGAGACAGCCCCTTGGACCTGGTCACCGGCGGCTCCGGCTTCATCGGGCGGCATCTGGTCGCCGAGCTACAGGCTGCCGGGCGCCGGGTCCGCGTACTCGACATCCAGCCATCGCCGGCGGAGGCCGCCGCCGAGTGGATCGAGGGCTCGATCCTCGACCCGGAGGCGCTGACAGCGGCCTTGACCGGGGTCGAGCGGGTCTTTCACTTGGCCGCCGTTCCGCATTTCTGGTGCCGAGACAAGACCGCCCACCGGCGCGTCAATCTGGAAGGCACCCAGGCCCTGCTACAAGCGGCGCGGACTGCCGGCATCGCCCGTCTGGTGCATTGCTCCAGCGAGGCGATTTTGCTGCCCGAGAGCGCAGGACGGACGATCGACGGCACCCGCGCCCCCAGCTTGACGGCCATGCCGGGCCCCTACACCCGCTGCAAGCTGCTGGCGGAGCAAGCCGTCCTGGCAGCGGACGGACTGGAGGCGGTGGCGGTTAATCCGACCGCGCCCATCGGCGCCGGCGACCGCGCCCTGACACCGCCGATGCGGATGCTGAGCGACCTGCTGGCCCGCCGCTATCCGGCCTATCTGGAGTGCATCCTCAATCTGGTGGACGTACGCGATGTCGCCCGGGGCCATCGCCTGGCCGCGGAGCGGGGCCGGAGCGGCAAGCGCTACATTCTAGGCGGCGAGAACCTGGCCTTTTCCCAGCTGCTGGACCGCTTCGGGCGGATCTCCGGTGTGGCCATGCCGGGCCGGCGGATTCCCCCCTGGCTGGCGCTCGCCAGCGCCAGGGCCGGGACGTGGCTGGCCGACCGGGTGACCCGGCGCCCCCCGGCAGCCACCCCGGAGGCGGTTCGGCTGGCGCTGGCGGCGGCGCCCCTGACCTCCGCTGCGGCCGAGATCGATCTGGGCTACCGGCCGCGGCCCCTGGACGATGCACTGGAGGAAGCCATCCGTTTCCTGCGGACGCAGAGTTGAGCGCCCCGACCAACCTTCTCAACCTTCGCGACGATTCCCCACGACGATTCTCCGCGGCCGGGCGCCGCGCGCCCCTGGACAGCAGGCGGTAAAGGGCGCAGTTCTCCCGCCATGCCCGTCACCTGCACGCATTCCGAACGCCCTGTGTTCCGCTCTCTCCTGCGGGGGGCCCGCCGCCGCTGTCCGGCCTGCGGCCGGGGCCGTGCCTTCCGCAGTTACTTGAAGCCGGTTGAACGCTGTGCCGCCTGCGGCATGCCGCTCGGTCAGATCCGCGCAGACGATTTTCCGCCCTACCTGACCATCTTCATCGTAGGCCACATCGTGGTGCCCTTGGTGCTCTTCAGCGAACAGACCATGGAGATCCCGCTGGCGGTGCAGATGCTCTTCTGGCCGCTGCTGACCTTGGCGCTGAGCCTAGCAGCCTTACCGCTGCTGAAGGGAGCGGTGGTCGGGCTGATGTGGGCCTTGCGGCTGCGCGGCGGCGACGAGCAGCCGATGGCCGGCAAGCGGCGCGACCTGCCTTAGGGCGTTGCGCACTCATGCACTATTCTGGGCGCTATTCCGGGTAAAAGAGCTTGCTTACCGAATCGCCATTGTTGATACGGCGCATCGCCTCGGCCAGTGCAGGGGCTATGGACAGCACCCGCAACTTCGGATGGCCGCCAGCCTCCGGAATCGGGACCGTATCGGTACAGACGATCTCCACCACGTCGTCTTGCGACGAAAGATGCCGAAGGGCCTGCCATGCGAAGATGCCATGCGTACAGGCGACCCGAACCGACTTCACATCATGCGCCCGCAGACAGGACAGCAGCTCGATCACCGACCCGCCGCTGACGATTTCGTCGTCCAGTACAATGGCATGACGGCCGCGCACGTCGCCGATGAGGGCCGAAATTTCGACCTCCTTATCGCTCAAGCGCTGCTTGGCCGCCGCAGCGACCGGAAGGTCCAGCTTGCGAGCGAAGGCCGCGGCGTTCTTGGCGTTGCCAAGGTCCGGCGAGACCACCACGCTGTCGGTCAGATCGTATTGGGCGAAATAGTCCGAGAGTTCGCGAAGCGCATGCAGATGATCGACCGGAACGCCGAAGAAGCCATGCACCTGGGGCGAGTGCAGGGTCATGGTCAGGACCCGGCTGGCCCCCGCTGTGACCAGCAGGTCCGCGACGAGACGCGCCCCTATCGAGATCCGCGGCCCATCCTTTTTGTCGGAGCGCGCATAGGCATAGTGAGGGATGACGGCAGTGATCCGTGCCGCCGAGGCGCCCCGGGCCGCGTCCAGCATCAACAAAAGTTCCAGCAGATTGTCCTGGACCGGCCGCACCAAGGGCTGAATGATGAAGACGTCCTGTTCGCGGCAGTTCGATTGCAGCTGCACCTCTATGCAGTCGTTCGAGAAGCGCTTGATCCGTGTCGGCAGCAAAGGGACGCCCAGCTTCCGGCAAATCGCTTGCGCCAGCGTGGGATGGGCAGTACCGCTGAAGACGGCAATCTGGCTCATGAAGGTCCTCTTTTTGTACTGCATGGCATTTTTTGTGCTGCAGGGAGTCCGCGATCTGGCGCCAGCCGGCCTTTTCTTTCCTGTCGGCGGGGGAAGATAGCCATAGGGACCCGACCGCGCCAAGTCCCCTTCGCGGGCGGATTTCGGCAGCGCGGGCCGGCGCGGCTATTGCAGCTTCGTCAGGTCCGGCAGCGGCCGGGCGCAGTGCGGCAACTGCGCCAGAGCGGCTTCGAGCTTCTCGCCGAAACGCAGCAGGGCGGCTTCTTGCCAGGGCTTACCGACGATCTGGACGGCGAAGGGGAGACCTTTCCCGTCCAGGCCGCAGGGCAGCACGAGAACGGGACAAGCGGTCAGGGTGATGGCGTAGGTGATGGCGATCCAGGAGATGTAGGTCTCCAGGGGGTGGCCGTCGATATCCTGCGGAAAAAGCTGGGTCTTGTCGAAGGGCTGGACCGAGGCGGCCGGGCAGATCAGGAAGTCCACCTCGTCCAGGAAGATTTGGAAAGCGCGATAGAGCGCAGCATGGGCAACCTGTGCATCGGCAACATCGGCCGCCGAGCACTTGAGGCCCAAGGCCACGTTGGTACGCACGTTGGAGCCCAGCCGGCCGGGATTTTCTTCGTAGAGCCTGCGATAGCCGGCGAGGAAGCCCACGGCGCGCAGGGTTTCGAACACCCAGTTCGCGCCGGCCAAGGGCGGATCGCGGTCGAGGGCGCATTTGAACAGGGGCCGCATCGCCTCCACGCGGTTGCGGAACAGTGCCCGCACCTCGGCCGAAACCGGAGCCACGCCCAGATCCTCCGAAAAGGCGACGGTAGCGCTCGCCGGTTCTCCGCCCCGGCCATGGAACAGCGTCTGCGGATCGTAGGGCCGTGACAACGGGTCGGCTGCACTTGCCCCCGCCATGGCCGAGAGCAGCAACCTCAGATCGGCGACGTTGCGCGCCATCGGCCCCTCGACCGAAAGGGGCGAGAAGATCCGGTTGCCGCGCGTATCCGGAACCAGATGCGGAGTCGGCCTCAGGCCCACCACGCCGCAGTAGGCGGCCGGCGTCCGCAGACTGCCCCCCAGGTCGGAGCCGGTGCAGAGCGGCAGCATGGAGAGCGCCAAGGCCACCCCGGACCCGCCCGAAGAACCGGCGCAGGTCTTCAACGGATCGAAGGGATTGCCGGTCGCACCGTAGACGGGATTGGCAGTGTTGGCGCCGGCGCCGAATTCCGGCGTGTTGGTCTTGCCAGCGATCACGCCGCCGGCGGCCCTGAGGCGCCTCACCAGCGGGTCGTCGGCAGCCGGAACGTTGTCCCGGTAGAGCGGCGAGCCGAAGGTGGTGACCAGCCCCTCGGTCTCGGTCAGGTCCTTGATGCCGAGCGGCAGACCGTGCAGCGGGCCCAGACGCTCGCCGCGCAACACGGCAGCCCCGGCGGCCTCGGCAGCAGCCTCGGCACGCGGGTCTTCGGCCACCACGGCATTGACCGCCGGGTTGACGGCGGCGATCCGCTCTCTGCAGGCGGCAAGCAACTCCCGCGGCGAGATCTCCTTGTCCCCGATCAGACGCCGCAGCGTCACTGCCGTTTCTTCGCACAAAGCCCCTGTCACCGCGACCTTTCCTTCTTCCTGGACCGGATCCGGCTTAAACCGGCCGGATAACCTTGTTCCCGGACCGCGTGCTCCCCAGCCGGAATCTCCTCATAGGCGGCCAGCAGGAATAGGGTAAAGCCCTCCCATGCGCAGGGCATAGCGAATCGCTGCCAAGGCGGGCCGGCCGCGGCGATTGTGTCCCGGGTCTTGCCATCTCCGCCGGATTGCCGCCCCTTGGGCCGCGACTATAATCGCGAATAGCCTCAATTCCCTTCCCGGTCTAGGGAGCAGCCAGCGCAATGAGCGGCAGCATTACAATTCGCGGCGCCCGCGAGCACAACTTGAAGAATATCTCTCTGGAGCTGCCGCGCCATAGACTTGTCGTCGTTACCGGGCTTTCCGGCTCCGGCAAGTCCTCTCTGGCGTTCGACACGATCTACGCCGAAGGTCAGCGCCGCTATGTCGAAAGTCTCTCGGCCTATGCCCGGCAATTTCTGGAGTTGATGCAGAAGCCGGATGTCGATGCAATCGAGGGGCTGTCGCCGGCGATCTCCATCGAGCAGAAGACGACTTCCAAGAACCCGCGTTCCACCGTGGCCACGGTGACAGAAATCTACGACTACATGCGCCTCCTCTGGGCACGGGTCGGCGTCCCCTACTCCCCGGCCACCGGCCTGCCGATCGAAAGCCAGACCGTGAGCCAGATGGTCGACCGGGTGATGGCTCTAGAGGAAGGCACGCGGATTTATCTATTGGCGCCCATCGTGCGCGGCCGCAAGGGCGAGTACCGCAAGGAGTTGGCCGAGCTCATGAAGCGCGGTTTCCAGCGGGTCAAGATCGACGGCGAGATCCACGAGATCGCCGAGGCTCCGGCACTGGACAAGAAGCGCAAGCACGACATCGAGGTAGTGATCGACCGCTTGGTCCTGCGGACCGGTCTGGAGCAGCGCCTGGCCGATTCCTTCGAGACGGCGCTGGAACTGGCCAACGGCCTGGCCTTCGCCGAGGACGCCGATTCGGGCGAACGCCTGACCTTCTCGGCCAAGTTCGCCTGCCCGGTCTCCGGCTTCACCATCGAAGAGATCGAGCCGCGGCTGTTCTCCTTCAACTCGCCGCACGGGGCTTGCCCCACCTGCGACGGACTGGGCCTCACCGCCTATTTCGACGAGGATCTGGTGGTCCCCGACGGCAGTCTCAGCCTCGAAGCAGGGGCCATCGCCCCCTGGTCCAAGTCTTCCTCGCCCTTCTACCGGCAGACCCTGGAGAACTTGGCGCGGCATCTGAAATTCTCCATGAGCCAGCCTTGGTCCAAGCTGCCGCAGGCGGCCCGCGATCTGATACTCTACGGGTCCCGCGGCAAGGTCATAGCGATGCGCTACGACGACGGCCTTCGCCGCTACGAGACCGAGAAAGCCTTCGAGGGCGCGATCCCCAATATGCAGCGCCGCCTGCGCGAGACCGACAGCGACTGGGTCCGCGAAGAACTGAGCAAGTACCAAGGCCAACATGCCTGCGAAACCTGCGGCGGCGAGCGCCTGCGGCCGGAATCCCTGGCGGTCAAGATTGCCGGACGCTCAATCAGCGAGGCGGCCCGCCTCCCGGTCGGAACGGCGCTGACCTGGTTCAACGCGCTGGACGCAGAACTCACCGGCAAGCAGCGGGAGATTGCCCAGCGAATCCTGAAGGAGATCAGCGAGCGCCTCCGCTTCCTGGACGATGTGGGCCTGGAATACCTGACGCTCTCGCGGGCCTCCGCTACGCTATCGGGCGGCGAGAGCCAACGCATTCGCCTGGCTTCCCAGATCGGCTCCGGCCTGACCGGCGTGGTCTACGTCCTAGACGAGCCCTCGATCGGCTTGCATCAGCGCGATAACGCCCGCCTGCTGGAGACCCTGAAGCGTCTGCGCGATCTGGATAACTCCGTGATCGTGGTGGAGCACGACGAGGATGCGATCCGCGCCGCGGACTTCCTGATCGACATGGGTCCCGGCGCCGGCGTCCACGGCGGCCAAGTGGTCGCCATCGGCAAGCCGGAAGCGGTCATGGCCAATCCGGCCAGCCTGACCGGCCAGTACCTGACCGGCATGCAGCAGATCCCGCTGCCCGGCCAGCGCCGCAGCGGGCATCCGCAACAGGCGATCGCGGTCAAGGGCGCCTCGGCGCACAATCTGAAGGACGTGGATCTCAAGGTACCTCTAGGCACCTTCACCTGCGTGACCGGCGTCTCCGGTTCCGGCAAGTCCACCTTGATCGTCGAGACGCTCTATCGCGCCCTGGCCAAGCAGCTGAACGGCGCACGCAGCCAGCCGGCGGCGCATAAGGCGATCGAGGGCATCGGCTTCCTGGACAAGGTCATCGACATCGATCAGTCGCCGATCGGGCGCACGCCGCGCTCCAACCCTGCGACCTACACCGGTGCCTTCACCCCGATCCGCGATTGGTTCGCCGGCCTGCCCGAGGCCAAGGAGCGCGGCTACAAGCCCGGGCGCTTCTCCTTCAACGTCAAGGGCGGGCGTTGCGAAGCCTGCCAAGGCGACGGCGTGCTCAAGATCGAGATGCACTTCCTGCCGAACGTCTATGTCGAATGCGACGTCTGCAAGGGCCAACGCTACAACCGCGAAACCCTGGAGGTGCAGTTCCGCGGCCACTCCATCGCCGATGTGCTCGACATGACGGTCGAGGAAGGTGTGAAGCTGTTCCATGCCGTCCCCTCCATCCGCAGCAAGCTGGAAACCCTGGAGCGGGTGGGGCTGGGCTACATAAAGGTGGGGCAGCCGGCCACCACCCTGTCGGGCGGCGAGGCGCAGCGGGTGAAGCTGGCCAAGGAGCTGTCCAAGCGTGCCACCGGACGGACGATCTACATCCTGGACGAACCCACCACCGGCCTGCACTTCGAAGACATCCGCAAGCTGCTGGAGGTCCTGCAGACCCTGGTCGGGCAAGGCAACACGGTGCTGGTCATCGAGCACAACCTGGAAGTCGTCAAGACGGCGGACTGGGTGGTGGATTTGGGCCCCGAGGGCGGCGACGGCGGCGGCGAGATCGTCGTGGCCGGCACGCCGGAGGAGGTCGCCGCCGCAGCGGGCAGCCACACCGGGCAATTCCTCGCCCCCTATCTGCTGGGTCCCTACGCGAAGCAGCGCGCCTGACCGGTGGATCGGGCCGGCGCGGCGGCGGCTTCCGAACGGATCGGATCACGCCGCCCAGTGCGGACCTTCGCTTGCCTGCAACAAGACAAGAAAATTGCGATGGGCGCTGGACAGACCTTGCTCGCGGTGCCGGATCGACAGGGTCTCGGCCCAGCCCGCAGCCTCGGGCAGCGCATGCAGTGCCGTCCCTGCCGGGCCAGCGGCCCGACAGGGACGCGCGGCAAGAGCGGGCATGCCAGTCCGGCGGCCACAGCGGTATAGATCGTCTCCAGGCTGTCGAACCCCAGGCAGCAAACCTGCGTTATCCCCCGTGCCCCCAGCAGGGCCTCCAAGCCTTGCCGGTAGGAACAGCCGCGCCGCAGCACGGCGATTTTGGGCGCGCCGTGCAGGAGGCAGAGGAGTCCCCCTTGGCAAGGCTAAGCTAGGGCGGCACCGCTTGGGGACGGCCGGGTAGCCGTTACGCCCGCAAGGTCAGGTAGATGGCCACGTAGTGGCAGCCGGCGGCGGCCAGCACAAAGGCATGCCAGATCGCATTGTGAAAAGGCAGCTTTCCGGCCAGATAAAAGCCGGTCCCGGCGGTGAAGAGGACGCCGCCCGCGATCAGCAACGCCAGTGTGGCGGTCGAGACGGAGTCGGCCAGGCGGCCGATGAAGGTCAGCAGGCTCCACCCCATGCCCAGATAGAGCGCCAAGGCAAGGCCCTCGCCCCGGCGCGGATGGCACAGCGCACTGTAAAGGCCCACTGCAGCCAGGCACCAAACCGCCAGGAAGACCGCGGTTCCCAGCCAACCGCCGATCGTGACCAGGACGAAGGGGCTGTAGCTTCCTGCAATCATCACGAAGATGCCGGCACGGTCCAGGCGCCTGAGCAGCCCCTTGTAGCGAAAGGCGACGGAGAGGTTGTAGGCCGCGGAAATGCCGAACATCCACAGCAAGCCGAAGGCGTAAAGCAGACAAGCGGCCGACTTCGCCGGATCGCTCCAGGGATCGGCCGCAATAAACAGCAGGGGAACGGCGACAAGGCCGCCGCCGACGCCCAGGACGTGGATCGCGCAATCGGCCCGCCGCTCGCTCAGACTGTAGTCCGGATAGAGGCTCTGCGCAGACAGCCCGCTCCCCTGTTTGCCTTGACTAATTTTGCCCCCTCACACCGGCCTCCAGACTGTGGGTTAGACTGGAACGGTAAACTGGGAGGACCGGCCGGATTTGGTTACAGGGTGAAGGCTTTTCCGGTGCCGGTGCAAGCCTCAAGGATAGAGACGTTGGCTGCACCATCGGCCGGCAGCCCCGCCTTCGGAGCCTTCCTCCGGCCGGTAGCGGAAACGGTCGTGCAGACGGAAGGCCCCGTCGCGCCAGAACTCGAAGGCAGTGGGGAGCACCCGAAAGCCCGACCAATAGGGCGGTCTGGGAACTCTGCCGGCGGCATACCTGGCGGCATAGAGAGCCACCCGCTTCTCCAGGTCCAGCCGTCCTTCCAGGGGACGCGACTGCCGGCTGGCCCAGGCGCCGATCCGGCTTTGGCGCGGCCGGCTGTCGAAGTAGGCATCGGCCTCCGCATCGCCGACGCGCTCGACCGGGCCCTCGATGCGGATCTGGCGGCGCAGACTTTTCCAATGGAACAAGAGCGCCGCCTTGGGATGTGCCAAGAGTTCGCCGCCCTTGCGGCTTTGGTAATTGCTGTAGAAGACGAAGCCGCGCTCATCGGCGCCTTTCAGGAGAACCATGCGCAACGACGGCATGCCATCCGGCCCCACGGTCGCGAGCGCCATGGCGTTGGGGTCGTTGGGTTCGCTCTCCCTGGCCTCCGCCATCCAGCGGTCGAAGAGTTGAAAAGGATGTGTTTTCCCGTCGAGTGTCGCCATGATCCCACCGCTCCCGCCGCTCGTCGCATGCCGCTTTATCTGGGGCGCCCCCTTATCCGGGGCCACTATCCAAGACCGCTGTCCGGGACCGCTTGGGCTGCAAACCGGCCCCGTCCGATCTTCTCAGCCCGCATTTCCCAGATGGCCACATCTTTAGATGCGAGTTTCCGCCAAGTCTGGAATAAACATCAGGGCGTTAGGCCTAGAGGAAGGCAGCGCATATCGAGGCTTTGGCGCAAGACGTGCTGAACAGCTGGAATGAGCCCGGAATAAGAAAGAGCGACGAAAGCAAGTCGATCGAGAGGTTTTGCACGATGGACGAAGCACTCGTAAAGGAAACTGGCGCCGAAGCGAAAGCCCTGGCCGATATAGTGTCTTGGTCAAGATCTCTGCCTCTGCCCGATTGGCAACAAGATGCGCTTCGGCGGCTTTACCGGTCGGAAAGCCTGTCCGACAGCGACCTTGACGAGCTTCTCCCTGTCTGCAAGGGCGAAACAAGCGCCGAGCCGGTGACGGCGGATCATATTCGCGATCCTGCGGCATCGAATGCTCAGGTCACGCTGAAAAGGCTGGAAAAGCTAGAGCATGTGAACGCCCTAAAAGAGGGGCAGGTGCTTTCCTTCGAAAAGATCGGCCTGACCGTCGTCTATGGGGATAACGGAGCGGGAAAATCGGGCTACGCGCGCGTGCTGAAGCAAGCCTGTCGTGCCAGGCTTCCGTCCGGCGGCAGTGCGATCCTGCCGAATGTCTACGACGGCGGCAGTGGAACGCCACAGGCCGACATTGTTTTTCGCGTTGGGGGTCAGTCCCGGAGGTTCTCATGGCAAGAGGGAACCGCAAGGGATCCCGAACTTACCGCAGTCAGCGTTTTCGATAGCCAAACCGCAAACGTCCATGTGGATAAAAAGAACGATCTGGCATACACGCCCGCGCCGCTGAAGATCCTGGAGGAGCTCGCCAAAGCCTGCCAGACTCTGAAGGAAAAGCTGACAGGCGAAATCGGCACCCTGGAGAACCAAACTCCTGCGGTGCTCGAAGATCCTAAGTGTGCGCGGGACACCGAAGCCGGTAAGTTGCTGTCGGAAATCTCCGCCACCACAAAGCCGCAGACGGTCGAGGAGCTAGCCGGGCTCGACGAGGCAGAAGCAGTGGAACTCCGCTCTTTGGCAAGCGATCTCGCGACAGACCCGGTAAAGGCCGTTCAAGGCCTGCAAGCCATCAAGTCCGAGATTGAAGCGTTCGTAGCCAAGGTGAAAGCAGTTCAAGCGGCGACAGAGGATCAGCAGATACGGGAGCTTATCGATCTAAAATCAACGCTCAAGGTTGCGAAAGAAGCCGCCAGTCTAGCGTCCACCAAACTTTTCTCCCGGGAACCTCTACCAGAAGTCGGTTCGGAGACTTGGCGCAAGCTTTGGGAGGCCGCGCGCAGTTACTCCGAAGCGGCAGCCTATCGAGGGCAAGATTTTCCCGTCACCGATGACGAGGCGCGATGCGTTCTCTGCCATCAAAAGCTGACACCGGAGGCGTCCGAGCGCTTGAAGAGCTTCGAGAATTTTGTTCATGACGAGACCGGGAAGCGGGAAAAAGCAGCGAAAGAGGCATACACTGAGAAGCTCCGTCAAATGTGCGAGCAGCAGCTTTCAACCGCTGAGATCGAGCGGGTTGTGGCCCTTGTTCGCGATCGCCTCGGAGAGGAAGCCGTCGCCGAACGGCTTCGCAAGGTAGCTATCGTGAATGCATGGCGCCTTCGATCTATTTTGAAGAAGCACGAGAGCGAGCCTGAATGTGATTGGCCAAAAGCTGAAATGCTGAAACCAGAAGAAATCGATGAGGTTCTGCATCGGCTATCGAAGCGAATTTCTGGACTCACCGCTAAGGCGGACTCGCCTGAGAGGCAATCCATGATCGCGCGACGCAACGAGCTAGAAGCACGGAAGTGGCTGGACGGTGTGAAAGACGATGTTCTTGCTCAAATCATGAGACTAAAGGAAATCGCCAAACTTGAAAAGGCACAGAAAACTACGGCCACCAACCGAATTACGGCTTTCAGTAAAGATCTGGCCAAAAGTCTTGTCACCGATCGGTTGAAGCAGAAATTTGCCGAGGAGATAGCCGATCTCGGCGCAGAAAGACTAGAAGTACGACTGGAACAAGCCAAGAGCGCGGCTGGCGTTACGTTTTTTCATGTTAGGCTTAAGAGTAAATCCGATGCGCCCGTTGGGAAGGTGTTGAGCGAAGGAGAGCACCGCTGCGTGGCGCTCGCCGCCTTTCTGGCCGAACTCGCAACGGCCGGGGCGGCCTCCGCCATCGTGTTCGACGATCCGGTCTCCTCGTTCGACCATTTTCATCGCGAAAAAGTGGCCAAGCGCTTGGCCAGAGAGAGTCTGGAAAGGCAAGTGGTTGTTTTCACGCATGACATTGCCTTTGTTGTGCTTATTGAGGAAGCATCGCGTGCCACGGAAGAACAAGCAAAGATCCCCATTGGCTATCGCCTTGTTAGTCGTGGGTCCGACGCGCCCGGGTTCTGTCACAATGAACGTCCCATGAAGGAAGAGCCGGTCGAAAATGCGGTTGAGCGCATGCGCCAGCACTTGAAAAATGTAAAAATTGACCACGAACGCGGCGATCAGACGAAATGGGACCAAGCGGTAAGACAGTTCGCACAAGACTTGCGAAAAGCTTGGGAGCGTGCCGTCGAAGACATTGTTTCGCCCGTTATCAGGCGACTGGATCGAAAGGTAAAAACCAATGGTTTAGTCAAGCTGACCGTTATAGAGAAGAACGACTGTACTACCATGCGGGAAGCTTATCGTCATTTGTCGCCGTTCCTGCATAACCAGCCCGAAGAGTTAGACCCACAGCCCCTCACACCGAACGATATTGAACAAGAGATAAAGAAGTTGGAGGATTGGGTTTCGCGAATCCAAGAGAGACAGAAAACAATCAAATAGCCTCCGGCCGGCGGGGCACAAGACGCAGAATTTCCGGCCACGGTCCGGCTTGCAGGGGCAAGGCTTTGCTGTAGGATGCGGCGTTTACCGGGCCAAGGCCCCCTAGTCGCCCCCCTGGGCGATCTCCCTGGAGGATCCCCTGGCGATGCGCGCCGCGGCAGACGACAGCAAGCGAGAGTAAGATGCACCAGGCAGACGCCGGCTCGACAACAGCAACTGGGTCCCTCTTGGCGGGCAAACGCGGTCTGGTCATGGGGGTCGCCAACGACCGCTCGATCGCCTGGGGCATTGCCTCGGCCGCTGCAGCACAGGGTGCGGAACTGGCCTTCACCTTCCTGGGCGAGCCGCTGGAGCGCCGGGTCCGGCCGCTGGCGGCCCAGCTGGGCTCGGAGCTGGTCATCGACTGCGACGTCGCCAGCGACGAGGCCATCGATGCGGCCTTCGGGGAGCTTTCAAGGCATTGGGACCGGCTGGATTTCCTGGTTCACGCCATCGCCTTCGCCGACAAGGACGATTTGAAAGACAAATATCTGCAGACCAGCCGGGACAGCTTCTCTCTGGCGCTCGACATCTCCTGCTACTCCCTGACCGCGGTGGCGCAGCGTGCGGTGCCGATGATGACCGGGGGCGGCAGCATCCTCACCCTCACCTATTACGGCGCCGAGCGGGTGATGCCGCACTACAACGTCATGGGCGTCGCCAAGGCAGCGCTGGAGGCCTCGGTGCGCTATCTGGCGGCCGACCTGGGCGACCGGAACATCCGCGTCAATGCGCTTTCGGCCGGGCCGGTGAAGACTCTGGCCGCCAGCGGCATCGGCGACTTCCGCCATATCCTGAAGTGGAACGAGTTGAATGCGCCCTTGCGCAAGAACGTGAGCCTGAAGGACATCGGCGGCGCCGGCCTCTATCTACTGTCCGGGCTCTCCGACGGCGTTACCGGCGAAGTGCATCACGTCGACGGCGGCTATCACGTGGTCGGCATGATGGCGGTGGATCGGGCCAGGGAGCTCGCCCGGCTGCTGAACGAGTTCAAGCCGCAGGGCAGTTAGAGCCGGACGCCATGGCGGGGAACAGCTTCGGCGAGGCCTTTCGTTTCACCACCTGGGGCGAAAGCCACGGGCCGGCCTTGGGTTGCGTGATCGATGGCGTGCCGCCGCTGATCGCGCTGTCCGAGGCCACAATCCAGCCTTACCTGGATCGCCGCCGGCCGGGCCAAAGCCGCTACACGACGCAGCGCCGCGAACCCGACCGGGTAGAGATCCTGTCCGGCGTCTTCGAGGGCAAGACCACCGGCACGCCGATCCAGCTGGCCATCCGCAACCGGGATCAGCGCAGCAAGGACTACGGCGACATCGCCGGCAAGTTTCGCCCCGGCCATGCCGACTACACCTATTGGGCCAAGTACGGAACGCGCGATTACCGCGGCGGCGGCCGTTCCAGCGCGCGCGAGACGGCGGCGCGGGTGGCCGCGGGCGCGGTCGCCCGCGCGACCCTCGGCCATGTCCTCGGTTCCGGCAGGGTCCGGATCCGCGGCGCCCTGGTGCAGATGGGTCCGCATGCCGCCGCGTGCGAGCACTGGGATTGGGAGCAGGTCGGCCGGAACCCTTTCTTCTGCCCCGATCCTCAGGCGGCGGCGCTCTGGGCGGACTATCTGGACGGACTGCGCAAGGCCGGCAGTTCGGCCGGCGCAATCGTCGAGGTGGTGGCCGAGGGCCTGCCGGCGGGCCTGGGTGAACCGCTCTACGACAAGCTGGATGCCGATCTGGCCAAGGCCATGATGTCGATCAACGCGGTCAAGGGTGTGGAAATCGGCGCCGGTTTCGCGGCTGCAACCCTGACCGGCGAGCGGAATGCCGACGAGATGCGCGCCGGCGACGACGGCAAGCCGCGCTTTCTCTCGAACCATGCGGGCGGTGTCCTGGGCGGGCTCTCCACCGGTCAGGACATCGTGGTACGTTTTGCCGTCAAGCCCACCTCTTCCATCCTCATCCCCAGACGCACGGTGACGACCGCCATGGAGGAGACGGAGATCGTAACCGGCGGCCGTCACGACCCCTGCGTCGGTATCCGGGCGGTCCCGGTGGGCGAGGCCATGATGGCGCTGGTCCTCGCCGACCACCTGCTGCGCCATCGCGGACAGATCGGATAGCCCCGCGTGTGGAGTGCCGAGATCCTTGGGCTCTTGGCGGCAATCTTCGCTCTGGCAGGCTTTGTCAAGGGCATCGTGGGGCTGGGCCTGCCGACGGTCTCGCTGGCGATGACGACGGCCTTCCTGGGTCTTCCGGCGGGGATGGCCCTGCTGCTGTTCCCCTCCTTGATCGCCAACCTCTGGCAAGCCTGCTCCGGCGGACAGATCCGCGCGGTCCTTGCCAGGATCTGGCCGCTGCTGCTCCCCGCAACCCTCTGCATTCCCTTGGGCGCTTCGCTGCTGAAGGACGGCAATCTTCCGGCCTTGACGGCAACCCTGGGTGCCGTGCTGATCGCCTACAGCGTTTTTGGCCTGTTCCGCCTGGTACCGCAGGTCACGCTTACGGCGGCGCGCCGGCTCTGGCTCGGTCTCTTGGCCGGCCTGGCCAACGGCATGCTGACCGGAATGACCGGATCTTTCGTGGTGCCGGGGATCTTCTATCTACAGTCCGCCGGACTGAACAAGGATGCGCTGATCCAGGCCATGGGCCTGCTGTTCACGCTGTCGACTCTGGGGCTTGCGGTCTCGCTAGGCGGCAGCGGCTTTCTCAACCGGGAGCTGGCCCTGCTGTCGGCCCTCTGCGTGCTGCCGGCGCTGGCCGGCATGTTGGCCGGCCGCGCGCTGCGCCGGCACATTCCCGAAGCCCGCTTCAAGCAGATCCTGTTCTTCGCCCTCTTCCTTACCGGTCTCGGCTTTCTGCAGGACTATGCGGCCGCCTTTTAGCCCGGACGGCGGGGAGGCGCGGCGCCGATGGTCTCATTTTCGGTCGTCTAGGTGTAAAGGTCGAAGAGTTTTAGCTTTATTATCGAAATGTTTCTCGAATTCGGCCACGGAGCCATAACGCTCTTTGATCCGGGATCCAGCCTGGAGCATACACTTCCTCGCGTCCTCCAATTCCCATCCGTGGGCTGCAAACATTTTCTTGTAGTTGCCAAAGTGCTGTTTAGCGATCCGGGAAATCGCTTTGGCGTCGTCGCCGCGTCTGTCGGTCGCCTTCATCGCACTGCCTTCTTTTCGATCATTTTGGTGTAGAGTTGGAAGAGTTTTTCCAGGCGTTCGCTGTCGTTGCGGAAGCGGCGGCCGATGTAGATGCGCTCCAGGGTTTCGTCGTTGCGGTCATGCGCGGCGCGCAGGTCGGCGGGCATATTCTTGAGATCGTAGAGATCGGCGATGCTGTCGGGGAAATGCGCTTCGCGGGTGAGCAGAATATCCTCGGCGCAGCGGGTGAGATCG
>JACOMY010000012.1 GCA_014324045.1 Rhodospirillales bacterium | reverse complement strand
TCCTCTCCCCGACCTCGCCACCCAAAAAGCCATTGCCGACTTCCTCGACCGCGAGACCGCCCGCATCGACCGGATTACCGGCAAGACGCAGCAGTCCATCGCCCTGCTCCGCGAATTCCGCGCTGCCCTGATCACTGCCGCCGTCACCGGACAGATGGATGTTGCGGCCTTGGGCAAAGGGGAACAGACGGATCGGATTGCGGAGGCGATGCGGGCATGAGCGCCGAGATGCCTCGGCGGCCGAAGATTTACCACATCGTCCATCTAGACAGGCTGAAGTCGATTATTGCCGATGGTTTCTTGTGGTGCGATAGCGAGGCTGCAAAGCGCCGGTCGCCGGGGACCGTCATCGGGCTGCCGGACCTCAAGCAGGCGCGGCGCAGCCGCTCCTTGGCAAGCCATCCCGGCCTCTCGGTCGGCGACTGCGCGGCCTTTTATTTCTGTCCGCGTTCGATCATGCTTTACATACTTTGGCGATGTAACCACCAGGAATTGACATATCGCGGCGGCCAGGAACCCATCGTCCATTTGCAGGCCGATCTCTACGACAGCGTCGCATGGGCGGACTCGAACAACCGAAGATGGGCCTTTACCCTGTCTAATGCCTCTTCGGGCTATTTCGAGGACCGCAGCGATCTGGGCCAGCTTCACGAGATAAACTGGGCTGCGGTTCGAGCAAACCAATGGTCCGGCCCGAAGATAGACCTGAAGACGAAGGAGGGCAAGCAAGCGGAATTCCTTGTCGAGCGCTGCTTCCCATGGTGCCTGGTCGAGCGGATCGGGGTTCGGTCGCAGCGCTGTCACCAATTGGTGATCCAGGCACTTGCAACAGCGTCACACAAACCGGAGACAATAATAGTGCCTCGATGGTACTATCCTGAATGGGAGCGCCGGGAATGATCGAATACAGGGCCGGAAACATTCTGGAGTCGGGGGCGGAAGCCGTCGTCAATACGGTCAATTGCGTGGGGGTCATGGGGCGGGGCATCGCCCTTCAATTCAAGAAGGCCTTTCCGGCCAACTTTGCAGCCTATGCCGAAGCCTGTAAGCGCAAGCAAGTGCAGCCGGGCCGGATGTTCGTGTTCGAGACCGGCGAGCTCACCAACCCGCGCTACATCGTCAACTTTCCGACCAAGCGTCATTGGCGCGGCAAAAGCCGGATCGAAGATATCGAGACCGGATTGGCAAGCCTGCGGGCCGAGCTTGAGCTCCGCAACATCCGCTCGGCCGCCATACCGGCCCTCGGATGCGGCCTCGGCGGCTTGTCTTGGCCCGACGTGCGGGAACGGATTGCCGCGGCGCTCGGCGGCCTGACCGATACCGGGATTATCGTCTACGAGCCCGGTGAGGCCCCGGCGCCTAAGAAGATGGCGCGCAACCGGAAGGTACCGGAGATGACGCCGGGCCGGGCGGCGCTGGTCGGATTGATCGACCGTTACTTGACCGGGTTGCTCGATCCCTTCGTCACCCTTCTGGAAGTGCATAAGCTGCTGTATTTCATGCAGGAAGCCGGGCAACCGCTGCGCTTGAACTATGAGAAGGGCCATTACGGCCCCTATGCCGGTAACTTGCGTCACGTCTTGCATGCCATCGAAGGATACCTGATTTCCGGCTTCGGCGACGGTGGCGACCGCCCCGACAAGCAACTGGAACTGCTGCCCGGCGCCACAGAAGCCGCCCGCAAGCGGATAGAGTCGGATGCAGACACGCGCTCCCGCTTCGACCGGGTCGCCGATCTGATCGGCGGATTCGAGTCGCCTTTCGGGCTGGAGCTTCTGGCCACGGTACACTGGATCGTGAAGTGGGAGCAGCCGCGATCCGACGACGATCTTGTGGCCCGGACCTACGCCTGGAATGAGCGGAAAAAACGCTTCTCGCGACGCCAGATCCTGTTGGCCAAGACTCTGTTGGCGCAGAAGGCTTGGCTCCCCGCGACCGCCGGAGGGAGCGCATGACTCTTGCCGCGCCGCCCTCATCGCCGCCGTCGCCGGCCGGACCGGCCGGGGTAAACTGGCCGCCGCCTCGATGAGATTGGGCAAGATCCGGAAAAAGACATGAGGAAGCCATGACGCTTTCGGCCCAGAACCTGCACCGGGAAAAGGTCCTCCAGCAGCAGCTGATCGACGCGCTTGTCTGCGGCGAGGGCTACCGGCGCCGCGATCCGAAGGCCGATTACGACCGCGCCTTGGCCATGGACCGGCAGCTTGTCCTGCGTTTCGTCCGGGAGACGCAGCCCGCGGCCTGGCAGCAGCTGACCCGGCATTACGCCGCCTCGGCCGAGGCGCAGTTCTTCCAGCGGCTCGACAAGGCATTGAAGGATCGCGGCCTGCTCGATGTCCTGCGCAAGGGGATCAAGATCGTTCCCGGGATTGCCCTGAGCCTTTGCTACTTCCGCCCCGCAAGCGGCTTGGAGCCCAGGCGTACCGCCGAATACCGGGCCAACATCCTGTCGGTGATGGACGAGGTCGAATACAGCTGCAAGCACGGCGGCCGCCTCGACGCGGTGCTCTTCGTTAACGGCCTGCCCCTTGTCACCCTAGAGGCGAAGAACCGTCTGACCGGATCGACCTTCCGCAACGCCGAAAAGCAGTACCGCGACGACCGCTCTCCGGCGGGGGAGCCGCTGTTGACCTTCAAGCGCGGCGCCCTGGTTCACTTCGCGCTCGACCAAGACAACGCCTCGATGACGACACGGCTGATGAACGGGAAGACCCGTTTTCTGCCCTTCAACCGCGGCCGCAACGGCGGCGCCGGCAACCCGGATGTCGAGGGCGAACACCGCATTGCCTATCTCTACAGCTCGGGCGCATGGGGCGAGGCGGTCTTTTCCCGCTCTGTGCTCCTCGATATCGTCGGGCAGTTCATGCAGCTGGAAGGGAGCGGCAAGGATGAGGTAATGATCTTTCCGCGCTTTCAGCAGCTCGACGCGGTGCGCAAGATCATGGCGCACGCCAAGGCCCACGGCAGCGGAGCCAACTATCTGATCCAGCACTCTGCCGGATCCGGAAAGTCCAACACCATCGGCTGGCTGGCACACCATGCGATCGTCCTGCACGACGAAGCCGACAAGCCGGTCTTCGATACGGCGATCGTGGTAACCGACCGCGTTGTCCTCGACAGGCAACTGCAGGGAAGGGTGACCCAGTTCGCGCAGACGGCCGGCGTCGTCAGGAAGATCGACGGTACATCCCGCCAACTGAAAGAGGCCATCGCCGGGGGCGCGCGGATCGTCGTCACCACCATCCAGAAGTTCTCGACCGATCACTTGCGCGCGCTGTCAGGGCAGGGGAACCGCACCTTTGCGGTCATCCTGGACGAGGCCCATTCGAGCCAATCGGGCAAGAGTGCGCAGGCAATGACCGATGCCCTTACGCGCGAGGCCAATTCGAGCGGCGACATCGAGGATCTGATCGCCGACTACCAGAAGGCCCGGGGACCGCAGGCCAATATCAGCTTCTTCGCCTTCACGGCGACGCCGCGCAACGTGACCCTGGAGCGCTTCGGCGTTCGGGGTGAGGACGGACTGCCCCATCCCTTCCACCTCTACTCCATGCGCCAGGCCATCGAGGAGAGGTTCATTCTGGACGTGCTCCAGAATTACATGACCTACAGGGCTTACTACCAACTTGAAAAGGCCATCGAGGAGGATCCCAAACTGAGCGGGCGCCGGGGGCAGCGCAGAGTCGCCCGCTACGCCAGTCTGCATCCGACCGCCATCGGTCAGAAGGTCTCGATAATCGTCGAGCATTTCCGCCGCCACGTCATGCAGGAACTGAACGGACAGGCCAGGGCGATGATCGTCGCCGAAAGCCGTGACCAGGCGCTCAGATACTTCTTGCAGGTGCGGAGCTACATCGAAGAGCAAGGCTATGCCGGCCTGAAGCCGCTCGTTGCCTTCTCGGGCCATCTGCAGGTGAATGGCGAGTCCAAAACCGAGGCCACCGTCAACGGCTTTGCCGAGACCGAACTGCCCGACCGCTTCGACGGCTTCAAGGACGACGGGACGCCTTATGCCGAGAGCTACCGCATCCTGATCGTAGCCGAGAAGTATCAGACCGGCTTCGACCAACCCAAACTCTGCGCCATGTATGTCGATCGGCAGCTTTCCGGTCTTCAGGCAGTGCAGACGCTTTCCCGCCTGAACCGGATATGGACAGGGAAGGAGCGCACCTTCGTTCTCGATTTCCAGAACAGCATCGAGGACATCCAGGACGCCTTCCGGCCCTTCTACGAAGCGACCGCCGTCGAGGCGATGTCGGATCCCAATCTGATCTACGATCTGGAGGGGTGGCTGTTCAAATTCGGCTACCTCGGCAAGGACGAGATCGAGCGCTTTGCCCGGACCTACTTCAAGGGACCGCTCGACACCGCAGACAGGCCACGCCTCGAAGGGCTTGTGCGGCAGGCGGTTGCCCGCTTCGAGGCCGGCGACGAGGGACGGCAGGAAGAGTTCCGCCAGCTCCTGAAGAGCTTCAACCGCTTCTATGCCTTCATCGCCCAGATCGTCCGGCTCGACGACACCGGTCTCGAAAAACTCGCCGCCTACGGCGCCTGGCTTTCCCGCTTGCTGCCGAACCGCGAGCTTCCGCCCGAAATCGAGATCGCCGACGACATGCTCCGCCTGCAAGCCTTCAAGCTGGACCGTAAGCAGCAGGGCAGCGCGTCGCTCGCTCCGGGCGATACCGAGGCACTTGCCGCCATCGGCGAGTTTGGCGCCAATCCCTACAGCGAAGACGAGAAAAAAGAACTATCGGAGATCGTCGAGGCCTTCAACGAACGGCATGGCACCCAGTTCACAGAAGCCCAGATGGCGAGAATCGAGGCGGTGAATCCGCAGATCCTCGATGACGACATGCGTGCGTTGCTGCGCAACAATCCCCCAGACGTTGTGCGCTCAGCCTACGATAAAGCCCTATTCGAGGGGATGATCCGCATGTTCCGGAACGATGCGGAAATGCGCGACATTATTCTGACCGACGCGGAGATACGGAACAGGGTGACGGGCTACCTGTTCGGCCGGGCCCTGCGCGAAGCGCGCGCAACGGCTTGAAACACCGCGTCCGCGCAAGCGCTAAGGAGCCTTCGCCGGCTGACCTTCCCGGATAATCTACATTGAATACCTTCCGCCTTCCGGCCATTTTGCTTCGATAGCGGAAGCGCGTAGAGCGAGTGCCTGCCCTTGCCGGAGGCCAGCCGCGGCTGTGGAGGATAAGGTGTAATGGCCGAGGTGACCAAGGCAGAGATCGAGGCGGCGCTGCGCCGGGTGAAGGGGCCCGACCGCGACGGTAACATCGTCGATCTGGGACTGCTGTCCGAGATCGTGATCGCGGAGGGGCAGGTCTTCTTCTCCATTACTGTGCCGGCGGAGCGGGCCGGCGCCTTGGAGCCCTTACGCCAGGCTGCCGAACAGGTGGTTCGCGATCTGCCCGGCGTCACCGGCACCGGCATCGTTCTGACCGCGCACAGCGGTGCCGGGCGGGTCCCCGTGCGGCCTGCGCCGACGGCAGCGCAGCGCAGCAGCTTGCCGCCGCCGATGCAGTCGGGCAGGGCCCCAGCAGACAAGACCCAAACAAACAAGATCCAGGCCGACACGCAGCCGGCGCAAAAGGCAGGCCTGCCCGGTGTCGAGGCGATCATCGCCGTAGCTTCGGGCAAGGGCGGTGTAGGCAAATCCACCACCGCGGTCAATCTGGCCCTAGGCTTGCAGGCGCTGGGTCTGGCGGTCGGGGTGCTGGATGCCGACATCTACGGACCCTCGGTGCCGCGCCTGCTCGGCGTCGCCGGCCGGCCGCAGCCGACCGCCGGCAATGTCCTCAAGCCCCTGGAGGGCTATGGCATGAAGGTCATGTCGATGGGCTTCCTGGTGGAGGAGGACACGCCGATGATCTGGCGTGGCCCCATGGTCATATCGGCCTTGGGCCAGATGCTGCGCGAAGTCGCTTGGGGTGCGCTCGACCTGCTCGTCGTGGACATGCCGCCGGGCACCGGCGATGCGCAGTTGACCATGGCCCAGCAGGTGCCGCTGGCAGGTGCAGTCATCGTCTCGACGCCGCAAGACCTGGCGCTGATCGATGCCCGCAAGGGGCTCAACATGTTCCGCAAGGTGGAGGTGCCGTTGCTGGGCATTATCGAGAACATGAGCTACTTTCTTTGCCCCAGCTGCGGCGAGCGCTCTGATATCTTCGGACACGGCGGCGCGGAGGCAGAGGCTGAGAGGCTCGGCGTCCCTTTCCTGGGCGCCGTGCCGCTGCATATGGAGATTAGGGCCAGGTCCGACTCCGGCACTCCGGTGACGATCGCAGAGCCGGCGGGGGACCATGCCCTGATCTACCGCAAGATCGCCGGGCAAGTGCAAGCGCGGCTGTCGGAAGAACGGGAGATGACGGTGGGCCGGGCGCCCAGAATTGTTATGGAATAGGCTAGGTAAGAATCCTGTGCTTCGCCGCTTCTCGCAGTCTGTTGTCTCGTGCGTTATTTTGCGACCGATTCGCAAGTAGAGATTCTGATCCCGGATAGTCGGACAAGGAGTCCGCTTGCCGGTAAAATCCTTTGACTTTTGACTTGCCGGCGGGTAAGCCCTATGTCATAAGAAGAAAAAACACCGTGAAGGCAATCGTTACCTGAGCGGAACAGGGATGAATCGGAGCGCAGAAACGCTTATCGAAGACGTGGAAGGCCAACGGGCTGAGATCTACAGCCTGATGGGCCGTCTGCTTGCCGGACCGCCGCCGCCGGAAACGCTGCAGCGGCTAGGCGCAGCGACCGGTGAGGCGGGTACCTTCGGCGAGGCGGTAGCGGCCTTGGCTACAGCTGCACGCCAGGCCGATCCGCAGACCGTCGGCGAAGAATATCACCAGCTCTTCATCGGGCTGGGACGCGGTGAGCTGGTACCCTTCGCTTCCTATTACCTGACCGGTTTTCTACATGAGAAGCCCTTGGCGCGGCTGCGCCACGACCTGCGCGCGCTCGGCGTCGAACGCGATCCTGCAGTCAAGGAGCCCGAGGACCACATCGCCGCTCTTATGGAGGTGATGGCGGGCCTGATCCTTGGGCGCTTCGGCGCGACTGGCGGTCTGGCGCAGCAGCAGCGTTTCTTCGACGATCACCTGGCCCCCTGGGCCCGGCACTTCTTCCGCGACCTGGAGACGGCCGAGTCGGCTGGATTCTACCGGCCGGTCGGCCGCCTGGGAAGCCTCTTGATGGAAATAGAGAGCACGGCCTTCGTCATGACCTAGGCTGAAGCCGCCGAACGCAGTGAGCGAGGTTTGACCGAAGCGAGTGAGGTTTAACTGAGAGGAGAACCTGAAGATGCTAGAGAACGACGACAGCAAGCGGCAGTCCGCAAGGCGGGGCTTTTTGAAGCTCGGCATCGGGTCGGTCGCCGGCGGTGCCGCCCTGGTGGCGGGGGGTCTTGCCTCCGCCCCGGCCCAGGCCGCCAAACCTGCGCCCAAGGGCGGCTATGCCGAGACCGATCACGTCAAGGCCTACTACGACAGTGCACGTTTCTAGCCCAACGGGCTTGCGACGGAGAAAAACTGTCGAGGCGAACCGAACTGATAGGTAACCTAGAAGGAAGTTTGAGCTGCATCTTCGGGCAAGGGGCCCGGGACAGCATTAACCGGACAAGGGAGTAAAGCCATGCTCAGGAAGAAGACAAACGGGGTTGCGAGAGGCCCCCGCTTGTCGTCTGCCCGCCAAGCGCTGACGAAGCAGGCGGTTGATCGCCGGACGTTTCTAAAACGCTCCGGCTTGGCAGTCGGCGGCCTTGCCGCCGGCGGTATGACAGGCGGTATGGTCCGCGAGGCCCAGGCTGCCGCCATGGACGCCGACTCCGCCGTGAAGAAGTCGGTCTGCACCCACTGCTCTGTGGGCTGCACGGTCTTGGCGGAAGTGCAGGACGGCGTCTGGGTCGGGCAGGAGCCCGGATTCGACTCGCCCTTCAATCTGGGGGCACATTGCGCCAAGGGTGCGGCCGTGCGCGAGCATGCCCACGGCGAACGCCGCCTCAAGTATCCCATGAAGATGGTCGACGGAAAATGGACCCGCATCTCCTGGGACGAGGCCATCGACGAGATCGGCGACAAGCTGCTGGAGATCCGCGAGACCTCCGGCCCCGACTCGGTCTATTGGCTGGGCTCTGCCAAGCACAGCAACGAGCAGGCCTATCTGGTTCGTAAGTTCGCCGCATTCTGGGGCACCAACAACGTCGACCACCAGGCCCGCATCTGTCACTCCACCACGGTCGCAGGTGTTGCCAACACCTGGGGCTATGGGGCGATGACCAACTCCTACAACGACATCCACAATTCCCGTTCGATCTTCATCATCGGCGGCAACCCGGCCGAAGCCCATCCGGTCTCGCTGCTGCACGTACTGAAGGCGAAGGAGGAGAACAACGCGCCGCTGATCGTCTGCGATCCGCGCTTTACCCGAACCGCCGCCCATGCGGACGAGTATGTGCGTTTCCGTCCCGGCACCGATGTGGCGGTGATCTGGGGCATCCTCTGGCACATCTTCGACAACAGCTGGGAGGATAAGGAATTCATCCGCCAGCGGGTTTGGGGGATGGACCAGATCCGCCGGGAAGTTGCCGACTATCCGCCGGACGAGGTCGAGCGCATCTCCGGCGTGCCGGGCAGCCAGTTGAAGCGTGTGGCCCGCACCATGGCGAACAACCGTCCGGGCACGGTGATCTGGTGCATGGGCGGCACCCAGCACACCAACGGCAACAACAACACCCGGGCCTACTGTATCCTGCAGTTAGCGCTGGGCAACATGGGCCGGCCGGGCGGCGGCACCAACATCTTCCGCGGCCACGACAACGTTCAGGGCGCGACCGATCTAGGTGTGCTCGCCAACACACTGCCGGGCTATTACGGTCTTTCCAAGGGGGCCTGGGGCCACTGGAGCCGGGTCTGGGACGTGTCTTACGAGGATATGGCCGCCCGTTTCGCCACCATGAAGACGGCCGACGGCAGCGACCGCTTCATGATGGAAGAGAAGGGCATCCCGGTTTCGCGCTGGATCGACGGCGTGCTGGAGAACAAGGAGAACTTACAGCAGCCCGACAAGACCCGCGCGATGGTGTTCTGGGGCCATGCGCCGAACTCGCAGACCCGTCTGCCCGACATGAAGAAGGCGATGGAGAAGCTGGACATCCTGGTGGTGATCGATCCCTTCCCGACCATGACCGCGGTCATGCAGGATCGCCAGAACGGCACCTATCTGCTTCCGGCGACGACGCAGTACGAGACCCGCGGATCTGTTACCGCCTCCAACCGCTCCCTGCAGTGGCGCGACAAGGTGATCGACCCGCTGTTCGACTCCAAGCCCGACCACACCATCAACTACCTTCTGGCCAGGAAGCTCGGCTTCGCGGAAGAGATGTACAAGAACATCAAGGTCGAGGGCGACGAGCCGGTCGTGGAGGACATAACCCGCGAGTTCAACCGCGGCATGTGGACCATCGGCTACACCGGCCAGTCGCCGGAACGCCTGAAGCGTCATATGGCCAACCAGCAGACCTTCGACGGCACCTCCCTGCGGGCCATCGGCGGACCTTGCGACGGCGAGTACTACGGCTTGCCCTGGCCGTCGTGGGGCACAGCGGAAATGGGGCATCCGGGCTCACCCAACCTCTATAATCCGGACGTTCCGGTCGCAGAGGGCGGTATGGGCTTCCGCGCCCGCTTCGGCGTGGAGCGTGACGGGCAGAATCTGCTGGCCGAATCCTCCTACCCCGTCGGGTCCGAGATTGAGGACGGTTATCCCGAATTCACCATGGCCATGCTAAAGAAGCTTGGCTGGGACGGCGACCTGACCGCGGAAGAGCGGGGCGTGATCGAAGCCATTGCCGGCGACGCGACCAACTGGAAGACCGACCTTTCCGGCGGTATCCAGCGGGTGGCGATCAAGCACGGTTGTGCGCCCTACGGTAACGCCAAGGCCCGGGCCGTGGTCTGGAACTTCCCGGATCCCATCCCGATCCACAGAGAGCCGCTCTACACCCCGCGTCGCGACCTGGTAGCGGACTATCCGACCTATGAGGACAAGACCTTCTGGCGGGTGCCGACTCTCTACGAATCCATCCAGAAAAACGACTTCACCAAGGAATACCCGATGATCTTAACGTCGGGGCGCCTAGTGGAGTACGAGGGCGGCGGCGACGAAAGCCGCTCCAACAAGTGGCTGGCCGAGCTGCAGCAGGAGATGTTCGTCGAGATTAACCCCGCCGACGGCAACGATCTGGGGGTCCGCGACGGCGAAATGGTCTGGGTCTATGGCCCGGAAGGCAGCAGAATCCTGGTGAAGGCGCTGTTCACCCCGCGGGTCGGACGCGGCGTGGTTTTCACGCCCTTCCATTTCGGCGGCTGGTGGCAGGGCGAGGACCAACGGGCGAAGTACCCGAAGGGCTCCGACCCCTATGTCTTGGGCGAGGCCGGCAACACGGTTCAGACCTACGGCTATGACAGCGTCACCCAGATGCAGGAAAGCAAGGCCACGCTTTGCCGGGTAGAACCGGCGCAGCAGGCTTAAGGGAGGATTAGACCATGGCAAGAATGAGGTTCTTGTGCGACGCAGAGCGCTGTATCGAATGTAACGCCTGCGTTACCGCCTGTAAGAACGAGAACGAGATCCCCTGGGGCGTGAACCGGCGCCGCGTCGTCACCTTGAACGACGGCGCCCCCGGCGAGCGTTCGATTTCGGTAGCCTGCATGCACTGCTCCGACGCACCCTGTATGGCGGTCTGCCCGGTGGATTGCTTCTACCAGACCGACGACGGCGTGGTGCTGCATTCCAAGGATCTCTGCATCGGTTGCGGTTACTGCTTCTACGCCTGTCCCTTCGGCGCGCCGCAGTTCCCGCAGGCCAGCAACTTCGGTTCGCGCGGCAAGATGGACAAGTGCACCTTCTGCGCCGGCGGTCCCGAGCCCGACAACTCGGCGATCGAGTTCCAGAAGTACGGCCGCAATCGCTTGGCCGAGGGCAAACTGCCGCTCTGCGCAGAAATGTGCTCGACCAAAGCTCTACTGGCCGGCGACGGCAACAGCGTCTCGCAGATCTATCGCGAGCGTATCGTCGCCCGCGGTTTCGGCTCCGGCGCTTGGGGCTGGGGCACCGCCTACGGTCAGAAGGGCGGCAGTTAATCCCTGCCGATGGCGAGCTTGCCAGCCGCGGCCCGGGGCGTCTTGCCCCGGGCCGCGGCCGCGTCGCCTCGCGACGACCGCGCCGGCGGTTCGAAGGCTAGGGCTTTCCGGGCCTTCTTCCGTTAGGACTGGGAAGCGCCCGCCATCGTTTCGCTTCCGCCGTAAGTGACTAAGTAAGTGAACGAACCGGGCGCTGGGCGCTCGTATCGGGGACGCCTGCCATGACACGCCTTGGACACCTCCTTTCGGGCCGCGGCCGGTTAGCTCTGCTGCTTGCCTTTGCTCTGCTCTTGCCTTTGGGCTTGAGTGTCGTTGCAGGCGACGCAGCGGCGCAGAGCGGCTCCCTTCGCCTGGACGACGAATCGGCGGCGGCAACCGGGCCGACGGACGGCGGCGTGCCCGGTTACACCCGGGGGCTCGACTCCGATGCCGATATCTGGCGGGACATCCGCCATGGCGCCCAGGGACGGGTCGCCATCCCCGATGCCAAGGCCGGTATCATGGTGCAGTCGGAGGGCGAACAGTGGCAGGCCCTCCGCATGGGGCCGCTGCAGGACTACTCCGGTTGGGCGCTGCTAGGCACGATCGTGCTGTTGGCGGCCTTCTTCGCTCTGCGCGGCCGCATCCGTATCGATCACGGCAAGGCTGGCACGACGGTCGAACGCTTCAAGGGGATTGAGCGCTTCGGCCACTGGCTCCTGGCGATTTCCTTTATCGTGCTGACCTTGACGGGATTGAATCTGCTGTTCGGACGCGACCTGATCCTGCCGCTGCTGGGTCCCGAGGTTTTCGCCGCCATCACGCTCTGGGGTAAAATTGCCCACAACTATGTGGCCTTTGCCTTCATGGCCGGCCTCGTCCTGATCTTCCTTATGTGGGTGGTCCATAACCTGCCGAGCGTCACGGACCTCAAATGGCTGGCTATGGGCGGCGGCGTTCTGATCAAGGGTGTGCATCCGCCGGCCAAGAAGTTCAATGCAGGGCAGAAGCTGATCTTCTGGTCGGTGATCCTCGGCGGCCTATCGCTGTCGCTCAGCGGCTGGGCCCTGCTGTTTCCCTTCGAGACCTACTTTTTTACCGATACCTTCGAGCAGCTGAATGCCGTAGGAATCGATGCGGCTGCACTCCTAGGGCTCCCGCCGCCGCCTTACGAGGCAATCATGGAACAGCAGCTGAACCAGATCTGGCATGTGATCATGGCGGTGGCGATGACCTGTATTATCCTGGCCCACATCTATATCGGCTCGGTCGGTATGGAAGGCGCCTTCGATGCAATGGGTAGCGGTCAGGTCGACAAGAACTGGGCGCAAGAGCACCACAGCATCTGGGCCGAGGAGGTCGAGGCCAAGGCGCGGGCCAAGGGCTTGGCCGAGCCGGCGGAATAGCTGCCGCAGCACGATGCGGGATCGGTTTCTTTTCCTGGCGCTAGGCCTCGTCCTGGGGGGCCCTGCACAGGCTGCGCCCGAGCGGCTGGTCGGCCATGGCGGGCCGGTGAAGGCAGTGGTCGCAGCCGAGGAAGGCGGACGTGTGCTCACGGCTTCCTTCGACTATGCCGTCGGTCTTTGGCAGATCTCGGACAGCGAGGCACGGCTGCTGCATCGCTTGATCGGGCACGATGCTGCTGTAAACGACGTCGCCTTCCTGGCCGGCGGCCGGCGGGCAATCTCGGTCTCCGACGACGGTACGGCCATCGTTTGGGACCTTGAGAGCGGCAAGGCGCTCGGCCGCTTCGGCGAGACTCCGGTCAAGGCCTTGGACGTCGAGGTTTCGCCCGACGGCCGCTTGGCCGCGGTGGCCAAGTGGGACCGGCGTGTGCTGGTGATCGATCTGGAGACCATGACCCTGGTCTCGGCGCTTGAAGGCAATCGCGACAGGGTCAATGCCGTGGCCTTCGCCCGCGACGGCTCGGCGCTCTACAGCGGCGGCGGCGACGGCAGTCTGCGCCGCTGGAGCCTACCCTTGCCGGATAAGGGAATCGCGCCGCATGGCGTCCTGCGCGAGCAAGGCTGGGGCATCAACGTGCTGCGCGCGGTCGCTGGCGGTGTAGTTGTGGGCGCAGTCGACGGTAGCGTGCTTGTAGTCTCCGATGAGGGCGAGGCGCGCGAACTCTTCCGCTTCGAACGGCCGGTTATGGCGCTTGCCCGGTCGGTCGACGGCAGCCAACTCGCGGCCGGCGCCGGCGATGGCCAGCTGCGCGTCTGGGAGACTGGCAGCTGGGAAGAACGCAAGGCCTTTCTGAACGATCTGGGCCCGGTCTGGGGGCTGAGTTTCGATGTCGAAGGCGAAGTCCTCTGGCTCGCCGGTTTGGACGACGAGGTCTATTCCTTGCCGCTGACCGGACCGCCCAGGGCCTTGCCGGAACCCAAGGAGCAGCCGCGGCGCTTCCATCTGAGGGAGGGGCTGGGCCCGGGCGCGCGGGAGTTCCAGCGTAAGTGCAGCGTCTGCCACACCCTGACGCCGGACGATGCCAATCGGGCGGGGCCGACCCTCTATCGTCTCTTCGGCCGGCGGGCGGGTTCGCTACCGGGCTACCCCTATTCCCAGGCGCTACTGGATTCCGATATCGTCTGGAACGAAGAGACTGTCGCGGCGCTGTTCGATCATGGACCGGATGTCGTGACGCCGGGAACCAAGATGCCGATTCAGCGCATCACCGATCCCGGACGCCGCGCTGCACTGGTGCGTTTCCTAAAAGGTGCGACGGGCGGTCTTGCGCCCGGCGCCGATAGGGGTCTCAAGGAGTAGGAGTGACCAGGCAAGATGAAAGCTTTCCTTTGCAGTCTACTGGCGATCGTCGTGATCTCGGCCGGCGCTTTCGCCGTCCTGGATTCCTTCGACAGCTCGGCCGCCTACACCTACAGCGATCGCCAAAGCGTGCGGCTGGACTCCGGCGGGGAGGCTGCTACCCGGCAAGAGGACTAGCAGCAGGCCTGCTGGCGGCGGCGCTGTTTTGGCTCCCCGCTGCGGCGGCCTTCGAAACGGCATCTAAGGCGCTGCCCTCCGTCGTCAGTCTGCTGCCGCTCTGGACTGCGGGCTTACCGAACCCGGACGAGCCCGAGGGCACGGCCGTGGCGATCGCTCGGCGGGAAGGCGGCACCCTGCTGCTGACCGCCGATCATGTGCTGTTCGACGCCGAACGCTTCCGCATCCGCACTGCCGAGGGGGTCGCTTATGCGGCCCGCTTGCTAGGGCGCGACCGGGCGAGCGACCTGGCCTTGCTGGACAGCGATGCCGCTTTGCCGCCCTTGGCGATGGGGCCGCTCCCACCGCTGGGCGCCCCGGTTTGCGCCCTTGGCAATGCCTTCGGCCTAGGGCTCTCCGTCAGCTGCGGGGTGGTCTCGGCAAGAGGGCGCGCCGGCGTCGGCTTCAACCGCATTGAGGATTTTCTGCAAAGCGATGCGGCGATCAATCCCGGTATGTCGGGTGGGGCCTTGGTCGATTCCGCAGGCCGCCTGGTAGGCTTGATCGCGGCCATCTTCTCCAAAGGCCCGGATGGCGACATCGGAGTGAACTTCGCGATCTCGGCCCGGCTGATCGCGGCGGCTCTGCCGGACCTGGAGACCGGCGGCCCGGTCGCTTGGCCGGAGGTCGATCTGCGGCTGCGTGGGCCGCCGCCCGAACAGGAGGGACCGCTGGGGCCGGAGGTCTTCTGGCTACCGCCCGCCGGGGCTGCCCCGGCCGCAGGTTTGCTGCGCGGCGATCGCCTGCTGCGCGCTGCCGGGCGGCGGCTGCAGAATGCGGGGGACTGGCGTACAGCCGTGGCGCTTGCCGAAAGCGGCGAGGCAATCCCGCTGGAGATCTGGCGGGACGGAAGCTTCATGACATCGACCTTGACCATACCTTAACAGACACGATACCCCGGCAGACGAGGACGCACACGATGCACGATACGACCGAGAGCGAGGCCTTCAATCTCTCGCTGCGCAAGTTCCTGAAGCAGGTTGGGGTAACCTCCCAACACGAGATTGAGCGGGTGGTTCGGGAAGCTGGCCTGCAGACCGGCAGCCTCAAGGTGAGTGCGGTGATCACCGCCGAGGGCACGGATTTGAACCACCGTATCGACGGTGAGATAAAGCTGAGCGGCTAGCGGGGCGCCTGCATGGCCAATCTCCTGACCGTGCCGCCCTTGCTGACGGTCCAGCCGCCCCTTGCGGCCGGGGGCGACGCTCTGGCGAGCGCGGCGGCTGCCTGCCGGGCGGGGAACGGAGAGGTCGGTGCCTTCTACCTAAGCGACGACTTGAGTTTGCTGGATCTGGCCGTTGTGCTGGGACCGGAGGTAGAACCGCGGCGCTGCTGGGAGATGCTCTTTCTGACCGCTGTTGCCTTCGGGGACACCGTAGGCGCGATCGCGCCGCCGGAGATGGCGGTGCACTACCGCTGGCCCGATCGCCTGCTGATAAACGGCGCCGGCGTCGGCCGGGTGCGCTTGGCGATGGCCGCAGACCTCGATAAGGAGGGCACGCCGCATTGGCTTGCCATCGGCCTCAAGGTGCGCGTACAGCCCGATGACGAGGGTGCGGAACCCGGTGTTTATCTGGATCGTACCACCTTGGCGAACGAGGGCGCGGTCGAACTGACGGTCATCGACTGGGCCGAGGCCTTCGCCCGCCATTTTTTGGTCTGGATCCACAGCTGGGAAGAAAGCGGCTTCAAGCGCATCCACGAGATCTGGTGGGGCCGCCACGATCCCAAAGCCGAGAGCTTTACCTGGCAGCAGGAGGGTAAGAGCCGGTCCGGGCGCCCCTTCGGCTTGGACGAGCACGGCAGCCTGTTGGTGCAGGAGGAGGGCGCGGCCATGACCCTGGTCCAGCCTGGCAGCCTCCTGGGGCCGCAGGGGGAGCTGGCGGGATGACCAAGCTTCTGCGCAGCATTCGCTTCGACGCCTCCGACAGCCATGTCTTTCCCAAGGCTGCCGGACCCGACGAATGGACGATCTCCGGTGCCTTCGCCTTCGCCGGCTTAGAAGAACGGCCTCGCGGCAAGGCGCGACAGGCCTTCGTCAACGGATTCCTGTCCTTGGAGAGCTTCGGCTGGGTCACCTTCGTGACCGTAGCCGACTGCCCGGCTTCCGAACGCGCCGCCGTGCTGGAGCGTCTGGCCACGCACCTCGTCCGGCACTACGGCGCGCCCGGCCTGGCTGCGGCCCTGCCGGCTGCCGAAGCAGAAATCGCCTATGCCGAAGACCTTTGCCGGGACGCGCCGATCAACCGGCTCTTTGCCGTCCGGCGGCGCTTCGACGAGGCCGGCCGGCTGCACGAGGCTTTCCGGGTGGTGCAGCCGCCCGGCGAAACCCCGCACGCAAAGGTCTGGGAGATCCTGGACGATGCCTGAGTTTTGGAAATCGGCCGGTTTCCACTTGACCGGGAAGACGCAAGCCGGCTGGCTCGCCGTATCGCCGGACTTGATTCGGGCCTACCTCGCGCGTCCCGAGATTCACCCGCTCGAAGAGTCTTGCCCGGCCGAACGCCGCCTCTTCGAGAGCTTGATGGAAAACCCGAAGCGGCCGGCCGAAGCAGCCGAACTGGCGGCCATCGCCGACCGGGATACGGCCGACAACTATCGCGCCGTCCTGGCTTGGCGCGACCTCTTGCTGTCGGCCGGCAGTCTCGAAGCCGCCTACCTTCAGCTCTTCACCGCAGGGCGCCCGATTGCCGTCCCGCCGGTCTTCATCGATCAACTGGTGCATCTACTGCTGCGCGGCCTCCTGGACGGCAGCGACGATCCTTGGCGGGCGCGGGCCGCCGAACTCTTCTTTCGTGAGCAAACGGTCTCGACCGACGGCGGGCAAATGCTGCTGGCCGACCGCGAGATCGTGGAGATGCGCAGCAAGACCGGCGGTTACGGCGGCTTGGGCGCGCTCATAAAAGAGGCCGGAACGCCGCTGCACGAGGTCTCGTTAGACGTCATGACCGAGGCGACCGCAGATGGTTACTGGGAGCGTTCCGACCGTTTCGACATGGCGCTGGACTTCCGCTTCGCCGAGGCCGGGCAGGATGCCTTCGCCCGGGTCCTGGAACTCTGGCTGCGGCACCTTCTGGGGCTCTGGGTGCGCATTCAGCCCCTGCAATCGATCCGCGACGAGCACTGGCGCTGGCATGTCGGCCTGGACGCCGAATCGACCCGCCTGTTGAACGCGCTCTACCAAGGCAAGGCGCCACCGGCCGAAGAACTGCAGCGCCTCCTGGCGCTCTTCCGTCTCGAATTCCGCGAGCGCACTGCGGTGCCGGCGGAGTTGCGCGGCCGCCCTGTCTACCTTGGCCTTGCCATGGGAAGCGATAGGAGCTTGAGGATGAAACCGCAGAACCTGCTGACCAATCTACCGATCGCCAAGAAGGAGTGACGCACATGCCCGCCGGAGACAAACGCAAAGGCTTTCTCGAAACGGTCGTCGCGCGCCTGATCGCTCTTTTGATCGTGGTGCTCGGCGCCGCCCTTCTGGTCTATGGCAACGGGGAAGGCGTGCAGCAGGCCTTCGAGGCACCGCAAGCCGAAGAGTCCTCCGCCTGCGTGCACGACCGGATCCGGATCTATGCCGACGCTCACCCGGAGGGGGAGCCTCTCACCGCTTTCGATCGCAAGCTCTTCCTGCAACGCGCCAAGGCCAGCTGCGGGGAGGCGCGCTGAGCAGGCTTGTCCATGCTGTCGGTGCTTGAGTTCAGATTGTCCTGGTCTCAAATTAGGCTGAAATCTATTCAAAAAATAATGCAATTAATAAAATTGGGTTAAGCCTTCTGGCTTTCTATGTTCGCGCGGACGAATACCGTATTCGAGGGCAATGCCATGCGGCGGACGCGTTCCAGACGGGGATCCGGCACTCCGGAAACTCTCACGACTTCGCCGCCGGCTGGCGGACGTTTCATGCCGCTCGACGACAACAAGGTTACGCAGATCGCAAATGCTGCCTTTGACATTCTTGCGCGCATAGGGCTCTCGCAAGCGCCTGAAACAATCCTGGCACTTGCCTTGCCCGGCGGCGCCCAACAGCGTCCGGACGGGCGGATCCTATTCTCGCGTGCCCTGGTTGAGGACATGATTGCCAAGGCCTGCAAGCGGGTCGAACTGCCCGGTTTTGTCCGGGATCGCGGCATCGAAATTGGCGGCGGCCGCGTTCACATCGGCACCGGCGGCGCTGCGGTGCAGGTTTTGGATGCGGATGGGCAGACATTTCGCCACTCGACGCTTGAGGATCTGTACGGCCTGATGCGGATTGTGGATGCCTGTGACTCGATTCACTATTCGTTGCGCCCGCTTGTCGCGCGGGACATGGAAGATCCGCTGGAACTGGACATCAACACTGCCTTCGCTGCGATGAAGGCGACCTCGAAACCGATCGGCACCAGTTTCTTCGAGTCCGCAAACCTTTCCCCGGTCGTTGCGATGTTCGATGAGGCGCTTGGCGGTGCGGGGGCATTCCGGAAACAACCTTTCTGCTTTTCGTCGGTCTGTCATGTCGTACCGCCGCTAACGCTGGCTGAGGAAGCCTGCGGTGTCCTGTTCGAAAGCGTACGTCTGGGTATGCCTTTGCAGCTTTGTTCGGCGGCCCAGGCCGGGGCAACCAGTCCGGCGTCGCTGGCGGGGGCATTGGCGCAGGGCTTGGCGGAGTCGCTGGCCGGTCTGGTGCTGGTCAACATGATGCAGCCGGGTTTCCCCTGCATTTTGGCATTCCTGCCGTTTATTTCCGACTTGCGTACAGGTGCGATGACCGGTGGATCGGGCGAGGCTGCCATTGCCAATGCCGCGGCCGCGCAGTTGCTGCTGAAACTTGGCTTGCCCTCGACTGTTTCGGCGGGGATGCCCGATGCAAAGACCGCCGATGCTCAATCCGGCTATGAAAAAGGCTACACGATCGCGTTGGCGGCGCAGAGCGGTGCGGACATGATCAACCTGTCCGTCGGAATGCTGGGGTCGATCATGGCGGCCAGCAAGGAAGCGTTGGTTATCGACAACGACATGTGCCGAGCAATCCTGCGATCGGTGCGCGGGGTCGAGTTGTTCGAAGGCTCGATCGATCTCGACACGATCGAACGGGTCGTGACTGGCGAGAAGCATTTTCTGGGAACGCCTCAGACGCTGGAGCTGATGACCAAGGAATATGTCTATCCCTCCTTGGGCGATCGCCAAAACATCGACGACTGGCTGGAAAGTGGGGCGCAGACCCTTTGGGACCGCGCCGTCGCCCGCGTGGCCGCGATCGAAGCCCAGCCCGCACCCTCACATCTGGCGACAGACAGCGAAAGTGCATTGCGCGCGCGCCTGCCGATCAAACTGCCGGAAACCCGGCCGAAAATCCGGCCGGAAACCCGGAAAGTCTGAATCGGTGAAAAGCCAAGCCGAAGTCGTGATCGTCGGGGGCGGTGCCGTTGGCGTCTCGACCCTCTATCATCTTGCCAAGGCAGGCGTGACCGACACGCTGCTGATCGAAAAGAACGAGTTGACCAGCGGATCGACCTGGCATGCGGCGGGTAACATCCCGACCTATGCCAACAGCTGGGGCGGAATGCGGGCGGGTAACTATGCCTGGCGGCTCTACAAGGATCTGGCGGAAGAGGTCGGCTATCCCATCACCTACCGCCACACAGGCGCTTTCTGGCCCGCTCATACGCCCGAGCGGATGGACCTTTTCCGGCACCTCGTCGGGATTTCGAAGGGTTTGGGCTATGACATGGCGATGCTAACCCCGTCCGAGATGGACGCTATGCATCCTTTTTTTAGCTCGGGTGACGGCATCGTCGGGGGGATTTACGACCCCTATGAGGGGGATGTGGACCCTGGCCAGCTGACTCAGGCCCTGGCCAAGGGTGCGCGCGACCTGGGCGCTCGAATCGCGCGCTTCACCCGGGTCGCCGGCATCGGCCGCCGCCCCTCGGGCGAATGGCAGCTAGCGACCGACAAAGGTGACGTGATCTGTGACATCGTGATCAACGCGAGCGGATACTATGGCCGGGCGGTGGGGGAGATGGTGGGGCAAAAGCTGCCTGTCGTTACATTGGAGCATCAGTATCTGGTCACCGGCAGCCTACCCGAACTTGAGGCAAATCCCGAAAGCTTCCCGCTCGTACGGGATCCGGACATTATGTATTACCTGCGGCGTGAGGGCAACGGCTTGTTGCTGGGTTCGTATGGGCATGCAGGGCGCCCCGCGTGGCTGGAGGGGATGCCGGGTTGCTTTGCCAACCAGCTTTATCCGGACAGTCCTGACGACATCGCCGCAATCCTGGAGGCCGCACTGGAACACCTGCCGCTGCTGGGCGAGGCCGGTGTCAGCCGCTTCGTGAACGGCCCGATCCCCTACAGCCCCGATGGTGCGCCGCTGTGCGGTCCGGCCTTCGGCCTGCCGAATTTCTACCACGCCTGCTGTTTCCCGGTCGGCATCACCCACTCGGCGGCGGCGGCGAAAACGCTGACCGAATGGATCGCCGAAGGCGAAACCGAGTGGGACATGTCCTTCTGGGATCCACGCCGCTTTGGCGAGGAATGGGCCACATTCGACTATAGCGTCAGGCGTTCCAGCGAGCTTTACGAGCATCAATACGCGATCCCCTATCCGCACCGGATCTGGAATTCGGGCCGTCCAGTGCAAACCACGCCGCTTTACCCTGTGCTCAAGGCCAAAGGGGCTGTGTTCGGGCAGGTTGCAGGATGGGAGCGGGCCTTCTGGTTTGAAACGGACGCGGTCAAGGATGACGGCCGGCTCAGCTTTCGTCGCGAGGCCTGGCACGATGCGGTAAGAGCCGAATGCGAAGGCGTGCGCGACCATGTGGGCGTTATGGATCACGGCGGCTTTACCCGGTACGGGGTCGAGGGACCGAATGCGACCGAATTCCTAAATCATGTCTTCTGCGGTGCAATGCCCAGGGTGGGCCGTGTCAAGCTGAGCTATATGCTGACGCCTAAGGGCAAGATCTGGTCCGAGGCCACGATTGCCAGGTTGGAAGACAACAAGTACCTGTTATGCGGGCCAACCCTTGCAGAGCGGCGCGATCACGACTGGATGTCGCAATTCCTGCCGGACGAAGGCGTGACCCTTACACGCGGGTCCCAGTTCGACGCCGCGCTGATGGTTATGGGGCCAAAGTCGCGGGACCTGTTGCAGCCGCTGACAGATAACGATCTGTCGAGAGAGGCTGCGCCGTGGATGTCGGTGCGCCGGATCGCCATTGCAGGAGCTCCGGTCATTGCGCTGCGCCTCTCTTACCTGGGCGAACTGGGATGGGAACTGCATATGCGCAGCGACGATCTGCTGCCGGTCTATCGGGCCATCGTGCGACAGGGTGCGGACAAGGGTATGGTCGAGTTCGGCTCTTATGCGTTGAACGCGATGCGGATCGAAAAGGGCTATCACGGATGGGGCGCGGATTTCGGTATCGAATACACCGCCTTTGACGCCGGGCTCGATCGGTTTGTCAGCAGGAACAAAGACAATTTTGTCGGCCGCGATGCCTTTCTGGCACAGGCGGGTCAACCCAGGAACTACCACTTCACCGCCTTTATGCTGGATGGCCAAGGTGCGGATGCTCTGCCTTCCGACCCGATCTGCCGCGACGGCAAGCCAGTCGGTTATGTCAGTTCAGCTGGCACTGGATTTCGGATCGGTAAACGGATTGCGCTTGGCTACCTGACCCAAGAGGCTGCGCCCGGGGATCGATACGACATCGAGATACTGGGGGTTCCGGTCAAGGCGACCGTGGCGACCCTGCCGTTCTACGATCCTGAAAACGTCCGGCCGCGGGGCTAGCGCGATGACTGAACCGCTGCCCTCGGAGGTCCAGGTTGCCATCGTCGGTGGCGGCATTGCCGGCTGTGCAACCGCGTATCACCTTGCCAAGGCGGGCTGGTCGGCCGCACTCTTCGAGCGCAGGAAACTGACCTCTGGCACCACATGGCATGCTGCCGGACTGGTCTCCGAAACTCAGGGCGTACCTGTGCTGTCGGCGCTGGCCAGATACGGGCTGGACCTGATGGAAAGTCTAGAGGATGAGACCGGCCAGAACACAGGGTTCAAGCGTAACGGATCGCTGACATTGGCCTTGACGGACGCCCGGATGCAGGAGTTGCGGCGTAAGGTCGACTATGCCCATGGCTGTGGAATCCAGGCCGAGGAAATCAGCGCCCAGGCCGCAGGGGCCCAGTGGCCGCTTCTGTCGATCCACGGTGCAAAGGGGGCATTCCGGTTTCCCGGAGACGGCCACACCAATCCCATCGACACAACCATGGCCCTTGCCAAAGGCGCACGCATGAAGGGGGCACAGATATTCGAAAACACCCAGGTTGACCGCCTGACGATCGAAAAGGGCCGCGCCGTTGGCGTGGAGATCTCCGGTAGCGTGGTGCGCGCTGAACACGTGGTAAATGCAACAGGGATGTGGGCGCGTGAGTTTGGCCTTGCCCATGGTGTGCAGATCCCTCTGCACTATACCAATCACTACTATGTCGTGACCGATCCGATAGACGGCTTGACCGGCGATCTGCCCGTCCTGCGGGTGATGGACGAATACGCCTATTACAAGGAAGATGCGGGTAAGCTGCTGATCGGCTGTTCCGAACCGAACGCCACCCCCTGGCTGCCGAAAGACGGGCTGCCGGATAGTTTCGAATTCGATGAGTTGCCTTGCGATGCGGAACATCTTTATCCGATTTTGCAATCGGCGATGGAACGTGTCCCGGCCCTGGCCGACTCAGGCATTCGCAAATTCTTCAATGGGCCGGAGTGCTTTACGCCGGACGCCAAGCACTATCTGGGGCCGGTGCCGGATGTGAAAGGATACTGGGTTGTGGCGGGGTTCAACTCGACCGGTATTCAGAACGGGCCCGGTGCAGGCAAGGCATTGGCCGAGTGGATCGTGAACGGCCATATGACGATGGATCTGACCGATGTGGACAGCCGCCGCATCGTGCCGGGACTGAACGCGCGCAGCTATACTGCGATCAAGGCCGCTGAAACGCTGGGCCAGGCCTATGCGATGCACTGGCCTTATTTGCGAAAAACGCAGGCGCGAGGCCTGCGGCGTACTCCCTATTACCCCCAATTGCGGGATGCCGGCGCGCAGTTTGCCAGCGCAAATGGCTGGGAACGTCCCCTTTACTATGGGCGCAAAATGAACGACGCTTTCGGACGGGAGCCGTGGTTTGACGATTGGCAAGCCGAGCATGAGGCCCTAAGGGGCGATTTGGGCCTGATCGACCTGACATTTGGCCGCTTCGTGACAGATGGGCAGGGTGCCGAGACGCAGATGCAGCGGCTCTGCGGTGCCAACATGGCGGTCGCGCCCGGATCTCTGGTCTACACGCAGATGTTCAACCAACAAGGCGGGATCGAGACGGATGTTACCGTAGCCCGCCTTACGAGCGCTCGTTTCATGGTCATGGCCTCTGCCGGGGCCGAGCCACAGACCGAATACTGGTTGAAGACGCAACTTGAAGGCACAGGCCTATCGGTGGTCAATGTTACCTCCTCCGAGGCCACCTTGGCCTTGATGGGGCCGCGCGCGCGCGATTTCCTGACACCGCTGGCAGACGCCGATTTGTCGAACGAAGCCTTTCCCTTCGGTTCGTGGCAATCCTTGCACGTGGGGCACGCGCCGGTCCGGGCGCAGCGTATTACCTATGTGGGCGAATTGGGTTGGGAACTGCATATTCCATCCGAATTTGCCCAACAGGTCTACGAGACGATCGTGGCAGCCGCGGATGCACCGCGCCTGTGCGGGGGCATGGCGGTTGACAGCTGCCGGATTGAAAAGGGCTTTCGCCATTGGGGGCACGACATTGGCCCCTTTGACAGTCCGGTGGAAAGCGGCCTGACCTTTGCCTGTGATTTTTCCACCGCTTTCACCGGCAAAGCGGCCATAGAGGCGCGTAAAGCCAAGGGACCGGACAGCCGTTTGCTGTGCTTCCGGTTGAACGATCCCGATGCATTGGTCTTTGGCAAGGAGCCAATCCTGTCCGCCGGCAGGATTGTCGGTCGTTTGACCTCGGCGAGCTATGGATGGAGCCTCGGCGGCGCTGTCGGCATGGGCTACGTTCGGCGGCCGGACGGGATGCCGTTGGAGGAGCTTGCGGAGGGGCCCTTCGAAATCTGCGTCGCCGGTCAGCCGATCGAGGCCACCGCAAGTTTGCGTGCACATTACGACCCGACGCTCTCCCGGGCGCGCGGCTAAGCCCGCCCACCCGTAAGCACGATAGGCGTCAAATCGCGTGGAACCCTGCGTCCGGCAAATCGCACCACTGCCTGAGCAAGGTGACGACCTGAAAAATCGGGTCGTCTTCGATTGCATCCTCGGTGCGGTAAGCGGCGGACCATGGAACGGAAATGCCGTTCCTAGTGACTTGGGCACCCACGATCCGCCCCTCCTTCAGCGCCGACTGCATGGCCCAGCTGGATAAGACGCTGGTTCCCAGTTCCGAGGCGACCAGTTCGACAATGGCTTCCGGCAGCTCCACCGTGGCGGTCCATTTGGGATAACTGTCGGTCGGGCGGAACAACAATGCAAATTCCCGGTCCGGCTCCGGGACCTTGGTGTAGGTAATGAAGGATTCATCCACAATATCGGCGCCCTCGATATAGTCCCGCCCTGCCAGCCGGTGAGACGGGGGCATAATATAAAGCAGCGGGTCGTCGAACAGTTTCATGCTGCCAAGACCGGGCTGCGCCACAGCACCCGAGACAACGGCGATGTCGATATGCCGGTTTAGGACACCGTTCGTCGGATCGTTGCGCGCATCGGCCATAATCTGGATGTCGATACCTGCGGCGCGCGATTTCAGAAACTTGATGAACGAAGGTAGCCAGCGATAGTTGCTATAAGCTTCGACCGACAGGCGCACCACGTGCTGAATGCCCGCATTCATGCGGCGCACGTCCTCTTCCGCCCGGTTGAGATCTGTCAGAATGCGTTCGGCGACCACAGCCATGTAGTCGGCGGCCGGGGTCTTGCGCAGCTTTTTGTGCATACGCGTAAACAGGGGCACATCCAGCCTGCGTTCGGCTTCGCGCAAGCGATGCGACAATGCCGAAGAGGTGACACCCAGCACTTTCGCCGCATCGGTGATGCGGCCTGTCTCGACAATGGCCCGAATCAGTTGCAGGTGCCGGAGATCCAAGAGGGGTTTCATAGGGGGTTTTGCCTGAAGGAAATTCAACAAATCGAAAAAAATTAACTATTGAAGCTCAGTCAAGATAAATGTGAAAGTACACTGGGTTTTTATCTGGAGCAATCCAATGAACATCGATGCCAAACGCGCGATCCGGCAGGACATTGCACACCACGTGCATCCGCAGTCCAACCTGCGTCAGCACGCTGAACAGGGCCCCACCATGATTACACGGGGCAAGGGCATCTTTATCTACGATTCGGAAGGCCGGGAAATCATCGATGGCTTTTCCGGTTTGGGATGCGTCAGCTTAGGTTATCACAACGAGCGCCTATCCAACGCCGCGAAACAGCAAATGGATATGCTGCCCTTTGCGCCCACCTTCTACAACCGCTCGCATCCGCGGGTGGCGGAACTGGGTGAGCGGCTGATCGGGATGGCGCCGAGTGGGATGAACCGCGTCATGTTCCAGTGTTCGGGATCCGAAGCCAACGACACTGCGATCAAGCTGCTATGGTACAGCAATACGGCAAAGGGCGAACCCGAGCGGCGCAAAATCGTCGGGCGGGTGCGCGGTTATCACGGCAATACCGTGGCCACCGTATCGCTGTCGGGGCAACCGCATATGCACGCCAAGTTCGGCCTGCCCCTGCCGGAATTCAAGCACACCGAATTACCGAACTATTACCGCTTTCACATCGATGGCGAAAGTGAAGAGGAATTCTCAGCCCGCATGGCAGCTCGCTTCGAAGGGCTAATCCTTGAAGAGGGTCCCGATAGCGTAGCGGCCTTTTTTGCCGAACCCGCGATTTCGGGCGGTGGCGCGCTGATGCCGCCGGCAGGGTATTGGCAAGAGATGCAGGCGGTACTGCGCAAATACGATATCAAGTTTCTGGCAGACGAAGTTGTCTGCGGCTTTGGCCGCACCGGCAATATGTGGGGCTCGCAGACCTGGGGGCTGGAGCCTGACATGGTGTCCTGCGCCAAGGCGCTGTCGGCAGCGTTCTTCCCGATCTCGGCGCTGATGTTCAAGGACGGGCTCTATACCGACATGATGCAGAACTCGGACGAGGTGGGCACCTTCGGCCACGGCTATACCTATGCGGGCCACCCGGTGGGGGCCGCCGTGGGGCTTGAGGCGCTGGATATCTATGACGAGATCGACCTTGTCGGTCACGTCCGCAAGGTTTCGGCGCGGTTCCTGGAAAAATGCCACGCCATGGCCGGCCACCCCTTGGTCGCTGAGGTGCGCGGCGTCGGCCTGTTCTGCGGGTTCGAGTTGATGAAGGACGCGAAGGCGCGCGAACCGTTCGATCCCTCCTGGAAAGTGGGCGAACTTGTGCAGAACTTTGCCCATGACCGGGGTCTGTACCTGCGTGCGATCGGCGACCGGATGAGCTTTATGCCGCCGCTGATTATCGATGAGGATGAGATCGAGATCGCAACTGAACGCTTCAAGGGCGCGCTAGATGACGCCTGGGCCGAGGTTCGTTCCAAAATTTGACCGAACATCTGGGGTCGGGCCCAGCGCTCATCCGATCCCTAGCTGCCAAACGCTCTCCAAAGGCGGCGCGTCTTTTTTCTGAATGCCTAAAGCTCGGCAAGGAGAACAGGGATGACGACACACCTAGAACCGAAACTACCCCAAGCGGGTCTGGCCGGAAATTACATCAAGGGCGCCTGGCACTGGCCCGAAGGGCGGCTGGTGATCGAAAATCCCTCACGCCGCAGCCCCATCTGCGAGGTCGGACGCGGCACGCCGGCCGAGGTCGATCTAGCTGTCGCCGCCGCCCGTGCCGCGCTGCCGGCGTGGCGCAGTTTGGCAGCCAGCGAACGCGGCAGGCTGCTGTCCGAACTCGGGTGCCGTCTGGAACAGAAGGCCGAGGAAGTGGCACGGGTACTGGCTGCCGAATCCGGAAACGCCATCAAGACACAGTCGCGGGGCGAGGCAAGGGGCGCTGCTGGTGTGCTGAAATACTACGGCGGCGTAGCGGTCGAACAGAAAGGCGAGACCCTGCCTTTGGGTCCCGGCCTGTTCAGCTATTCGACGCGTGAGCCGCACGGAGTGGTCGGCGCGATCATTCCTTGGAATTCCCCCTTGCAGTTGGGCGCGGTCAAGATCTCGATGGCACTGGCGACCGGCAACTGCCTGGTGTTGAAGCCGGCCGAAGACGCGCCTTTGGCGATCCTGAAGCTGGCCGAACTGGCCGACGGCCTGTTCCCGCCGGGTGTGTTCAACCTTGTTACCGGGCTGGGCGAAGAGGCCGGTGCGGCACTGGCCAGCCATCCGGGTGTCGACAAGGTTTCCTTCACGGGATCGTCCGAAGTCGGCAAGCTGATCGGCAAGGCGACAGCCGATCGCATCGCCAAGCTGACATTGGAACTGGGCGGTAAATCGCCGACAATCGTGTTCCCGGATGCGATCGAGAACGGGCGATTGGATGCGACTGCGCAACAGGTTGCCAATGCCATGCGTTTTGCCCGTCAGGGGCAAAGCTGCACCGCCGGGTCGCGCCTGTTTGTGCACAAGGACATCTGGGACGCGCTGATGCCGAAAGTGGCCGAGAAATCGGCTGCGTTGAAAGTGGGCGACGCGCTGGATCCGGATGTGGATATGGGCGCGGTGGTAAATGCCGAACGTTATGGCGAAATCCGCAACTATGTGGCCGAGGCCGAGGCCGCAGGCGCGACCTTCCTGATCGGGGAAACGCCTGCCGAAGACCCAGCGGGATTTTGCCCCAACCCGACGATTATCACCGGTATCGACAATGCGTGGCGCATCGCGCGTGAAGAGGTATTCGGCCCGGTCATGGTCGCAATCCCGTTCGAAACCGAAGAAGAGGTCACTGCCATGGCCAATGACACTCACTATGGGTTAGCAGCGTTCTTCTTTACCCACGACGTCAGCCGGATCGTCCGTCTGACCCGTGCCATCGACGCAGGCTGGATTCAGGTCAACCAAGGCGGCGGGCAGATCCCGGGCATGTCCTATGGCGGAACCAAACAATCGGGCATGGGGAGCGAGTATTCCATCGAAGGGGCGCTGGAGGCCTATACCTACCGCAAATGCATCACCGTCAACATTGAGGATGGTACTATTGAGGCTGGCGCGTGAGCAGGGACCGTTTCGGCAATAGGATCGATCCGAACGTGAGCTATGCCCGGGGAGCGCTGCTGAAGGACTCGGCGGATGAGGTGCGCAGGTTGGCCCAGGCGGGTCGCGTCGCAGCAGATTTCGTGACCCGTGACGGCATCGGCAAGATCGCCATCTGCACCGGTAACCTCCGCTTCTACCCCGCTGCGCCGGACGATCTGAACGGACTGTGCGAGGAATGGATCGGACCGGGCCTTTACGGTGAAGAGTTGCGTCAGGCCGCACTTGCCCATTTGGGCGGACAGGGGCACGAAGCCGTTGCCGTCGTCAATCGCACCAGCGCCGGGATCGTGGCGACCGTTCTGGCCCATAGCGGCGGCAAAGCGGTACTGTGTCTAGTGGCCGAGGGCGACCGCAGCCATGCCTCGGTTCTGCGTGGGGCGCGGCTGGCCGCTGTGCCGGTGCGGGAGGTGCACGATCTGGCCGCCGTGAAACAGGCGCTGGCCGAGGACGGCCCGGCGCTGTTCGTAATCACGCCAGTGACCTCGGAATTGTCGATGCTGGGCGACGACCTGATCCACGATGCGGTCACGGCGGGGCAGGACGCAGGTTGCGTGGTTTTCCTCGACGATGCATACGGCGCGCGGTTTCGTCCCGTTCTACATGGCGGCGGCGCGTCGCTGTCCTTTGGCGCCGACCTGGTCGTCACCAACACCGACAAGGCCGGCTTGTCCGGCCCGCGTGCGGGGGTACTGTGCGGTGACCCGGCGGCCTTGATTCCGGTGCAGGCCAGGGCCGGCGAATTGGGGATGGAGGCCCGTGCTCCCGTGGCTGTCGGCGCGCTGCGCAGCTTGCAGGGTTTCACCCCCGATCTGCTGCTGCAAGAGGTGCAGGACGGTCGGGATCTGGCCGATGCGCTGGAGACCGCGCTGGGGGCCGGCCGTATCGCCCGATCGGCGCTGGGTCCGAAGATCGACGAACAGGATGCGCTAGAGATCGTTCTGGGGATGGCCGGCGCATCTCGGACCGATCTGGTGCCCGCCGAGGTAACCGCGGTCATCGGTATGCTGATGCTGCAGGACAAGGGGATCGTAACGGTCAACACCCACGGCCAGCCCGGCGGTCGGGTGTCGATCCGGCTGAAACCGACGACCGGCGCGGTAGCCCGCGCGGGGGGCGCGGCGGCGGTTGCCGACTGCCTCATGTCGGCAATGCAAAAGACCGCTGCCAATCTGCAGGACAAGACGTGGTTTACAGCAACGCTGTTTGGAGACACATGAATGGCCGATAGGGCTCCGATCACCCGGCTGGACAATCGGCTGGACCAGCTGGTGAATATCGGCTTGGGTGCGCTTGGGGCGGGCCCCTATCCGAAGCCGCCCGCGCCCTACAGCGCGGATCGCTTGCCGGCGCGGTGGCCGATACGCCGATGGCAGTGCCCGATGGCGGTTGGTGACGGTGAGCACCGCTTCGGTCCCGCGCGCGTGGATCGACATCCAAGCTGGGGGAGAACGATGGCCCCTCAAGCGCGGCGGCGATTGCGCAGGCGCCGGTGCTGCGCACAGTGTGATCTCTGAGAGAATGACAAGATGATTCGAGAAAATCCCGCCCTCATCGACGCCATTCGCGACCGCTTTGCGCATGTGGACAGCTGCCCCTTTCAGGGCGAACGCATCTTCTTCGAAAACGCCGGTGGCGCGTTGACGCTGAAATCGGTGGTCGAGACTTCGGCCTTCTACGCCGCGCTCCCGGACAACCCGGGGCGTATCAATCCGGCAGGTCAGGGCACACAGGATGTAATCGACAAGGCTAAGAGCGATCTTGCCCTGTTCATGAATGCCTCGTCCGGTCAGTTTTTCGCCGGGGAAAGCGGAACCGAGCTGTTGTTCCGCATGATCCGCACCGCCTGCGTCAACGCGCCCAAAGGCTCCAAGATTATAGGGTCGTCGATCGAACATCCCGCTACCCGCAGCGCAGCGCGCCGTTGGGCCGGGATTGCCGGGCTGGACTATGTGAACGTGCCCCATGACAACGCAACCGGCATGGTGACGGCCGAGGACTATACCGCGCTGATGACGCCGGACGTGAGTGTGGCAACCGTCCTGCATGCTTCTCCGGTGACGGGCATGGGCATGGATGCCGCCGCGATCTCCGAGGCGATCCGCGCCGTGGCTCCGGATTGCATGATCGTCGTCGACGGCATCCAGCATGCTGCCCATGGTCAAGTCGATCTGGACGCCTACAATGTCGACGGCTATGCGATTTCGCCCTATAAGGTGTTTTCGCGTCACGGCTACGGCATTGCCTGGATATCCGATCGGCTGAGCACCGCGCCGCACGACATGTTGATCGACGCACCCGCAACCGGCTGGGAGTTTGGCACCCGTGACACCGGCTCATACGCGACAGTTTCGGATGTCGTCGCCTATTTCGACTGGTTGGGGGGCGAAGTGTCCGACGAGACCGGCAGCCGCGCGCGCATCGAAGCGGCCGGTCGGGCGATCCATGCTTATGAGACTCACCTGACGGACGCGATGATCGATGGCACAGGCAACCTGCCCGGCCTGCGCCATATGGACCGCGTCTCGATCCTGGCAGGCGCGGACAACCCGGCGCGCCAGGGGCTGGTGTCCATCGCGGTCGAAGGCATGGCGTCGGCTGATGTCGTCGAGGCGCTGAACCGGCAGGGAATCCGCACGCATACCCGCAAGGCAGATCACTACAGCGGCAATGTGCTGAGCCCGCTTGGCTTGCCGGACTGCATTCGTATTTCCCTATGCCATTACAATACGGAACAGGAAGTGGCGCAGCTGTTATCGGCGGTTAATGCGCTGAGGGTCTGAATTCGCGGAGGTCAATTTTGTGAATTTCAGCATAAAAGCCGGTCGATTCGGTCTTTGTTAGAGTTTGACAATTTTGAATTGCATCGTGCGGCAGAAGACTTTGCCGCAAACCTTCACTCAGCCGCAAAGCATCCTATCGACCGGGCAGAGTTATTCTGCAGGGGCTGCAAGCTGCACGAAGCCATCGCCCTTCAGTTCGAATTCTTTCTTCGATTGTGGCACCCTTTGCCCCGCTCTTGTCGATCGCGATCCGCAAAGGAATGCCGTTGCTGCCAATGCATATACAAAAGGATTGTGTTGCCACCGAGTGTCGGCCCAAGTATTGACCTTGTATCTTGCAGGCTAGGGCTTGTTGTGTAAGGATCGCATGCGGGCTTGAAGAAGCTTGCCAGCGGCGCTTTATGCAATCTCTGGCGGACATGAGCCGGTTCGTGCGTAGCCGAAGAGTCTGAACGACAGGGATCGCCGCACGATCGGCCTCGATGTGGCCACTGCCGGGGTCGCTTAACTGGCCGCCGTACCGCCTAGCCGGTCTCTCGGGCGCGGGTGCCCGACGACTTCGTAAAGCCATGCCGCCGAAACCTGGCGCCACTGTAAACCCCCCAATGTAAAAACCATCCTGTGCAAAAGCCGTCATGGCTTTGACAAACCCTATGCGGGTGACGTTCTTTTGGGCGCATGATCTGGTTGTGGATTCCCCTGACCGTCGCGGCCGCCCTGCTGCAAAATCTGCGGACGGCGGTGCAACGCTATCTGGTCGGGCGCCTCAGCACCAACGGCGCGACCATGACGCGCTACATCTACGGCCTGCCTTTGGCTCTGGCCTATCTCCTGCTGCTCAATGGCCTCGGCCACGCCTTTCCGCAGCCGCAGCTCGATTTCTGGCTTTGGGTCACCGCTGGATCGCTCAGCCAGACCTTCGCGACAGTGCTGCTGTTGACCGTCCTCAAGCAGCGCAACTTTGCCGTCGGCATCGCTTACACAAAGACGGAGGTGGTGCAGGCCGCACTCTTCGGTTCGATCTTCCTGGGCGATCAAGTCTCAACGCCGGGTGCCGTGGCCATCCTTCTGGGCACCTTGGGCGTCATGCTCTTCTCGCTGCAGGAGAACGGGAGATCTTGGCGGGCCTTTCTCACCGGCTGGTTCCAGCGGCCGGCCGTGCTAGGTATGACCTCGGCAGGGCTCTTCGGAGCCTCCGCAGTTTCCTTCCGCGCCGCTTCTCTGTCGCTGGAGCATCCGAGCGTGCTGATGTCGGCCGGTTATGCCCTCTTCTGGTCCGCCGTCATACAGAGCGCAATCATCGGCGCCTATCTGCGCCTGCGTGAACCGGGGCAGCTGACAGCGATCTGGCGCGCGCGCAAGGTCGCGGTGCTGGCCGGCATCGCCGGCATCGCCGCCTCGGCCTGCTGGTTTACCGCCTTCACCCTGCAGACCGTCGCCTATGTCCGCACGCTGGGCTTGATCGAGATGGTTTTCACCTTCACGATCGCCCTGTGGGGCTTCAAGGAGGTGCCGAGCAAAGCCGAGGTCTGCGGTATCCTGCTGCTGTTGGCCGCCATTGCCATCATGCTGAACCTGGGTTGATCGCTCTGCCCGGCATCCTGACTTTCCAGAAAGCGTCGCGGCACGGTGACCGACCTGTATGATCTTGATTGTCATGTGTAGCCGCGCTCACACCCCTTCAATGAGGACAGCGGCCATGAGCCGTCGTTCCTTCTCCCGGCGCGGCAGCCGGCGGTCTTACCGTTACCGGCGGCTTCGCTTTGCCGTCCATCTCGCGTGCCGCCGACCGCCGCAAGATCTCCTTCGGCTGCGGCCAGGGGCCTGGGGAACCGACAAGGCTGCCATGGCCAGGCACCGGCCGGACTTCGTGCTGCGTTCCGGCAGCGGCATCCATGCCGATCGGGTCCGGCGGCCGGCGACGGCGGCAACTTCGAGAACGGCGCCGACTGGGCGCACCGGCCGGTCGATCCGGGGCAAGAAGATGCGCGGCTAAACCCAGGGCTACCCCCGTGCGATGTCCTCCAATGCGTTCAGCGTCCGGGCGATCTCCTCGGCACTGTTGTAGTGGGCGGCGCCTAGGCGCAGGACGCCGTCGTCCATATCCAGGCCCAACTGCAGGGCGATCTCGTAGGCGTAGTTGTGGCCCGACCAAGCATGGATCCCCCGCACCGCCAGAGCCGCCGCCATGCCGCGGCTGCTGACCCGATCCGAGGTGACCGAGAAGGTCGGGACCCGCCGGTCGAGCCGCTGCAGATCGGCCGGGCCGCGCAGGGTCAGGCCCGGGATCGCGGTCAGGCCCTCGATCATCTGGCGCATCAGATCCGCTTCGTAAGCCTGCGAGGCGCCGAAGGCAGCGGCCAGGGCATTGCGCGGCGCAGCCTCGGCGCCGAGGCTGCGCCCCAGCCTGAGCATATAGTCAATGGCGGCCGAGAAGCCCGCTTGCAGCTCGATCTGCGGCGTCCCCCGCTCGAAGCGCCCGCCCGGCGCCGCCGCTGCACAGCGCAGTCGGTCGGCAGGCAGCGCCTGCAGCACCTCTTCGCGGCCCCACAACATGGAGATGTGCGGCCCGAAAAACTTGTAGGCTGAGCAGACTAGAAAATCGCAGCCCAGCGCCGCCACGTCGATCAAGCCGTGCGGCGCAAACTGCACGGCATCGACATAGACCAGGGCGCCGGCCTGCTTGGCCAAGGCGGTCAGTTCGGCGACAGGGTTGATTGCGCCGCTCAGGTTGCTGGCGTAGGTCACCGCCAGTAGCTTGGTCCGCGTATTCAAGACCTCGGCCAGCGCGCCCGGTTCGATCCGCCAGCTCCGATCGTCGAAGCGGATCTTGCGTAGCGTCAGCCCGTAGTCTTCGGCGACCTGAAGCCAAGGCGAGACATTTCCTTCATGATCCATCGAGGTCACGACGATCTCGTCGCCCGGCTCTAGCCGCCGCGCTATGGCCCGGCCAACCGCATAGGTTAGCTCTGTCATCGATGCACCGATGGCGATCTCCTGCGGCCCGGCGGCACCGCAGAAGAGCGCTGCTTGCCGGTGCGCCCGCGCGACAGTTTCCTCCGCCAGCCGGCTGGTGGCGAAGTAGCCTCCCAGATTACCGAAGGCCCGGCGAAAGCAGTCGCTCACCGCATCGATTACCAGATCGGGGACCTGCGTGCCGGCCGGATTGTCGAGAAAGATGCGCCCCGCTTCCTCGGCCAAGGCCGGAAAGCGCGCACGGACATCGTCGAGGGGAAAGCTTTGAGACATGAGGGACCGTCCGGAGGGTTCCAACCAAGGCGCCTGTGCGGCCGATCCTATCGTTCGAAGCGGCACTTGGCAGCCATAAATGCCCTCGCAGCTGGCCATCGCTCCGTTACCTCCGGCGCACCTCTCTATCGATGTGGATGAGCCAGGCGCGCAGGAAACCCGGTCGGATCGGCGCTTAGCACAAGGCATCGATAGCCCGAACCGCCTTCTCGACAGCCAACGTGAGCCTCTTGCATTCCGCCCTGGAACACGATCCTGGCGTTCGGAGCGATCGGCCAGATCCGCGACAGAAGCCGAACCCAAGATAACACTTGCACGATGCACCCATTCTCTTGCGCCGCTGGGCGCACGAAGAAAGATCCTCAAAAGTTGACGTTTACGTAAACGTTAGTAAGCTCCACCCATGATCCTCTGCTCAATCGCCGATCTTTCTCGGGCCTCCGGGGCCACGCCCAGGACTCTGCGGTTCTGGGAGAGCGAAGGCTTGATCCAGCCGAAGCGGGAGGGGCAGAGACGGCTCTACGATCAGCGGGCGCGCACAAGAGTGAAGCTGATACAAAGGGGGCAAAGACTGGGTTTCAGCTTAGCAGAAATCCGTGAGATCGTCGATCTCTACGATGCGCCGGCGGAGGAGGCGGCCCAGCTCTCCCTGCTGCTGGCGCGCATCGCGGCGCGGCGGCGGCAGTTGGAGGCGAAACGCGCCGATATCGAGGAGACACTTGCCGAGCTAGAGAGCGTTGCCGCAGTCTGCAAGGAACGGCTTGTCAATCTGGAAGGGGATGCGCAATGACAGCCTTTCAGCCCAAGGACCTTGGTTTCGCTGCGCGGGTACGGGAGTCCTTTGCGCAGCAGACGGTGATGGCCACCATCGGTTCCAGCCTGGCCGGGATTGCGCCGGGGCGAGTCGAGATCCTGTTGCCCTACCGCGCCGACCTCTGCCAGCAGAACGGCTTTCTGCATGCCGGAATCGTCACCGTCATTGCCGATTCGGCGGCGGGCTATGCCGCCTTCACCCTCTATGCGGCCAACGAGGCGGTCTTGACCAGCGAGCTAACTGTCCATCTGCTCTCCCCGGCGGTCGGCGAGCGTTTCCTGGCGGTAGGACAGGTCCTGAAACCGGGGCGGCGCTTGGCAGTCGCCGAGACCGAAGTCTTCGCCGAGAAAGCGGGCGAGGCGCGCTTGATCGCCAAGCTGATCGCCACCTTGGTGCGCATGCAGGTACCCCAAGAGGAGGGAGCAGGGCCATGAGCCGCTACAAACTCTATGCCGCCAAGGGCAGCGGTGCCTTTCCGGTCGCCGTGATGCTGGCTGCCGCCGGTGTTCCCTACGACAGCGAATGGCTTTCGCTCGCTGCGCAAGATCAGCATCGCGCCGGCTTCCTGGCCGTCAATCCGCGCGGCCAGATCCCGGCATTGCTGCTACCTGACGGCCAGGTGATGACGGAATCCGCCGCGATCTGTCTCTATCTAGCCGACCGCCATCCCGAGAGCGGCCTGTTTCCAAGGCCACAGAGCGCCGGGCGCGCCAAGGCCCTGCGCTGGCTGATCTTCGCCGCTACCCAGCTCTATGAAGACGATCTGCGCATCTATTATCCGCAGCGCTACACCGGCGATCCTGCCGGCGCCCCGGCGGTGAAGGCGGCTGCCGCTGCCGCCTTCGAGCGGCATCTGGACATGGTCGAGGCGGCAATCGGGACCGGCCCGTTCCTGCTGGGCGGGACACTGAGCATTGTCGACGCCTACCTGACTATGCTGGCCGGCTGGCATCCCCGGGCCGGTGCGGCGGGCAAGCGCTTTCCCCGCCTGGCACTGCTTGCCGAAGCCGTGTTGGCTGATCCCCGCATCGCCCCGCATTGGACAGACTTCGAGATGAACGAGATTTGAGGAAACTGTCATGATCCCCAACCGCCTGCCGGATTTCGACTTCGGCCTCGGCGAGACCGCCGACATGCTGCGCGACAGCGTCCGGGCCTTCGCCGCCGAGCGCATCGCGCCGCTGGCCGACCGCATCGACCGGGAGGACAGCTTCCCGCGCGAACTCTGGCCGGAGATGGGGGCCTTGGGTCTCCACGGCATCACCGTGGAGGAGGAGTACGGCGGCGCCGGTCTCGGCTACTTGGAGCATGTGATCGCGATGGAGGAGGTCAGCCGCGCCTCCGGCTCGGTCGGGCTCTCCTACGGCGCTCACTCCAACCTTTGCGTCAATCAGATCCGGCGCAACGGCACCGACGCGCAGAAGCGGCGCTATCTGCCGAAGCTGATTTCCGGCGAGCATGTCGGCGCCTTGGCGATGAGCGAGTCGGGTGCCGGCTCCGACGTGGTTTCCATGACCACCCGGGCCGAGAAGAAGGGCGGCCGCTATGTCCTAAACGGCGGCAAATTCTGGATCACCAACTGCACCGAGGCCGACACCCTGGTGATCTATGCCAAGACCGATCCGGCAGCGGGTCCGCGCGGTATCTCGGCCTTTCTGGTGGAGAAGGGCTTCGCCGGCTTCTCGGTGGCGCAGACTTTGGACAAGCTGGGCATGCGCGGCTCGCCCACCGGCGAACTGGTGTTCGAAGACTGCGAAGTACCGGAGGAAAACCTGTTGGGTGAGGAGGGCAAGGGCGTCAATGTTCTGATGAGCGGCCTCGACTACGAGCGTGCGGTCTTGGCCGCCGGGCCTACCGGGATCATGCAGGCGGCAATGGACATCGTCGTCCCCCATATCCACGAACGGAAGCAGTTCGGCCAAGCCATCGGCAGTTTCCAGCTGATGCAGGGCAAACTGGCCGACATCTATACCACGATGAATGCCAGCCGCGCCTATGTCTATGCCGTCGCCAAAGCTTGCGATCGCGGCCAGACCTCGCGAAAAGATGCCGCCGGTGCGATTCTCTACGCTGCCGAGAAGGCCACGCAGATTGCCCTGGAGGCCATCCAGTGCCTAGGCGGCACCGGCTACGTCAAGGATTCCGCCGCCGGCCGCTTGCTGCGCGACGCCAAGCTCTACGAAATCGGCGCCGGCACCAGCGAGATTCGCCGCTGGCTGATCGGGCGCGAACTCTTCGAGGAAACCGCTTAAGCCGGGCCCTTAAGTCTGGCCCCTTTAAGCCTGTTCCCGGAGACCTCGCCGGCTTCGGAGGATTGCCTTCAGTCCCGGGCGGCCCCGCCCGCATTGCTTGGCCGATAGTTGCGCGAACAAGAGCTTTGGGAGCCGCCAGACAGGAAAATCCCCCATGGAAAACATACCCTGCCCCACAAATCTGCCCGCCGTGCGCGAGGAACTTGAGAAGGCGCGGCGCCGGCTGGTGGAGACGGGAACCCGGAACCGGCTGATTCACGTCAACCGCTCCGCGGCGCGGACCAACGCGCTGAACATCGTGAACGAGCGGAGCGCGGACATCTTCGACCTCCTGCGGCTGCAATCGAAGCGGATGCGCTTTCGGGCCCGCGATAAAGAGGATCCGGACGAGGAGGCCGAATCGGACGGTCTGCGGCTCGCGGTTGCGGAGCCGGACGAGTCTGATCTGGAGATCCGCTATCGGGATCTTTTCCTTGAGACTAGGCTCGGTCCGGAAACCCTGCAGCGACGGCTCCTGCGGCTCTTCACCGACGCCCGCACCTCGGAGGAGGAGCAGGGCGTCAACATCCTCTACCTTGCGATGGGCTTCCTGCGCTGGTTCGAGAGCGACAGCTCGCAGACCCGGCGGGAAGCGCCGCTCATCCTGCTCCCGGTGGAACTGGTTCGGGATGACCGGCGCGCCACCTTCGACTTGCGCGCGCGGGATACGGAGATCGCAACCAATCTACCGCTCCAGGAGCGGCTGTGGGCGGATTTCCGGCTGGAACTACCGGAGATCGCGGAGGACGAGACATTCGACCCCGAGGCCTATTTCGACAACCTGGCTGGCCGCATCGAAAGCCGCGACCGCTGGTCGTTGGACCGGGACGGGATGCATCTGGGCTTCTTTTCCTTCTCGAAGCTCTTGATGATGAAAGACCTAGAGCTGGAGCGCTGGCCGGAGGAGGCCTTCGAGAAGCACCCCGTCATGGGCCGCCTTCTGGGCGGCGGTTTCGAGCGGACGGCTCCCCTGTTCGGGCCGCGGGAGCGGCTCGACCCACGGCTGGCGCCTGCCGACCTTCTGCATGTGGTGCCGGCGGACGCATCCCAGACCCGGACGATCGAGGAGATTCGCGCGGGCCGCAACCTGGTCGTGCAGGGCCCGCCCGGGACCGGCAAGTCCCAAACCATCGCCAACATCGTCGCCGGTGCCGTGCACGACGGGAAAACGGTCCTGTTCGTCGCCGAGAAGATGGCGGCGCTCTCGGTCGTGCACGACCGGCTGCGGCATGTCGGGCTTGGCGACCTCTGCCTTGAGATTCACTCCCGGGCCGCAAACAAGAAGGCGTTCGTTCAGGAACTCGCCCGTACCCTTAACGCAGGCCGGTCCACGCCGGAGATGCCGGAACCGCCCGCTGCGCTGCAGCGCGCCCGCGACCTGCTGAACAGGGTGACGGCGCTGCTGCATGAAGCGGTTCCCGGGCAAACCTTCACCCCCTTCCGAGCGATGGCGGAGATCGCCCGCTGCGTCGGTCAGGACGTCCCGCCGCCTCGACTGCCACGCGACGGACTAGCCGCCCTCGACGAGGCGGCGCGCCGAAGTTTGGCAGAGCGGGTGAGGGACTATGCCGAGCTTCTCGCTCAGGTGGGGCCGCGCCGGAACCACCCTTTCGCCGGGGCCGGGGCGACCAGCCTGCAGCCCACGGACTTGCAGCGGCTCGAAGCGGAGTTGGCGCAGGCGTCCGGGGCGATTGAAACTTTGCAGGAAACCGCCAGGCGGTTGGCGGAGATGGCTGGCAGACCGGCCCCCTTGTCTCTGCCGGACTGCCGGTGCTTAAGGGATCTTCTCTGTGCTCCGGTTCTTGCTTCGGCACGCCGGCCCGCAGAGGGGCGGGATGCGACTGCTGTCCTCCTGTCTCGGGCCGGGGAGCCCCGGCTTGTGCAGGCGCTCCGGGCCGGGCGGGCCTGGGCGGAAGCCCGGGGTGCGGCCGCATCGCTCTTCGCAGAGGCTGCTTTCGAGGCGGAGCCGGCCGCGATTCGCGCCCGCCTGGCGCCCGGGGTCGGCTCGTTCTGGGCCCGCATCTTCGGGGCGTACCGTGCGGCCAGCAGAGAACTCGCCACCCTGCTGACCGGTCCGCTGCCGAAGGCGCCCTCGGAGCGGCTGCGGCTGGTCGATAGCTTGGCCGCGGTCCGGCGGCGGCGCCGGGAACTCTCCGCTGAGGAGGGCTGGCTCAAGGAGCATCTCGGCCCCGCGTGGCGTGGCGAACGAACCGCCTTCGCCGCGCTCATTGCGCAGGCCGACTGGCTGAGCCGCCTGGCCGCGATCGTCCCGCTGCGGGATATGGATACGAAGAGCCTCGACAAACTCTGCGCGGCGGCGGAGGGGGGAGCCGAACTCAGCGATGCCTTGGAAGCTGTGGAGGGGGCGCTGGAGGCGCTGGCGGAGCGTCTCTCGATCTGCTGGCCGGAAGGGGAAGACATGCCCTTGGAGCCCCTCGCCCGCCGGATCGCTGCAATGCAGGCCGGCCTCGATCGCTTTGGGGAGTGGGCGCGTCTTTCGCATCTTGCCGCGGGGCTGCAACGGGAGGGGCTCGCCTCCCTGATTGCGATGCTGGACGCGGGCGAGCTCGCGCCCGACCGGGCGGAGGACGAGTTTCTCTATGCGACTGCCGAGGCCCGCTGGGACGCAGCCCGCGCGGCTCTGCCGGGCCTTGATGAGCTCGCGCAGACGGATCGTCACGATCAGGTTGCCGCGTTCCGGCATCTGGAGGAGGCGCGGCTGGCGGAGACCCGGCGGCTCATCCGCGCGAAGCACTTGGCCCAGCTCCCGGCCGGGGCGGCCGGGCCGATGGGATTCCTGCGCGGCGAGATGGCGAAAAAGAGCCGTCACCATTCAATCCGCCGGATCGTGCAGCAGGCCGGGCCGATGGTGCAGAGAATCAAGCCGGTCCTGCTGATGAGCCCAATCTCCATCGCACAGTATCTGCCGCCCGATGCGGTGAAATTCGATCTGCTCGTCATCGACGAGGCGAGCCAGGTCCGCCCCGAAGAGGCGCTCGGGGCGATCGCGCGCTGCCGCCAGATCGTCGTAGTGGGAGACCAAAAGCAGCTCCCGCCCACCAGCTTCTTCGACCGGATCGCCGGGCCCGGGGAGATGGAGGCAGGCGGGGAAGAGGAAGAGATCCCGACCGCCGCCGCGACCGAGATGGAGAGCGTGTTGACGCTGTGCGAGGCGCGTGGGCTGAATCCGGCGATGCTGGAATGGCATTACCGGTCGCGCGATCCCTCGCTGATCGCGGTGAACAACGCGGAGTTCTACGACAGCCGACTGATTCTGCCGCCGTCGCCGCTCCAGAACGACCCGGGATATGGGTTGGCGTTCCGGCAGGTGCCGGGCGTCTATACCAGTGGGTCCCGTGGGACAGGCCGCCCCGGAACCAACCGGATCGAGGCGGAGGCTGTCGCGCAAGCGGTTGCCGAGTACGCTCGCACCCACCCGGCCCTGTCGCTTGGGGTGATCGCCTTCTCGAAGGCGCAGTCGGATATGCTGACCGAGGTGCTCGAAATCGCCCGGCGCCAGGATGAAATTCTTGACGACTTCCTCCGGGTGGGGCGGTCTGAGGACGTGTTCGTCAAGAACATCGAAAACGTGCAGGGAGACGAGCGGGACGCGATCCTGATTTCCGTCGGCTATGGGCCGGCGGAGCCGGGCGGGCGGCTGACATCGATGTCCTTCGGCCCGGTGAACGGCGAGGGCGGCGAGCGGCGCTTGAACGTGCTCTTCTCCCGCGCCCGGACCCGCTGTGTCGTCTTCTGCTCCTTCGACCCGAACGATATCGACCCGAAACGCACCAGCCGGGACGGGCCGCGGGTGCTCAAACGCTTCCTCGAGTTCGCGCGCAGCGGGCAGATGGAGCAGCCGCAGGCGACCGGGGAGCCGCCGGACAGTCCGCTCGAGTCGGATGTGGCAGAGGCAATCCGGCATCTCGGCTATCCGTGCGACCATCAGGTTGGCTCGGCCGGGTTCAAAATCGATCTTGGGGTGCGTCACCCGGACCAGCCGGGCCGCTACATTCTGGCGGTGGAGTGCGACGGGGCCGCCTATCACTCCGCCCTCTCAGCACGGGAGCGGGACCGGCTGCGCCAGGACGTGCTGGAAGGGCTCGGCTGGCGCTTCCATCGGATCTGGAGTACCGATTGGTTCCATCGTCGCGCTGCTGAAATCGACCGGCTCCGGGACGCGCTCGAAGCGGCCGCGGGCGCGGAGAGGCCCGCCTTCGCGGGAGCCAACAAGGGCGGCCGGCCTGCCCCAGCGCCGGATGCTGTAACGGACCCCTCGCCCGAAGCGGTCCTTCCCCCGGCGCCAAAGCTGAGTGCCCCCGCTTATGTTGCCTTCAACTTGACCGTAAGCACGAGCGTGGAGCCGCATGAAGCCCCGGCGTCCCTCCTGGATCCCCTGGCGATCCGGATCCTAGAGACAGAGGGGCCGATCCACCGGGACCTGGTGGCGCGCCGGATGGCCGCCGCCTTCGGCAAGGCGCGGGCCGGCAGCCGGATCCAAAGCACATCCGATCAGGCGCTCATGCGGGTGGAACGGTCCGGACGGCTCGTCCTGGACGGGGAATTCGTTATGACCGCAGAGCAGCGGGACAACCCTCCGCTGCGCGACCGGTCCGGGGAAGACGCGCCGACCAAGGCGGCTCTGCTCCCGCCCATCGAGATCCGCGCCGCGGCGGCGCGGGTTGTCACGGAGAGCGGGGAGATGCCACGCGAGGATCTGATCGTCGCCACCGCCCGTATACTCGGTTTCGCCAAAACCGGGAGGGAACTGCGGGAGCAGATCGACCGGGCGCTACCCGATGAGCAGGGGCGATGACGAAGGGCGATTTGACGGAGCAAGACGTGACGATCGCCGGCGCGGACCGGTCGCTCGCTGCTTTTGCCTTCTTTGACCGCGACGCCCAAGACCTCTACTAAGACGTCTAAAGTGTCCAAGCGGCGCGCAGACCTTCGAGGACGGCCTCCTCGCAGGTACGGGCCATCACGCAATCGCCGACCGAGAGGAGCTCTCCCGGAAAGGACGCCAGATCGTCCGCCAATGCGGTCTCGGGTTCCCGGCCCAGGGAGAGGACCAGAGTGTCGACTCCCTCGATTACGATGGCCTCGCCGTTAACCGTATGCTGCAGGTAGACGCTTTCGGCGTCGCGGCCGAAGAGGCGTGCGTAGGTAATTACCTCGACCCCCAGCGCATGCAGGCGGCCGATATTGGCGTCGCGCACATAGGACTGCAGGGCCTGGCCGGCGAAGACGCCGTTCACGGCAAGCCGCACGTGACAGCCCTTTTCGGCCAACAGCTCGGCGATGCCCATGCCGACCCAGTTGCAGGTCCAGTCCGCCACCACGACGGAGCTGCCGACGTTCGCCTCGTTGCGGAGGATCTGGCAGGCCTCCACCACCTGACCCTCGCCGTCGTCCTCGAAGGCCAGGGGGGTAAGCGGTCTGCTGCCGGTAGCCAAAATAATGGCATCGGGCGCCTCGGCAGACACCACCTGGCGGTCGACGCGGGTCTTGGTGCGGACCTCCACCCCGGCCAATTCCAGCTCGCGCGAAAGGTTGGTGACGATGCCGCCGAACTCGCTGCGATGAGGCAGCAGTTGCGCCAGCCGGGCCTGACCGCCGAGCTGCGCCTGGGCCTCGAAGAGGGTGGCCTTGTGGCCCCTGGCTGCTGCCACGGCAGCTGCCTTCATGCCGCCGGGGCCGCCGCCGACCACCATCACCTTCTTGGGACGCGCCGCCGGCGTCAGCGTGCCGTAGAGCTGCTCGCGGCCGCTCTCCGGATACTGGATACAGGAGATGGGATGGCCCAGGTGAAAATGCCCGATGCAGGCTTGATTGCAGGCAATGCAGGCGCGGATGTCGTCCAGCCGACCCTCGCGCGCCTTGGACGGCATCTTGGGATCGCAAATCATGGCGCGGGTCATGCCGCAGAGATCGGCGCTGCCGGCTGCGATCAGGGCTTCGGCCTCTTGCGGTTGGTTGATGCGGCCGGTGACCAAAACCGGGAGCGAGACGGCCTGCTTGATCGCCGCAGCAGAGGCCGCCGTGTAGCCGCTGTCGTAGTACATCGGCGGGACGATATGGATGGCCGCACCGTTGGCCGCCGAAGAGCCCTCGACCAGGCTGACGTAATCCAGGTCGTCCTGCACCGACAGGATGGCCGGCAAGGCGCCGGCCTGACCCAGTCCCTCGTCCAGCCGCTCGTCGCTGGAGATGCGTAGCCCCACGGCGAAGCCCGGACCGGTCGCCGTCCGCACCGCGGCGATGGCCTCTTTGAGGAAGCGCATGCGATTTTCCAGGCTGCCGCCGTAGGCGTCGCCGCGGCGATTGATCTGCGGGCTGAGGAACTGGGCCGGCAGGTAGCCGTGGCTGGCGGCGATCTCCACGCCGTCCAAGCCGGCTTGTTCCAGGCGGGCGGCGGTGCTGCCGTAGCTTGCGAGAATCTCTTCGATCAGGGACAAGGGCATGCTGCGCGGGATCACGTGAAAGCGCTCGCTGGGCGCGACCGAGGGCGCATAGGCCACCGGCGCGGACCCGTCCAGGGACTCGGTCATCTCGCGGCCTGGATGGAACAGCTGCCCAATCAGGGGGACGCCTTCGCTGTGGACCGCCTCGGCCAGACGACGGAAGCCGGCGACCGCGTGTTCGTCGGTTCCCATGAGAACATGATTGGTGTAGCGCGCGGTCTCGTGCACGCCGATCGCCTGGGTGACGATCAGACCGACGCCGCCCCGTGCCCTGGCGGTATGGTAGGCGATCATGGCATCGGTGACCGTCCCGTTCTGCGCCATGCTGGTGTCGTGCCCGGTCGAGACGATGCGATTGGTCAAGATTAACGGCCCGAGTACGAGCGACGAAAAGAGGTTTGGAAAGGAAGAGGACAAGAAAGGCATCCCTTTGGCTGGCGGGCAACAGGAGTCTGCCCCCAGGGAGGCTTTCTTTTCCAGTCTCGATTCGGCTATCTCGGCCGCCTGGTCGGCAGTCTTTCCCAACTGAAGGAAGACAAGCGCGGGAGCCGGCGAACGGTCGCTCCGGAGGGCGGCGCCTCATGCGCCTGCAAGGATACCGATTGCGGTCATACCGGTAAAATCCTGCCGATTCGATACAATTGGAACCTTCGATTCATCCGCCCGGCAAGCGGTGGACCATGATCCCGCCGCGCATCCGTAGAGCGCGCACCATCGAGAGGCCAGGCTCCGGTGTGCAGCTGCTGCGCGGACCGGTGACGGAGATGCGGACGCTGTGCGGCACGCTCTGGCGGCCGATCGCGAAGGGGTCTCCGGCAGGGTCAGCCAGAGATGTAAAAGGATTTTCGGCGCTTGATGTCGAAGCCCTCCAGCCAGTGCCGACGCCACGGATTTGGCCAGATTGGCCAGATAGCTAGTTAGCCAGATAGATCGTCTGCTCTGGCAGGAAGCTGGCCAGCGGCGGCGGTGCATTGCCGGAGATCTCAATAGGGCCGGTATTGGAGATCTGACTGGGCCGCCGAAAGGTAAGCTTGGATTCATAAGCGACGATCCAGTCGGGCGACATTCTGGCGATCGATCTTGGCGACTGCGAACCGCAGCAGGGGCGGGTTTATGTGCTGAGGACCGAGACCGGCTTGGTGGTCAAGCGCTTGCGTTTCGAGGACGACGGGTGGATCATGATCAGCGACAATGCGGGCTGGGTCGCCCGTGCGGTCGAAGAGAGTGACCGCATCCTGGGCCGGGCTGTCTGGTTCGGGCCGGAGAAGGCCGTGGTCGTCGGGGCGTAGCAGCAATGAAACGGGAGGGCGAAACGCGATGAGATCAATGACGCGGATAGCTGCCGCTCTGGCGGTTCTGGCGCTGGCGGAGCCGGGTTCGCCGGCCGCACAGGAGACTTGGCGGGGCGCCAACCTCGTCGGCGCCAACCTCGTCGGCGCGGACCTCGCCGCCACCGACCTCGCATACGCGGATCTTGCCGACGCGAATCTCAGCCGCGCGAATCTCAGCTACGCTGACCTCGAAGATGCTGTCCTCACCGGCGCGAATCTCACCGGCGCGAGCCTCCCCGGCGCGAGCCTCCCCGGCGCGAACCTCTCCGGCGCGAACCTCTCCGGCTCGTACATCTTCAACGCGAACTTGACTGGCACGACCCTTACTGACGCGGATCTCGCCGGCGCGAATCTCACTGGCTCGGGCCTCACCGGCGCCGATCTTGCCGGCGCCGATCTTGCCGGCGCGTACATTTTCGGCGCGACCCTTACTGACGCGACCCTTACTGACGCGACCCTTACTGACGCGACCCTCCGCGGCGCGGATCTCGGCGGCGCGGATCTCGGCGGCGCGGATCTCGGCGGCGCGAACCTCATCAAGGCGAACCTCGGCGGCGCGAACCTCACCCGCGCTGATCTCATCTACGCGGATCTCGCCGCCTCGGACCTCTTGGAAGCAACCCTCCGCGGCGCGGATCTCGGCGGCGCAAGCCTCTTCGATGCAGATCTCCGCGGCGCGGACCTCACTGGCGCGAACCTCGAAGTCGCGCACCTCATCGGCGCGGACCTCACCGGTGCGACCGGCCTGACGCAGGAGATGCTGCGCAGTGCCTCGCCCTCGCCCCCTCCGAAGAGTCTCCCGGATGGATTGTCCTGGCCGTTTGAGGAGGGCGAGGGCGGTGTGTGGCGTCTGAAGCCGTGACGCGGGCGGTTGCCGCTCTGGCGGCGATTCTGGCGCTGGCTGAGCTGGGACAGGCCGGCGCGCAGGAGACCTGGCGAGGCATCGCGGTGGCGCCTGAGCATCGCTGTTCGGCCTACGACCGCGATGACTATCCCTACCCGCAATCGGTAGAGCTAGACCTGATCGCCGGGATGGGCGGGCGGGTTTACGGCCCCTACACAGGGCGGACCTTCGCCGACCGCTACCAGACCGACATTGAGCACATGGTCGCCACGTCGGAAGCGCACGACAGCGGGCTCTGCGGGGCGGATTCTCGGGCTCCGCATAGTCGTGCAGCGTCTGGCGTCGTCGTTCTGTGACCCTTGCGCGATGGCGTCTGCGGGATGAAGCGACCATAAGTTGCGCCCGGCGCGCAAGACTTGGGGTTGGGCCGTGCTTTGGCCGGACCTTGCCTGGACGGCTGCCGCACGCGGCTGTCGCTGCCTGCGCCTGGATACCCTACGCGAAGCTGACCACGTCATTGGACCTCTATGAGAAGCCCGGTTTTTGCCCCTGTGCGGGCGACAACGATAACGATTTGCCGAGCGTTCTGCTTTAGACCGATTTTTCTGGGCACTGATTTTTCTGGGCGAGGCCATGCAACACTTCTAACTCCCCGGTCATTCACCGAGCGGTGGCCGATCCGGTCCATATATAATATCGTGATCGGAAGACCTATATCCAGGGCATAACGGCTATCCCGGCCGCGCGATGCAGCCAAGCTGGCCTGGTTTTTCTGAGGACAGCCTGTCTATATTCCGGCGCGACAGGCGCGAAGGAGCAGACCGAACAGAGACTATGGACGATCTCTACTTTGAGGATTTCGCGCCGGGACGCAGCTTTCGCACCCCCGGTGCGACCCTCAGCGAAGCCCAGATTCTGGACTTCGCATTCGCATACGACCCGCAGCCCTTCCACCTGGACAAGGTAGCTGCCGGGAACTGGGGCTACGATGGTCTGATCGCCAGCGGTCTGCAGACCCTTTGCATCAGTTTCCGCCTGTTCCTGCAGTCGCGAATCATCAATGCCTGTTCCCTAGGCTCGCCCGGTATGGATGAGTTGCGCTGGCTGAAGCCGGTGCGTCCGGGGGATACAATCCATACCCTCGCCACCGTCGAAAAACAGCGCCAGTCGCGTTCGAAGCCCGACCGGGGCCTGGTGCACATGCGCTACCAAGTCTTTAACCAGGACGGCGAGCCGGTCATGTCGTGGATCGCCGTGCAGATCCTGCGGAAGCGTTCGTCCCTTTAGACGCTGTTCCCTCTGCCCCCTGACGCTCACCAAGACCCGACGACAGAAAAGAGACCGATGCCCGAGAGCATGCCCCCGCGCCCCGCGCGGTTGCCCCGAAATCCCTGCTTGTCCTCCGGTCCCTGCGCCAAGCGGCCCGGCTGGCCGCTGGCCGCTTTGCAGGATACGGCTCCTGCGGTCACAAGACACAATACTCTTGCGGACTCTTGGGGACCGTTCCCTCGTCTTTAACGGGCTGGATCGAAGGCTGCGTGAAACTGACGCCCGATCTTCTGTTGCGCGCCTATGCCATCGGCATCTTTCCCATGGCCGAGAGCCGCGAGTCCGAAGAGATCCACTGGATTGAGCCGCGTTATCGCGGGATACTGCCGCTAGATGATCTGCATGTGCCGCGCAGCCTGCGTAAACGTCTTCGGCAGGCGCCCTATAAGGTCACCTGCGATCATGCCTTCGCCGAGGTCATTGCCGCCTGCGCGGAACCGGGTCCGGGGCGCTCGGAGACCTGGATCAATCCGGCGATCGAGCGTCTCTACGCAGCGCTCTTCCGGCGCGGCTTCGCCCATTCCCTGGAATGTTGGCAGGACGGTAATCTGGTGGGCGGCCTCTACGGTGTCTCGATCAGAGGCGCCTTCTTTGGGGAGTCCATGTTCAGCCGGGCGGACGACGCCAGCAAGATCGCCCTGGTGCACTTGGTGCTGCGCTTGACCAAGGGCGGCTATCGCCTCTTGGACACGCAGTTCGAAACGCCGCACCTGGCACGCTTCGGGGTGATCGAGATAACGCGCAACGACTATCGCGACCTCTTGGCCGATGCCCTCGATCAACCGGCCTGCTTTCCGGCCGGTCCTCTGACTGAAGGCGAATTGATGCGCTTCCTTGCAGGATTGCGCTAACGCGCGAAGGCCACCTTGCGTAGGAAAAGGGGTTGCGAAAAGCGTAGAGAAGATCTGGGCCAGAAGATCTGGGCCAGAAGATCTGGACTTGACGAAAATCGATGCCGGTCTCCGCACAGATCCGTAGCTTGTGCCGCGACGCCCGCGAACTGGGAGGGCGCAAGGTTTATTTCGATCGGACGATCCACAGCGCGAATACATCTCTAAACCGGCGCTACCCGACCCCTGCTTCTTCAAAGGTGGCCATGCCGTTGTGACAGGCGCAAGCTGCCTTCAGCAGCGGCAGGACCAGAGCCGCCCCCGAGGCTTCCCCAAGCCGCATCGAGAAGTCGAGCAGGGGCTGTTTGCCGATTTCTGCCAGGAGCCGCCGGTGGCCGGGTTCGGCCGAGACGTGCGCGACCAGGCAATGATCCATCGATTCCGGCCGGATGGCATGTAAAACGGAGGCGGCTACACTGCAGGCAAAACCGTCCAGTATCACCGGCGTGCGCGCCAGCCGGCAGGCGATCACCGCCCCCAGGATGGCGCAAAACTCATAGCCGCCGAAAGCTGCGAGGCAGGCGAGAGGATCGCCCAGGGCCTCTGCGTTCTGTGCGAGGGCGCGGTCGATGACCGCCGCCTTGCGGGTCAGGGCCTCTCTGTCCAATCCGGTGCCGGGGCCGGCCCAATCGGCGCCGCTGCCGCCGAAGAGTGCGGCGGCCAGGGCGGCGGCGGCGGTTGTGTTGGCGATGCCCATCTCACCCAGGCCCATGCAGTCGAAGCCGGGTTCGACCGCCATCATGCCGTAGGCGATGGCCCGGACAGCGTCTTCCTCGCCCATTGCCGGCCCTTGAGTCATGTCCTCGGTCGGCTGGTCAAGCGCCAGCTCGTAGATCCTGAGATCGGCATCGGCCAGCGCCGAGAGCTGGTTGACGGCGCCCTGGCCGGCGATGAAGGCCTGCACCATTTGCGCTGTGACGCTGGCCGGATAGGCGGAGACGCCCTGTGCTGCCACGCCGTGGTTGCCGGCAAACACGGCAATGCGCGGCTTTGCCAGGTGCGGGTCCTCGCGGCCCTGCCAGGCGGCCAGCCAGGCAGCCAGACTCTCAAGGCGGCCGAGTGCGCCCGGCGGCTTCAGCAGTGCCATCTCGCGGGTCTCCACCGCCCGCTTGGCGCCCAGATCGGGGCCGGGCAGTTCGCGCAGCAGGTCGCGGATCTCTTTGAGGCTGGAGGGGGTATCGGGCTTATTCATGGCTTGGAATGCTCCTTGGCGCGGCGCGGAGGGTCGCTTGCGAGTCGCGCTCCTCTACACCAAGCTTCGGCGATAGGGCAAAGGATTGCAGCGCTTTGGCTCGTGATTCCCGTAAATCCGCTTGCCCACAGGTCTTTGCGGCGGCAGAGCGGGGACTCGTCCGGGCCGACCGGTACAGGATCGATAAGGAGAAAGCTTTGCCGCGCGTCTGGTCCGACCTCTGCGTCGCCCTGATTTTTCTGACCCGCATCCCCCTGCGCAGCCCAGCCGCCGCCGAGCCCGCGGCTCTCGCGCGCGCGGCCTGGTGCTTTCCTCTGGTGGGCCTGGCGGTGGGGTCTGCATCTCTTGTCGTCCTCTCAGCCGGGCTTTGGATTGGATTGCCGCCTTGGGTAGCGGCTTTGCTGGGACTGGCGGCAAGCCTCTCGGTGACTGGTGCCCTGCACGAAGACGGTCTGGCCGACATGGCCGACGGTTTCGGCGGCGGCTGGACCGGAGATCGGCGTCTGGAGATCATGCGCGACAGCCGTCTGGGCAGCTACGGTGCCATTGCGCTGTTCTTAAGCCTGGCGCTAAGGGCGGCCGCTCTGGCTGCCTTGGCGGCGGCCGATGCAGCTGTGCTCGCCACGGCGCTGCTGTCGGCGCATGTAGCCGGCCGCGCGCTCATACCCACGGTCATGGCCACAACCCCCCTAGCCCGCCGTGACGGGCAGTCGGCCTCGGCCGGACAGGCGAGTTGCAGCGCGGCCGCGGTCTCTCTCTTCCTCGGCGCCGGGCTACTTTGTCTTGCGGCGCTGCCGACCTTCGGCGATCCTAGCTTTGTTTTGTGGTTTGTTTTTCTGGCAGTTCTGCTTCTAGCACTGGTCTTCTTCGCGATCAGGGCCGTGGCGCGCCGCGCGATCGGCGGCTATACCGGGGATGTGCTAGGTGGGTTGGAGCAGTGCGGCGAGATTGCAGTCTTGTTGGCCGCGCTCGCTGCGATTGCTTGAACCGGGAGGCTTTCGATCATGACTGAGACCCGTTGGTGGTGGATTCGCCATGCGCCCGTGACGGCCAATCGGGGACGCCTCTACGGTCAGCATGATCATCCTTGCGAGGTCGAGGATCCGCCTACCTTCGAGGCTCTGGCCGGGTTGATGCCGAAGGATGCGGTTTGGGTCACCTCGACACTTCAGCGGACGACTCAAACGGCAGCGGCGATTCGCGAAAGGATGGCCGCTCTCACGCCGGAACCCGAGGCCCATCCGGAACTGATGGAGCAGAGCTTTGGCGATTGGCAGGGGCGCAGCTACGAAGACGTCCGAAAGGGCGATCTAGGCTTTTGGCATCGCTTCTGGCTGGCCCCGGCTGAAGTGACGCCGCCCGGCGGCGAATCCTTCGTCGATGTTATGACCCGGGTAGGGGATAAGGTCTATGCCCTGTCGAAGGCCCATGCTGGCCGCGATATTGTAGCCGTCACCCACGGCGGCACCATCCGGGCGGCCTTGGCATTAGCCTTGGGACTGCAGCCCGAGCATGCCTTGCGCCTGGCCGTGCACAACTGCTCGCTCACCCGGATCGATCACGTGCCGGGTCCGATCGGCAGTCACGATCCCGATCAGAGCCACGCCTGGTGTGTGCAGTATCACAACCTCTCGCCGCGTCACCTGGCCGAGCAAGGACACCGCTTGGCGCGCGCCGCGGGGTAAGCTCTACCGGCCGGCCGCCTGCGCGCAAACGCGGGTCCCGCCCAAACTATCTAGCATGGAGGGTTGCGGCGGCAGGCCGCTGCCGGTGCAGCGGCCGGTTCGGCAAAGAAGCGTGAGCGGAAGGGCTTTCAAACTGCGGAAGACCATGCCGGGATTATGCAATCTGAGGTCGGGGAATTGCCGTGAGGTTTTCATCAATCGAGCTGTTCGGCTTCGATGTATGTCTTGGTTTCGTTTTCCCGTTTTTTGTCGTTTTCGGTGAGCAGGGCAATTGACGAGGGCTCCAGGGAGTGGCAGTCCGGACAGATCTCACCTGCACGTGGGCGGTTCCCGGTTGGCCGTTACCGGTTCGGATTGCCGGCGGCTCCGGCCGGCAGATAGTCGGCTTGGGCGCGGGCGAGGGCTTGGCCATGTTTGAGGCCGGCTTCACGATAGCGTCCGCACTGCGAGGCCAGCATCGACTGGCGGGAAGCCTCTTCGCTCAGGATCGGGTCGTCGTAGCCGACGCCGGGGCTAGGCTCGATGCCGTCGAAGACCGGCGGCAGGGTGGCCCGCAGCGGCTCTTGGAGGATGGGCCGGAAGTCAGCGGACAGCAGTCGCAGGAAGTCGGCCGGATCCTATCCGGGGTCGTCGTAGAGGACGCGCCCTTCGCGGGAGTAGTTGACCGGCTTGGGGGCCGCCAGGTGGCGCTGCATCCAGGGTAGAGCGGAGTGCGTGCCTTCGACAATACCGGCTTCGTCGTCCCAGACGACGCTGCGCGGCTCGCGCCCGTAGCGCCTGTCGGGGAGCATGACGCTGTGGACGGCCATGGCGGTTGCCTCGCGCGGTCTGTCAGTCGGGGTCGTAGTGGAAGAGCAGGCCCAGCACCAGCCGCAGCATCTCGGGATCGCGGCGCACCAGATCGTCGAGGTCGGCGCCCTTGTCGCCCGGCAGCTTATGGAAGAGCAGATGGAAGGCGCGGGTCATGACCTCGATGGCGGGCCAAGCCGGGTCGTAGCCGAGGCGTTCCAGCATGGCCCTGCCGTACTCCTTGCCGAAGTAGGCGTCGGCCTATTGGTCCTCCCGCCCGGTGCCGGGGTAATCGCCGAGCCCGGCGATGGGGTCGCGGGTTCCGTCCGGCCTTGTGGTGCGTCTGCGGTGGAGTTGCTGAAAGAGCCGGTCGATCCCGGGCATCTGGATCCAGGAGATCTGCGGCCGTAGGTTATGAAGTCCTGTTTTATTTCAAGACTGCCAGCCAGGTTAATCCAACCGGCAGGCACTGATGCAGCAACCCACCGTACCTCGGTAAGGCAAGTGCCATGGCTATTCTCCCTCACTCCCGGATGGCTTTCACTCAAGAGAGTCGCCAAGAGTTAAGTCTTGGAGGCTTTCCGCAGTCATTCCCGGTCCCGAAGCACGATCGGGATGCAAAGACCCGCTAAGCCCGGGCCTCGATCTGCGCCTGGCCCAGCGCCGACAAGGCCGCCCGGACGATGCCGGCACTGTCCAGGCCAGCATCGGCTATCTGCTTGGCAGGCGCTGCGTGATCGATGAAGTAGTCGGGCAATGTCAAGGGACGGAACTTGAGGCCGCTGTCGAACAGACCCTCGCGGGCCAGCAAGGTCATCACCGAAGCCGAGAAACCGCCGATCGAGCCCTCCTCAACAGTGATCATCACCTCATGCCCACGTGCCAACTTTACGATCAACGCCTCGTCCAGCGGCTTGGCAAAGCGCGCATCGGCGACCGTAGTGGAAAGACCGTGCGCGGCCAAATCCTCTGACGCCTTCAAGGCATCGGCCAGGCGCGTGCCGAGCGACAGGATTGCAACCTTGGAGCCTTCCCGCAGGATGCGTCCACGGCCTATCTCCAGCGGCGTCCCAATGTTGGGCAGCGGGCCACCGACCGATTCGCCGCGTGGATAGCGGCAGGCCGAAGGCCGGTCGTCCAGCACCATCTGCGTGGCGACCATGTGCATCAACTCCGGTCCATCGGCCGGCGCCATCACCACCATGTTCGGCAGGCAGCAGAGATAGGCCAGGTCGTAGCTGCCCTGATGGGTCGCGCCGTCTGCACCGACCATCCCGGCCCGGTCGATGGCGAAGCGCACCGGCAGGTTCTGGATGGCGACGTCGTGTACCACCTGATCGTAGGCGCGCTGTAGGAAGGTGGAGTAGATAGCCGCGAAGGGGCGGTAGCCTGCACAGGCGAGCCCGGCGCAGAAGGTCACCGCGTGCTGTTCGGCAATGCCGACGTCGAAGGTACGGTCGGGATGCACGGCGCCGAACTTGCTAAGGCCAGTGCCGCTGGGCATGGCCGCAGAGATGGCACAGACCTTCGGATCGATCTCGGCATGGGCGAGCAGCGCCTTGGCGAAGACGTCCTGATAGTTTGGTGTCTCGGGTGCCGGTTTCTGCTGCTTTCCGGTGATAACGTCGAACTTGGCGACACCGTGATACTTATCGGCCGAAGCCTCCGCCGGACCGTAGCCCTTGCCCTTTTGCGTTACGCAATGGATCAGGACCGGGCCTTCCCACTCTCCTTGACGCACGTTCTTCAGGACTGGCAGCAGATGCTCCAGATTGTGGCCGTCGATGGGACCGATATAAAAGAAGCCCATCTCTTCGAAGAGGGTCCCGCCGGTAAAGAGCCCGCGCGCGTATTCCTCCGCCCGCTTGGCCGCCTTCTCGATAGGCCGGGGGAAATGGCTTGCCAGGTCGCGTGCCAGATGGCGGACCGACTGATAAGGCTTGGAGGACAAAAGCCGCGAGAGATAGGCGCTCATGGCGCCGACCGGCGGCGCGATTGACATGTCGTTGTCGTTCAGGATCACCGCCAGGCGCGACTTCATGGCACCGGCATTATTCATTGCCTCGTAGGCCATACCGGCTGACATGGCACCGTCGCCGATCACGCAAATCACGTGATTGTCGCGCCGATCGAAGTCGCGCGCCACAGCGAAACCCAGGCCGGCGGAAATCGAGGTGGAGGAATGGGCCGCACCGAAGGGGTCGTAGACGCTTTCCCGCCGGCTGGTGAAGCCGGAGAGCCCGCCTTCCTGACGCAGTGTGCGGATACGGTCGCGGCGCCCCGTCAGGATCTTGTGGGGATAGCACTGATGGGACACGTCCCAGATCAGGACGTCGTTCGGCGTATCGAAGACGTAGTGCAGTGCAACGGTCAGCTCGACCACACCCAGTCCGGCGCCCAAATGCCCGCCGGTAACGGAGACCGCATCGATCAATTCTTGCCGCAATGCATCCGCCAAACGCGGCAAGTCTTCCTCATTCAGCTTGCGCAGATCGTCCGGAGCCTTCACGCGTTCCAGAAGTGACGTAGCGCTGTTGTGTCCGATCTCGCTTGCCATAAAGTCTACCCTCCCTGGACGTTCCTGCTCAGGCATTCAGGCCGCCCCGCCGTCACCGCAATCTTGATGCGCTGCCTGGCCAGATACCCATTGGCCCGATAGCCAATTTGCCGTCATGCCGGCCACCGCAGGCGGCAACGCCTCTCTAAAGTCCTGCACCCCACCTGCACCAACCTCATCAAGGGTTAAACTTGGCGCTCTACCACAAAAGTGGCGGTGTCGCATAACGTTCGCGTATCGCCAGGCAGCTGGCGCAAGGACCGTTGCGCTTCGGCCACCAAGGCACGGGCACGCTGCCTGGCGCCCTCGATACCCAATTGCCCGACAAATGTAGCTTTCCCAAGTGCCGCATCGGCCTGCGCCGGTTTGCCCAGGCCGGCTGTTGTGCCTTCCACGTCCAGCAAATCGTCGGCAATCTGGAAGGCCAGACCCAAGGCGCCAGCGTAATCGACCAAGGCTTGACGCTCGGCAGGGCCGGCCCCGCCGAGGATCGCCCCAGCCTCGCAAGCATGTCTTATCAGGCGCCCGGTCTTCAAGTTCTGCAATTCAGTTATGCCCTCAAGATCTAGCTGGCCACGCTGAGGGGAAAGGTCGATCATCTGGCCGCCTACCATGCCGGCCGCACCGGCGGCCTGTGCCAGGCTGGCCACCAGGGCACAGCGCACGGCCGGGTCGGGATGAGTCGCTTCCTCGGCCAGGACGGCGAAGGCTCCGGTCAAGAGGCCGTCGCCGGCGAGGATCGCCGTGGCATCGTCAAACAGCTTGTGCACCGTAGGCTTGCCGCGTCTAAGGTCGCTGTCGTCCATGGCTGGCAAGTCGTCGTGCACCAGGCTGTAGCAGTGCACCATCTCCAGCGCGACGGCCGCGTTCAGGGCTCGATGCGGCGGCACATCGAAGAGCGAGGCGGTCTCCAGCAGCAGGAAGGGCCGCAAACGCTTGCCGCCGTTCAAGCTGCCGGCCCGCATGGCCTCGACAACCCGGCCGCGCGGCCCCTCGGCTGCGACAAGAAGCCGATCGAGTTCGCGGCCGACCAAGTCTGCCGTTTTTTCCAAAGCGCGCAACAGCTCCACCATCGCACAATCGATTCCTTAACCGACCGATGCTGCGGGACGATCCGGAAAGATCAACTCTTGCCGTCGAAGGGTACGGCGCTGGGACCGTCCTTGCCCAGGGCAATGCGCTCTACCATCAATTGGGCAGCCCGCAGCTTCGCTTCGCAGAGCTGCTTGAGCTTGGCCCCCTTCTCGTAGGCCGCGATGGCTTCGTCGAGGCGGCTCTCACCGGATTCCAGGCGTTCTACGATCGCCCGCAACTCGGCCAGCGCCTCCTCGAAGCTCACGTCATTGCCGGCCTCAGGCCGTGCGGTTTCGGTCATCGCTGTCGCTCTTCTTAAGCTTTGGGTCGTTAAACTTTGGATAGTTAAGCCTTGGATTGGGCCATGAGGGCCCGCACATGGGCAGCCGCCGAGGCCGCCAGGGCGTCTAGGTCATAGCCGCCCTCCAAGCTGGACAGCAGGCGCCCTTGGGCGGTGTCGGCGGCGACCGCGGCGATCTCTTCGGTAACCCAGCGATAGTCGTCCGCTACCAGCGACAGATTGGCCAGCGGGTCATCGCGATGCGCGTCGAATCCGGCGGAGATGACGATGAGTTGCGGCTGGAAAGCCCGCAAGGCTGGCAGGATGCCTTGCGACCAGACCAGACGAAAAGCCTCGGAGCCGGTGCCGGGCGGCAGGGGTCTGTTGACGATGGTGCCGCCGGTCCCGCGTTCCTCGGCCGCACCGCTGCCGGGATAGAGCGGCATCTGGTGCGAGGAGGCGAAGAAGAGCCTGGGATCGTCCCGAAAACGCGCCTGGGTGCCGTTGCCGTGGTGCACGTCGAAATCCACGACCGCCACGCGCTCCAGCCCGTGCCGCTCGCAGGCGTGGAGCGCCGCGACGGCCACGTTGTTGAAGAGGCAAAAGCCCATGGGCCGGTCCGGCTCCGCATGATGACCGGGCGGACGCACCGCGCAGAAGGCGTTGTCCACCTCGCCCGCCATCACGGCATCCACGGCCGCCACCGATGCGCCGGCCGCCCGCAAGGCGGCCTCGCCGGAACCGGGGGAAAGTAGGGTGTCGCTGTCCAGCATTGCCAGACCCCGATCCGGGACGGCGTCAAGGACGTTCCGCACGTAGCCGGCCGAGTGCGCGCGCGCCACCTGGTGCAGCTTCGCCACCGGCGCCTTGCGGCGCTCCAAGGCGGCGAAGTCCTCCGCCTGCAAGGCGGAGAGCACCGCATCCAGCCGGGCCGGACGTTCCGGGTGGCCGCTGCCGGATTCGTGCCCGCGGCAGGCCGAATGGGTAAGCAGCAAGGTCGTCACGAGGGCGCCTTCTCCAGGAGAAAACGATAGATACCGGTCTCTTCGCTGCTGTCGCGTAGCCGGTGGCCGGTGGTTTCGCAAAAGGAACGAAAATCCTGCGGCGCCGACGGATCGCTGGCCAGGACCTCCAAGGTCTCGCCGGCGGCAAGTGCCTTCATGGCCTTACGCGCCTTCAGCACGGGAAGCGGGCACTTCAGACCGCGTGCATCTAGTCGCTGGCTTGCCGTCATCTCTCCTAGCTACGCTTTGCCGCCCCACCTGACAAGACCCTCATCTGATAAGACTCAGAGGGCATGATCGCACAGCGCCAGCCATCCGGCGATGAAGAGGCCGCCCCCGGCTGGCACCGCCGCTGCGGCGGGCTCGACGCCGAAGAAGATCCAGCCCCAGGCTGCCTATTCTGCATCTTTGCCTCCCATGGCAGCAGTCCTCCCCAAAGAAAGGCTCTGTCTCTCATTGTACGGGACAGAGCCCTCGGTGTATGCGGGTTCCCATGCCGCAGGACGCTCGGAGAGAAACAGCAGAGCCCAGACCGCCAGAGCCCGGTCCGCTTGCTCCTGCGGGCGGAGACGCCACGCAGATGCCCCTGCTGCCGAACGGTGAGTCCTTCGCGGTCGCTCTCAGCGCAGTGGCCGCACGAGGATTTGCCGCCCTGCCGCTGCTGGACGACCTGGCCTGCAGCCGTTTGCTGGCAAGCTGCGGCGGCCTTTCCTACCGCCTTGCCCGGCCCCTGGCGGGCGCCGCAGGCCGAGAGGTCAGGCAGGACTTCGACCTGACCATGACGATCCCGCGTCCGCACCCGATCCGCGATCTGGCAGCCGCACTCGACTGCCTGGCCTTGGATGCGGCCCGCCGCCTGGATCCCGATCCCCTGCCCGGCGGGATCGTCTTTAACGATCTGATCGTGCAGCGCTATCGCAAGGGTTCGTTGGGGATCGCGCCGCATCGCGATCACCTCCGCTACAGCGGTCTGGTGGTGCTGGTGCCCCTGGCCGGGGCGGCCCGCTTCTTTATCTGTGCCGACCGCAGCGGCGCGGGCGCAGAGGAGATACCGGCGCCGCCCGGCACGGCCATCCTGCTTTCCGCCCCCGGATTCGCCGGCAGGGGATCCCGTCCCTTCCATTTCCTCGATCGTGTCACTCAGCCCAGGGTGAGCCTGGGCATACGTCAAGACACCCGCCCAGGGGAACCGGTCTAATCGGGGAACCGGTCTAATCCACCCAATCCATCGACTGCGGCCTGCCCGGCAGGCGCTTCGGCCAGGCGCTTTGGAAAAATTTCGACCACAGACGCCGGCAGGCCCGCTATCGGTCAGGCGGCGAAGACCGGCGGCCAGGGGAAGGCGATAAAGCCCCGATTGCGGCCGGCCCGCGGTCGATAGGGCGCGCCGCTTTTGGGGCATCCCGCAGGACGGGCATGGGGGAAAATCCTTGACGGCGGCGATGCGGCTTTCGATGAAGCCCGGACAGATTGCGCTGACGCCGATGTCCTGGGCTGCCGTCCTGGGCCGCCGTCCGCGTTTCGCTATCCCTCTGTCCCTTGTCCCGAAGCCTGCTATAAGCGCCTACCTCATAGGGATAGTCGGCGGAGTCCCCGCAAAGCCATGACCACACTTTCCTCCATGACCGGTTTCGCCTGCAAGGAAGGCAACCTGGGCGCGCTCTCCTGGACCTGGGAGGCGAAGAGCGTCAACGGCAAGGGCCTTGATCTCCGCTGCCGTTTGCCGCCGGGTTGCGAGGCTCTGGAGCCCAAGGTGCGCCAGGCAGCACAGGCGACTCTGCAGCGCGGCACCCTGCAGATCGCGCTGACCTTCGGCCGCAGCGAGACGGAAACGGTCACGGCCGTCAACCGGGCGGCCCTGGAACGCTGCCTGGCCGCAGCCCTTGAGCTGGCCGGACGTGGTGCCGCCCCGCCGACGGCGGACGGCCTCTTGGGCCTGCGCGGCGTGCTGGAGTTGGCGGAGCCAGCCGGGAGTCTTGACCGCGAGGCGCGGGACGCCGCCGTGCTGGCCGACTTGCGGCAGGTCTTCGCCGATCTCGTCGCCGCCCGCCGTAGCGAGGGCCGGCAGCTGAAGGCGCTGCTGCTGGATCGTCTCGATGCCCTTGCAGAGGCGCTAGCCCAGGCCGAAGCCTCGGCCGCCGCACAGCCGGAGGCGCTCAAGGCAAGGCTGAAGCGGCAGGTCGAAGAGTTGCTGGAGGCCTCGCCGGCACTGCCGGAGGAACGCTTGGCGCAAGAGGCCGCCCTGCTGGCAGTCAAGGCCGATCTGCGCGAGGAGATTGAGCGGCTGGGCGCGCATATCGCCACCGCACGCAGCCTGATCGCCGAGGGCAGAGCGGTAGGGCGGCGCCTGGACTTCCTCTGTCAGGAGCTGAACCGCGAGGCCAATACGCTCTGCAGCAAGGCGCAGGACATCGCCCTCACCGAAATCGGACTGGCGATGAAAAGCATTGTCGATCAGCTGCGCGAACAGGTCCAAAACGTGGAGTAGGCCCGATGCAGGACGGCTTGGCACGGCGCGGCTTCATGCTGGTGCTCTCATCCCCTTCGGGTGCCGGCAAGACCACCCTCTCGCGCCGCCTTCTGACCGATGATGCGGCCTTCACCCTGTCTGTCTCCGCCACCACGCGGCTGCCCCGGTGCGGCGAGGTCGAGGGGCAGGACTACTTCTTCGTCAGCCGAGCGCGCTTCGGGGAAATGGTCGCCGAACAGGCCTTTCTGGAGCATGCCACCGTCTTCGGCTGCAGCTACGGCACACCCAGGGCGCCGGTAGAAGAAGCACTGGCCGCCGGCCGCGACGTGCTGTTCGACATCGACTGGCAAGGCACCCAGCAATTGCACGCCAACGCCGGCAGGGATCTGGTCCGGGTCTTCATCCTGCCGCCCTCGGTCGGGGAACTGGAGCGCCGCCTGCACAGCCGCGCCCAGGACAGCGCCGAGGCGGTGCGCAGCCGCATGACCGAGGCCGCCGGCGAGATGAGCCACTGGGCCGAATACGACTACGTTATCGTCAACGATAAGATTGAAAAAAGCCTGGCGGAACTGCTGGCCATCGTTCAAGCCGAACGCTTGCGCCGCGAACGCCGCACCGGCCTGGTGGAGTTCGTCCGCGATCTGATGCGCCCGGCCTGAGCCCGCATTCCGGTTTGCATTCTACCGGTTAGCATGCCCCGGGCGATCCGCTACTTTGGCTGTCCCGATCGCAGTATTTCCATTGTAATTCCATTGTAAATCAGAATTTTGACGGCTTGGAAGGGCGGATCTAACAGCTTCCCCAAAGGGTGCAGATTGAAAAGGGGACGATCGGGTGGATTTCGACCTTCGGCTTCGGATGCGGCTGGAATTCCAAGCGCGCCACCCAGCACAAAAACGCTTGCTCGGCTCTGGCCCGATTATGCAATTCAACTGGTAAGAGGCGGCCCACTTAGGGAGTGTCGGGTGATGCGTGTGCCATTTAGAGCGTATTGATGATGACCATGGGTGGATCTGTTTGCCTACACGGCAACGTCTGTTGGCCCTTTTGAGCGACAATTGTGTTGCCGAACGAAAGTCAGTCTCATACGATTAATTACGCGTCCCGGTCCGCCGCGGGCATCCCTTAAGCGCAAGAGACGCTGCCTCCATGACGCTTTGATTTAGGATGACTAAGAATGAGCACAGCTCCCAAACCCAAATTTTTGGTTTCAGCGCGATATATTGGACCAGTCTTTTCTCTGGATGGCGAGCTTACGAAGCACGACCAAAACCTGTTATTCGCCAGAAATGGCACCGGTAAATCGTTTTTGTCCCGCGCATTTCGCTGCCTTGATCTGTATGGTCAAGAGAAGGATGTTTCGGTTGAAGCCTTAAATCTTCTGTCGGATGAGGCTGGTGATGGTGCCGGATCATTCACCTTCCGTCTCGGGGACACCGACATGGGGTCGCTTACCTTGCAAAAGGACGGCGATCAGGTCACCCCTAAGGTTGCTCCCGACACAATCTTCCACGTCTTTTCCGAAGACTTTGTGCAAGAAGAGCTTCGGGAACGGAAGTATGAACTAGACGGAAAAATCGAGGACCAGATTGCCATCGATAGTGAGAATATCGAGCTAGGAGATCAACGTAATAAACTCGTAGATGCACGTAAAACAAAAACGAAACTTACCTCTAAGATCGAAAATAAATTCGATAATGAAAAGAATGAAGAACTGCATAAGAAAGCAGAAATTGATAAGAGACTTAAGGAATTTAAAGAACTTTCTCTTGAAAATTTGCTTAACAATTTCTCCGAAAAACCAGAACCGCCGAATCAAAGTCTCGCCCCTATCGTTAGGGACTTGGACAGCCTGAAGGCGATCCCCGCAGAACCTGAGTATCCGGGCAATGTCGAGGCCGTTGGGATTAATGAAATTGACCTTGATGCCTTGGCTGCTTCGCTTGCGCGGGAAACGTCCCCATCCCGTGTACCCGACGCGATAAAAAAGAAGCTCAATGTTCATCACAGCTTCTACAAAACCGGTACCAAGATTGTTCAAGACGAGGGTCGCACTGAATGTCCGTTCTGCGAACAAGGAATCACAGCACCTGATCCGAAGGCAATCATCGACGCCTATGTCAGCTACTTCGCCGACCAGGAGGAGAAACACAAAGAGGAACTACGGGACTACGACGGCAAGCTGAATCAAAAGGAAATGAACCTCAAAGAAACTGGAAAACAACTTGCACAGCAGAAGTCGTGCTTCGACCATCTAAAGCTCCATATTCCTTCACAGAAAAATGTCGAACTCGCTGACGGTAAAACTCTTATAGAAGAGATAATCATTAAAATTCACAAAATTAAACAATTGCTAGGGCAAAAATCTCAGGATCTTGCTTACGGATGTTCTATTAATGTCGATGATATTACCGCTCACATTGAAAAAATTAGCGGAATTATTCAAAATAACAATGAAAAGATCTCTGAATTTACTAAATCAGTAGCGAAAAAAGATAATGAACGAAAAGAGCTGCAAAGAAAAGCTTGTAAAATATTTGAGGAATATTTTGCCTTCAGCAACTGGAACGAGATCGAAGATCTGAGGAAATGCGGCGAGACCGTCCAAAATGAACAGAAGAAACTAAGTGATCTGGAAAAGGCGAATCCATCAGCAAATGCACGGGATCGAGTCGCGGAGACATTTGCGATGCTTCTGAAGGCGTTTTTTGCTGACAAATACGCCTTTGATAGCGAGAGCTTTACTCTCAAGCGCCATGATAAAAATATTACACGTGGCCTGCATCGCACTCTTAGCGATGGAGAAAAAACAGTCATCGCATTCTGCTACTTCGTTGCCTGCGTACATCGTAAGGTCAAATCGGACAGTGACTATAAAAAGCTTTTCCTTATATTTGACGATCCTGTGACGTCGATGTCATACGACTTCATATTCTCGATCGGTCAAGTTCTGAAGAACCTAAGAATTTCAGATCAGGGGGAGGTTTCGATAACTCCGATAACTCAACGCAAAATCGATAAAAATATAAAGCCCAAGTTACTTATTTTGACTCATAGCAGCTATTTCTTCAATATTTCGCGGACCAACCGGGTCATCAATGACAATGCAACGTTCTCCCTGCACAGGGTTGGAGCTTCGCATAAATTAACCCCTTTGAAGAGCTACATAACTCCCTTTGAGCAGCAGCTTGAGCACGTTAATTGTGTTGCCAAGGATCAGGATCCCGATCACAGTACCGGGAATGCGATTAGACAGGTTCTAGAGGCAGTTGGTCGCTTTTGCAGACCGGACAAATCGGATAGTTTGCAGAATTTCATCGAATTCTTGGTCGAAGATGCAGATTTTAGCATAAAGAGTATGTTGATTAATTCACTTAGTCATGGGTCATACTATGATGAGATGCCGTCTCCGGATGATCTAAAGTCAGCTTGCCGCGAAGCAATTGCTGTTGTCGAAAAATTTGCAGTTGGGCAACTAGAAATACTCAAGCACCAGATGGAATAGGAATTGCTGGGCGGCGGGCCGGTATCGAGTGTCCTGCAATATGCCGGCTGAAGGAAATGGCGGGGCGAGCTTCTCGGAAGTCCCGATCGGTGCAGCCTTCGATGTCTTCAACGGCGCGACCCCCGCCTCAGGTAAGCCGGCCTATTGGGATGGAGATATTCCTTGGGTAGGCCCCGCCGATCTGGGGAAGTTAAAGTCCCGCTTCATAGAACACGGTGGACGCAGCATCACCGCCGAAGGCTATGCGAGCTGTGGCACGCGGATGGTTCCGGCGGGGACGATCCTTCTCTCGATCCGCGCCCCTATCGGTCACATGGCCATCGCTGCGCAACCGCTGTGCTTCAATCAGGGCTGCCGTGGCTTGGTGCCGCGCCCCATGGTCCGGACGGATTTTGCCTACTGGTCCTTGCTTTCCCGCAGGTCCCAACTCGAAGCGGCAGGACAAGGGACGACCTTTGTCGAGCTTGGCCGCCACCAGCTCAGAGCCGAACGAATCCCGCTCCCCGATCTCGAAATCCAAAAAGCCATTGCCGCTTTTCTCGACCGCGAGACCGCCCGCATCGATGGGCTGATCGAGACCAAGCAGCGCTTTGTAGCCTTGCTCGGCGAGAAACGCT
>JACOMY010000011.1 GCA_014324045.1 Rhodospirillales bacterium | reverse complement strand
CGCAGTTCCCTGTCTTCGCGCAGCCTGTCCCAGGCCGTCTTGTAGAACTGCCGGAAGGCCTCGTAGGCGGCCAGGAAGCGTGCCTCCGGGTCCTCGATCGCATCGTAGCCCTCGTCGATCCAGGGCTCGAAGGTCTTGAACCCGAAGGACTTGAGCAGGGCGAGCGCCCGGTAGTTGGCGAACAGGATGGCCGGATGGCAATTGGCCAGCGGCTTCAAGGACTTTTCGGTGATGCGGTGGGCAGTCGGCGACATCTCCGTCTCCGTGACCAGGGTGAAGGCGGAACACCGGTAGATGTTGGTCATGTCGTCGCCGGTTAGCCAGCGCGGGTGTCCGCCGGTCTTGGCCTTGCCGAACAGTACCCGGCCCTTGGCCGCCAGTGCCTCCAGATAAGCTTCGCTGCTGGCCGCCAGACTGTGCCTCCGGAATCTATTTATTTCGCGGCTGTGAGTGTGAGAACGTTTTCTCTTCCCTAACTCAAAACCGCCGAAGGAGATAAAGCCATCGTCCCAATAGTTATCCTTGATCAGCCGCGTAAGCAGGGCTATCCTGAAGGGCCGTGGTATGTAATTTAAACAGACGAAACGCTTTTCTATCTCAGTCCTGTTCTCGAAGTATCTGATCTTTTTCACCAAAGCAGCAGCCGGATCGCGCCACGACCGGCGGCAAAACTGGCTTATAAAATAGTCATAGTTAACGATTGTGATACGGGCCTCCACACCCTGCTCCTCACACCAGCGATTATATCCGTCTTGGAAATTACGGTTCTGGGTTATGAAGACAACCCGCGACGGCGGAATACCGCACGATTTCAACTGCCGGTGCCATGTCTGCATCGGACTTCTTATATAGGACATGCCTTCTCTTGAGTGGTCGAGAATCAATCCCGCCCGGCCGTTGCGCAGGGCCTCCACCCAGTCGGCGGGAATATACGTCAGGAGATCTTTCCCCGTTGTCCTCTTGGCGAAGCGCCGGAGCAAGAACCCCTTGATGTGCCCGCGCAAAATGTCCTCGGCAGCAACCTGGGCACAGTGCGATGCCTTCATCAAGCTGAAGGCCGTGAGGTTGATCTCCTTGCGCGCCCTGGCGGCAGTAGTGGCTGCCGTGGTTACCCGCAGTGTGCAGGCAGTCGCATCGATACTCATTGTGATCTCCTAACTCTCCCGTTGGACATTGCCCGGCAACGCCGACAGGACGCGGAAGCCTGCCCCTTCCTGAGCTGGGCCCGGCCCCGGCTGCCAGCACAACCCGCCGCGCCAACCCTATAATCCAGCCCCATAAAACGATTGCAGGGTTCGGCGGCTGGGCTGACCTCTTCGGGCTTCACGTGCCGGAGGCCCGGCCGCAGCGATTCAGCTTGACTCGGCTGCGGTTCGGGCATAGCCGCTGTGCGGCAGGGGAAAGAAAAAGGAGAGCAAAAGCCCAAGCGGCGCTGGAAAGCATACTTCTCGTCCTTCCTCTAGTGCAACGCCACTGAGCCTTACCTTATCTGGTCGGGACAGCCTAGCGAAAAAACTCTACTAATGTACCGGCGTCGCCTCAATGACCTTTGTCAGCAACTCCAGATCCGCGGCCACGACCGGCTTTTCCTTGATAATGTCGGTTCCGGTGCTGCAGAAGTTCTTCAGAATCTCGGCATGTCGGCCAGCAAGGCTGTTACGACTTTGCGCAGTGGCAGGGCAGCGGGCTGGTGCCGACCGAAGCCAGCGGCTTTATTTGCAGCATTTGCAGCGTGCTGGCAAAGGTGTGGACCTTCAGGTATTCGAGGCCGGCGATCCCTGATCGACTCGGTGGAGAGCAGCAAGATTGGGCTGTTTTAGATCGCGTCGATCACCCGGAAGCCCTTGTCCAGGCCTGAGGTTGCCAAATGGATGCGGTACTCCGGATCGTGCAGCACCCCGCCCACCTGATGCGGCGAGGCGAAGAGCGCGGGCAGATCGAAGACTTCGAACTTGGGCTCGATGCCGGCTAGGAAGAATGTCGGGGTGGTGAAGCTCTCAATGGTGTCGGATATCACACTCTCCAGCATGCGCGGGATCCATTATCGGCTTCGGCTAGTCCGATCCCAGCCCGAACCTTGATGCCGGTAAAGGTAGAGAAAAGTGGCGCAGGTCGATATATGATGGAGCGGTTGTTTGTGTGCATGACGCAATCCTTTCTAATAGCCCTAATGGCAGCGTCGGAGATTGGAGGTGCGTATGGAAAATTAGTAACGTGGAAGTGACGGAGGAATATTTCAGATTTGACTTTATGGAAAGATTTGACAGGACAGCTTTACAAGTTTATGATAGGCATCGTAACCAACAACCTGATCCATGAGCACCGTAAAAGAATTCAGAAATGGCTTTTTTCTGTCGAAGAGTGCTTGGAACACATTGAGCGCCCCCTTGACACGACCGGCACGCCAGCCCAACAGGCTCCATCCAGAACAGGGCCGGGCTTTCCCAAGCGGCAACCCGGCTGGCCGTTTTGGTGCGGCTGGACCGGAAGGCGGAACAGGACAGCCTGATTATCCCGAATCACCGATCCGGCCACTGGCGAGGGCGGGTGGCACATCTTAGGATGCAGGCGCACACTCTGTTCAGAAGTCATCATGCCTGTCCCCGGCAAGACCGGCACTGCCCATCGGGATGTGCTGGACGCGGAGCCGGACCCCAACAGAATGGCCAATTGATCGCCGGAACGCTCTACACTCAGGTCCACCCTACCATACCCTATGCATAGGCAGGTTTGGGCATGGGCAGGCGACTGGTCCCGCCGTTCAACTACGGCAACGGCGGCCCCGGCGGTTGGTGGATCATGGATGAGCCGGAGCTTCACTGCTTTGGCCGCGGGAAAGAGGAAGCCGTTGTGCCCGATCTGGCGGGCTGGCGGCGCGAGACCTTGCCGGAACTTCCTAACGCGGGCCTAGATCGAGATTGCCCCGGACTGGATGTGTGACGTCCTGTCACCTTCCACGTGGCAACTGGACCTTAATCCCAAGCAGGACATCCAGGTCCGGGAGACTGCCTCCCATCTCTGGTTTGCGGACCCTGGCGCCCCTACGCTGAAAGCCTTCGCGTTGCAGGACGGGCACTGGTGCCCGATCACGTCCTTGCCGATACCGTCAGCGCCCTAAACCGGAACGAAGACATCCCGTCCGCCGGTTGACCAGTACGGCGGGGCGATACCGGGATCCCCGGTTGATCTGCCGGCCTCCAGCAAGAGCACCTGACAACCGGGGTCTTCGCTAAGCCATGAAGCTAACGGGCAGCCGGCCTATTGCCCCTCAAGCCTGGTATGCCCATGCGCGCGGCCATCGTCGGCGGGGAGGCGATCATTCCGTCCGGCGCCGGCGATCGGGAGGTCTAGGTCCCGCATGCTAGAACGTCTGCTTCCCGGGCTGGAAGCGGGCCGTGCAAGTTGCGCTGCAAGGGCTATAGCACTGTGGCAGACTTGGCAACGCGTTCTAAGCCTGTTCTATGTCTCTTGATGAAGGACCGAAAAAATGACTGAAATCTCGACTGCTCAGTTGAAAGAGCCGGTCATAACCCTGTCCGCCGGCCCCGTGACCTGCTATCCGCGTGTGCTGCAGGGGATGAGCCGCACTGTCCATTACGACTACGATCCTTACTTCCAAGAAGCTTATGAGCAGATTGCCAAGCGTTGTGCCGAAGCATTGCGGATTGCGGAGCCGGCGCTGATTTTGCAGTGCGAGCCGGCACCGGCCATCGAGGCTGCGGCGGCGTCCCTGATCGGCAATGAGGATTTAGTCTTGAATCTGGCCTCCGGCGTCTACGGGAAGGGCTTCGGCTATTGGGCTGCCCGCACGGCCAGGCGGGTCGAGGAGATCGAGGTTCCCTTCAACGAGGCGATCGATCCGGCTGCAGTAGAGGCTGCCTTCAAGGCCCATCCGGAGATCCGCGTGGTCTCGGTCGTCCATCACGACACACCTTCGGGCACGTTGAACCCAGTGGCGGAGATCGGGCGCATCGTGCACGATCGCGGCGCCCTCCTGATCGTCGATGCGGTCTCCTCCTTCGCCGGCATGCCGATCCACCCAAAAGACTGCCTGGCCGATGTCTTCATCACCGGACCGGGCAAGTGCCTCGGCGGTCCGCCCAGCCTCTCGGTCTTGGCGGTGAGCGAACCGGCTTGGGCGCATATGGAGGCCAACCCGACGGCGCCGCGCGCCTCGATTCTGAGTCTGCTCGATTGGAAGGAGGCTTGGCGAAGCGGTAAAGATTTTCCTTTCACACCCTCGGTGGCGGCGATCAACGGGTTGGAAGCAGCGATCTCGGGCTACCTTGAAGAGGGACCGGAAGCTGTTTGGGCGCGCCATGCGCTGACCGGCAGGGCCTGCCGGGCCGGAATCAAGGCCATGGGGCTTGAGCTCTGGGCTGCGCAGGAGGAAATTGCGGCCCCGACCTGTACCGCAGTAACACTGCCGGAGGAGATCGAGAGCGCCCAGCTGCTGGCAGCGGCGCGACGGTTGTTCGGCGTGGTCTTCTCCAGCGGTGTGGCCAACACAGAAGGCAAGCTTTTCCGCATTGGTCACATGGGGCCAGTGGCGGAGCCGATCTATGCTGCGGTGGCGATTGCGGCCTTGGGTGGCGCTTTCGCGACGCTGGGTAAACCACTGGATGTGGCAGCCGGACAGGCCGCGGTTCTGGCCGAAATTGTGGCCGGGGAGGTTTAGAGAATCCGCAAACAAGAAGGGGGCGTCACCTGCAGCGTTTCCCCGGACGGGTGGCCTTGGTCTCCGGCGCGGCGCAAGATCTGGGCCGGGCTGTCGTTGAACGGTGGGCGAGCCGCACCAGGTCTCTACTCTCTTCGCACGGGTCGAAGTTGCTGCGGCTAGTTGTATGTGCTGGTGAACGCAGCGGCCATCGTGCCCTTCGTTCCTTGGGATGCGCTGACCTTCGGGGAGTGACACCGCGTGTTGCGGATGAACCTAGACGGCCTCTTACTGATGTGCTGGGCGGGCTCTGACCTCATGCGCAAGAGCGGCTACGAGCGAATCGTCAACATCACTTCCAACTCCTTGCATGCCGGAACGCCGAATATGGCCCACTATCTGGCCTCCAAGGGCGGCGTGCTGTTCTTCATCCGCGCCTTCGCGACGCAGCCTGGGATGCCATGCCATCGCAGCCAACTGTGTGGCGCCGGGTCTGATCGATATCGTGCGACAGATCTCGCCCCACGAAAAGGCCTTCGGCTTCATCGAGATGCCGCAGGCGGTCAAGGGTCGCGGACTGCTGCAGCACGTTGTCCCGGCCCGTAGCGTTCCTAGCCTCGGAGGGTGCCCATTGGATCGCCGGTTAGTTCTCTCGTTCCGGACGCCGACATGGTGCGCTAGTAGAAAGGCTTCTGCCAGTCATATGGCCGAGTATGAGCGGCTAGCTTGGCCCGCGCCAATGAGGAGGGCTAATCTTCCGGCGAATCGGTCGCGACCAAGGTCCAGTTCGGATCGCGGCTGCGGGTGTTGCGCGCGAAGGTCCAAAGGTCGGTGACGGTATCGACCCCCTGTTCGCTGCCTTGGATGATTTTGCCCTGTCCGTCGCGCAGCACGTTGATCTGTTCCGAGCGGAAGCGAACGGTTACGAACGCGGTCTTTCCTTGCAGCTCTGCCTCGACGATTTCAGCCTCTGTGACGCTGACTAGGGTGGTCTCCAATGATTCGCCAGCGTCTTCGCGTGTGCGAATGGCGCTTGCGAATTCCTCGAAAATCTCGTTGGCCAGCAGGGGACGCAGAGTCTTGATGTCGCCGCCGGCATAGCTGTTCACGATCATCTCGAAGGCCATGCGGGCACCCGATACGAAAGCGGCCTCATCGAAGCTGAGGTCGACGCCCTTGATGGCGGCTACACCCTTGTCAGCTGGGACCGAGTGGCTGGGAACGTCGTTGCGGCCGATGTCGGGCAGACGCTCATCCTCTTTCTCCGTCTCGGCCGAGCGATCGGGGAACTGTAGCACGCGCTCCTCCGAATTTTGGCTCTCCGCTTGTTCCCGGCCCTGCTGGGCAAAGGGATCCATCGGCTCCTGATGGCCGGTGCGGCGACCGAGATGGCTGCGCAGTCGCAGGATGATGAAGCCGGCAATAACAGCCAAAAGAATGAGATCGTAGTATTCCAAGGCGTTACCCCATGGTTCGGCCAATGGCCGCGTGCTGGAGATTCTAGGAGATGAGGACCTGCTGCCCTCGCCAACCGCTTCGTTCGCCGTCTTGAGCGTCCAAAACGCCTAGCCTACCGTTACTGGCAAGATAGGCCTCTTTCGGCTAAAGAGCAAGCGCACAAGAAGATTCCGGCACTGCAATTATACTTGAGGTGGAGGGGCGGTAACCCGCCGCCGGCTACGAGGTTTTCGGGAATGCTGCTGATTCGTCACGGACAATCGCATTTCAACAATCACTTCGTCAAGACGCGGGTGGACCCCGGGATCGTCGATCCAAGATTGACGGAGGAGGGACGCCGGCAGATTCGGGCGGCTACCGAACGTCTGATCGCCGACGGGCAGAGGGTGACCCGCTTGCTGTCGTCTCCCTATTGGCGTGCGCTGGAAACGGCGGAAATCTTGGCCGAGGCGCTTGATATCACCACCGAAGTGGAGCCCCTGGTCTCTGAGCGAGCCTTCTTCGTTTGCGACATCGGTTCGCCGCGCAGCGAACTGAAGGCGCGTTTCCCAGCCGTCGATTTTCGCGATCTAGCGGAGGAGTGGTGGCGCTATCCCGACGAGAGTGAGAGAGAGTTGATGCAGCGCTGCTTCCACTTTCGGAGTGAGGCGGTCCGGCATCCAGCCTGGCCCGAGACCCTGGTGGTCTCGCATTGGGGCTTCATTCGCGGGCTGACCGGTCGCAGCGTCGAGAATGCGGCCGTGGTCCGCCACGACCCGACCTTCGCATAAGGTGGGCGCATAAGGGGGCGGGAACCTGGGTGAGCGAGGAAACCGGCAGCAGTCGACGACCGGGTGTGGCAGCCATTTTTTGAATTCTGGTTCTGGATTTTGGCGGAGACGGCAATCTTCACCGTTATTCTTGCTCCGGAGAAGCCATAGAGCGATTCAATTCCGCCAATGGGGCTCCATCTGCTGCACTTTGGCGGCTGGTTTCCGCTACAGCCTGAGTGCCTGCTGGCAACCCGAAAGCGGCTTCTTGATTATTGGACGGAGTTCCAGACGCTCTGCTTGTTAGCGATCAGGCCCAGCCTTATCGTAGTTTTGAAATAACCCCATACCGCCTAGACCTGATAGGCGCCGACGCGGGTGCACCGGGTAACAGCCTGCCGGGCGCAAGAAAAATGCCGGGAAGTCATGACTTCCCGGCAAGTTGAACAGGGAGGTTTCACGTCTGGGAGACGTAGGACCCACCTCAATGAGCCCTGAATTCCCGGTGGAGGTCCGGGAACCCGACGATCACTGCACTGTGCAGCAATCACGATTGGAGAGATAGTCTTGGCTGCTGACCCGGTCCATCGGTCTTATCTCACGGGTGCTATGCGAACTCTGCATGCAGGTGAAATCGTCTCACAGCAAGCAATCCGCTGCCGGTAAGGGCTTGGCCGGCAGTATGAGCGCAATGGGACCTTAGGTTTGCGTGCTCCCATGCCAGTATCCTCAGAAGCCGGTCTCGGCGATTTTCCGCAGGAGGAAGTCGCGAAAAACGGCGATCCGCTTGGTGGAGCGTAGTTCCTCGGAATAGACGAAGTAAGTGTCGATCTGCGGGCCCTCCATATCGGGCAGCACGGGCACCAGATCGCTTTGCTTGTTCACCATGAACTCCGGCAGGGCGGCGATGCCTGCGCCGGCCATGACGGCTTGCAGGATGCCGTAGACGTTGTTGAGGCTCAGTGCCGGCTTGCGCGGCCCGCTACCGCGACGGCCGCTGTGTAGCAGCCAATTGACGTCGGGCACCGGTGGGCGCTTGTCCTCGCCGTAGACGATTAGCTTGTGATGGTCGAGGTCCTCGACCGAGTTCACTGGTCCGTGGCGCTTTAGATAGTCCGCGGAAGCGTAGGCCTGAACATGCATGGTGATCAGGTGGCGCTGAATCAGGTCGGCCTGGCGCGGCGGCATCATCCGCACAGCGACGTCAGCCTCGCGCATCGACAGATCCAACTCGCGATCGGCCAGGATGAGATGCAGCCCGATCTCGGGATAAAGCTCCATGAAATCGCGTATCCGGGGCGCCAGCCAGGTCGAGCCAAAGGCCACCGTCGTCGTAACCTTCAGAGGGCCTTTCGGTCGATCCTTGCTTTCGGTCAGCTGCGCCTCAATCATGGCGAGTTTGCCGAAGACCTCGTGAGCGGTTCGATAGAGCAGTTCGCCCTGCTCGGTCAGAAGCAAGCCGCGCGCGTGACGATGAAACAGAGGAACGCTCAGGCTTTCCTCAAGTCCGCTAATCTGGCGAGAAACCGCCGATTGGCTCAAGTTCAGCTGCTCTCCAGCATGCGTAAAGCTGCCAGCCTCCGCCACAGCATGAAAGATCCTCAACTTATCCCAATCCATTGCCATCTACCGTCCATTCGACAAGATTGTCCAGTTGTCATATAGAAGATTCGCCTAGGTCGGCTGCGTTCATTTTGCCGGTTCGGACTAGAATGACACGGGGTGTGGCCGAATTGCCAGGGGACTAAACTACGGACAGACCGGGTTGTCCGGCGATCCGCCGCGACCCTGCCGAGCTCACGCCCAGTCCTTTGCGGCTAGGTGGCAGTTTGGTCAGGCGGTGGGCTTCTGTGCCCAGCCAGCGGTCGGCTTCCAGAGCCGCCATACAGCCCATGGCCGCAGCCGTAACGGCTTGTCTGAAAACCTTGTCCACACAGTCGCCGGCGGCGAAGACGCCTGGAATCGCGGTTTTGGTCGAATTCGGCTCGGCGATCAGGTAGTCATTCTCGTCCATCTCCAGCACATCCTTAAAGACGGCGGTCGCCGGGTCATGACCGATGGCGACGAAGAGACCTTCGACGGGAAGCTGGGTGACGCCTCCGGTGACTACGTCCTTGATCGCGACTGCAGTGACGCCGTCCATAGGGCCGCTGCCGCCCAGGACCTCGTGGACTACGCTATTCCAGACGACGGAGATCTTCGGGTGGGCCAGCAGACGCTCCTGACCGATCTTCTCGGCGCGCAGAGAGTCGCGGCGATGGATCAGGGTGACCGACTGACAGATCTGCGCTAGATAGAGCGCTTCTTCCACCGCAGTGTTGCCGCCGCCTACCACGGCGACATCCTTGCCACGGTAAAAGAAGCCATCGCAGGTGGCGCAAGCGGAGACTCCGCGGCCGTTGAAGCGTTGCTCGGAGGGCAGGCCCAACCAACGTGCCTGGGCACCGGTGGCAACGATCACGGCATCGGCTTTGTAGTGCCGCCCGCTGTCGCCGACTAGAGTGAAGGGATGCTTGGCGAAATCGACCGAGGCGATCAGGTCGGCTTCAAATCGGGTGCCGACGTTCTTGGCTTGGGCGCGCATTTGTTCCATGAGCCAGGGGCCCTGAATGGGCTCCGCGAAGCCTGGAAAATTCTCTACCTCCGTCGTGATCGTCATCTGTCCTCCTGGCTGCAGGCCGTCGATCACCAGGGGTTTGAGATTGGCGCGCGCGGCGTAGATGGCTGCGGTTAGACCGGCTGCTCCGGAACCGATAATCGCCACGCGGCTGTGAATGGTGTCAGACATGAACGGTCTCCTGAAGCATACCCGCCCGAACCATAGGCAAGCCGCTTCGCGATTGGAATTGTCCGCTGGGCATGATTCTTGTGGACAAGGGTTTTTGCACCCGCATCGCTTGACGGGCCACTATCCGCCTCTGGAGTGTCCCGAGGCCCCGATGGCGGCCGCCACCGCCTTGGGACTGACCCTTAACCGAAGGCGCTTGAAGACACCGCCACGCCTCTGCCCCTACTCGATTGGCTCGCCATGTGTATCGGGCCAAGTGTATCAGGCAGGTTCAAGCACCTCGTTCTTGGCGAATCCGGCCTCGGCGAATCTGGCCTCTGCCGTCATTGCCAGGCCGCCGTCAGGTGTTGCTGCCCAGAGGCTGGCGCCGCCTTGTGCAGGCTTACCATGTATGGTGAAGGGCGCAGTGTCGAACAAGGGTGCCACGGCCCGGAAGGAGAAGGAGGCCAGCGGCCGGCCGACCGCGCTGGCTGCTAAATCCGCTAGCAGCGTCCCGGTTAAAGGTCCGTGAAAGACAAGACCGGGGTAGCCCTCGACATCGCGGCAATAGTCGCGATCGTAGTGGATGCGGTGAGCGTTGAAGGTCAGGGCCGAATAGCGGAACAGCTGTATCGGGCTCGGTTCAACCCTGCGCTGCCAGTCGCAGTCCTGCGGGGCCGGTTGCGGTTTAGGAGGCGGTGCACCGGGCTTGGGGGCGTCACGGTAGACAATGTCGTGCTCTTCTACCAGGCAGATGCGGTTGGCGATGAAGAAGCTGTGCTCGACGGTCACGAAGCACAGCGGCCCGCTGCCTCCTTCCTTTACGGACACGGTCTTGATAGTGGAGTGCCGCTGCACGTCTGTGCCCAAGGGCAAAGGCGCATGAAAAGCATAGCGTCCTCCTGCCCACATGCGCCGCGGCAGAGCGACGGGTGGCAGGAATCCGCCCAGTTGCGGATGACCCTCGCGGCCTAAACCGCTCAGCGGCACCTCAACCGGGAAGTAGAGCCAATGCCAGAGCGGCGGCAGGGGGTCGCCCTCCGCTAGGCTGGCCGGCCGTTCCAAGGTGGTCTGCATCAGGCGGGCTTGGCGCAGGGAGATGCGGTCGCGGCGCTCTTCGCTGCGGCCGATCCATTGGGAGAGAAACTCCGGATCGAGAGATGGATACGGCACCGGCTTGGCCTCCGAATTGCGGGCGAAAGCAACAAGCACGAGGCATTGCGTGGTGGCCGTCAAGGGGGATACGCGCGACGGCATCGCACTGGGATGCAGCCTGGGACCGCGTAGAGGTCCAAGGGTCTGCCAGCTTGAGGACGTTTTCCAATAACCGGAGGCAGAGTGGATGACTTGGCGCGCGGCGGGCGATCCTTGCAATTCCGCAAGCGCTCGCAAAGGATGCGGGGCTGTCGTTGACAAAGCTGAAGGCGGCCGCTTTAAGTCCCTTGCAGTCTAGAGAAACAAGCAGACAACAGCTTTAGGGAGACAGTCATGACCAACCGCCTGGCCGCGTTTACCGGCGCTGCTGCGCTGGGGCTGTGCAGCAGTTTCATCGCCTTCGCCGCCGATGCTTCGGAAACCCTGCGGATTTCGCTGCAGCTGCCGTTGAAGAGCCACCTCGGACAGAATCTGCTGCTGTTCAAGGAGGCGGTCGAAGCGAACTCCGACATGACGGTAGAGATCTACGATTCGGCTCAGCTTTTCAAAGACAAGGAGGTGCCGGAAGCGGTGGCCTCCGGTCAGATTGAGATGGGGGTGGCTTCGCTGACCCGCTTCGTCGGCGAGATCCCTGCGGTCGATGTCTTCTACATGCCTTTCGTGCTGAACAGCGAAGAGAAGGTCCGCAAGGCCGTGGCGCCGGGCAGCGCGGTGCGTGCACCGCTCGACAAGGCGATGCTGGAGACGGGTGCCCGGCCGCTGTGGTGGCAGGCCTATGGCGGCGTGATTCTGCTGTCCAACGGCAGCCCGATTGAGACGCCCGAGGCGGTGAAGGACAAGAAGGTCCGTGTCTTCGGCAAGACCCTGGGTACCTGGATTCAGGTGCTGGGCGGTGTGCCGACCCTGATTTCCGGCTCCGAGCAGTTCCTGGCTTATCAGCGTGGAACGGTGGATATCGGCATGACCGGCGTCTCCGGGGTCAAATCCCGCTCGCTGTGGGATGTGATGGATACCATCACCGTCACCAACAACGCCGACATCGAATTCATCGTGCTGATCAACGAAGACTTCTGGCAGGGTCTGGACGACAAGCAGCGTGAAGTCATCGCGGCTGCCGCCCTGAAGGCGGAGGAGGATGTGCGCAACCGCGTCTCGGAGATCGAGGCCGAAGCCTTCCAAGCGGCCAAGGACCACGGCATGACGGTCTATATCCCGACCGCCGATGAGATCGAGGCCTGGAAGAAGGCCTCCGCGCCGGTAATTCAGGAGTGGCTGAAGACCTCCGGCGAAATGGGCAAGCAGGTCCTGGACGCCGCTGAGAAGCTGTAAGCCGACCGCGACAGCACCCATGCGTGCGATCGATCGTCTGTCCGACGCGGTGGGCCTGGCCGCCGGCTGGGCCTACTTCGCCATCGGCTTGATGCTGGCATGGGAGGTTGCGTCGCGCTACTTCTTCAATGCGCCGACCGTCTGGGCCGAGGAACTCTCCCGCCTGATCTTCGTCTGGGCGACCTTCTTGGCGATGGCGGCCCTGTTGCACCACGATCAGCACATCCGGGTGACGGTGGTAACGGATCTGCTGGGACCGGCCGGCCGGCGCGTTGCGCGCGTGGTGACCTTGATCTTCGTATTGGCCTTGGCTGTCGCGGTCATTTTCTATGGCGCGCCCATCGCCCTCAATTCGCTGGAACGCGGCCGGACCACCGGAACCATGATGGATCTGCCGAATTGGTGGGCGCAGGCAGCGATCCCCTTAGCCTTCCTTCTGCTTGCCCTGCAGACCCTGCTGGAGTTGGTTCGCGCCGTGGGCGGCAGGCCGCTGCCCGAGCATCGAAAGATTGCCGGGTAGCAATGGACAGCCTGTTTATTCTTGCGGCGCTCTTCGCGCTCTTGCTGGCCGGCGTGCCGGTGGCCTTCGTGCTCGCTGGTCTGGGACTGCTGTTGCTGACGGTCGGCGGTTTCTCGCCGATGATGGTTGCCTCCGGTCTGCTGTCGACCATGGACAGCTTCGTGCTGATCGCCGTGCCGCTATTTCTCCTGATGTCGAACGTCATGCTGAAGGGCGGGGTGGGGCGCGATCTCTTCGCCGCGGTGCAAGCCTGGGTGGGCCATTGGCCGGGCGGTCTGGCAGTGGCGACTGTGATATCCTGCGGGATCTTCGCCGCCATCTCGGGCTCCTCGGTTGCCACTGCCGCCACTATCGGGACGGTCGCGATCCCAGAGATGGTGAACCGCGGCTATCCCCGGCACTTCGTCTTCGGTCTGCTGGCCGCTGGCGGCACCTTGGGCATCCTGATCCCACCCTCCATCATTCTGATCGTTTACGGCGTCATTACCGAAGAATCGGTGCTGGCATTGTTTGAGGCCGGCGTGGGGCCGGGGCTGTTGCTGGTCGCCCTCTTTATAGGCTTTTCCATGATCTACGCGCGCGTCAAGGCCATTGCGCGCGATAACCAGCGGGCCGACTGGACCACCCGGAAGCAGACCGGACTGAGGGCCTTGCCGACCGTACTACTGGCAGCTTTCGTCATCGCCGGTATCTATCAGGGCTGGTTCACGCCGACCGAGGCATCGGCCATCGGCTTCATCGGGGCGCTTTTCGTCACTGCGGTGGTTTTGCGCTCGCTCAGCTGGCAGGGCCTGCGCGAGGCGGTCAGGGACTCCATGAAGACCACGGCCTCAATCTTGCTGATCGTCGCCGGCGCCAAGGTCTTCGCCCGGGCGATCGCGCTGTGGCGCATCCCGCAGGACATTACCCAGACGATCTCCGAGAATGTCGAGACGGCAGGGCTCTTCATCCTGGCCGTGGCTCTGGTGTTGCTGATCATGGGGCTCTTTATGGAGGCGCTCTCGATGATGCTGATCATGGTGCCGGTCTTGGCCGGTGCCCTGATGGCCCTGGGTATCGATCCGGTCTGGTTCGGCATTTTTTTCGTGATCATGGTGGAGTGTGCCTTGATCACCCCGCCGGTTGGCCTCAACCTCTATGTGATACAGGCCATCGCAAAGGCGAAGATGGGCGAGGTCGCGCGGGGCGTGCTGCCCTTTCTATTGTTGATGCTGTTTGCTGTCCTGTTGATCGCCCTCTTCAAGGACATCGTGCTATGGCTTCCCTACGCCCTATGACCCGGGCCCAGAGGTTGCGCGATCTCCTATCGGCGGAACGTCTGCTGGTCACACCCTCTTGCGCCGATTCCCTAAGCGCCAAGCTGATCGAGCAGGCGGGCTTCCAGACCGCCTTCATGTCGGGTTTCGCCGTCTCTGCTTGCCGCATCGGCCAACCCGACACCGGCCTCATTTCCTACGGCGAGATGCTCGACAGCGTGCGCAACATCTGTGCTGCGGTCAGCCTGCCGGTTCTCTGCGACGGCGACACCGGCTACGGCAATGCCTTGAACGTCAAGCGCACGGTCAAGGGCTATGCCCGTGCCGGCGCCGCAGCGATCATGATCGAGGATCAGCTGGCGCCCAAACGCTGCGGCCACACCAAGGGCAAGCTGGTGGTGGACCGGGTGGAGGCCCTCGACCGCATCAAGGCTGCCGCCGATGCCCGGGCGGAGGGCGACGACATTCTCATCCTGGCGCGTACCGATGCCAATCACGGTCACGGTCTCGACGAGGCCTTGGCGCGTGCCGCCGCCTTCAAGGAGGCCGGCGCCGACATCCTCTTCGTCGAGGCCCCGCGTTCGCGCGAGGAGATGGAGCGAATCTGCCGCGAAGTGCCGGGCCATCATCTGGCCAACATGGTCGAGGGCGGAACCACGCCGATCCTGCCGCCTGCCGAGCTCGCCGCAATCGGCTTTGCCGTCGCCGCCTATCCCCTGACCCTCATGTCGGCGGCGATGCGTGCCATGCTGGAGGCGCTGGAAGCCCTGAAGGGGCAGACGCACCCAGCCCAGTTGCTGGGCTTTGCCGAACTGCGCCGGCGCGTCGGCTTCGATTCCTACTACGAGGAAGAAGCGCGTTATGCCGCTGTGAGGCCGGACTAGCGGGGGCTTTAGGGAGCAGCCGCCTGTTCCCCGGAGGCTTCGAGATGCGCCATCGGGGTCTCGATGGCAGCGAGAGAGCGTTCGTGGAACGGCGTGAGCTCGGCGATTCCCGTGGCGAGGCCCGCGTTTTGCCGCCCTTGGCTTGCTCTTCCAAAGCGTTGGCAAGCTGAGATAGGCGGGCCGCAGCGACGGTGCCGAACAGACGGTCCCTGCCACTGTGCGCCTCCATGATGTCGTCGTTGGTTCAAGGAAACCCCGATCTTCGTTTACCTGGCCTTCGTTTAAAGGCTGCGGGCCTTTTCCAAGAAGGTGTGGATCATGGCCGGATCCTTCTGTCCGGGCGCGCTTTCGACGCCGGAGGAGACGTCGACTGCACGGGCGCCGGAGGTGGAGACAGCCTCGGCCAGATTTTCCGCCTTCAAGGCGCCAGCCAGCATCCAGGGGCGCGACCAGTTGAAGCCGGCCAGCAGGCGCCAGTCGAAGGCCACGGCATTGCCGCCCGGCAGCGCGTTCTTCATGGAGGCCGGCGGTTTGGCGTCGAACAGCAGGCGGTCGGCGACTGGCTCGTAGGCGCGGGCCGCGGCAAGGTCGTCGCGTGTGGCGATCTTCACTGCCGTCATCACCGGCTTGCCGAAACGCATTCTGATCTCGGCCACCCGCGCTGGCGGCTCGCTGCCGTGTAGCTGAAGCATGTCGAGCGGTGCCTGACGCAGAATCCCGGACAAGGTCTCGTCGTCGGGATCGACCAGCAGGCCGACCTTGAGGCACCTCTCTGGAATGTGCTGGCTGAGGCTCGCGACCACTGCTGGGGCGACACTGCGCGGGCTGCGCGGAAAGAAGACGAAGCCCAGCAAAGCGGCTCCGCCGGCGACCGCGGCCTCGACTGCCGCCGGGTCCTTCAGACCGCAGATCTTGCATTCAAGTGCCATGCGTCGGGTTCTTGTTTCCGGCCAGCGGCAGTCTGGTAATCTCTTTGTAGGCGAGGGAGATGATGGCGACCATCACCGCCAAGGCAAAATAGTTCAGCAAGGTCTTGACGGCCAGCAGCACGAGATTTGCCAGAAGCCCCTCTCCGAAAAGTTTGGGCAGAGCTCCGGATAGCAGGAACGTCAGCAGGAGGGAGCCGAAAATAATCGGCAGCAGGGCCAGGAGGCTCGCCCAGAACAAGGGCAGGACCTGGCCGGATGTCATCCGCCAGGCATCTTGGATGCGGCAGGGCACGCCGACGGCCGCTGCCGGCAACAGCATGCTCAATTTTATATAGACAAGCAGGGCAAGGATCAGGGCCAAAATCGTCGCCATGCCGGCAGGCTGGACCAGCGTAAAAGCGAAACCGACCATCAAGATGCTGCTGAGGCCGAACACCAAAGCGAAGGCAACGAGGGCGAAGCGTATGTGCTCCGACCTCACCTCCGGGATCAGCCTGGGCCGCTCGCCGAGCAAGGCCAGCCGGTGCCAGGAGACCGCAAAGAGCGTCATGGCAATGATGTTGACCGCCACCAGCGCCAGGAACCTTAGCAGCATTTCGTCGCCGAGGAAGGTTTCCAGATGCAAGGTTTCCAGATCGGCCTCCCGGTCCGTGCCTTGTTGCACTTGATCCACCAAGCTTGCAGTGTGGCGCCAGAAAGCGGCGTTCACCACCACATCTATAGCCGCGGGTAAGGCCAAGGCTATTAACCAGGCGCCTCGATTGGCGCTCCACCCACGATAAGCTTCCTTGACCAACTGGATGGCACTAAGTCTTCCCGTGGTCCGGTTCATGCCGTCCTCTCCGAGTTGCGGTCCCGATGCCTGCAAATAGGGAGGCGTGCAGGCCGATACGAGTTCTGCTGCGACAGGCGCGAAGTAAAATCCAGAAGTTCCTTAGAGGAAAAGAAAATTCGCTCTTTAAGGCCCTGATCCGGTTCGAAGCATTCTGCCGTTGTCATGAAGATTCCGCCCAGGATTTTGTGCAACCCAGGATATTGTACAACGGCGCAACCGGGGGCTGTTGCGGTTTTGCTCGATGGTAGAGATCTGCCTGTGCGGAACGCCCGCCCGCCCGGCCAATTTACGCTGGGTCAGGCCGGCAGCTTGCCTAGCTTGGCGCAGACGCGCGCCGGCATCGAATTCTGCCAACACCAAGGTACCCGCTGTTCTGTCGAACGCGGTGATATCACATAAAGCTGTTGCTCAGGATCTTGCACAGGCGTAGGCAGTTGTATTGTTAAGTATTTTCGGGAAAGGCCGTGCATAATGGCTGCAAGTGAGGATCTGACAGCGCGGCACAAGGACGCTGTGGCGGAGGGGATCGCGACGCGCAGAATCTATGCGGAGCGTGCGGAGAATGCCGAGATTTGGGATGTAGACGGCAAGCGCTACATCGACATGGCCGCCGGCATTGCGGTTCTGAATACCGGTCACCGTCATCCCAAGGTGATGGCCGCGGTCGCCGAGCAGTGTGAGAAATTCCACCCACACTTGCTTTAACGTTAGTCCCTTCGAGGGTTACATCGGTCTGGCCGAGCGTCTGAACGAGCTGGTCCCCGGCGACTTTGAGAAAAAGACCATGCTGGTCACCACCGGCGTCGAGGCGGTGAGAACGCGATCAAGATGGCGCGGGCCTACAGCGGTCGTTCTGCTGTCATCTCCTTCTACGGCGGTTTTCACGGACGGACGCTGATGGGCATGGCGTTGACCGGTAAGCTGGTGCCCTACAAGAAGGGCTTCGGCGCCATGCCGGCGGAGGTGATCCATGCGCCCTTCCCGCACCCCTTCCACGATATCCCGGTAGAGCCGGTGCAGGGCGAGGGTGGCTTCAACGTTGCGCCCAAGGCCTTCCTCGAGGGCCTGCGCGAGATCGCCGACCGGTACGGCATTCTGCTGATCCTGGACGAGATTCAGACCGGCATCGCGCGCACCGGCAAGATGCTGGCGCTCGAGCACTACGGCGTGCAGCCCGATCTGGTAACCATGGCCAAAGGCCTGGGCGGCGGATTCCCGCTGTCGGCCGTCACCGGGCGCAAGGAGATTGTGGACGCCCCCAATCCTGGCGGGCTTCGGCGGCACCTATGCGGGACCGCCGATCTCCGTCGCCGCTTCTCATGCCGTCCTGGACGTGATCGAGGAGGAAAACCTCTGTGCGCGCGCAGCCGAAATCGGTAAGATCATGACCGACCGCCTGCAGTCGATCGCCGCGCGTCAAGGGATGGAGTGCATCGGCGATGTGCGCGGCCTCGGCGCCATGGTGGCCTTCGAGTTGGTTACTGACCGTGCTTCCAAGGAGGCCGCCCCGGTGCTGACCGCCGACCTCATGGCCGAGGCAGAACGGCGTGGTGTGCTGCTGTTGAACTGCGGCACCAAGGGCAATGTGATTTGCCTCCTGACCCCGCTGACCATCCCGATGAATCAGTTGCAGGAAGCGCTTGACGTGCTCGAAACCTCGCTTGAGGCCGTGGTCAGCGCCCGCGGGCGCAAGGCGGCCTAGATTCCGATCGCGCGCTCTTTGCAGCAGCGGTTAGCGTAGCCCGACGTCGGAGCCGAGAGGCACCGGTGCTCGGGTTGAGGACAAGGTCTTGCCTCTCCGACACCTGCCGCCGAATTCAGGTTAACGATGGTCTAGGCGTTTGGCTCGTCACCATCCTCTATCCGCCTCGGCGAGATCTGGCTGAGTGGCTACACTGCTACCCCCTTGCACCTGCATTGCCGGGTCTAATTCCGGCAGCCGCAGCCGGCAAGGTGCGGCAGTTGGATCACAGGGGTCAGGGGTGGCGAAGCCGGGGGGCAGCCTGCGCCCGGCTTGCCGTCGATTCGTCACCTGCTTGGCGCCGAAAGCTCCGATGACGCCGAATTCTTCGAAGGTCCCTGCGGTTTCGGCATGGCCCTTGCCATAGTCTGCGACGATCCCGTCGTAAACCTTCCTGCCGCGTAGTCAGACTGATCAGTTCGGCCCGCCGACAACCGTCAGGTCATCCGCGAGCTACAGCACGCCATTCTATTTGTGTCCTCCTGCTGCAATTGGATCGTGCCTACCACAACTTTTATTTGTGTAGGCAATTACGTACTATATTGGCTCGGTGACTAGGTACCCCTCGACACGATTATGATCGGATCCTTGTCAGGAATTTTCAAGCGCGCGTTCTAGAATTTGTAACCGGATAGCCTTCGCAGTTTCTTTTTCTGCTCGCGTCTGAGATAAATTGTCAGGAAGTTACCAACCAAGCATTATCTGAATGGCGTGATTCATTGGGGCAATAAATTATTTTGTTATGGATAAACCGTTTTTTGGCGCAGTTATCGGAATAAATCATTATTGGTACAAGATCATTCAAGTTCTTGATTGGCATCTTTACTATATATATCTTCAATTTCGGCTGGTAGTTGTAGAAGTTTATCTTTATAGGTGCGCACTGTTTCGGGACGGATTGGCGAGGTTCGCAATGAGGCCTTCCACTCTGCGATTGCGTCATAGACGCAATGACGTAAGTAGTTGAAAACACCTTCCGATCCTTGAAGTTCGGTCCAGTGAGGATGGTTTTTGTTTACTACCACCACCGTGCTCTCTTTGGTGATCTCGTGAACGTAATAGGGGTCGTTCACGGAATGATCGTCGGAGATGAATATCTTGCACTGACGGTCGCCAACGCGAAGTGTGAGATCCGGTTCGTGTTCCGAGGCTTTGGCGACGATCTGTGCATTTGCCGCAGCAACGATTTCAGGGGGCGGTGCATCATCGATGGTGATCGAGTCCACGAATTCCTTGGATTCCATTTCTTGGCGTAGTTCGTCTGTCGCGGTCTGAACCTCGACAGCTGTGGGACCTCGCGTGTCGCCGCCCTGACGCTTGCCTGAAGCTTTGATGAAGGTGGTGAAATCAGCGCATTCTTGCGCCAGAGCCGCTTCGACCTTTTCTTCCTCGTCATTCTCCCATTGGATGTCGTCCTTTGTGTGGGAGACGGAGAACTGATCAAGGTGAATTTCACCAACGAGCCGCTGATTGATCAGGTCGTTCCTACCGCCGGGGCCATAAATGTCTTCCGGCCTCCACGCCGCAGGGTGGCCACGCACCATGCGTTTCCGCCGTAGGATAGAGAAACCGGCATTGGCACGGCCCGTCCGGCCTTTTCCGAGAATACCGAACCAGCCATGGGCGTCCTTGCCATATACCTGAAACTTAAAATCCCGCTTGTAGAGTGTGCCATCAGGCTTTTGCAGGAAGATCGTTTCGTCCTGCCAAACAAGTTCTTCATCCTGGAACCAGAGGCGCAAACGCCCTTCGCGCAAATCAACACGGTATATGGACCGCAGGAAGTCCTTTATCTTCCAGATCGTTCGTCCCAAAATCTTGGAATGCAGTTTTTTGACTGTGATATAGGTGTAGTGTGCATTTTCTTGCTTGGGTTTTGTTGTGTATTCGAGCGCGTTGTTGCCGGAAGCCACCTTGGAAACATCGATGAACACGCTGTGCTCGACGTTCTCGCCCAAGCGCTTGGTGACAATCTCCCAGCCCTCACCGAACCAGCATGCGGCCGTTTTCATTCCCATGCCATACTGCGAGCGCCCCGATGTGTTGGGTGGCGGCTTGCCGATCTTCAGGGCGCGATCCAACTCTTCGTAGGACATCCCGATGGAGTTGTCCGCAATGCGCAAAGAAGCGGTGTTCCGATCATAAGTTATACGCACTTCGAGCCTTTCGCCTTCCTCTTTGAGGCGCGGATCAAGCTCGTCGCGGCTGTTGAAATAAGCTTGTGTGGAGTTGTCCACAAACTCAGCCAAAGCGTGCCAATGCGTGTAGGACAGGCGACGGTAGGACAGAACAACGTTATTCTCGATTATAAAAGTGAGGCTCATTATTTTTTGGCCCTCTCCAATCTGACGCGCGCATTGGTATCGCGCGTGATGATATAGCGTTGATCTTTTACCCTAAGCGGGCATCGTTCCTTGGGCAGGAGCCAGCACGAGCCGCCGGTGCGCAGTACTTTCCAGACCGTGCGCCCGCCCTCGTACCAAAGCTCAAGATCAGGATTTGCCAGTTGATCGATGGGCGCAGGAGCACTGACTCGCAAGGCATTGGGCAGGAGCTTATCGCGTACGCACTCACTGATCAGTTGTTCGGGGATGTGCAGGTCATCTCCGTTGATCCGCATGATGAAACGTTGGCCGGAATCACGGTAAAGCTCGATTAAGCCCACCAGCGCGCCCGATTCGGTGAGGGCGCGCCACCACCGAGGATCAAATGCGTTGACAAGAACAAGGACACCGGGCCGCACACCCTGCATCATGGCGGTAAGCTGCGAGACGTCCAACATGGTTTCTTTTTTTGCGAGGTAACATGCTTCGGCGCGGCCGACAAGGGCATTGCAGAAAACCGAAACTTGCGGCATGACATGGGCGAAGAGATCATGGGAGCCAAGCTCTACCTCACAGAGATACCAGGCACGGTAGCTCTTCTCGATGAAGGCCAGATCGGGGATAGCGGTTCCATATTCGGAGGCGATGACCCGCTTGTATTTGATCACCCAATAGTTCGGGTAGATCACAGGGGCCTGCTTGATGATCAGATCCTCAAGATCGGACTCGTAGATGGAATCTGCCTGCACCGGATTGAACCACTGACCATCAAACAATAATCTAGCCATCGGATTTGCCCGCCCTGGCCCAGCGAATGTCGGCGATCTCCTGAAGGGTTACGGCTTCTGCGGTGAGCCTGTCTCTTTCTGCACTGGTGGCAAATAGCGTGTATATGCTGGCTTTTTCCTTGCTGGCATGGGGTCGTAGAACCCTTCCAAGCCGCTGGATGCGCTGACGCATGCTGGATGTCGAACTGGCAATAATTGCGACTTCCACTTCGGGGATGTTTAACCCTTCGTCAAGGGCGCGGCAACACACGAGAACGTCGAATATCCCCTTTTTGAACATACGGAGGTTCTCGCGCCGCCTCGGACCTGCAATTCGGCTATGATATAGTGTGACGGAATGGTTGCGCGCGATCAGTGTCTGACATATCTTCCGTCCCCCGCCGATATCTTCGTGGAAGATCAAGGTCCGTGCGCTCTGATGCTGTTCGCAAATCCGCGCTGAGAGCGGAACACGCATGGTGGCCATGGCCGAGACGCGGGCACGCTTGCGGAGCAAGGCTTCGAGCACTTCATCGTTATCGCCGGAGACCATGGCTCTGCGACGGGCAATTCTGACCGTGAGATCATTGTAGGTATCGGCTTCGTCAGCAAGAAGATCGAACTCGACATTGATGATCTCGAAGCGCGATAAGATGCCATCCTTAGCGGCAGCGATAATGTCATAGTCGAAAATGATCGGGCCGATACGCGGCTGCAGCACTTCCTCGAAGAGATCGTCGAACTAGCGTTCCGGTGTTGCAGAGAGGCCGAGCGTGGCAATGAAATCGCCTTCAAGCGCCTTGGCGTTCTGTTCACTGGCCGCACGGTGCACCTCGTCCACGATCAGCATGGTCGGATGATTGCCTCCGGCGATCTTGCCGATGAACGCTCTGGCAGAGTTGATCACAGCGATATTGAAGGTCCTGGCCTCTTTGGGCTTCTTGCCACCGGACCAAAGGGCGATGTCATCGGCCTCGACACCAAAATCGTCTTCAAGGCTGAGAGTCCATTGGTCGAGAAGGGAGATGGTTGGAACAAGAATGACGAAGTGTGCCGCGTTGTAATCGTCTAGCACGCGCGACATACAAAGCTCGGCAAAAACTGTCTTACCGCCACCGGTAACGACTTTGGCGATGCCACGTCTACTGGCTTTCTCCCATGCGCGCAGGGCATTCTTCTGCCAGGCGCGGGGACCAAATTTGAGAGCAGGAGCACTCATTCAGCAGCATGGCTTTGTGCGTGCGCACAGTTGGAAAGCAGGCATTCCGGATCGTCAAATTGACCCATCGATCCCAAGAGATACGGTTCATTGCTCTCAATAGCGATCCAACGCCGCTGCATTTTTTCGGCGGTTGCGCCCGTCGTGTTGCTGCCAGCAAAGGGATCGAGAACGAGGTCGCCTTCATCGGTCAGGAAGGACGTGAAGAACTCGACCAGGCCTTGAGCCATGCGTGCCGGATGCGGCGAAACGTCATGCTTCTTGCACCATTTGGTGTAGGCCGCTTTCGAGGAGGTATTGGAGAACTGCAGCACATTGGGTGGGATTGCACCGCCGTTATCGACGAAGAACGACTCTTCACTGATGTTATGGCCGGACGGGCGCGGCCCAGCATTGTAGCGCTTGGCGGCCATGAGCCTCTGCATAGATTTTCCGTAAGGCTGGAGGACTTTGCGATTGCAGGCTTTGGGTCGTTTGCTCGGTGAAAACCACCACACATGCGTAAAGCTATCTTTCACGCGTATCCGTTCAATCGTGACCCATTGCGCTGGGCCTGGAAGTCTTGCCGGATTATGGCAAATAAATTGTTGGCATAGGTGCAGATTCGTTTCCTTGCTGATCGCTAGTAAGGTCTCTAACGACAATGTGGACATAACTGGCGATCCCTTGAGCCACGCATTGCCGATCTCGATGACGAGGGAACCGTCTTTTTGCAGAAGCTTTGAAAGCTGGCTGATAACGGCGACAAGCCATTTGAGATATTCCTCTCCTGTCTGATTGCCGTACTTCTTCTTAAGAACGAGCGGAAAAGGCGGAGAGGTGAAGATCAGGTCGAATTTGCCCCTGATGCGATCTGTGTGACTACTTTTAAGAAACGCTTCGATGGTACCGCGATACGCCGTACCCAATTCTGTGCTGTAGTATTCATCCATCTTCGCCGCCCGGCCATTGTATGTGTCGGATTACCGGAGCCGCTAGCATACGAGCATCGCCAAAGATTGGGTCCGGCACCGGACTCTGTGCCTAATTTTCTCCCAACGCCATAGGCGCGAGCGCAGCCCGTGTCAAGCGGAAGGCCAGCCAGCCAGACAAAGTAGCGATTAGAGCACATCACATGTTCAGCGCCAGGACATAACTATGCGGATTTCCATGCGCAGGTTCGCCTATCTCACAAACGCACATTCATAAGGAGGTCGAAAACTACACATACGCGATCACGCTGCATTTCATGTACTAAAATTCGTCAAGGTTCATCAGACGTTGTGGGCCTCCTTGGCGATGGCTGCAGGCTTGTCTGATCAACTGTCGAACATTGCCCAGCGTATTGCGCTAATTGACGGAAAGGCGAATGCTTCGAAGACGTTGCGTCCCGTACAGAAACTCAGCTGGAAACTTCAAACTTATCCACTGCCCTAGGCTTCGGACTGATAACCATTAGCAAACGGTTGCCGCCATGCAGAATGCCGTTTTTCGGAACAAGCGGTAAGAGTGCCTCCGCTCCAGTAAAGTCTGAAACATTGGCTCCGGTGAGATGGCAGGCGATTGGCCGGCCCCTGTGTCGCTCAGGGCATAAATTTCGATTCCCGTACCACCGCGAACTCGGCCCAAGGCATGGGCTTCGAGCCACCCGGTGCGCCCCAACAGCTGTGCTATCGATCATCACTTCAAGCGCAGGACTTCCGGTTTGCGACCGTCCATCGAAGATACCCGTCCAGACATTCTTTGCGACTTTCCGACTGATGTACCAAGCGGTTGTATGGGAGTTTTCTCGGGTTCCTAAACGTCCGGCGCAGCGCTCCAGCGACCACCTGACTGCAAGACATGGAAATGCCACTGATCGCTCGCCCATCATCGCATGGAGCTTTGCCTCGTCTATCGTTCGGTAAAAGCGGCTGCAGAGGGCATGGATGAACGCCTGCCATAAAGCAAAAATCTGGGCGGAAGGGACGGCTAGGAACGGCGTAAAAGTGTGACCATCAACACCGTCTTCATCGTCTCCACGCCCTGTGCAGTTGGCATCGGCATCTGGGGGGATCGTCGATCCGGACAGCATGACCGGGGCTCACCGCGCGAGCCTTGACGGAATTGCTGCTGGAGCTCAACATCGCACGCGCGGTGCGCCACACCAAATGCTCGGTGAATGCGATCCGAATTCAGTGGTTCGCTTTTTCGCTTTAAAATAGAAAGGGATAAGCTCCTTCGTGCTGCAAAAGCGCGATCTTGGTTTCCACACCGCCGCGGGCAGAGAAACCACCGAGTCCCTGGGCTGACAGCACGCGGTGGCAGGGGATGAGAAGCGGGATGGGGTTTCTGCCGCAGGCCGCGCCGACTGGCTGGCCATAGCTGCCGAGGTCCCTAGCGATTTCGCCGTAGGTCTTAGTCCGCCCGTAGGGTATGGCCAAGAGCGCAGTGCAGACGGCTTGCTGGAAGGGGCCGCCGCCGGGTGCCAGCGGCAGGCCGAATTGCCTTAGACTGCCGTCGAAGTAGGCCTTCAACTGTTGCATCGCGGAGGTCAACAGCGGCGTCGCCGGCGCTTCCTCGCGGTCGCACCAATAGGCCTCGACGATGGCGCCGCCGCGCTCGATCAGGCCGAAGCCGCCGAGGGGCGTGATCATGCTGGCGCTGGGCATGGGCTGTGAAGATCCTTCCGAGTTCTTCCGAGGGGGCCGTCATGACGCTTCGGCGGCTGTTTGCGTCGATTGCAGTCTTCCGGTTGCTTTCCCGCAAGACAATATCGGCCGTTATGGTATTCGCGCTCCTCAAGTATGGTCTCAAGGGCCGCTATAGGCCGCGGCCCGATTTCCGGCATGCGGCGGATCTCAAGCCGTCCTACGACGTCGTCATCATCGGTGCCGGCGGTCATGGGCTGGCCACAGCTTACTATCTTTCGAACTACCATGGCATCCGCTCCGTCTGCGTGATCGACAAGGGCTACTTGGCCGGCGGCAATACGGCCCGTAACACGGCGGTCATACGTTCCAACTACATCACGCCGGAATCGGTGCGCTTCTACAAAGAGAGCGTCGAACTCTACCGGGACCTGTCCGACGAGCTCGATTACAACATGCTCTTCACGCAGCGCGGACAGCTGACCTTGGCGCACTCCGACGCCACGGTCCGGACCTTCCGCATGCGCGCCGAGGTTGGCAAGCACTGCGGCACCAACATCGAACTGGTCGACCGCAAGCAGATCCGTGAGATCGTTCCTCAGCTACACATGCCGGAAGAGCACCGCTCTCCGGTTCTTGCCGGACTCTGGCATCCCGACGGCGCCACCGGCCGGCACGACGCCGTCGCCTGGGGCTATGCCGCGCGAGCGATGGACAAGGGTGTGGAGGTGCATCAGCGCACCGAAGCCCAGTGCATCGTCAAGGAGGGCGACCGCGCCGTTGCGGTGGAAACAAACTGCGGTACCGTCCACGCCGGCAATATCGTCCAGGCCGTCGCCGGTTATTCCAGCGTGTTGGCCAAGATGGCGGGCTTCCGCCTGCCGATCCGCAGCTACCCGCTGCAGGCCATGGTGACCCAGCCCCTGAAGCCCTTCCTGGACCCGCTGGTCTCCTCGGCCGGCTTGCATGCCTATGTCTCGCAGACCTCGCGCGGCGAGCTGGTGATCGGCGGCGGTTCCGACCCCTACGAGCTCTATTCCACCCGCTCGACCTTGGATTTGAAGGAGAGCCTGATCGGCCACACGGTCGAACTCTTCCCCTTCCTGGCCCGCGTACGCCTGCTGCGCCAGTGGGCCGGCATCACCGACATGACGCCGGACTACAGCCCGATCATGGGTGAGAGCCCGGTCCGGAACTATTGGTTGGACGCCGGTTGGGGCACCTGGGGCTTCAAGGCCACCCCGGTCAGCGGCAAGCGCATGGCCGAGTGCGTTGCCAACGAGAAAATGCCGGCCATCCTGGAGCCCTTCCGCCTTGCCCGTTTCAAGACCTTCGATCTGGTCAACGAGATGGGCGCTACGGCCGCCAGCCACTGAGGACGCAGCCGATGAAGATCATGACCTGCCCGCTGAACGGGCCCCGCAACATATCCGAATTTCACTGCGCCGGCGAGGCGGTCCTGCAGCCCGACCCGCGCGACCTCTCCGACGCAGATTGGGCCGATCACCTGTTCCTTGCCAACAACAGCCTGGGCGTGGTGCGCGAGTGGTGGTGCCACACGCCTAGCAGCTACTGGTTCATCGCTGAGCGCCACACGGGCAGCGACGAGATCCTGAAGACCTATCCCGCCAACGAATTCTTCCGGGAGCGCGTGGACTTCGACGCGCGGGAGGAGGGCGCCTGATGGCCAAGCAAGCAACCGCATCCGGCGGCGCCAACCGCATGACCGCGCCGGCCGGCGTTTGGGTCGATCGTGACAAGCCGGTCTCCTTCTCCTTCGAGGGCAAGCGCTACAAAGGCCTGGCTGGCGACTCATTGGCTTCGGCCTTGGCCGCCAACGACGTCTGGCTGCTTTCGCGCTCTTTCAAGTATCATCGCCCGCGCGGTGTGCTGACCATGGCCGGACAGGATGCCAATACACTGATCCAATTGCCTGGCGAGCCCAACGTGCCGGCCGACCGTCTGGCGATCCGCGAGGGCCTGGCAGCTTGGGGGCAGAACTACAAAGGCAGCTTGGAGAAGGACCGTAACGGCTTCCTGAACTGCTTCGGCGCTTTCATGCCGGTGGGTTTCTATTACCGCAGTTTCAACAAGCCCCGCTTCGACCGCTATTGGGAACCCACGATCCGCCGCATGGCGGGTCTTGGCAAGATCGATCTTGGGGCCGGGCAGGGCTACTTCGACAAGGCCTATCTCTTCTACGATCTGGTCGTCATCGGCGGCGGTGCGGCCGGCCTCAGCGCCGCGATCACGGCCGCCAAAGCCAGTGCCGAGGTGCTGCTGATTGAGGAGAACCCGGCGTTGGGCGGCGCTCTCGCCTATGCCCGCTTCGATGCCGAGGGCATGGCCGGCGAACGGCGGCGGCAGGAGTTGATCGCGGCCGCAGAAGCCGAGCCGAATCTGACGGTCATGACCGATGCGCTGTGCAACGGCTGGTTCGCCGATCACTATGTGCCGGTGATCAAGGGCGACCGCCTCTACAAGGTGCGCGCCAAGCAACTGATCCTGGCGCAAGGCTCGATCGAGCAACCGGCCCAGTTCCGGAACAACGACCTGCCCGGTGTCATGCTGGGCTCGGCGGCGCAGCGCTTGATTCGCCTCTACGGCGTGCGGCCGGGCAAGACCGCAGTGGTGCTGGCCGGTAACGATCATGCCTACGGCGTGGCTTTGGACTTGAACGACGCCGGTGCCGATGTGTCGGCTATCGTCGAGTTGCGCGAGGACGCGGGCTCCGGCCCTCTGGCCGCAGCGGCGCAGGACCGGGGCATCGCGGTAATGGCAGGCCATTGCGTGCAGGAAGCCGTGCCGGCACGCGGCGGCAAGCATTTGGGCGCCGTCCGTGTCTCAAGGATCGACGGACCTGGTATCTTCGACCCCGGCAGCGTCGGCATCGATTGCGATCTGCTGGCCATGTCGGTGGGCTATACGCCGACTTATCAGTTGGCGCTGCAGTCCGGCGGCAAGCTTTCCTACGACGATCGCGCGGCGCACTTCACCATCGCGCAGCTGCCGTCCGGCTTGCAGCTCGCCGGTTCGCTCAACTCGACCTACGATCTGAGTGCAGCGGAGGCGGAAGGGGCGCACACCGCTTGGCGGGCCGCCACCGCCCTCGGGCTGGAAGCCGGTGCGGAGCCGGCCGTTCCGGAGGATCGCGGCGCCGCCGGCGTCAACCATCCCTGGCCGATCTTCCAGCACCGCCGCGGCAAGGACTTCGTCGACTTCGATGAGGATTTGCAGGTGCAGGACATCCAGAACGCGGTGGCTGAGGGTTACAACGAACTGGAGTTGGTGAAGCGCTTCTCCACTGTAGGCATGGGGCCAAGCCAGGGCCGACACTCGGCGCTGGCGACCGCGCGCCTGGTCGCCAAGGCCACTGGCCGCACCGTCGCCGAGACCGGCGTCACCACCGCCCGCCCGCCTTTCAGTGCCGAGACTCTGGGCGTCCTGGGAGGACGGATCTTCGAACCCGAGCGCTTCACGCCCATGCACCACAAGCACAAGGCCTCGGGAGCGGTTATGATGACGGCGGGCCTTTGGTGGCGCCCAGCCTACTACGGCGGCAAGGCCAAGCGTGAGGAGTCGATTGCGGCCGAGGTGCGCAACGTGCGCAACAACGTCGGCCTGATCGACGTCTCGACCTTGGGGGGGTTGGAAGTGCGCGGTCCCGATGCGGCCGAGTTCATGAACCGGCTCTATACCTTCACCTACAAGAAGCAGCCGGTAAACCGCTCCCGCTACCTCTTGATGACCAACGAGCAAGGCGTGGTTATCGATGACGGTGTAGCCTGCCGCTTCGACGCAGACCACTACTACGTCACCGCCACGACCGGCGGCGTTGACCGGGTATACCGGCAGATGCTCTGGTGGAATACGCAGTGGTGCCTTGACCTTGACGTCGCCAACGTGACTGCGGCCTATGCGGGCGTGAACATCGCCGGTCCGAAGTCGCGTCAGGTGCTGGAGCGCTTGGAAAGCGATGTCGATTTCTCTGCCGAGGCCTTCCCTTACATGAGATTGCGTAGCGGCTACTTGGCCGGCATTCCGGCCCGCTTCCTGCGCGTCGGTTTCGTCGGCGAGTTGGGCTACGAGATCCATGTGCCGGCCAGCTACGGAGAGAGCCTCTGGACCCTGCTGTTGGAGGCCGGCAAGGCCGAGGGCATCAGGCCCTTCGGCGTCGAGGCTCAGCGCGTTCTGCGCTTAGAAAAGGGCCACATCATCATCGGCCAAGACACCGACGGCATGACCACTCCGGACGAGGTAGGGATGGCTTGGGCGGTATCGGCCAAGAAACCCTTCTTCGTCGGCAAGCGCTCGATCGAACTGCGCCGCCGCAATCCTTCCAAGCGCCAGCTCGTCGGCTTCACGCTGCCGCTAGACGGACCGCTACCGCTGGAAAGCAACATCCTGCTGGACGATGCCGGGGAGATGGCGGGCTTCGTCACCTCGGCGGCCCGCTCCGAGGTCTGCGATGCGGCGATCGGTCTGGCCTATGCGCCGGCCGCTACCAAGCCTGGAGAGGAACTGACCATCAAGTACAGCGACGGCCGCTTGCTGCAAGCGGCGGCCAGCGCGCCGCATTTCTACGATCCCGGTAACAAGCGGCAGGAGGGCTAGGTCCGATGGCAGCCGCAAACCCCGTGCGCCGCTCCTTCGCGCTGCCCAAGCTGGAAGCCGCCGGAGCCCGTTTCGAGGCGCTGGGCGATTTCCAGATCGCGGTCAGCTATCGCAATGCGGCCGACGAGATGGCGACTGCAAAGCGCATGGGCTTGGCCGATCTCTCGCCGTTACCGCGAGTCGGCTTCAAGGGGGCCGGTACCTGCAATTGGTTGCAGAGTCGGAGGCTGAAGATCCCGGAAGCTCCGAACCGGGCGGCGCCGCAGACCGACGGTGCGCTGGCCCTGCGCTTGGCACGGGAGGAGCTCTTGCTGCTGGGCGGTCTGGCCGAGGGTGCGCCAGACCCCGGCGATCTTTGCAACCGCTGGCAGGTGGCCCGCACCAAGCCGCGCGGCTATCCCTTGCCGCGCCAGGAAACCCATGCCTGGTTCTTGGTCAGCGGCGAAGCAGCCGATTCCATGCTGGCCAAACTCTGCGGGGTAGATCTTCGTCCCGCCAAGTTCGCCAACCTGACGGTCGCGCAGACCTCGCTGGCCCGCGTGAACGGCGTGATCTGCCGCCAAGATCTCGGTGCGACCCTAGTCTACCACTTGTTGGCGGACAGCGCGTCAGCTTGTTATCTCTGGGATTGCCTCTTGGACGCCATGACGGAGTTTCAGGGCGGTCCCGTCGGACTCACTGCCGTGCGTGCACTGCCGGCCACTTAAAGTTGGCAAGGAGGTGGCGGGCCGGTCGAGAATGACGGAAATGAAGCCTTCTCCGGTCGTCCCAGAACATCGCAAGGGCCTGGCGGTCCCCCAGGGTGCAGACACCTTAAACCGCTTGTGTCCGCTTACTTGAAGCCTCCGTACGAATGGGGAAACACCATGCTGAAGAGCGATATCGAGATTGCCCGCGAAGCGACCATGAAGCCGATCCACGAGATCGGTGCCAAGGTCGATATTCCTGCCGAAGCCCTGCTGAACTACGGTCCCTACAAGGCCAAAGTCTCTCTGGAGTTCATCGAAGAGTTGGGAGCGCGCCCGCGCGGCAAGCTAATCCTGGTCACCGCGATCAATCCGACTCCGGCCGGCGAGGGCAAGACCACGACCACCGTCGGGCTGGGCGACGGCCTGAACCGTATCGGCAAGAAGGCCATCATGTGCCTGCGCGAACCCTCGCTGGGCCCCTGCTTCGGTGTCAAGGGCGGGGCCGCCGGCGGCGGCTATGCCCAGGTGGTGCCGATGGAGGACATCAACCTTCACTTCACCGGCGACTTTCATGCCATCGGCGCTGCTCATAATCTGCTGTCGGCGTTGATCGACAACCACATCTACTGGGGCAACCAGCTGGGCATCGACGGCCGCCGCGTGGCTTGGCGCCGCGTGGTCGACATGAACGACCGCTCGCTGCGCGCTATCAACGCCTCGCTGGGCGGCATCGCCAACGGTTTCCCGCGCGAGGATGGCTTCGACATCGTCGTGGCGTCCGAGATCATGGCGATCTTCTGCCTGTCCAAGAACCTGAAGGATCTGACAGAGCGTCTAGGCAAGATCGTGGTGGCCTACACCCGTGAGAAAAAGCCGGTTACTGCGGCCGCGCTCTCCGCCCCCGGCGCCATGGCGGTGCTGCTGAAAGACGCACTGGCACCGAACCTAGTGCAGACCCTGGAGAACAATCCGGCCTTCATTCACGGCGGTCCCTTCGCCAATATCGCGCATGGCTGCAACAGCGTGATCGCTACCGAGACGGCGTTGCGCCTGGCTGACTACGTGGTCACCGAGGCCGGCTTCGGTGCCGACCTGGGGGCCGAGAAGTTTTTCGACATCAAATGCCGCAAGGCGGGCCTTAAGCCCAACGCTGCAGTTATCGTCGCCACCATCCGGGCGCTGAAGATGCATGGCGGTGTCTCTAAGGAGCAGTTGGGCGAGGAGAACGTCGAAGCGGTGAAGAGGGGTTGCGAGAATCTGGCGCGTCACATCCGAAACGTGAAGTCTTTCGGCGTGCCGGCGGTGGTCGCGATCAACCGTTTCATCACCGACACCGACGCCGAGGCCGCCGCGGTGCAGAAAGTGGCCGAGAACCTGGGCACCATCGCGATCCGCTGCAACCATTGGGCCGAAGGCGGCAAGGGCACTGAGGATCTGGCCCGTCACGCGGTAGAGTTGATCGACAGCGGTATCGACCAGTTCTCGCCGATCTACGACGACGGCCTCCCGCTGTGGGACAAGGTCAAGACTATTGCGACCAAGCTCTATGGCGCCGATGACGTCCAGGCCGACAAGGCCGTCCGTAACCGCATCAAGGAGCTGCAGGACCAGGGCTACGGCCACTTTCCGGTCTGCGTGGCCAAGACACAGTACTCCTTCTCGACCGATCCCAACCTGAAGGGCGCGCCCTCAGGTCACTCGGTTACCATCCGTGAGGTGCGTCTCTCGGCCGGGGCGGAGTTTATCGTGGCGATCTGCGGCGATATCATGACCATGCCCGGCCTGCCGCGTGTGCCGGCCGCCAACAAGATCTACCTTAACAAGGATGGCCAGATCGAAGGACTGTTCTAGCAACCTGGAGTTTTCCCGCTTCCGGATCGTGCCGGCGCGGCGTGATCCGGGGCGGGGGGCTTACCTTTGTAGCGGCGTTACGCGGTAGGCGCAGCGCTGGCCGCCGCTCAAGAGATGACGACAGCGTTCTATCGAAGCCCCGGCGCTCAGCAGGCTCTTGAAGAGCGAGAGTTCCGAGCGGCAAAAGCCTTGGCAAGCTTGGGCTGCCGCGTAGATCGGGCAGTGGCTTTCGGTCAACAGGAAGCTCCCGTCGTCCTGGCGCTCCACGGCGGCCATATAGCCCTCTTTCGTTCGTAGCGCCGCCAAGGTTGCCAAACGGGATTCCAAGCCCGTGCTGCCATCTAGGGCTGCACGATAGCGGGTTGCTTGCGTCCTCTCCCGCTGCGCGATCAGGCGCTCAACAGCGTCGTTGCCGAAAAGGGCTTTGACCTCCTCGATCAGTGCTCCGGTCAAGTCTGCATGACCATCCGGAAAGCGCGCATGTCCGGAGGCGGTCAAGGACCAGAGGGCGCTGGGTCGGCCGACACCTCTCTTCTCCCGCTCTTCAAGCAGCAGGCCAGCGTCGGCCAACTGGGCCAAGCGCCGGCGGGCACCTTGCCGGGTGATGCCCAAGGTCTCACTGAGCGACGCCGTTGTCATCGGCCCGGCGAGCTTCACTGTCGAGAGAATGTCGGAATCGCTAAGCGCCATCGCCCCGCCTCCATCGCACTTTAGAAAAATATCTTCTGCGATTCTCGATGCAAGGCTGGTTCAAGATCGTTTAAAAAAAAATTTGTTTTTAAACGAAAGGCTTAGTGAACTCAATGCCGTCTGGCACGGAATCGAGTCTAAGAAGAGAGGTTGCATGAAGCGGGAGACCTGGCAGAAAATCCTGGGTGCGGGACGCTTAAACCTCTTTCTTCTGCTGTGCGGCGCTATCTGGCTGCATGCGGCCGATAGTTTGGTCGTCGCCACGGTGATGCCGTCGGTGGTGCGCAGTCTGGGGGGATCGCCTGGATCCCCTGGGCCTTTGCCCTCTACGAGTTGGGTTCGATTGTGGCCGGCGTCTTGGCGGGGCTGGCCTCGCTTCGAATCGGCGTCGGCCGGTCCTTGGCAGTTTTTGCGGGGATCTTTGCCCTCGGCTGCCTTTGCTCCGCCGTTGCACCTACGATGGGGCTGCTGCTGTCGGGGCGTGTGCTGCAGGGTCTGGGCGGCGGCGCCTTGATGGCGCTGAGCCATGTGGCTGTGACCAAGGGTTTCCCTGAGCGGAACTGGACTTCCCTCTTCGCCCTCATCTCCGGGGTTTGGGGCCTGTCCTCGCTGGCCGGTCCGTTGATTGGCGGACTCTTTGCCGAGGCCGGATGGTGGCGTGGCGCCTTTCTGGTGTTTGCCGGCAAGGGATTGCTCATTGCGCTGGCGGCCCCTTGGATGTTGTCCCGGATGGGGCTGTCGTCCCGGATGAACCGCAGCCCGGGCGCCCTGGGTAGCCATCGTGTACCCTGGCATTCCTTGACGCTGCTCACGCTCGGCGTGTTGGCGGTCGCTGCGGCGGGCGTGGTCCCGTCGGTATGGGCCGGTTTCGGGCTCGTCGCAGTAGGATTGACCCTTCTCCTGTCGATGTTGAGGGCGGAAATCCTTGCCTCCGGCAGTCTCTTGCCAAGCGCCGGATTGAGGACGTCGCCTGCCGTGCGCAGCGGCCTTGCAATGACTCTCTTGTTGTCGGTTTCCACCATAGCCTTCTTGATCTACGGGCCCTTTCTACTGGAAACTTTCTACGGGATTGGCGCGCTTCGAGCTGGCTATTTCGTAGCGAGCGAATCCATTGCCTGGACTTTGGCGGCGCTGGCGGTTGGGCGTGTGCAGCCGGAGGGAGAGCCGCTCTATCTGCGTCTGGGTCCGGTAACGGTGTTTTGCGGTTTGTTAGGCATTGCCGTTTTTTTGCCGCTCGGGCCCTCTTGGATGGTGTTGCCTTGGGTGGCAATGCAGGGGGCCGGCTACGGGCTGGCCTATGCTTTCATTGTCCGCAGGGTTGTCACCGCGGCGCCGGAAGGCGAACGAGAGCAGGCGGCCGGCGCGGTAGCGGCGGTGCAGATGCTCGGCTACTCCCTGGGAGCGGCCATAGCGGGTATTGCCATCAATTCGCAGGGCCTGGAGCCGATGGGGGACAAGGCGCAGTCGGCGATCGCCGTGCAGGGTCTCTTTGCAGCATTTATCCCCTTTGCCGCGCTGGCTATTTTTGCCGGCCGACGCTTGGCTGCCCTGCCGTCCAAGGCAATTGCATAGTCTTACGTCCCGGCAGCCCCGGCCTTGTTGCAATGCAGCCAAGAGCACTACGATGCAGGGAATTAACGAGGCGCGCGACGCAGCCGGCAAGCGTCTAAGAGGGAAAGCAGGATGACCGCTAACGCGCTCGCCAGACGGTATTTCGTTGTGTTTTTACTGGTGTCGGCGCTACCGGTGTTACCGGCTGGATGTGTGCCGGCGCAGCTTCAGCCGGTCGATATCGACATCGATATGAACGGGGGGCAAACCCATCGCCTGGCCGACGTCCGGCTGACGATCGAGCCTCTGGCCAAGGAAGGCGGCGTTGCCGAATCGATCTCGCTGATCGGACCGGGCCAGGTGTTGCTGCCGGAAGGCCGCTATAGGATGCGGGTGCAACTGGACCAGTGGACGGAAGAGAAGCGCTTCTCCGTGAACGGGCCGACGAACCAGAAGGTGGTTCTGGACGTCGGTCTCGCCACTTTGGCCCTGATCCCGCAGAACGGCGCTGACGCCTATCGCCGTAATGTCGCTTGGCGTGTATTCTCCTGGCGCAAGGATAGGAACGGCAAGCGTAAGCTTTTGGCGGTGCCGGCTGGTGCCCGCCCACGCATTACCCTACCGCAGGGCTTCTACACCGTCGAGGCCAGCCACGGCGGCAAGATCACTCGCCACACGATCAGGATCGACCGCGGCCGGACCTACGACTACACCCTAATAAAGCACTAACCGCCTGCCGCAGGCTTGCCGTGCTTGCCTTAGACGGCTTTCCTTCTTGCGCCGGTTGGCGTCCAGGGTGCGCTTGCGCAGGCGCACCGTCTTGGGCGTCGCCTCGACCAACTCGTCGTCGGCGATGTAGGCCAGCGATTGTTCCAGGCTCATCTTACGCGGCGGCGAGAGCTTGACCGCATCGTCCTTACCGGCGGCGCGGATGTTGGTCAGCTGCTTGGCCTTCAGCGGATTGACCTCCAGATCGTTCTCGCGGCTGTGCTCGCCGATGATCATGCCGTCGTAGACCTCGGCGCCAGCGCCGATAAAGAGCTGGCCACGCTCCTCCAGGTTCCACAGCGCATAGGAGACGGCGGCGCCGCGGCCGATGGCGATCAGCACGCCGGCCCGGCGGCCGGAGATCGGACCCTTGTGGGGGGCATAGCCGTGGAACACGCGGTTCATGATGCCGCTGCCGCGCGTATCGGTCAGGAACTCGCCGTGATAGCCGATCAGGCCGCGCGAGGGGGCGAGGAAAGTCAGGCGCTGCTTGCCACCGCCGGAAGGCCGCAGGTCCTTGAGTTCCGCCTTGCGCAGGGACAGCTTCTCCACCACCGCGCCGGAGTGCTCTTCGTTGACGTCGATCACGACCTCTTCCATCGGCTCCAGGGTCTGCCCGCCGCCGCTGCGCATTACCACGCGCGGGCGGCTGATCGACAGTTCGTAGCCCTCGCGGCGCATGGTCTCGATCAGCACGCCCAGTTGCAACTCGCCGCGGCCGGCCACCTCGAAAGCGTCCTTCTCCCCGGTTGCGCGCACCCGGATCGCGACGTTGCCCTCGGCCTCGCGCAGCAGGCGGGCGCGGATCAGGCGGCCGGTGACCTTGTTGCCCTCGCGGCCTGCCAGAGGCGAATCGTTGATCGAGAAGGTCATGGCCAGGATCGGGGGATCGATCGGCTGGGCCGGGATCGGCGTCTCGACCTCCGGGGCTGCCAGGGTGTCGGCGACGTTGGCCGCCGCCAGCCCGGCGACGGCGACGATATCGCCGGCAAGGGCCTCCTCAATCGGCTGACGCTCCAGGCCGCGGAAGGCCAGCAGCTTGGTGAGGCGGCCCTGTTCGATCGCCTTGCCGTCGGCGCCCAGTGCCCGGACCGGGGCGTTGACCCGAGCGACGCCGGACTGAATGCGCCCGGTCAGGATACGGCCCAGATAGGGATCCGCTTCCAGGGTCGTCGCCAGCATGGCGAAAGGGCCGTTGCTGTCGGCCTCAGGTGCTGGCACATGCGCAACAATGCGCTCGAACAGCGGCGCCAGGCTCTCGCGGCGACCGTCCAGGCTGTCTGAGGCCCAGCCCTGTTTGGCCGAGGCGAAGAGGCAGGGAAAGTCGAGTTGCTCTTCGCTGGCGTCGAGCAAGGCGAAGAGGTCGAAGACCTCGCTCTCGACTGCCTGTGCGCGCTCCTCCGGCTTGTCGACCTTGTTGATGACGACGATGGGCTTCAGGCCGCGCGCTAGGGCCTTGGCCAGCACGAACTTTGTCTGCGGCATCGGCCCTTCGGCGGCATCCACCAGCAGCAGCGCGCCGTCGACCATGGAGAGAATGCGCTCTACCTCGCCGCCGAAGTCGGCATGTCCCGGGGTGTCGACAATGTTGATGCGCTTGCCCTTCCATTCGACCGAGGTCGACTTGGCCAGGATGGTAATCCCGCGTTCGCGCTCCAGGTCGTTCGAGTCCATGGCCCGTTCGGCAATGCGCCGGTTGCTGCGGTAAGCACCGGACTGTTTCAGCAACTCGTCGACGAGGGTGGTCTTGCCGTGGTCGACGTGCGCAACGATGGCGATGTTGCGCAGCGCCAGTTGGTCTAGGCTCATGGTTGGTAGGGTCCTTAAGGCAGCGCACGGCGAGCCAGCGCGGTCAGGTCGGCTTCTGGCCGTGCGCCGAAGTGGCTGATGATCTCGGAAGCAGCCAGCGCGCCTAGGCGGCCGCAGTCGGGCAAGGGCTTGCCCCTGGTGTAGCCGGCCAGAAAACCGGCGGCGAAGAGGTCGCCGGCCCCGGTGGTGTCGACCACCCGCGGCACCGGGAAGGCCGCAACCTCGTGGCGCGCGCCCCTGACCAGGATGACCGCACCCTCGGCGCTGCGTGTGACGACGGTTATGTCCAGCTTACCCTCCAGAGTGGCAAGGGCACTGGCCAGATCCCCGGTCCCGGTCAGGGCGATCGCCTCGGCCTCATTGGCGAAGAGCAGGTCGATGTGCCCCTCGATGAGGCTGCGAAAGTCCGCACGGTGGCGCTCTACGCAGAAGGGGTCGGAGAGGGTCAAGGCGACCTTGCGGCCGGCGGCATGGGCCAGTTCGGCGGCCTTGTGGAAGGCTTCCTTGGCTGCTGGCGGATCGAAGAGATAGCCCTCGAGATAAGTCACCTTGGAGGCTTGCAGGGTCTCGCCGTCTACGTCCTCCGGTCCCAGTCCGGTGCAGGCGCCCAGGAAGGTATTCATGGTCCGCTCTCCGTCCGGCGTCACAAGGATTAGGCAGCGCGCAGTCGGCGGGCCCGATTCGGCCGGCGGGGTCGTGAAATCGACCCCGGCGGCCCGAATGTCGTGTGCGAAGATCCCGCCCAGCCGGTCGTTGCGCACCTTGCCGATGAATGCCGCACGGCCTTCCAGCGCGGCCAGTCCAGCCATGGAGTTGGCTGCCGATCCGCCGGAGACCTCGCGGCCCGGTTCCATCAGGCGATAGAGTTCTTCGGCGCGATGGCCGTCAATCAGACTCATGGTGCCTTTGGCGAGGTTCTGCTCGGCCAGAAAGGTTTCCTTGGCTTGGGCCAAGACATCGACAATGGCATCGCCGATGCCACAGACATCGTAGCTCTTTGCGCTCACGTCGCTGGTTTCTCTGTTGCGTCTGGATACTTATCGGCACACCCAAGCGGCAAGCGCACCGGCCCGGCGCGTCCCGTCAAGAGGTTTCGTTGCTTTGCAACAGTAGTTCGTATCGTGGCCGCCCGCTTGCAAGGGGGCCAATTGCAAGAAGACCGGTCGCGAAACGCTGGTGCGGCGCTGACGCAGTCCGCTAAAGTGAAACAAGATAAAGAGGTGTGGCCGCCGGCTGCATCGCGAGCATGGCGCCGGGCTGGTCCGGGCAAGGCAAGGCAGTGACATGAATGCGAGACCACCGATAGCCGGGCGGACGCCCGATGCGCCACGCCGCCCGGGTGCGTTGCCGCCGGCTTTGGCCCGGCGGATGCAGGGCGCACGCAGTACCATGGCACAGGAAGAGACGGTGCATCGGCTGACGATTCCCCCTGCGGTCACCATCTCCGGCGAGATCCGCCAAGCAGAAGAGCTGACCATCGAGGGACGCCTGGAAGCCGATATTCACGGCACCAGGACCCTGGAGATCGCCGAAAGCGGCAGCTTTGTCGGCAATGCCGAGGTGGAACTAGCCGACATTCAAGGCCGGGTCGACGGCAACCTGACGATCACCAAGCAGCTGATTATCCGCTCCAGCGGCCGGGTGACGGGCCGGGTGCGCTACCGCGATCTCTATATCGAGGCCGGCGGGCGCTTGGCCGGCCAGGTCGATGCCTTGGAGTCAGGGGTCGAGACCGAGACCCCGGCAGTCTCTCCCGGCGACGTGGAGCGGTAATGGAGGCTGCCGGTCTTGCCGCAGGCCACCCTTCTTCTGGCGACCGCATTTCTGACGGCCTGTGCAGCTGAGGTTGAAGAGGGATCGGTGCTCGTCGGCCGCAGCGGGCCTGCGGTGCAGAAGGCCCTAGGTGATCCCAATCGCATCCGGCGTCAGGCAAGCGCCCAGATTTGGCAGTATGCCGGGCCAGCCTGCGTCTCGGACTTCTTCCTATAAGACGTCTTTCTGTACAAGGGAACCGCGGCAGCCAGGTCGTGCATCTTGAGGCACGCGACCTGGAAGGACAGCCGGTCGATCTTTCCATTTGCCTGGGCTCTCTCGGCCGCAGCACCGAAGCCAGTTGAAAGAGGACGATCATGACCGCCTACAGTCTTGCGCAGATCGATGTGAAGGATCCGGAGAGCTACCGCCGCGATGCGGCACCACGCCCCGGCGTGGTCGCGTAGTACGGCGGCCGCTTCGTCGTGTGCGGGGGAAACCCGTAGGCCTTGGAGCGCAGGCTTCCTGCGCCGCGCATGGTGCTGATCGCCTTCGACGACCGGGCCGCAGCCGAGCGCTTCTACAAATCGGCCGCCTATCGAAAGATTCTGCCGCTCCGCCGGTCAGTCTCCAAGGGCAGCCTCCGCATCCTCGACGGCGTGGAATAACTGGCGGCCTGGTGCCGGTGAAGAGATTTGAACTCCCGACCTTGGCTTTACGAAAGCCCTGCTCTACCGCTGAGCTACACCGGCTGTGGCCGTCGCCACGGCCGGGGACCCTATGCCAGCCGCCCGCGTCCGTCAATCGTGCAGTGAAAACAAGATAGCCGCCGCGCGCTTTTTCCGCGATTGCGCCGCACTCTTGCAAAAATAACCGCGCCGGTGGCAAGTCCCGATCGTCTCCCGATCGCAAGAAAAGGGTGTTTCCTTTCGGGGTCAGCCTAGACGGGGTTAGCCCAAGTCGGGTTCAACCAAAACCGGCCTTCCCCATGGTTAGGAATTTTTGCCGCCGGCCGGAGACCAGTTGTTCCGGGGACTTGCCGGCCAGGATGTCCAGACAGCGCTTGAGAGCCGCGTCGACGGCGGCGATAGCCTCGACGGGCGAGCGGTGGGCGCCGCCTAGGGGCTCCGCCAGGACTTCGTCGATCACCCGCAGCCGCTCCAGGTCTTGCGCGGTGAGGCGCAGGGCCTCGGCCGCCTCCTTGCTTTGCTTGGCGGATCGCCAGAGGATCGAGGCGCAGCCTTCGGGCGAGATCACGGAGTAGATGGAGTGCTCCAGCATCAACACCCGGTCGGCCACCGCCAGGGCAATTGCGCCGCCGGATCCGCCTTCGCCGATGACCGCGGCAACGACCGGAACCTTGAGCGAGAGGGAAATGTCGAGGCAGCGGGCAATGGCTTCCGCCTGGCCGCGTTCTTCGGCGCCGATGCCTGGGTAGGCGCCTGCGGTGTCGACGAAGGCGATCAGGGGCAGGGCGAAACGTTCCGCCAGCTTCATCAAGCGTTGCGCCTTGCGGTAGCCTTCGGGCCGGGCCATGCCGAAGTTGTGACGGACCCGGCTTTCCATATCCGAGCCTTTCTCCTGACCCATGACCATGACGGCACGGCCGTGGAAGCGTCCCATACCGCCGACGACGGCACGGTCTTCGCCATAAAGGCGGTCGCCCGCAAGCGGCGTGAAGTCGGCGATGAGGGCGTCTAGATAATCGGTCAGGTGCGGGCGGTCCTGGTGGCGTGCGACCTGGGTCTTCTGCCAGGCCGTCAGCGTTGCATAGGTGCTGCGCAGCAGCTTTTCCGACTTGGCTTGCAGGCGGCGCACCTCTTCCCCGATATTGACACCGTCGCTCTCCGCTAGATGCCGCAGTTCGGCGATCTTGCCGTCCAGATCTGCAATCGGCTTCTCGAAATCCAGGAATCGGCGCATCGGGGCCTCGTGATACGATGCAAAATAAGACGACCTGCTCTAGCAGAGCAGGTTGGATACCGCCAGCAGACCAGCCTTGGCTGGCCAATCCGGACGCTTAAGTCCGTTATGGCAAGTCCGCTATAGGATGCGAAGGCGCCAGCCGGATCGGCAAGCCTGCGGCCTACGGATCGGAGAAGGGCGGCACCGCTGGGGCCGTGCGATCTCCGCGCGCTAGGCGGTAAGCCGGTCCCGGAAGCGGACGGGCTTACCGCCTGCCCAAGACAGTCTACAGGGCGGCGGCTTGAGCGGGCATCGCCCGGCCGCACGCTCGCCCTCAGGCGCTGGCGATCTGCGCTGCCTTGCGGACCAGGTTCTCGGCCTGCTTGATGGACGCGATGTCGATCAGGCGCCCGTCGAGCGATACGGCACCCTTGCCTTCCTTTTGCGCCTGTTCCATGGCGTCGAGGATGCGCTGGGCCTTGGCCACCTCTTCCTCGCTGGGGCTGTAGACCTCGTTGGCGAGATCGATTTGCGAGGGGTGAATGGCCCATTTGCCCTCACAGCCCAGGATCGCTGCCCGGTAGGCTTGTGCCCGGTAGCCGTCCGGGTCGGAGAAGTCGCCGAAGGGGCCGTCGATCGGACGCAGCCCGTTGGCGCGGGCGGCCACCACCATGCGGGCGATCGCATAGTGCCACATGTCGCCCCAGTGGTATTCGCGCTCGCTGTTCTCGCTGGTCTTGTCGGTCAGCACGCCGTACTTGGGGTTCGGGCCGCCGATCACCGTAGTGCGCGCCCGGGTCGAGGCGGCGTAGTCGGCAACGCCGAAGTGCAGGCTCTCCAGGCGCTTGCTGGCGCCGGCGATGGCCTCGACATTGGCCATGCCCAGGGCGGTTTCAATAATCAGCTCGAAGCCGATGCGCTTCTCGCGGCCGACCGCATCCTCGATCTGGGTGGTCAGCATGTCGAGCGCGTAGACATCGGCGGCCGTGCCGACCTTGGGGATCATGATGAGGTCCAACCGCTCGCCGCCCTGCTCGAGGATGTCGACGACGTCGCGGTACATGTAGTGCGTGTCCAGGCCGTTGATCCGCACCGAGACGCTCTTGCTGCCGAAGTCGATCTGGTTCAGGGCCTTGACGATGTTGATGCGGGCCTGCGGCTTGTCGTCGGGGGCGACCGCATCTTCGAGGTCGAGAAAGACGATGTCGGCAGCGGAATCGGCGGCCTTTTCGATGAAGCGGTAGTTGCTGCCCGGCACGGCCAGTTCGGAACGGTTTAGACGTGCCTGGGCTTGCTCGGCGATGGTGAAACTCATGGGATCCGGTCCTTCTCCTGAGATGGCTCCTGAGGCGGCGTTGTTCTATCGGGAGTCCGGACCCGATTCGAATCCGGTCCGAAGTGGCCAGTGATTACCGGTATGGTTACTGGATCGCTGGGCAGGCTCTTGTCAATGTGAACTTTTGTTTAAGTCACCCTTCCTAAAGATCGCTGTGCGGCCTGCGTCTGGCCAGCGGATGATGGCGTTCGATCAACTGTCTGAGCCTGGCCGCTGCGACGTGGGTGTAGACCTGTGTCGTAGCGATGTCGGCATGACCCAGCAGGCTTTGCACGGCACGCAGATCGGCGCCGCCCTCCACCAGATGGGTGGCAAAGGCGTGCCGGAGCACGTGGGGGGAGACCCGTGCCGGGTCCTGGCCGGATCGAAGGGTGAGCGTCTTGAGGGCGCGTCCCACCTGTTGGCGCGACAGGTGACCGGTCGCGCTGCGCGCCGGGAATAGATAGAGCGAGGGCCGGCCCGGCGGCTGAAACCCCGGGCGGACGGCCCGATAGTCGGCCACCGCTTGGCGTGCGGCCTCGCCCAGCGGCACTAGGCGCTCTTTGCGTCCCTTGCCGGCGATCAGGAGCAGATCGGGATCGCGTGCCAGTGCACTGTCGGGCAGCGTCACCAACTCCGATACCCGAAGGCCGCCGGCATAGAGGAGTTCGACCAGGGCGGTCAGTCTGAGGCCCTCCGGGGTCCGATCCTGTTGCGCGGTGTCGAGCAGCCGCCCGACCTCTTCGATGCCGAGCACCTTCGGCAGGCTCTTGCCGCGCCGCGGGCTCTCCAGGGTTTGGCAGGGATCGTCGCCGCGGCGTTCGTCGCTGACCAGGAAGGCGAAGAACTGGCGCAGGCAGGAGAGGCGCCGGGCCTGGGTTTGCGGCGTCATGCTGCGGGCGGAGAGATCGGCCAGATAGCCCCTCAAGGCTTCGCCATCGGCGCCGACCAGCCCTGGGCCGCCGCCGAGGAAGGCGGCGGCATCGTCCAGATCGCGGCGATAGGCAGCCAGCGTGTTCGCCGCCGCTCCACGCTCCGCTGCCAGCATCTCCAGGAAGGCTTCGAGGTCTCTGTGCATGGGCTATGCATGGGGTCCTGTGTATGGGGCGCTACAGGATAGGAAGAGGCCGGGTGGCGTACAAAGGTTTCAATGCCTGCCTCATGGGCCTGCCTCATGGGCCTGCCCTATGGAGCCTGCCTTGATCGCCGGGCGAATTGGCAAGGAAACCCGGCGCGATCGCCTGCCGCTACCGCGCCCAGAGGGGGAAACGCCCAGAGGGGGAAACGCCCAGAGGGGGAAGCGTCTAGCGTGGGAAACGATCGTCCGGGAAGACCTTCTCGACCGCTTGCGAAGCCGGCTCCATTTCGAAGGTCAAGGCATAGAGACCGCCCACCGACAGGGCCAGGAGCCCCAGTACAACATAGACCAGCGTCATCTTGCCCGCTATCTTGCCCGATCCGGGCGCTCCGTACTGCGACCCGCGTCTTGCCACCGCTTAGAACTCCATTTGCTTGACAATATCCTGTTGAACTGGGCTTGCTTGAAGTGGCGCCGCGCAGTCGTTTGGGCGCCAACCTTCGGTGCCCGCCGCCGCCTTTTCGCAGAGTAGCCTTTTTGCCCTGTCGCGTTAAGCTATCCTTGCCGCTATCCTTATCACTACGGCGGCTTTACGGTGCGGCGCCGGAGGCGCCCGGAGGTGCTATGCTGGAACCAGATCTCGATAGGGTAACAGAGTGCGTGACATAGGCCCCTTGCATAGCCACCGGGTGTCCGCTTTTGCAAGCAGCGGCCGCAGTGTCGTGCTGGTTGGGCTGATGGGCTGCGGCAAGACCCGCGTAGGGCGCGCGTTGGCACCGCGCTTGCAGATGCCCTTCCTTGATGCCGATGTCGAGATCGAGGCCGCAGCCGGCTGCAGCGTCGGCGAGATCTTCGAACTCTATGGCGAAGCGCATTTCCGCGACGGAGAGCGGCGGGTAATAGCCAGGCTTATGCACGATGCGCCCTGCGTTCTGGCGACCGGCGGCGGCGCCTTCATGGATCCCGAAACCCGCGCGGTGATCGCCCGGCGCGGGGTTTCGGTCTGGATCAAGGCCGCCCTCGATTTGCTCTTGCGGCGCACGGCCCGCAAAACCACGCGGCCGCTCTTGCGGCAGGGTGACCCGAAGGCGGTTCTTTCGCGCTTGCAGGCCGAACGGGATCCAATCTATTCCCTGTCGGATATCTGCGTCGAGAGCACCGGCGGCCCTGCAGCAGTGACCGCCGATGCCATCCTGGCCGCTCTGGAGAAGCATCCTGTCCAGCCGGTTGCGTCATGAGTGGCCCGTCATGAGTAGGACATCCGGGAAGGTTGGTCTAGTTACGTGACAACTGCGAGGCGGAGCCGTCCCCCAAATCGAGAGCCTGCAGATGCAGAGACCGGCAGCGGCGAGGCGGAGCGGATCGTCGAGGTCGCCTTGGGGGCGCGGACCTACCGAATCCTTGTCGGCCGCGGGCTGCTTGCCGGACTGGGCGCGCGTCTTGCCGGGATCTTGACCCGGCCCCGGGTCCTTTTGGTGACCGAAGAGCGGGTGGCGGCATACCATCTGCCCGCAGTCGAGCATGCCTTGCGCGCTGCGGGTATCGCGGTGGAGAGCCTTATTCTGCCTGCCGGGGAGGAGACCAAGAGCTTCGCCCATCTGGAAGACCTCTGCCGGGATCTCATCCGGCGCGGGCTGGAGCGCAGCGATCTGCTGCTTGCCCTGGGTGGCGGCGTGATCGGCGATCTGGTGGGCTTTGCTGCGGCCATCCTGTTGCGCGGCATCGACTTCGTCCAGCTGCCGACGACCCTGCTTGCCCAGGTGGACTCCTCGGTCGGCGGCAAGACCGCGATCGATGTGCCGGAGGGCAAGAATCTGGTCGGCGCCTTCCATCAGCCACGGCTCGTCGTCGCCGACAGCGATCTGCTGCGGACCTTGCCCCGGCGCGAGATGCGCGCCGGCTATGCCGAAGTGGTAAAATACGGTCTGCTGGGCGATCGCGCGTTCTTCGATTGGTTGCAGGCCGAAGGCGCCGCGGTGATCGCCGGCGAGGCCGCGGCCTTGCAGCAGGCGGTGGCGCGCTCCTGCCGGGCGAAGGCGGCAATCGTCGCCGAAGACGAGCGCGAGGCAGGCAAGCGGGCGCTGTTGAATCTGGGTCACACCTTCGGCCATGCTCTGGAAGCCGCAGTCGGCTACGACGGGCGCTTGCTGCATGGCGAGGCCGTTTCCATCGGCATGCGGCTGGCCTTCGACCTTTCCGCACGGCTGGGGCTCTGCGCCGCCGGCGAGGCCCGCCTGGTGCGCGAACACCTCGATCGCCTGGGCTTGCCGACCGGGGCCGGTCTCCTCGCGGAATCCGCCTTGAACGCCAGGCAGCTGCTGGCCCTAATGCAGCGCGACAAGAAGGTTGCGGCAGGGCGCATAAACTTCGTTCTGGCGCGCGCGATCGGCGACGCCTTCGTCTCCGGGGATGTCGATCCGGCCGAGGTCGAGGCTCTGCTTGACGACTGGTTGCGTGCCGAACGTCTGGGTCTATAGGGTGGGCTTTGGTCCGAAAGGAGCGTCCGGGCGGTCACGTCCCGGCGCGAAGTGGGGAAATGAACAGCGACATACTGCTTGCGGCGGGCATTCTGCTTCTACTGATCCTATCGGGATTTTTCTCCGGCACGGAAACCGCCTTGACCGCGTCGTCGCGCCATCGCATGCATACCTTGGCGCAGCAAGGTCTAAGGCGGGCGGCATTGGTCGGCAACCTCTGGCAGGACCGGGAGCGGGTGATCGGCACCATCCTGATCGGCAACAATCTGGTGAACATCCTGGCCTCGACGCTCAGCGCCAGCCTTTTCATTAGCTGGTTCGGCGATGCCGGCATCGCCTATGCGACCTTGACGATGACCGTCCTGGTCGTGATCTTTGCCGAGATCCTGCCCAAGACCTATGCGATCAACAATGCCGACCGCACCATCTTGGCGATGGCCCCGGTCTTGCGTGCCCTGGTCGTCGTACTGACGCCGGCTACCAAGGCGCTCAACGCCGCCGTCCGCCGATCGCTCAGGATCGTCGGGGTCAGCAGTATCGAGAACGCCCCCGATCGCGAGGAGCGGGAGGAGGAGTTGCGCGGCGCCATCGACCTTCACGCCGGGTCGCAGGACCGCGAAGCGCGCGCCATGCTGCGCTCGATCCTCGACCTTGCCGACGTCCAGGTCTCAGAGATCATGACCCATCGCGGCGACGTCGTGACCATCGATGCCGACCTGCCGCTAGCGGAGATCATCGGCCAGGTTCTAGACAGTCCCTACACGCGCATTCCGCTGTGGCAGGGCAACCCCGACAACATCGTCGGTATCATCCACGCCAAGCGTCTGCTGCGCGCGCTCAACAAGGCGGAAGACGACGGCCAGCCGCTCGACGCGATCGCGGTGGCAAGCCGCCCTTGGTTCGTTCCCGATACCACCGATCTGCTATCGCAGCTTCAGGCCTTTCGTCAGCGGCACCAGCACTTCGCCGTGGTGGTGGACGAGTACGGTGTCGAACAGGGCATCGTCACCTTAGAGGATATTCTGGAGGAAATCGTGGGCGATATCGCCGACGAGCACGACGAGGTCATCGAAGGCGTGAAGCGTCAGTCCGACGGCAGCATGGTGGTGGACGGACGGGTGACCTTGCGCGACCTCAACCGGCAGTTCGATTGGCACCTGCCCGACGACGATGCCTCCACCCTTGCCGGGCTCCTCATCTATCAGACCCGGACCATTCCCGAAGCCGGGCAGAGCTTTGCGTTCGAAGGGCTGCGCTTCGAGGTCCTGCAGCGCATTCGCAATCAGATCGCCGAGATCAAGGTCACGCCGCTGCCGCGCGAAGCCGGCGGCGATTCCCCGGCCGCGGAGGCTACCCCCTCCGACGGAGCCGCCTGATGCCGCTGCCGCCCGCCGAACCGCGCGATCTTCTGCACACCCGCGAGTATCGGTTCCAGGCCTACGCTCGGGCGGACGGCCTTTGGGATCTGGAAGGACGCATCGCCGACAAGAAGCCTTACAGTTTCGAGAACGGGGATCGCCCGGCCGGCTGGGTGGCGGCCGGCGAGGCGATTCACCACATGTCGATCCGCCTCACTCTGGACGATTGCCTGACCGTCGTGGCGATCGAGGCAGTAACCGACGCCGCGCCCTATCGCGTCTGTCCGGCCATTGTACCGAACTTCCAGCGTATGCTCGGCGTCCGGATCGGGCCGGGATGGCGGCGTGCAGTGGCCTCGCGTCTGGCCGGCGCCGAGGGCTGTACGCATCTGGTAGAACTGCTTTATGCCATGGCGACACCGGCCTTCCAGGGCATCATGCCGGCCCTTTCCAGAAAGCGCCGCGCCCGGCCGGCCGCAGCGGACGATGCGCCGGCCGGGACGCCCACCGGAACAACGGCCAGTTGGCCTGCCTTGATCGATTCTTGCCATGCCTACGCACACGACGGTGAGATCGCGCGGCGAAGGTGGCCCGAAGCCGCCGAGGCGGCACGGCTGCACAAGGCGCGCACGCACTCCGGGTCCGCCTGACAAGGGACTGCCTTGGCCTTGTCAAGGGGGCCGGTGCCGCCAAGTGTCGAGCAGGTACCCGGAATGCTGTGGCAGCCGGCAAGCGGCATCGGCGCGCCGGCAGCACGGCGATTGCCATGCTGTCCGCAAGGCCGGACCAAAATCCCAGTCCCCCAAAACCTGGCCCCCGGCCGCAAACCGCTGAGGCTCGGCTGTGCAGCGAAGCAATCTTCTGCAATCGGGCCGCTTCAGGGGCTGGAAACGCGGTTTTACGGTCGAGATTGGCCAGCTGCGGAAGACTTGGAAGGTTCGGGCGCACCGCTATTTGTTTTGCCGGGAGGGTGGCGGCAGGGGTGCTGCACGGCCCCTGCAAGGCTCTTGCAGGGGCCGTGCAAGGATCGTGCAGGGGCCGTGCAGGCTGCTTGCCGGAGCTGTCCGCGGGGGCGTCCGGGGCTTGCGCCTTAGCGCCGCTTCGGGAGGCAGGCGAAGAAGCCCGGCGCGCGGCCGGCCTCGGCGCGGGCGGGTGCTTGGCCGTCTTTGAGGCTGCTGCGGTAGCGGCCGTACTTGAGACCGGCGCTGTCTGGCGTGGCCGCCCAGGCAGTCCTATGTTCGACAGTCTGCTCTATTTTTTACAGAAACGGTAATACAGTCATAACGTCCTTATTTTTATATTTTAAATCGGCTGATCGGTGAAATTCCGGTACTCGTCACCCCTATTCAAGCATTTAGCCACTTTTTCGAGGTTTACACGTTTTAGAAGATCGGCAGTTATCGGTCGTTTATCAGACCAGAAAACCATGGATTGCAGAAATTCCTGGCATGGCTTCGAGTTGAGGAGATCGGCCAAGAACTGCGCTTCGGCTTCGGTCTTGGCGCTTAGAAAATATACCGTATCGTCGAACACGACGGGCTTACCCTCTATCGGGCTGACGACTTGAAATTTTAAGCACTTGTAGAATCCCGATATGGCCACTTTCCAATCGGTGAAGGTGTAGTCGCCGACGCCGAAGACAGAGAACCTGGGTTTGTTGCGGTAGATTGCGCTTTTACGGCCGTCCAAGGCAGCGGCGTGTCTTTGCAGATAGCACCATGTCAAAGGTGCGCGGTCCCGAATGTAGTCGGTCGCTTGACCGATTCTCTGTTGGGTTACAATGGCTTCCAGTCGTGTTTCGCGCACCCGGCGGTTGCCCAGATCGGAGCTTTTCAGCAAGGGAAAGCTGCACAAATCTTCGATCTCGACCAGCTCGCCATATCCATTCTTCAGGCCGTTCTCTGTTTTGCGCAGCTCCATGACCTTGCTACAGTCATGCTTCACCCCCGACCGCCAGCTGTAGTATCTGTCGCTGCCGAGAAAAGCCTTGCGCTTATGGAACCCATCGGCGTGAGCGAGCATCGTTCCTTGGTGATAGCCGAAGACCTTCGAGGCGGAGCGCGCCTCGAAATCGTCGAAGAGTGCACAATCCCTGCAACTTTGCCCAGCGTTGGTTTTGAGCGAGAAGAAACAGGCATCCACCGCCGCCGAGAAGTACTGCATGGCATCGATCTGCACCATGCGGCTTCCTGTGATGGGCAGATCCTCCTTCCAGGCATGACGCAGCAGCTTTCTGGCTACGGCGGTCTTGCAGAGCATCGCCAGACAGCCGCTCTGTCCGCTAATCCACTGCAGATTTTGGATCAGCATCCATTCGGATATGTCGAAGTTGGCTTTACCCGTAACGGATTCGAACCCTGAGTATTTCTGGAAGTTCGATTTTTGCGGCAGGTTGCTTCCCTGCAAGCGGCCCTTCAAGCGGCCGATATCGGCGCTTGTGACCCATGGCGGGTTGCCTACGATCAGGAAAGGTTCGGCAAGACCTGCCAGCAGGCTTTCCCATTCTGTCTTGAAGAAGTCGGCCGCCCGCAGATCGAAGCGGCCGGCATCCTGTCGTGCTGCCACTTTCGGGCGAAGGACATCGAGATAAGCTGCCTCGATCTCCAGGCCGACAACCCTTTCTGCATCGGGGTATGCATCGGCAGCGGCGAGCAGGAATGCGCCGGCCCCGCAAGTCGGCTCGACGATCGTTCCAGGCTGGAAGTCCGGGTCAAGTTTTCTCAAATGTGCCATGGCTTTGTAAGCCAGAGCGTCAGGTGTCTGGAAGTCGCCGAACTCCCATGTCTTTGCCTCTTTCCTTTGTGCCGTCATGCTACCCCCCATCATACTACCCCCCATCATACTACCCTATGAATACCTTCAACCGCGCCGGCTTCGTCGATGACGCGCGTGTATTGCAGCCGCCACTGGAGGGCATTGGAGATGGTGAGATAGCCCTGCAAAGGCTGCTTTTGTGAGAAGTTCCTCGGCGATGTTCCCAGCCTCGATTTCATCGACAGGCAGGCTACGATCTCCAATAAACAAGATATGTACCGGCGGCTTTGCCGTCTGTAACACCCTAGAGAGCAGGCTCGTCATACTTGCTTTCGAGCAAGGCGAAGGCTGCCGCCGCTTCGCGTAGTTTTTCAGGGGTCAAGGGCTGCATAGGATTACCTCGAATTTTTCTGTTTCTTGACACTAGGCCAGGAACAGCCGCACCGGGCCGCTGTAATCCGCGTTCCCCGCGCCGAAAGGCTCTAGTTCCACGGCAGGGAAAAGGTCTTTACGTTGGTGAAGCTCTTCATGGCCTCGATCACGCCCTCCTTGTAGCCGTTGCCGCTGTCCTTGATGCCGCCGAAGGGTGACATCTCGATGCGGAAGCCCGGCACCTCCCAGATGTTGACGCTGCCAACCTTGAGGCCGGCGATGAAGGCTTGCATGCGGTGGAAATCGTTGGTGCAGACCCCAGCCGACAGACCGTAGACCGTAGCGTTGGCAATCTTGCGCACCACATCGTCGTCGTCGGGGACGCGGACGATGGGGATGACCGGCCCGAAGGTCTCCTCCATCGTCAATTCGCTGTCGTGGCCGACCCGGTCGACGACGATGGGCGGCAGCAGCGCGCCCCGGCGGCCGGGATCGTAGAGCACCGCCGCGCCACGCGCGGCGGCGGCATAGACCCGCCGTTCGCAGATCTCGGCTGCCTTGGCGTCGATAACGCTGCCCAGCTGGGTTGCCGGATCCATCGGATCGCCGAAGCGGATTGCCTTGGCGCGCTCCAGCACCAGGGTGGCGAAGACATCAGCGATGCTTTCCTGGCAGAGAATGCGCTTCACCGCCGTGCAGCGCTGACCGGAGTGCTTGGTAGCGCCGACCACGGCCAGCCCGGCGGCTTTTGCCAAATCCTCCTCCGTCAGGTCGTTCAGCACGATCAAGGGATCGTTGCCGCCCAGCTCCAGCACCTGCCGCTTGCAGAGGGCCTCGGCGGCGATCGTCCTGCCGGCCGCAATGCCGCCGGTGAAGGTGATCAGCTCGATATGCGGGTTGGCGATCATTTCCCCGCCGATGTCCTGCGGCCAGCCGGTCACGACCGACAGCATCTCCGGTGGCAGGCCCGCCTCGTAAAGCGCATCGGCCAGCCAGAGGGCGGTCAGGGGCGTAAGCTCGGACGGCTTTACCACCATGCAGTTGTTGGTGGCGATGGCCGGCGCAATCTTGTGGCTGACCGTGTTCAGCGGGTGATTGAAGGGCGTGATGGCGGAGATGGCGCGCAAGGGTTCGCGCAGGGTGAAGATCTTGCGGGCCGTGCCGTGCGGGGTGAGATCGCAGGAGAAGATTTCGCCGTCGTCATGCAGGCACAGCTGCCCGGCCAGGCTGTAGACCTCGCAGGCCCGTCCGCATTCGTGCAGCGAATCGGCGAGCGCAACCCCCAGCTCCGCCGTAACCATCCGCGCCAGTTCCTCCTTGCGCGCCTCGAGGATCCGGGCGGTGGCCCAGAGGATCTGCTGGCGTTGGTAGCGGGTGAGCTTGGGCTCGTAGGCGGCGGCGATGTCGAAAGCCTCGCAGGCATGCGCGGCGCTGCCTGCCGGTACTGAGCCGATCACGGCATCGCTGTAGGGATAGCGGACCGGCACGCGCTCCTTCAGGTTCACCTTGCGGCCGGCGATGCGCATGGCCTCGTGGCGGGGTTCGATCGGTAGGCTGCTCATGCGGGCTCCCCTCACTCGGCGGCGGCGATGGCGTAGAAGAAGGCGTCGAAGTTCCGCAAGACCGGGGCCGGGGGCAGATCACAAGCCCGGTTCATGACGAAGGGGACGACTTGCTCGGTCAGGCCGCCGTGCGAGCGCAAGGGTTCCTGCAATGCCGCCAGGTCATGGCCTTCGGCCGAGGTGCCGATGGTGGCGTTCTCGGTCGAGATCAGCACCAGATCGCCGATGCGGTCGGCCGGCAACTCGAAACGCTCGGCCGCCTCTTCCCCGGTCAGGACGGCCAGCAGGTCGTCGCGGCCGGCCAAGCGCTGGGCGATGGCCGCCCGGTCAGCCGTCTCCGGCAGATAGGCGGTGGCGAAGGAACCCAGGGCGCCGTGGTGCAGGACATAGGGATCGGCGATCGGCAAGATCACCCGGGCCGCGCCCTTGCCCAGCCAGCCGTCCAGCAGATCTTGCGCGTAGAGCACGGAGGGGCTGCCGTCGGCTTTATGCTTCGGCTTCATGCCGTGGTCGGCAGTGATCGCGATGCTGGCGCCCAGCCCGTCCAGCTGCGCCAGATAGCCGTCGAACATGGCGTAAAAGCGGTTGGCCTCGGGCGTGCCCGGAGCATGCTTGTGCTGCACGTAGTCGCTGGTCGTCAGATAGAGCAGGTCCGGCCGCCACTCCCGCAGCAGCTTGACCCCGGCAGCCAGGACGAACTCGGAAAGAGCGGCGGAATAGACCGCAGGCTGCGGACGGCCGAGCCAGGCCGAGGCGCGCTCGACGCCGTTGCCGGTCCGGGTGCTGCTGTCGGCCTGTTCGGCGGAGAAGCAGCGCGCCCGGTCTTGGTCGAAACGCAGACCGGCCCCCAGCAGCGCCCGCAGCTTGTCCTTGGCGGTGATCGCCGCCACCTTGGCCCCGGCCTCGTAGAAGCGCTGGAACAGGGTCGGGGCGCGCAGGAAGCGCACCTCGTCCATCGTCACCTCTTGCCCGCTCTCCGGATCGAAGAAGAAGTTGCCGCAGATGCCGTGCACCTTGGGCGGTCGGCCGGTGGCGATCGAGAGGTTGTTGGGGTTGGTGAAGGTCGGCACCACGGCCTGCGCCAGGCGGTCGCTGCCGGTCTGGCGGATGCGCTTCAGCGCCGGCATGCAGCCAGCGGCAGCGGCCTCGTCAAGGTAGGCCGGCTCGCAGCCGTCCAGGCAGATGACGACGGCGCAAACCTTGGGCAGGGGGTAATCGCGGGCATTGACCCTAAGGCTTGCGGACAGGGCCATGGTCTCTTTCCTTCGGGCCGGGTTCGGGCGGCAGCCATTTTCGGCGAAGCTTTCACCGGCCGCCGGGCCGCCGCAGATGCCTGCTGCCGGGCTGCAAATCGCCACCTCCGCTTCGGGCGGGGTCGGCTACACCTTCCCGCTTGCATGACGGCCCGCTTGCATGACGGCCCGCTTGCATGACGGCGGGCGGTCGCCGTACGGCAGGAGCCGGCTCCCCCCCTCCATGAGTGTCTAGATGAGTGTCTAGATCGGTGTCTGGATCCAAGATTGAGCCGCAAGATTTGGCTGCAAAAGCCGTCAGACCCTGTAACGCGGCCCCTCTAACGCGGTTCTTCGGTCCTTATCTTCTGCACGTGCTGAGACACGGCTTGCCGGGATATGCCGAGTTCACGCGCAATGTCGGCTTGCGACAGCGCTTGCCCCAGCAATGCAAGGACTTTCTTGCGCGTGGGGGACATCTTCTTCTTGGCCCTCTTGCCCATCTTGCGCGGCAAGGGCGCCGTCACGTGGCCCGACTCTTTTAGCTTGGTAATGTGGTAGGAGACGGTCGAAGTTGTGGTTTCCAATTCCCGCGCAATGTCGGTCAGCGACAGGTTTTGCTTGGCGAGATCGAGGACCTTTTTACGGATCTCCTTCATGCCGTCCGTCATGTCCCCTGCTTGTTGCACATCGCCGCGCTGCCCGGCGTCGGCCATGAGTTCGTCGCGCCCACCAAGTATTTGGATCCGGGTACCCTACGTCTTTGGTGGGCGCACAAGGACTCGAACCTTGGACCCGCTGATTAAGAGTCAGCTGCTCTACCGACTGAGCTATGCGCCCTCCTCAGAGAGGACCGAACCTAGCAAAGCCCCAGGCGATGTGCAAGGAATTTCGCGGTGTACAAGGAATTTCTGCCCATTGCGCGCCGCTGCGCAAAGATCTGCCGTTCGTCTTCCCGGTATTTTAAGACTTTTCACGCATCGCCGGGGCCGCGCCGGGCGATTTTTACCTCGCGGTGGACGTAGGCGGAGATCGCCAGGCCATAGGAGATCATGACCGCCAGCATCGCCGTGCCGCCATAGGAGATCAACGGCAGGGGCACGCCGACCACCGGGATCAGGCCGGTCACCATGGCGATGTTGACGAAGACGTAGAGGAAGAGGTTGGCGGTAATGCCCAGGACCAGCAGGCGGGCGAACTGGCTGCGCACGGACAGCGCGATGGCGAAGCCGTAAGCCAGCACCAGGGCGTAGAGCAGCAAGAGGCCCAGCGCACTGACCAGGCCCAGTTCCTCGGCCAGCATGGTGAAGATGAAGTCGGTCTGCTTTTCCGGCAGGAAGCTCAGATGGCTTTGGGTGCCCTGCATGAAGCCTTGGCCCCAGAGCCCGCCGGAGCCCAGTGCGATCTTCGACTGCAGGATGTGGTAGCCGCTGTCGAGCGGGTCGCTCTCGGGGTCGAGGAAGATGAGAATGCGGGCTTGCTGATAGTCGTGCAGCATGTCCCAGGCCACCGGCACCGCGGCGGCGGCCAGTATCAGCATGGCGGCGAACATCCAATAGCGCACACCGGCACAGAAGAAGACCGCGCCGCCGGCCGCCAGCAGCATGCCGGCGGTGCCCAGGTCCGGCTGCTTCAGCACCAGCCCGGTGGGCACCAGCACCAGGACCAAGGGGACGACGAGGCGCGCCGGGCGGCCCAGGGCATCGCCGGTCAGGCTGTGGAAGTAGCGGGCCAGGGCCAGCACCAGGGCGACCTTCATGATCTCCGAGGGTTGCAGCTGGAAGATCTTGAGGTCGATCCAGCGCTGCGCGCCCATGCCGCTGCTGCCAGCCACCTCCACCGCCGCTAACAGAGCCAGGGAGACGGCGTAGATGGGATAGGCCATGCGGAACCAGAAGCGGATGTCGATCGCCGCGATCGTCAGCAGCGCCAGGAGCGCAAAGCCGTAGCGCATGGACTGGCGAACGGCCCAGGGCTCGGCATGGCCGCCGGCGGCCGAATAGAGCATCAGGAGGCCGACGCCGGTCAGCAGGGACAGCAGCAGCACCAGGACCCAATTCACCTGCAACAGCTTCTGCCCCAGGCGGCGGTCGGGCTCGCTGCCGTGGCTGCTCAGGAGGGACATGGGGCCTAGCCCTCGCGCCGGGAGTCGCGGCCCGGATCCGGGACGGCCGCCATCGGCAGGGCCGGTCTGTTCAGGGGCGCCAGGCGCTGGGTCTCAAGCAGCAGGTCGTGCGCGATGGGCGCTGCGGCCCGGGCGCCGCTGCCGCCGTGATCGACGACCGCGGCGCAGGCATAGCGAGGCTCGGCTACCGGCGCGAAGGCGACGAAAAGCGCATGGTCGCGGCGATGCCGGGGCAGGTCTTCGTTCCGGATGACACCGCGGGCACGCTCGGCCATGGAGATGCGGCGCACTTGACTGGTGCCGGTTTTGCCGGCCATCTCCCAGCCGGACTTCTTGATGCGGGAGGAGTAGGCGGTGCCGCGCTTGTCGTTGACCGCCCGGTCCAGGCCTTCGCGCACGATCGCCAGGTGGGCCCGGGGGATGCCCAGGTCCTCCGGGGGCCGAACGATGTGCAGCGGGGCATCTTCGTCGCGCAGACCCCGCAGCAGGCGCGGATGCACCGCTTTGCCGCCGTTAGCCATACGCGCGGTCATGACCGTCAGCTGCAAGGGCGTGGTCAGCACGAAGCCTTGGCCGATGGCCGAGATCAAGGTTTCGCCGGTCTGCCAAGGCTGGCCGGTCTGCTCCAGCTTCCAGGCCTCGGTCGGGACGACGCCGGCCTGTTCCCCGGCCAGATCCAGGCCGGAGGGCGCGCCCAGCCCCAGCTTGCGCGCCATGGCGGCGATGCGCTCGATGCCGATGCGCCGGGCCACGTCGTAGAAGTAGACGTCGCAAGACTCGCTCAGCGAATCGATCATGTCCATGTGGTCATGGCCCCAGCGCCGCCAGCAGTGGAAGCGCGCCCTGCCCAGCCTGTAGTGGCCCGGACAATGGACGGTCCGGTCCGGTTCCACGCCGGCCTCCAGCGCGGCCAGTGCGACGACCGTCTTGAAGGTGGAGCCCGGCGCATAGAGCCCGGCGGTCGAGCGATTCGACAGCGGCTTCAGCGGATCGTGGATCAGGCGGTTCCACTCGGCGCCGGAGATGCCCAGCACGAAGGCCATTGGATCGTAGGTCGGGACCGAGGCCAGGGCCAGCAGGTCGCCGTTGTGTACGTCCATGACCACGGCCGAGGCGGCGGTCTCGCCGGCCAGCCGCTCGTGGGCGTAGCGCTGCAGGCGGGAATCGATGGAGATCACCAGGTCCTTGCCCGGCTGTCCCTGGGTGCGGGCCAGGTCGCGGATGATGCGGCCGTGCGCATTGACCTCGTACTCCAGCGTACCCGCCCGGCCGCGCAGGGGCTTGTCGTAGGTCTTTTCCACGCCGCTCTTGCCGATGCGCAGATCGGGCAGCTGTAGCAGGGGATCGGCCGAGGCCGTCAACTCCGGCCCGGAAACCGGGCCGACGTAGCCGACGATATGGGCCATGCTCTCGCGTAGAGGATAGATGCGGGTCTGGCCGACGTCGATGGAAAGGCCGGGCAATTCCGGTGCATTGACCTCGATTCGGCTCACCTGATCCCAGGTCAGGTTCTCGGCGGCCATGACCGGTACGAAGGCGCGGGTCCGGCGCAGGTCGCGCGACAGGCGCTCGATTTCGGTGTCCTCCAGGGAGACGATCTGCTGCAGGCGCAGCAGGGTGTCCTTCAGGTTCCGGATCTGCTCGCGCACCAGCATGACCTTGTAGTTCTGCCGGTTGATCGCCAGCGCCGTGCCGAAGCGGTCGAGGATGCGGCCGCGCGGCGGTGCCAGCAGGCGCATGTTGACCCGGTTTTCCTCGGCCAGCAGGCTGTAGCGTTCCTGCTGCAAGATCTGCAGCTGGTAAAGCCGCGCGCCCAGGATGCCGAAGAGACCCAGCTGCAGCCCGCCCAGCACCAGGGCGCGCCGCGTCAGGCCGCGTATCGGGTCCTCGCTGTGTTGGCGAAGGGCCATGGCGTCAGTGCTGCTTCAGGAAGGTCAACTGCGTTTGCACGAAGACCCAGGCAAGGATCGGATAGACGGCGATCGTCATCAAGACTTGAAATGAGGCGGGCTCGACGGCCAGGATCGCGCGTTGGGTGATCGTCGCGCTCAAGAACAGGATCGACCCGGCCATGACCGCCACCAGGGCGAAGACCATCCACTGCACAACGAAGGCATGCGGCAGGATGTAGCGCCGCTGTGCCTTCACCGCCGCATGGGTCAGGAGCAGGGTGAAGGTGCCGGGTCCGGCCGGACCGCCGCTCATCAGGTCGCCCAGCAAACCTAGGCAGAAGATGGCCCAGACCGGCAGCAGGCCGGGGCGGTGGACGGTCCAGAAGTAGACCGCGATCAGCATTGCCCAAGGCGCGATGGGGGTCAGGCCGGCCAGCCGGATCGGCACCATGCCGATCAACAGCAGGGCCAGCGCCAGCAAGCCCGGCAGCAGCATGCGGGTCCAGCGGTCGATCTTCTCTAGGGCCGCCGGGATCACCGATTGACCCTTCTGCGTTTCTGCCTTGCCTGCATCTGCTCTCTTGCCCGTTGATCTCTTACCTGTTTAGAGCCCCTCATTGCGGAGCCGGATCGCTATCGCGCACCCTGCCGTAGTCGATCAGCCGCAGGATCTCCAGGCGGTCCCAATCGACGAAGGGGCGCACGGTGGGGTGGCTCCGCTTGACGCCGGTCACGCGCCCGATCGGCAGGCCGCTGGGGAAGACGCCGCCGACGCCGGAGGTGACGACATAGTCGCCGACGGCAATCGCTACGTGCGGATCCAGATAGAGCAGATGCGGGTTGGGCGAGTTGTCGCCGGCCAGCACGGCGCGGTGGCGCCGATCGCCCACCAGCACCGGAATGCGGCTGTTGATGTCGGTCAATAGCAGCACTCTTGCGCTGCGCTCGCCGGTTCCCACGACGCGGCCGGCCAGCCCTTGTCCGGTCATGGCCGCTTGGCCGCGGCCGACGCCCTGTACCGATCCGGCATTGGTCAGCAGGGAGCGGGCGAAGGCACCGCCCTGGTCGCCGACGATCCGCGCCGTCACGCTTCTGGCGTCCGGGTCGGGCACGAAGTTCAACAGCGCCCCCAACCGGCTGTTTTCGGCCTGCAGTTCCATCGCTCTTGCCTGCCAGTTGCGCAGCCGCTCGTTCTCGGTCTTGAGAGCGGCGTTCCGGGCGCGCAGTGCGGCCATCTCTTCGGCATAGTCGATGATGCCGTTGACCGTGGCGACGGGTTGCGACAGGGCCTCCAGCAGCGGCGCGATGGCGTCGTCGATCTCCGACCGTGCCCGCTCGATCACGGCGACGTCGGCCTTGGCCAGCAGCATCAAGGTAAGGGCCGTGGCGATCAGCAGGCCGAAGACCAGTCGCCCGGCCCAGGCCCGCATCGGGGTGGCAAGTCGCGCTACGGACAGGGGCCGCTGCATGATCGGCTGGAGTCCTCAATCGAATTCCCTACGGCGTACCACGTCCGATCGGCCGGCAGGCGGTCCGGCCAGGAAACGATACACGATCAGTTGGCGCACTCTATCGCAGCGCTTTACCCTGTCCAATCGGCAAACCGGCAGAATAAAGCCAATTGTGCCTTTAGCGGTATCTATAGGCTCAAGCAGCCAGCCCCCAAGTAGCCAAACCACAGCAATCCAGGCGATCTGTCAATACTTGTTTCTTGCGAGGATAGGAGATTAGCCGCTCAAGCTTGCCGCCTTCCGGTGGAGGTGTGTCAAGCGCTTTCGCCATGATGGCGTCGAGGTCGGTTCCCTTCCGCATGCCGCCGGCGAATCAGGTCTTGGTTTTGGCCTTGCGGTAGATTCCCTAGTCGATGTCCTATGTCGAGGATAAGAATCTCATCCGGTTTTGAGCGGACGATGTATAGGATGCGATAGTCGCCCGACCGCTCTCGATATACCGGATCACCTTCTGGCGTTTTTACCTTAGCCAGTCGCTTGGATGCAGGCGGAAAGGGATCATTCAGGAGGTTTTTTACCCGCTTGGTTAACTGCTTCTTGATTTTCGGTGGCAGACCTTCGAGAAAATCGAGCGCGCGTTCTGTATATGCGAGTGCGCCATATGGCACGATTAGCCGTCTGGCATGGCCGCCAGTCGTGCACCAGACCAGTCGTGCCTCAAGCTCCGTGCCGGAGACAACCCGCAATTGCCCCCCTTAACAATCTCGTTGGCAATCTCGTCGATGCGCTCGCGGGCAATCCGGCTATCGAGTGCGTCTTCTGCATCGGCAAGCAGCTGGTCTTCGATCTTTGCCGCCCGTTTGAGATAACTGTTGACGCGCTCGATCAATTCCGGGGAATGAGGTAGTGGGAAGCTGGTAATGCGCGCCGGGGTAGCCCTGCGGCCGTAGCTGAACCGCCAGCCTTCGCTACGGATTGCAGCCGCCGCGACATACAGCATTGCGTGCGGAACATCTGTTACTATCGAGGGCTTCGGTAGTAACAGAAGGCAGTCCTCCGTTACACCGCAAGGCCATTCCTGAACCTAGGCCATGGCAATGGAACCGGTGCAAGGCACGGTCACAAAGGGCGGTTCGAGCAGCCTATCGAAATCGTAGAAGCCGTAGCAGCCGCTCTCCACGCCGCCCGGCGAGATCGCGAGAGAGTTGCCGGGAAGCAGCTCTGCTTTGCTGTAAAGCGCCTTCTGGGCGTAGACAATGTCAAAATAACTGTTGATGTTCCCGCTGCCCTGCGCCGCCAAGCGAAGGGCCTGCTTGGCCTCGCGGGGATCGAATCTGCCCTCGCTATTCAGCGCGACAAGATCGGAAGCGTGGAGCGCGACGAAAGCGGTACGCTCCCGGATGACCTGTTGTATTCCCGCGTCAATCGCTATTTCAGAAAGTTCGCGCGCCGGGATGTAGGCTCCGGGGGCGAAGCTGAGTTTGCCGTCAAGTGCCGACCGGACCGATAAACCTTCCCCGCTGGCTGCGCCCTGAAAATGCTCCAGCACGGAATGCTCCGGCGTGCGGGGCAATCGATCCTCTTCACAAACAATCCGCACACCTTTCTTGAAACGGAAACTGTCATTCTCGATCTTCGCGAAAAGGACCGGCTTGTTCTCAGGATGTGGGACGCCCCTGCGAAGATAGACTGCGAAGATAGACGATGACTGTAGCCGCGCTCGTGTAAGGCTGCAATGGATAGCCGGTCATCTGGATCACCGCTTCAAGCCTATGCTTTTCCAGCAACGACGCCCGCCACTTCTTGGCCTGCCCGCCTTGGACCAACCCCTTCAAACCGCGATTGACAAGGGCCCCAGCCGGCGAGTCGGTCTTTCCGGCGAGTCGGTCTTCATTGTGTGGATGGAGCGGGTTCATCGGCATAACTAGCGTGCACCCACCTGCACAGGCGCGCCGATTGGCATAGTCAAGTGCATAATCGCCAAAATAAAGCCCCAAAATGCAGCTTAAAGTCCGTCAATAGATCGATATCAGAACGTGGCGCAGCACCTTCATCTCTTCCAGGCAGCGTCCGGTGCCCAGGGCCACGCAAGACAGCGGATCGTCGGCAATCGACACCGGCAGACCGGTGGCGGCCCGCAGCACGAAGTCCAGATTGCCCAGCAGGGAGCCGCCGCCGGTCAGGACGATGCCCTTGTCGACGATGTCGGCGGCCAACTCCGGCGCCGTGTGCTCCAGCGCCACCTTCACCGCCTCGACGATGGAGCCGACCGGTTCGGCCAGGGAGTCCGAGATCTGATATTCGGAGATGATCAGTTCTTTGGGCACGCCGTTCATCAGGTCGCGGCCCTTGATCTCCATCTCGCGGCCGTTTCCGTCCTCGGGCGCGTAGGCGGATCCGGCCTCCTTCTTGACCCGCTCCGCCGTGCTCTCGCCGACCAGAAGGTTGTGGTTGCGGCGGATGTAGGCGATGATGGCCTCGTCCATCTTGTCGCCGCCGACCCGAACCGAACGGGAATAGACGATGCCGCCCAGCGAGAGCACCGCCACCTCGGTGGTGCCGCCGCCGATATCCACCACCATGGAGCCGGTGGGCTCGGTCACCGGCAGGCCGGCACCGATGGCGGCCGCCATCGGCTCCTCGATCAGGAAGACTCGGCGGGCGCCGGCGCTCTCGGCCGATTCTTGAATGGCGCGGCGCTCTACCGCAGTGGAGCCCGAGGGTACGCAGACGATCACCTGCGGCGAGGCGAAGGAGCGGCGGTTGTGCACCTTGCGGATGAAATGCTTGATCATCTCCTCCGCCACTTCGAAGTCGGCGATGACACCGTCGCGTAACGGGCGGATGGCCTGGATGTTGCCGGGGGTGCGGCCCAGCATCATCTTGGCCTCATCGCCGACCGCCAGGACCTGCTTCTTGCCGCGTCCTTCGGCGATGGCCACCACCGAGGGTTCGTTGAGGACGATGCCGCGGCCCTTCACATAGACCAGGGTGTTCGCGGTCCCCAGATCGATGGCCATGTCGGCCGACAGCATGCCCATGACACGCGATAGCATAGTCGCTTCTCGGTTCCTGTTGCGCAAGAAGGGTCCGGTCCCAACCTCCCCTCCCCGGGTGACTCAACCTCGTGACTCAAACCCCCGTTGACCCGGAGCATGAAGGACCATGCGTCCCGCATAGCGCCGGACAGGCGGCTTTGCAAGGCGGAGTTAGCCGCTGGCCGCAACCCCGTGCCGGGGTCCGTCACCGTCGCGGCCGGTAAGGCGCCTTATTCCAAAGGTGCCTTTTGTAAGGGGCGGTTTGAACAAGCGCCTTAGGCTTGTGCCCGCCCCCGATAGCGCCGCACCCAGCCGCTATCGGCCCGCAAAGACCGCGTGCTCGCCACCGGGGCCTCGAACAGCCTGCGGTTCGGCACGCGGCGGCCTAACGCAGGGTCAGTCGATGATGTCCCGCTGCGCGTGGTGACGCGGATACTATTACCTTCGGCTGGCAAGCGGACGATCAAGGCAAGGGCTTCGCTGTCGCGCTTTCTCATAAGCTCAACATAAGTTCAAACTGACCTTCAAGTTAAACAGTTCAGTCAGTCTAAAAATCTGGGGGTACCGATTCGTTCGATTAGGGGAATACTGAAATTCCGCTTCTTTGGAGAAATACCAGCCGCTTCCATTTTTTTGCGAAATTCTTCGTAAGCCCTTAACTGCTCTTCGAACATTTCCTTTTTTTTTCGGTCTCCTCTACTGAGAGCGGTTGCCACTTCCTCTACGATAGACATATTCTCACTCCTAGTGAACGTGACGATTAAAGATATAGAACGGAGAGCCTTGCCTCTCAAGGTAGCCCGTTAATGTGTCACAATACCGGCGGATCGCCTCCCGTCGATCCGACACCGAGCCATAATCCTCAATCTCAATCCTCAGTTCGTTTCTAAGCTTCTCCATGCCAATCATTCGCCCATGTGAATGCCAGAGATGATTGTCGGACAGCTTTCCGGCAATTTCTTCTGCCCTCTCTTGCTTCTGATCGTAAGTCACAGGCGTGCCGGGATTTGTTGTTCGGTGAGTATGCCAGTCCTTGAATTTGTAGTCGGTCAGCCATTTCTTAAGCAGAGAGATAGACAAATTCTTAGATTGTTCGTAAAATGCCAGCATTGCCAAATCTTGATTTTGAAGAATCTGAAATTCCGCAGGCGTGATCGTACCATCCTGACTTTTTTCTAGCATTTCGTTAACTTTATCTAGATATCCGAGCGCTGGGACGAGGTATTTATCCTCTCGATCTGGCACTTGTGGATCGATTGGTCCTAAGGACGAAGCGTAATCCATGAAGATTTTGTCGGCAGCCATACACAGAATGGTTCCGGCGGACATCGCAGCCAGCGGAATGATCGTATAAAAATAATCGTAGTGATATCGAATGATCTCGACCATCTTTTCCACAACTTCTGCTTGCCCGCCGGACGTGGTCAGGCACAAGCCTAGGGTATTGCGCTTTTTCTGCCGATCGGAAAGAATTTCAACGACATCCCGGAAATAAGTAACGGCCCCCATTCGCAGCTCCCCATAGTAATACAAAATATCGCAATCAAGAAACGCTTCTACCTGCGCTTCAGATTCTTCAACTGTGGAAAAAATAACCCTATCGAGAGGAGGAAGAGTTTTTGCCACTGCCCTATCTTTCCTCTGCTTCTACTCGTCTCATTTACAAATTTTTTGACAATAGCTTGGCTGTACACATCTGATCATCCCTTTTGCCTGCTTCGCTCTGAGCAGATGTATCAATTACGTTGGGCACACCTTGAGTTACGATATCCACAATGGACTTCGCAAGCTGGTTTGCATCTCTATGAGCTATCATGCGTGTAGGATAGCCGCACGCGCGCAAGGTAGCAAACTAAATTGAAAGGGGGCACGGGACTGTGGGCCGGGGTCGCGGCGGGGGGAATAGATGCCTTCGTTATGAACATGGCGATGGCAACCGAAAAACCGTACTTCCTAAAGTGACCCACTACCAAAGTGACCGCTACCCCGGGGTCTGTCACCGCTTCGGCCGGTAAGGGGCCTTCCGCAAGGGGCCGTTTAAATAAGCGCTTTAGGCTATGCCCGCCTCCCGATAGCGCCGCACCCAGCCGCTGCCGGCCCGCAAGGCCGCGCGCTCCGCCACCAAGGCCTCCAGCAGCCTGCGGTTCGGCGCGCGCGCGGCGGCCTCTAGCAGGGTCAAGTCGATGATGTCTCGCTGCGCGTGGCTGCCGCCGAAGTGCTGCGCCGGCCCGCGCAGATCGATGAGCGCGGCGATGGTCGTCTCGTAGTCGCCGCGCTGGAAGGCGGTAAATCCGCGCGCCAGTGGCAGGCCGACCAAGCGCTCCATGGCGGCATTGTCCGCATCGCCGGCCGCGCAGGCCTCCATGCGGGCTACCAGGGCGTCCAGCTCCTTCTCCCAGCCGAGTGCCAGGAAGGCCATGACGGCGTGCAGCGTGTTGAAGGCGTGAATGTCGCTCTCGACGAAGGGCAGCCAGGCCTCGCCGGCCGCCTGCCAGCGATCGCCGGCGCCGTTGCCGCGCAGATGCAGGCGCCACAGTAGCGAGGAGGCGTCGGTCAACTCCAGCACCACGTTGTTCCAGGCGGCCCGGATGGGGCCGTCGTAAAGGGCCAGGGCCTTGGCCTCTTCGTCGCGCTCCAGATGGCAGAGCGCCAGGTGCCACCAGTTATGAACCTGAAAGAAGTTGTCGCGGGTCCAGCCCTCTTGGGTTCCGCGCAGCCAGGCGATACCGGCGTCGGGGCGGGCCTGCATTTCGTAGACGTGCGCGACGGCGTGGGCGGCCCAGGCGTTCTCCGGGTTGAAGCCGATGGCGGCCTGACCGGCCGCTTCCGCTTGTGCGTAAAGGCCGGATTCTTCCAGACCGAAGGCATGCAAGCCCAGGACCCCGTGGTAGGCAGGGTCCTCGGGCGACCAGGCCTGCAGGCGCCGGGCCACGCGGTCGCGCAGGCTGCGGCTGTCGCCCCGGTAGAAGTCGAGCAACTGGCCCAGCTGCAGGGCCAGGATGTCCCGCGGCCATTCCAGCAGCAGGGTCTCGATTCGTTGCAAGGCCTGATGGAACCTGCCGGCGGCATAGGCGCGCCCGGCGGCGAGCAACAGGCGCTCGCGCCCGTTCATCGGGTATGCTTCGGCTTGGTCCAGTTTCCGGGCGGCCCGCCGGAAACTCTTGGGCTCCATGCCGGTGAGGTTCAAGAGCGCGATGAAGAGGTAGCCCATGACGAAGTTGGGCCGCGCCGCCAAGGCTTTTTTCATGCGGCCGATGGGATCGCCGCGGTAGCAGAGGAAGTCTTCGCAGCTTCGGTCGTAGGCCTCGGCGCAATCGCTGTCGGCGCCGCTCATGCCAAGGCCTTGGCGATCTTGGGCGTTGGGCATCGAATCCTCCTAAGATCGGTCTGTTGGCGGTATAAGGCAGCCCCAGGTCCGCAGCGCATTCTTGCCGGCCCACCCGGCGAAAGCAGGGGCTGCTAAGGCCGCCGCCGAACAGACAGGCCGCAGGCTCTTGTGCAACGGATCTGCCCCGGACGATAGCATGCCTCCATCCGGGCGCGGATTGCACTCCGAACTCTTCGATACGATCCTAATGTAAGATAAACCGTCCGGTCGATTCTTAATAGGATTATATTGGATTGTGCCTTATAGACAACTCTTCGGTAAGAGGGAACGCGGCATGAGCGAATAAGACGATCCTGGTATCCCGGTCTCGGATGGGCTTTATAACAATAACACTGACGCCGGATCGTCCCGGCAAGCTGAACCGCTTGACCTCGGACGATCCGGCGCTTGCAGCGCGCCCGGCGCTGCCGGACAGGCTGAAGACTGCCGCGCGATCATTTGCCACGGCCCGAAAACATTATGCTCGGCGGCGCTCCAGACGTAACCTGTCCTTACGAACGGTACCCGCTTGAGAAGTTGCGTATGTAATGCAGAAGAAAAAGATAGAGACGGCTTATCTCCATATCGGCTTCTCGAAAACCGGGACCACGTCGCTCCAGGCCGCCTTGACCAATTCGCGCGAGAAGCTGCGCAGGAACGGCATTCTCTATCCGGGCAGGAGTTCTCGCAATCATAAATTTCTGGCCTACGAACTGACGAAACTGCCAAACTTTCAACCGAAGAAAGATGGTCAGTGGGTCCGCAAAAATCCGCCTGATCTCGACAAAGCGCCGGAATTTCGCCGGGAAATGGAGCAAGAGATCGAAGCCTTCTCCGGCGATGTCATGATCATTTCGGCGGAACTGTTCGATCGCCTCGATCGGGAGAATTGCTGCAACGTCGTGGAGTATTTTAGCCAATACTGTAACAAGATGACGGTCTGTGCCTATGTAAGGAACCCCTTGGACTTCATCGTAAGCTTGATGCAGTACACTATGAAGAATTCGCACAGAACTCTTGAAGACCTGGAGAGACCGAAGATAATAGATACCTTGTTGCTGAACAAGGAGCGATTGTCTGGCTGGATCGACGAAGCCGGTCTTGAGAACATGCTGCTGGTCCCCTACGATCGCCAGCGCTTGATCGGCGGGTCCACCGTGACGGATTTCCTGGCCCGGACCGGGATCGACGGCGCGCTGGTCAAGAGCCCGTGGAAGGAGTTAAACCAAAACCTGACCATGACCGGCATGTTCGTGAAGAACGAGATGAACAAGCGCACTAACTCGAAGGGTTACAGGCTGGGAAAGATCCCCTACTTGCTCTCGCTGCCGGGCCCCAGGTTTCTGCCGTCCAAGCGCTTTGCCGAAGCAATGCAGGAGCGCTGCCGGGAAGACCTCGCTTGGCTGTCCGCAACCTTCGCTATCGACCTTGCCAACAATAGCGGAGGCCATCGGGGGCCTTGGCAAGATTATTTCACCGATGAGGTGAAGACCGTCTTGAAGGACATGCTGGACCGGGGCTGCAGCTTTGGCTCGGCAATAGAGGAGCAAGCTTTTCGGAAGGTAGGCGAGGGCATCTTGAGCGGCCGGATCTTCGCCCGCAAGAACCGGGTGAGGCCTGGGAAGTTCTGATGGAGCGCCGGAAGGCCGTCGAGGACGGGAGCGGCAGAACCCAAAAAGAGCGTCAGCTGCACCGCGCCGCAGAGGAAGCCGCCCAGGGATGATCGGCGGCCCGAAGGCTTGGCCGCTTTCTTCGCGATGTTCACCGGAAAGGCTAAGCGCATCGAGAAAGAGATCGCCCCTGCCCAGGGTCCGTCGCGCCGAGTGCAACGCCGCTGAATGGGCCGAATTGGGGAAGTACCAACTCGAAGAAGCGTGCCGGCCCGAGCCCGGTCGCGGCCTGGGCGAGGAGGAACGCGAACCCGCCGGGCGGGGGGAGCCGGGACCGGTCCAAGGGACCCTTGAGCAGATTGGCGCTTGACGTTGACAGTCCAAGGCTGCGGTGCCATTCTCCGGCAAGTGCAGCTTGCTGTTCCCGAATGGCGGTCCGGCGCCGGCAATCGCAACGATTTTCCGAACAGACGGTTTTGCGGGGAGAGATGCAGAAAAAGATAGAGACGTGCTATCTCCATATCGGTTTCTCGAAAACCGGCACCACATCGCTCCAGAGGTCCTTGGCCCATTCGCGCGGGAAGCTGCGCGAAAACGGTATCCTCTATCCGGGAAGCGACTCCCCCAATCATAAATTTCTGGCCTACGAACTGGCGAACCTGCCAACATTTCAACCGACACGAACAAGCCATCCGCTATCCCTTGGGGTGTGGGAAATAACGAACTTGCCGAGGCGTAAACGGAGGCGTAAACGGACGAAAATCGGCAGGGAAGAAATGGAGCGAGAGATCGAAGCCTTCTGCGGCGATGTCATGATCGTTTCGGCGGAAGTGTTCGATCGCCTCCTGTGCGATCGCCTCGGTCGAGAGGGTTGCCGCAAGGTCGTAGAGTACTTTAGCCAATACTGTAACAAGATAACGGTCTGTGCCTATGTAAGGAACCCCTTCGACTTCACCGTCGGGGTGATTCGGCAAAAGATACAGGTGGGAACCATAGGGACGTATCCTGAGTCCCGTGTGATCGAACGCCTGGAGAGCCTGGAGGGAATAGACACCGTGCCGCTGAACAGGGAGCGGTTGTCGGCCTGGATCGGCGAGGTCGGTCTTGAGAACATGCTGCCGATCCCCTACGATCGCCAGCGCTTGATCGGCGGGTCCACCGTGACCGACTTCCTGGCCCGGACCGGGATCGACGGCGCGCTGGTCGAGATCCCGCCGGAAGAGTCCAACCCCAGCCTGACCATGACCGGCATGTTCGTGAAGAAC
>JACOMY010000010.1 GCA_014324045.1 Rhodospirillales bacterium | reverse complement strand
ATCGCCATGGACGAGGGCTTGCGCTTCGCCATCCGCGAAGGCGGCCGCACCGTCGGCGCCGGCGTCGTCGCCAAAATCACCGAATAGGCTGGCAAGAAGGGGCAGATCAGCGAAAACGCCCCTTGAGGCAAGGGGCATTCCGCATCTGAGAAACTAAGGCAATGGACAGCCAAAACATACGAATCAGGCTCAAGGCCTTTGATCACCGCGTGCTTGACCAGTCGACCCACGAGATCGTGTCTACCGCCAAGCGTACCGGTGCGCAGATACGTGGCCCTATCCCGCTTCCGACGCGGATTGAGCGCTTTACCGTGAACCGATCTCCGCACGTCGACAAGAAGAGTCGTGAGCAGTTCGAGATGCGGACGCACAAGCGGCTTTTGGACATAGTCGACCCGACCCCGCAGACCGTGGACGCACTGATGAAGCTCGATCTGGCTTCTGGTGTCGATGTCGAGATCAAGCTCAAGGGCTAACGCAATGCGGACCGGATTAATCGCGCAAAAGCTTGGAATGACCCACATCTTCTCCGAGAGCGGCGAGTATGTGCCTGTGACCGTGCTGAAGGTGGAAGACTGCCGGGTGGTGGCTGTTCGCCGGCGGGAGAGTGACAGCTACGATGCCGTGCAGTTGGGTGTCGGCAAGGCTAGGGTAAAGAACACCGGCCAGCCGCATCGAGGCCACTTCGCCAAGGCGAAGGTGGAGCCGAAGCGCAAGCTGGCCGAGTTCCGCGTGAGCGAGGAGGCGCTTCTGGAACCTGGTGTGGAGCTTTCGGCTGCACACTTCCTTGCCGGCCAGAAGGTCGATGTGGTCGGCATCAGCAAGGGTAAAGGCTTCGCCGGTGCAATGAAGCGGCACAACTTCTGTGGCCTGCGGGCCAGCCACGGCGTGTCGATCTCGCATCGCTCGCACGGCTCCACCGGTAACAGACAGGACCCGGGTAAAGTGTTCAAGGGTAAGAAGATGGCCGGCCACATGGGCAATCACCGGGTGACGACGCAGAACCTGACCGTTGTCAGTACCGATGAGGATCGTGGCTTGATTTTTCTGCGCGGCTCAGTGCCGGGCGCGGAAGCCAATTGGGTTCTGGTGCGGGATGCCGTCAAGGGCACCGGTCAGGCCGATTTGCCATTCCCTGCGGCAATTAAGGCCGCGGTCGGGATTGAGCCCGCCGAGGGCGGCAACAAGGAATAAGGACGACGCTTTATATGAAGGTACAGGTTCAAACCCTCGATCAAGAAGCGGCCGGCGATCTGGAGTTGGCCGACAAAGTCTTTGCGCTGCCGACGCGGGGCGACGTCTTGGCGCGTGTGGTGAACTGGCAATTGGCCAAGCGCTGTTGGGGCACGCACAAGTCGAAGGGGCGCGGTGAGATGCAGGGCTCTACCCGCAAGCTCTATCGTCAGAAGGGCACCGGCAACGCCCGTATGGGTAACGCCCGCACGCCGCAGCGTCGCGCCGGCGGCAAGGCTCACGGTCCGGTAGTGCACGGCCATGCGCACGATCTGACTAAGAAGTTTCGTCGTTTGGGCCTTAAGACGGCGCTCTCCACCAAGGCGGCCGAAGGCCGGCTGATTGTATTGGACCAGGCCAAGCTGGAGGATTGCAAGACCAAGGTGTTAAAGGCGAAGTTCGACGCCCTCGGATGGAACTCGGTCTTGGTGATAGACGGCAGCGAGTTGGATGAAGGCTTCGCTCGCGCAGCGCGAAACATTCCTTTGGTGGATTTGCTGCCGCAGCAGGGCGCCAACGTCCGTGACATCCTGCGGCGCGATATTCTGGTACTGACTCGTGACGCCGTTGCAGCGCTGGAGGCGCGCCTGAAATGAGTTGGAAATACGCTCGCCGCGCAGCGGCGGCCAAGGTGTCGTCGGAGCGCATGTACGAACTGATCCGCCGCCCGGTTGTGACCGAAAAGTCGACCCTAGCTTCGCAATATAATCAGGTGGCCTTCGTGGTGCCCCTAGACGCTACCAAGCCCGAGATTAAGGCTGCGGTCGAGGGGGTCTTCAAGGTCAAGGTTGCAGCGGTGAACACCTTGCGCAGCGACGGCAAGGTTAAGCGTTTCCGCGGTCAGCTGGGCCGCCGGGCCGCAAGCAAGAAGGCTTACGTGACTCTGGCCGAGGGCCAGCAGATCGACGTGACCACGGGAGTCTAGAGCCATGGCTTTGAAGACATTTAATCCGGTCACGCCCGGCTGTCGCGAGTTGGTCTTGGTCGACCGCTCCGGTCTTTGGAAAGGCAAGCCGGAGAAGGATCTGACTAGGGGCAAGAAGAAGTCCGGCGGTCGCGACAACCAGGGTCACATCGCCGTGCGTCATCGTGGCGGCGGTCACAAGAAGCGCTACCGCACGGTCGATTTTAAGCGCCGCAAGTGGGGTGTGCTGGCCACGGTCGAGCGTTTGGAGTACGATCCGAATCGTACCGCCTTTATAGCACTGATCAAGTATGGGGACGGCGAGAAGGCCTACATCCTGGCGCCGCAGCGACTGGCTCCGGGCGATACGGTTATTGCCGGTGCCAGGGTCGATGTGAAGCCGGGCAATGCCATGCCGTTATCGGGCACGCCGATCGGGACGATCGTACACAATGTCGAGCTGAAGATCGGCAAGGGCGGGCAGATCGCACGCTCTGCCGGCACCTATGTGCAGTTGGTCGGCCGCGATCAGGGCTACGCCCTGCTGCGGCTCGCCTCCGGCGAGGTGCGAATGGTTCGACAGGAATGTATGGCGACTGTCGGTGCCGTCTCCAACGCTGATCACATGAACCAGTCGCTTGGCAAGGCCGGTCGCAAGCTCTGGAAGGGCATCCGCCCGACCGTTCGCGGTACCGCCATGAACCCGGTCGATCATCCGCTGGGTGGCGGCGAGGGCCGCACCAAGGGCGGTCGCCAGCCGGTTAGCCCTTGGGGACAATTGGCCAAGGGCTTCCGGACCCGATCGAACAAGCGGACCGACAAATTGATCGTACGGCGCGCTAGCGCCAAGAAGAAACGCTAAGGGGCAAGCTGAACGATGGCACGTTCTGTTTGGAAGGGTCCGTTTGTGGATGGCTATCTGCTGAAGAAGGCAGAGGTGTCGCGCGCATCGGGTCGTAACGAGATTATCAAGACCTGGTCGCGACGCTCGACCATCATGCCGCAATTCGTCGGCCTGACCTTCGGCATCTACAACGGCCAGAAGTTCCTGCCGGTGTTGGTCACTGAGAACATGGTGGGTCATAAGTTCGGCGAGTTTTCGCCATCCCGAACTTTCTATGGACATGTGGCCGACAGGAAAGCCCGGCGGCGCTAGAGGGGGACAAGGCTTATGGGTAAGCCGAAGGCACCGAACATGCGTGCTAAGAACGAAGCACAGGCCATGATTCGCAATTTGCGCGTCTCGCCGCAGAAGCTGAATCTGGTCTGTCAGCAGATTCGTGGGATGAGCGCGGAGCGTGCGCTGGCGGTGCTCGCTTTCTCCAAGCGCCGTATCGCCGACGATGTGCGTAATGGGCTGCAATCAGCGATTGCCAATGCCGAGAACAACCACCAGCTGGATGTCGATCGCTTGATCGTGGCCGAGGCCTACGCCGGCAAGTCGTTCATCCTGAAGCGATTTCGTGCTCGGGCACGCGGTCGCGGCGCACGCATCCTGAAGCCCTGGAGCCAACTGACAGTGGTGGTGCGCGAAGCCGCTGACGCGGCCTAGGACAAGGGAGAAACAAGACCATGGCTCATAAAGTTAATCCCATCGGCCTGCGCCTCGGCGTGAACCGCACTTGGGACAGTCGCTGGTATGCCGATGGCAGCTATGCCAAGATGCTGGCTGAAGATCTGAAGATCCGCGGGTTCCTGCAGCAGCATCCCAAGCTGCAGTCTGCCGGTATCTCGCGCATTATCATCGAGCGGCCAGCCAAACGTGCCCGCGTGACGCTTTACTCGGCGCGTCCGGGCGTGGTCATCGGCAAGAAGGGCGCCGACATTGAGAAACTGCGCGCCGATTTGCAGCGTCTGGTCGGCGGCGACGTCGCGCTGAACATCGTTGAGGTGCGTAAGCCCGAGATCGACGCCACCTTGGTGGCCGAGAACATTGCCCAACAGTTGGAACGCCGTGCCTCCTTCCGGCGTGTCATGAAACGGGCGCTGCAGAACGCGATGCGGCTGGGTGCTGGGGGCATTCGTATCAATTGCGGCGGTCGTCTGGGCGGCGCTGAGATCGCACGGATGGAGTGGTATCGTGAGGGACGCGTGCCGTTGCACACCCTGAGAGCCGATATCGATTACGGCGAAGCGACAGCCAAGACTACTTACGGCACCTGTGGTGTGAAGGTCTGGATCTTCAAGGGCGAGATCATGGCCCATGATCCTATGGCCCAAGAGCGCCGCATGACCGAGCTACAGGGTAGCGGCCCGTTTGGTATGGGCGGTCGTGATCGCGAGCGGGAACCGCGCCGGCAACGGCGTGGAGCAGAGTATTAGAGTTATGCTGTCGCCGAAGCGTGTAAAGTATAGAAAGCAGCACAAAGGACGCATCCACGGTGCTGCCAAGAGTGGCACCGACCTCAACTTCGGAGCCTTCGGTCTGAAGGCACAGGAGCCTGGGCGCATCTCGGCACGTCAGATCGAAGCGGCGCGCCGTTCGATAACGCGCCATATGCGCCGCGTCGGCAAGTTGTGGATCCAGGTCTTCCCGGATGTACCGGTTAGTTCCAAGCCGGCAGAAGTCCGCATGGGTTCGGGTAAGGGTACGCCGGAGTGGTGGGCGGCTAAGGTTAAACCGGGCCGTATACTCTTCGAGTTGGATGGCGTCAGTCGTGAGATGGCTGAGGAGGCTTTCCGCTTGGCGGACGCGAAGCTGCCGATTAGCACCAAGTTCGTCACCCGTATCGGCGGTGAAGAAGGGTAAAAACCTATGAAGCCGGAAGAACTGCGCGCTAAAACCCAGGACGAATTGAAGGACAGCCTCGTCCGGTTGCGTAAAGAGGCATTTAACCTGCGCTTTCAGCAGGCTTCGGGTCAATTGGAGAACACTGCGCGCGTGCGGCAAGTCCGCCGCGGGATCGCGCGCACCAAGACCATCCTGCGCGACAAGGCGCAGGGCTAGATGGAGTAGACGAAACGATGCCGCGCCGTGTGCTGCAGGGCCAAGTAGTCAGCGACAAGATGGACAAGACGGTCACTGTCTTGGTCGAACGTCGCGTGATGCACCCGCTCTATAAGAAGTTTATCCGCCGCTCCAAGCGCTACCACGCCCACGACGAAGATAATCTCTTCAAGACGGGAGATATGGTACAAATCGAGGAATATCGGCCGATCTCCAAGACCAAGACTTGGCGCGTGGTGCCCACTAAGGAGGAGGCTGCGACCTAACGTTACGCGACCGGCGTCCTCGCCCCAACCGTCAAACGCCCATCCCGACCTTCAAACGATTGCCGCCTAGGAGCGATCCATGATCCAGATGCAAAGTAATCTAGATGTTGCTGACAACTCCGGTGCGCGCCGTGTCCAGTGCATTAAGGTGCTTGGTGGGTCGAAGCGCAAGTATGCTGGCATCGGCGACATCATCGTGATCTCGGTCAAAGAAGCCGTTCCTCGCGGTCGCGTGAAGAAGGGCGATGTGCACCGTGCCGTAGTGGTGAGGACCGCCAAGGACATCAAGCGCAACGACGGCAGCGTGATCCGTTTTGATCGCAACGCCGTGGTGCTGATGAACAAGCAGGGCGAGCCAATCGGCACACGCATCTTCGGCCCTGTGACGCGCGAATTGCGCGCCCGGCGCTACATGAAGATCGTGTCCTTGGCGCCGGAAGTTCTCTAACGCGTGAAGGCCGTACGAGAAGACGATGGCTAAGATTAAGAAAGGCGACCAAGTGGTCGTCACCAGCGGCAAGGACAAAGGCGTGCGTGGCGAAGTTATGCGTGTACTGCCGAGCGAGTGTCGGGTGGTGGTTGCCGGTGTGAACGTGGTAAGGCGCCATCAGCGCCAGACCCCACGCGACCTGGGCGGGGTTATTGAGCGCGAATCGCCGATCCATCTCTCCAACGTGGCCCTGCTCGATCCCGAGAGCGACCGGCCGACCCGCATTGGCTTTTGCACAGACAAGGATGGCCGAAAGATTCGTATCGCACGTCGGTCCGGCGTGGTGATCGATAGTTAGCGGGGAAGGACAAGACGATGAAGCCTCGCTTCCAAGAGCGATACGAGATCGAAATTCGGCCGAAGCTTATGGCCGACGGTTTCTACAAGAACCTCCATGAGGTTCCGAAGATCGAGAAGATAGTGCTTAACATGGGTGTCGGCGAAGCTGTGCAAGATAGCAAGAAGCTGCAGGCGGCCGTGGGTGAGATGGCCCTGATCGCCGGTCAGAAGCCGGTCGTTACCCGAGCCCGCCGCTCGATCGCCGGCTTCAAGCTGCGTGAGGGGATGCCGATCGGCTGCAAGGTGACCTTGCGCCGGGCGCAGATGTACGAGTTTCTCGATCGTTTTGTGACGATAGCGTTGCCGCGCGTCCGCGACTTCCGCGGCATTCCGGCCAAGGCATTCGACGGCCGCGGTAACTACGCGATGGGTTTGAAGGAGCAGATTGTCTTCGCTGAAATCGACTATGACAAGGTCGATACAATCCGCGGCATGGACATCGTGATTTGCACTACGGCCAAGACGGATGACGGGGCGCGCGACCTGTTGCGGGCTTTCGACATGCCGTTCCAAGGCCAGCAAGGTTAAGGGGACGAGTGGATGGCAAAAAAGTCTGCAGTCGAGAAAAACAAGCATCGGCGCAAGTTAGTCAAGATCTGCGAAAGGCGCCGGCATCGTCTAATGAAAGTGGCTCGCGACCGCGAGGCCTCGCCGGAGGATCGTTTTCAGGCTTACCTGAAGTTGGCCGAGTTACCGCGCAACGGCTCCAAGGTTCGCATTCGCAACCGCTGTGTCGTCTCCGGACGGCCGCGGGGGTACTATCGCAAGTTCGCACTCTCGCGTATCACGCTGCGCGAGTTAGCGTCGCAGGGACTGATCCCCGGCGTCACTAAGTCAAGTTGGTAAGTTTAGGGAAGGGAGTGGCCCGGACCATGGCTTTGAATGATCCCCTTGGGGATATGCTGACCCGCATTCGCAACGAGCAGCGCATCGGTCGAAGCAAGATTGTTGCACCGGCTTCCAAGCTGCATGCCAACGTGCTGGAGGTGCTGAAGCGTGAAGGCTTCATTCGCGACTTTAGTTTTTTTCAGGACGGCCCCCGTTCAATGATGGAGATTGAACTGAAGTATCACGAAGGTTCGCCCGTTATTCGCGAGATTGCGCGTGTCTCTAAGCCGGGACGGCGCGTCTATTCGAAGATTGCGGATCTGCCGCGCTTCTACAACGGTCTGGGAATCCAGATCCTCTCGACGCCTCGCGGTGTCCTTTCGGATCACGAGGCTCGGGCGCAGAATGTGGGCGGCGAGATCCTCTGTCGGGTCTACTAAGGCCGACGGCAGAAGGAGGAGTGATGTCACGCGTCGGTAAGAATCCCGTCTCTGTCCCTACCGGAGTGGACGTTGCTATCGCCGATGGCCAGATTTCGATCAAGGGAAAGCTCGGCCAGTTCGACTATCCCCTTCCGGAGGAAGTCGAGGTCACACGCGAGAACGGCGAGATCATCGTGCGTCCGGTGAACGAGACGACCAAGGCACAGGCGTTGTGGGGCACCACTCGCGCCAACATCAATAATATGGTGATTGGAGTGTCGAAAGGTTTTACCAAGATCCTGGAGATCACTGGCGTTGGCTACCGTGCGGATGTCCAGGACGACAACATCTTGAACATGCAGATCGGCTTCAGCCGCGACGTGCAATTCCCGATCCCGGACGGCATCTCGATCAAGTGCCAGAAGCCGACCACGATCACGGTGACCGGTGCCGACAAGCAGGTAGTCGGTCAAGTTTGCGCTAAGATTCGCGGCTATCGTCCGCCCGAGCCTTACAAAGGTAAAGGCATCAGGTATTCGACAGAACAGATCCGCCGCAAAGAAGGCAAGAAGAAGTAAGGTTATGCTGAGTAACAAAAAACTTCAAGCGCGGCGTGCCCAGCGCTCGCGCTTTCGCTTGTGGCAGTGTGCCGGAGGCCGTCCTCGGCTGTCGGTTTTTCGGTCTTCGCAGCACATCTATGCGCAGGTCATCGACGACACCAAGGGCGTGACTCTGGCCACCGCCTCGACCCTGGATAGGAGCTTCAGGGCTGAACACGGTAAGGGCAGCAACAAGGAAGCGGCCGGCGCCGTTGGGAAATTGCTTGCCGAGTGTGCGAAGGCGGTCGGTGTCGACAAAGTTGTGTTTGATCGCGGCCGCTACCCCTATCACGGCCGCGTCAAGGCACTGGCCGATGGCGCCCGCGAGGGCGGCCTAGAATTCTAACGGATCGGGACCGGAAGAGATATGGCACGAGCACCGCGAGAGGACCGCAGATCCCGCGAGCGCGACAATGAAGAGCCGGAACTGATCGAAAAGCTGGTCGGTATTAACCGCGTCGCCAAGGTTGTGAAGGGCGGTCGGCGATTTGGTTTCGCTGCAATCGTGGTGGTCGGCGATGGCAAGGGCCGCGTCGGACACGGTCACGGTAAGGCACGCGAGGTTCCGGAAGCCATTCGTAAGGCAACCGAGCAGGCTAAGTGCGGCATGGTCCGCGTGCCACTGCGCGAGGGCCGGACCTTGCATCACGACATTGCTGGCCACTATGGTGCTGGCCGAGTGATCATGCGCAGTGCCGAACCAGGCACCGGCATCATCGCTGGTGGGCCCATGCGCGCGGTCTTCGAGGCATTGGGCGTGCAGGACGTGGTCGCCAAATCGCTGGGCACGCAGAACCCGCATAACATGATCAAAGCGACCTTTGCCGGGCTGAAGAACTGTGCCAGCCCGCGCATGGCGGCGCAGCGCCGCGGCCTGAAGGTGGCCGAGGTGCTAGGACGCCGTGGCGAAGGTACCGCGAGTCAGGAGCAGGCCAATGGCTGAGGTCAAGAAGAAAACGCTCACGGTGACGCAGATCAAGAGTCCGATCAGTCGGACGCAGGATCAGCACGATACCTTGCGCGGTCTGGGACTCTACAAGATCGGCCGTAGCCGCGAGGTGGAAGATACCCCCGCCGTACGCGGCATGATTAACAAGGTCTATCACTTGGTCCGCGTCGAGGATAAGTAGGACGGCACCTGGCGGTCAGATTTATGCTGAGCTGGTTGCTTTGGAGGTTTAAGGGTGAAAAATGCGCCTTAACGAGATTGCAGATAATGTCGGCGCGCGTCGTCCGCGCCAGCGCGTCGGTCGTGGCCTTGGTTCCGGCATGGGTAAGACCTCTAGCCGCGGTCAGAAGGGTGCGAAGTCGCGAAGTGGTTCCTCGATAAATGGATTCGAGGGCGGTCAGATGCCGATCCATATGCGCATACCAAAACGCGGCTTTAATAAGCCCTTCCGGGCGCGCTATGTCGAGGTGACTTTGGTGCGCCTGCAGCGTGCAGTCGATGTCGGACGTCTGGATGGGGGTCAGTCAATCGATGCCACCGCCATGGTGAAGGCTGGCCTCTTCAAGCGGTCGCGTGATGGTGTGCGGCTCTTGGCGACTGGCAGCTTGAGTGCGAAGTTGGACTTGGTGGTAACCGGAGCAACCGCTTCCTCCGTCAAGGCTGTCGAGGCCGCCGGTGGCAGCGTGACACTGGTGCACAAGAAGGCCGCGAAGGCCGCGGCTGGCGAGATCGAAGAGGCAGCTGCCGATCCGGCCGACTAAGGAGTTTTCGATGTCTCCTTTTGTCCCTTGCATCCTGCTTGGGACGAGGATTTATTGACGGTCGACGTTGCGCGAGAGAGGCCGTAGTCTCTACGTCCTTGTCTTACCGGTGCAATTGAGGAAAGGTCATGGCATCCGCCGCAGAACAACTCGCCGCTAATTTCAGCTTCTCGGCCTTCGGTAAGGCCACGGAGTTGAAGCAACGGCTGCTCTTTACTCTCGCAGCACTCGTTGTTTACCGGCTTGGCACCTATATTCCCATCCCCGGAATCGATACCGTCGCTTTTGAGAACGTCTACAATCAGGTCTCGGGCGGCGTGTTGGGGATGTTTAATCTCTTCTCGGGCGGTGCCTTGGAGCGCATGACGATCTTTGCGCTCAACATCATGCCCTACATCTCGGCTGCAATTATCATGCAGTTGATGACGGCAGTGTCACCGAAGCTATCCGCCCTTAAGAAAGAGGGTGAGTCTGGCCGCAAGAAGATTAATCAGTACACTAGATACGGCACCGTGGTTCTAGCTGCAGCCCAAGCTTACGGTATAGCCGTAGGACTTGAGGCCACCACCAGCGAGTTGGGTAGCGTTGTAATCGATCCGGGGCTTTTCTTCCGCCTTTCCACCGTTATCACCTTGACCGGCGGCACTATCTTTTTGATGTGGCTGGGCGAGCAAATCACCCAGCGCGGCGTGGGTAACGGAATCTCGCTCATAATCTTTTCCGGCATCGTCGCTAACATGCCTCTGGCCATCGCGCAGCTCTTCGAACTGGGTGGCAGCGGCGGTTTCTCCTCTTCTCCGGTTGGCTCCAGCCTAGTGACTTTGGGCATCATCTTGATGTCGGTCGGCGTGGTCGCCTTTGTGGTCTTTATGGAGCGCGCGCAGCGGCGCATCGTGGTGCAATATCCTAAGCGTCAGATGGGCAACCGCATGTTCGGGGGCGAGTCCTCTCATCTGCCGCTCAGGCTCAATCCATCGGGCGTCATTCCTCCGATCTTCGCATCTTCGCTGTTGCTGATGCCGCTGACGGTTGCCAACTTCTCAGGCCAAGGCGGTCCGGGGTGGCTCTCCTATGTGACCTCCTATCTGGGTCCGGGGCAGCCGCTCTACATGCTGCTCTACGCGGCGATGATCACCTTCTTCGCCTTTTTCTATACTTCGATCGTCTTCAATCCGAACGACACTGCGGAAAATCTGCGTAAGTACGGTGGTTTCGTACCGGGGCTGCGGCCGGGCAAGAACACGGCGGATTACATCCAGTACGTCACCAATCGCTTGGTGGCTGTGGGATCGCTCTACTTGGCGGCGGTTTGCTTGCTGCCGGAGTTCATCCGTCTCGAGTACCCGACGGTGCCGCTCTACTTCGGTGGCACCAGTCTGCTGATCATTGTGTCAGTGACGATGGATACGGTTGGCCAGATTCACTCGCATCTGCTGGCGCAACAGTACGAAGGTCTCATCAAGAAATCGCGGTTGAAAGGTCGGCGCTGAGCCAACTTTTGGGAGGGACGTTGGCTCAGAGTCAGGACGGAGCACCACCATGAACATCATTCTCTTAGGCCCTCCTGGCGCCGGGAAGGGCACCCAGGCGCAGATCTTGGAAGAGACCCGCAGTCTGAAGCAGTTGTCGACGGGAGATATGCTGCGTGCTGAAGTCGCCTCATGTAGCGCCTTGGGTCAAGAGGCGAAGGCCATCATGGGCCAAGGTAAGTTGATGCCGGACGCCTTGATGCTGGAGATGATCGCGCACCGCATGGCGCAGCCCGACTGTGCAAAAGGTGTAATCTTGGATGGTTTCCCGCGAACGGTTCCGCAGGCTGAGGGCCTTGATCAGATGCTGCAGCACCACAATATGTTTCTGCATGCAGTATTTGAGGTGCGTGTTCCCGATGAGGAAATCTATAAGCGTATCGAGGCCCGTGCAAAGGAAAGCGACGGTGCCCGCAGCGACGACAATGTCGAGACCTTGAAGAAGCGTCTCAGTATCTATCACGCGCAAACTGCCCCGATCATCTCATACTATGGGGAGAAAGGCCTTTTGCATGTTGTGAACGGACGGCGGAAGATTAACGAAGTGATGGCAGCGATTGCTGCCATCCTTGATCGGTAAGGTTCTACACCTTCGATCCTAGAGGGGTGATTGTGAGCTAACAGCCGAGTGCGGGGCTGCAATGATTTCGAAGATCAGGCTTTTGTATTTACAGGCGTGTGCTTCGGCCTATGATTCGCACTTTGCGGCGCTGTGGCGTCCGGGCAAGTTGTATTGGACGGTTCATTAGTGCATGGGCCGTTTTCTTTGCGGGTGGGGAACGGCAACGGCCCGGCGAGTGAGACCGGACGAGGCTTCGAGGATTCGGGGCTTCTGCGTGGACTTCGTGCGAGGAGAATGGCCAGATGGCTCGTATTGCAGGTGTAAACATTCCAACCCAAAAACGGGTGATGATCGCGTTGCGTTACATTCATGGAATCGGGCCGCAGAAGGCCCAGGAAATTTGCGACAAGGTCGGGATCGCCCAAGAGCGCCGCGTCAATCAATTAACTGACGATGAGGTGGTGCAGATTCGCGAAACCATTGATCGGGACTACCTAGTCGAAGGTGACATGCGACGCGATGTCGCTATGAATATCAAGCGTCTGATGGACCTCGGTTGCTATCGTGGCCTTCGCCACCGCAAGGGGCTGCCGGTTCGCGGCCAGCGAACTCATACCAACGCGCGGACCCGCAAGGGTCCGGCCAAGCCGATTGCCAGCAAGAAGAAGTAGCGGCTCAGCCGTCAGTAGGATCGAGGATTAGGATAGCATGGCCAAGCCAGCCCAGACACGCGTTCGTCGCCGAGAAAAGAAGAACATCAGTTCCGGCGTCGCGCATGTGAACGCCAACTTCAACAATACCACCATTACCATCACAGACGTGCAAGGAAATGCCATCTCTTGGTCGTCAGCTGGCTCGCAGGGTTTCAAGGGCTCACGTAAATCGACGCCCTATGCTGCCCAAGTCGCGGCCGAAGATGCCGGACGCAAAGCGCAGGAGCACGGCATGCGCACTCTGGAGGTCAACGTAAAAGGTCCTGGGTCGGGACGCGAATCGGCGCTGCGCGCGCTGCAGTCCGTGGGCTTTCAGATCACGGCAATCCGCGATGTCACGCCAATCCCGCACAACGGCTGCCGCCCGCCGAAGCGCCGCCGCGTTTAACTGCCGCTCCTACGCTTTCAGACGTCCGGCGGGCTGCTTCGGTCGATCAGAGTCTTGCGGCTAGAGAGATTGGATTTTGTGGCGTGATTTCATTGACGCCGCCAACAGAAGAAAGGTTTTGACGTGTTGCAGACCAATTGGACTGAGCTGATCAAGCCGAACAAGCTGGAGGTGCAGCCGGGCAACGACCCGCAGCTTTTGGCCAAGGTCGTTGCCGAGCCTTTGGAGCGCGGTTTTGGCTTGACCCTGGGCAATGCCTTGCGCCGCGTGCTTTTGTCCTCACTTCAGGGGGCCGCCGTTACTGCGGTGCAGATCGACGGCGTGTTGCACGAGTTCTCCTCAATCCCGGGTGTCCGCGAAGACGTGACGGATATGGTCCTGAACATCAAGCAGATTGCGCTGCGCATGTACGGCGAAGGGCCGAAACGCATGCGTCTGTGGGCCGAAGGGCCGGGCGAAGTTACCGCTAAGATGATCGAGACGCCGCATGACATTGAGATCATGAATCCCCTCTTGGTGCTCTGCACCCTGGACGATGGGGCGCGCCTCGACATGGAGATGACCGTATCGGCCGGTAAGGGCTACGTGCCCAGCTCCCAGAACAGGCCGGAGGACGCCCCTATCGGCTTGATCCCGATAGACGCTGTCTTCTCGCCGGTACGCAAGGTTGCCTACAAGGTCGAGAATAGTCGTGTCGGTCAGGTGACCGACTACGACAAGCTGACCATGGACCTGGAAACCAACGGTGCGATCTCTCCAAAAGAAGCTGTTGCTCTGGCGGCGCGCATCCTCCAGGATCAGTTGCGTCTCTTCATCACTTTCGAGGAGCCACAGACCCGCGAGATTCGTGAAGAGACTTCGGAAATTCCCTTCAATCGCAACCTGCTGCGCAAGGTGGACGAGCTTGAGCTGTCGGTCCGTTCAGCTAACTGCCTGAAGAACGACAACATCGTCTACATCGGTGACCTAGTCCAGAAGACCGAGGCCGAGATGTTGCGCACCCCGAACTTCGGCCGGAAGTCCTTGAATGAGATCAAGGAGGTCTTGAGCCAAATGGGTTTGCACCTTAGCATGGATATCAACAGCTGGCCGCCCAACAATATTGAAGAGATGGCGAAGAAGCTGGAAGAGCCCTACTAGTGCGAAAGCGTTCCAGCTTTCCGTTTTCAAGCGGCCGGCGATCGCCTGCGATGCCGAAGTTCCCGGGATTTCCATGTGGTCTCGGCTTTGACCTGATCGGTCTAGTGTGTGAGACCAGAAGATAAGGAAAGGGAGCCCATATGCGTCATGGTAAGTCAGGGCGTAAGCTCAGCCGGACCGCCTCTCACCGCAAGGCACTCTTCGCCAACATGGCGGCATCTTTGCTGAAGCACGAGCAGATCAAGACAACCTTGCCGAAGGCGAAGGAACTGCGCCCGATGGTCGAGAAGCTGATCACCCTAAGCAAGCGAGGCGACCTGCACGCCCGCCGTCAGGCCCTTTCCGTTCTGCGCGACACCACCCTCACGGGGAAGCTCTTCGATGTTTTGGCTAAGCGCTACAAGAACCGCCAGGGTGGCTACACCCGCGTGTTGAAGGCGGGTTTCCGCCACGGAGACATGGCTCCGATGGCTTTTATCGAGCTGGTCGATCGCGACCCCGAAGTCAAAGGCCTCAATTCCGGTCCTAAGCCTGAGGCTGAAGAGACGGAGGACGTGGGCCTTCCCGCCGCCTAAGGGCAGACAACAAAGTCATGAGGAAGGGCATAGCAAGGCCTCTTGACGAGACTGCTATCGGGCTTCGCCTCATCGCTTGTCTCTTGGTTGCCCTCATCATTCTGACTGCCAGCAGAGGACAGGCCCAGGAAATCCGGGTGCCTGACTCCATGGCGGAGGTCACGCTGACCTTCGCACCGGTGGCCAAGCTGGCCGCGCCGGCCGTGGTGAATGTCTATACTACGGCCCCGCGGACTGAACGCTCGCCGCTCTTCGACGATCCCATCCTGCGTGAGTTCTTCGGCCGCGATTTCGGACCCGGCTTCGGTCGGCGGCAGCCCTCCAGCATGGCCCTGGGATCCGGCGTTGTGGTCTCGGCGAACGGGCTGATCGTTACTAACAATCATGTCATTCGCGGGGCCTCAGAGGTCACGGTGGCCCTGGCCGATCTTCGGCAGTTCCCAGCCGAGGTGGTGTTGACCGACGAGAGCACCGATCTTGCGATCCTGAAAGTGGAGGTCGATGAAGATCTCCCTTTTCTCGGCCTTGGCGACTCCGACGATCTTGAGGTCGGCGACTTGGTGATGGCGGTCGGCAATCCCTTCGGGGTCGGACAGACCGTGACTCTTGGGATCGTCTCCGCCTTGGCCCGAACGCAGGTCGGTATCTCCGACTACAGCTTCTTCATCCAGACCGATGCGGCGATCAATCCAGGTAACTCGGGCGGTGCCTTGGTGACCACGGACGGGCGGCTGGTCGGCATCAACACGGCAATCTATTCCCGCAGCGGCGGATCGGTCGGCATCGGCTTCGCCATTCCCTCCAACATGATCCGAACTGTGATCGACTCGGCCGAGGAGGGTGACGAAGTAGTACGGCCCTGGCATGGCTTCACCGGCAGTACGGTGACGGCCGAACTTGCCCGCTCGTTGCGTCTCGATCGGCCGGGTGGGGTGGTGGTGGAGCGTTTGCACCCGCAAGGCCCCGGAGCCAAGGCCGGGCTCAAACCCGGCGATGTGATTCTCGCGATTGATGGCTATCGTGTGTTGGATGAGCGCGCGCTGCGCTTCCGCTTGGCGACCGTCGGTGTCAACAAGCAAGCTTACCTTGAAGTGTACCGAAAAGGGAAAACTTTAACATTCACCATACGGTTGGTCCTGCCGCCCGACGAACCGGACCTCGCGCCGCGGCGGCTGCGCGGCAAGCAACCGCTTTCCGGGGCCGTGGTGGGCAACGTTTCGCCGGCAATGGCGCGGCGATACGGCTTGGAAGATGTCTGGGACGGTGTTATAGTGTTAGAGGTCCCAAGTAAATCGACGGCTCGCCGCTTCGGCCTCCGGCCGGGAGACATCGTCCGAGAGCTAAACGGGACCGAGATCGTCGATGCAGATGCGCTGGAAAGGCAGCTGGACGAGCCGGTCAAGCGTTGGCTAGTCGTGATTGAGCGCGACGGCGCGCTGCGCCGTATCGACGTGACCCGATAGCCGCGCGGTGGCCGGTCTCTTCGACAAGCTTGCACCTAGGCCGCTGGCTGATCGTTTGCGGCCGACGCACTTGGCGGAGGTTGTGGGGCAAGATCACCTCCTTGCGGAAGACGCCCCGCTCGGACGCATGATTTCGGCTAGGCGCCTGACCTCTATCGTCCTGTGGGGGCCGCCTGGGTGCGGCAAGACCACCATCGCGCGCTTGTTGGCCGAGGTCTCGGACTTGGCCTTCGAGCCGCTCTCCGCCGTCTTCTCTGGCGTGGCCGATCTGCGCAAGATCTTTGAGCGCGCCAAGCAGCGCCGCGCCGGCGGTCAGGGGACCCTGCTGTTCATCGACGAGATCCATCGCTTCAACCGGGCGCAGCAGGACGGCTTCCTGCCCTACGTTGAGGATGGAACAGTGGTGTTGGTTGGCGCCACGACGGAGAATCCTTCCTTCGAGCTCAACGCCGCGCTGCTGTCGCGCTGCCAGGTCTTGGTGTTGCGCCGCTTGGAGCAAGTCACCTTGACCGCGATTCTGGAGCGTGCCGAGACGGAGGAAGGGCGCAGGCTGCCGCTGACACCTGGCGCGCGCAGACAGATTTTAGCCATGGCGGATGGCGATGGGCGTCATCTCCTCAATCTGGCAGAGGCGCTCTTCGCGCTGAAGAGCGAGGGGCCACTGGACGAGGCCGCCCTGCTGAAGGCGATCCAGAAGCGTGCACCGCTCTACGACAAGAACCGGGAAAGCCATTACAATCTGATTTCAGCGCTGCACAAGTCGCTGCGCGGGTCGGACTGCGATGCAGCACTCTATTGGCTGGCGCGCATGCTGGAGGGCGGCGAAGATCCACGCTACATTGCGCGGCGATTGCTGCGCTTTGCGATTGAGGATGTTGGACTCGCCGACCCCGATGCCGCCGTTCACACCATGACCGCCTGGGAGACCTATGAGCGCCTCGGTAGCCCGGAGGGAGAGCTGGCACTGGCGCAGGCGATAATCTATCTGGGCTGCGCACCCAAGTCCAATGCCGCCTACAAGGCCTATGGGGCGGCCCGTAAGCTCGCCAAGGCGACCGGATCTCTGGCACCGCCCGCGCATAGTCTCAACGCGCCGCCCCGATTGATGAAAGATTTGGGCTACGGCAAGGACTATGCCTACGATCACGACCAGCCGGAGTCCTTTTCGGGCCAAGATTACTTCCCCGAAGGACTTTCCCGTCAGCAACTCTATTGCCCGGTGGAGCGCGGCTTTGAGCGTGACCTAGGCAAGCGGCTGGCTTATTGGCAGCGGCTGCGGGACAGCCGCGGCGAAGACACTTGAGACCAAGGGCTTGCAACATGAATGCAGCTGCCATGAGGCTCCATCGCTTGTAGCGATACAGATCTCTAGCGTATTCCTAAAGGCGCTTGAACGCCCTTTCTCCAAGAACTCAAGGAGCCATCATGGAACCGGGTCCGGAGCAGGATTATCAGGATTATACAGCACCACAGCGCAGCGGTGCTGCCTTGTTGACGATCAACGCGCAGGTGGACTTCCTACAGCCCGACTCCCCCTTGAGAACGAAGGGCATGCAGACGGCGCGGCCGGCGGTGAAGCGGCTGGTTCAGGGCTTTCGCGAGTACGATTTGCCGATTGTGCATTGCGTGCGCCTCTATCGTCCCGACGGATCGAACGTCGATATCAGCCGACGCCACATGGTGGAAGAAGGCCTGCGCGTCCTGATGCCCGGTACCAAGGGCGCCGAGTTGGCCCCGGACGTCGCGCCTGAGGGCGCACCGCGCCTGACGCCGGAGGCCCTCTTGGCAGGCGAGTTTCAGGAGTTGGCAAGCCGGGAGTGGGCGATGTATCGACCGCGTTGGGGTACCTTCCACGGCACCGGCCTCGAAGCCCATTTGAAGCAGCTTGGCGTCACCACGCTCGTCATCTGCGGTTTCAATTTTTCTACCAGCGGACGGGCCACACTCTACGAAGGCGGCGCCCGCGATTTTCGTCTGGTCCTCGCCAGCGATGCTGTCTCCAATGCCGAGGAAGAAGGTTTGAAGGAGCTGGGCCGCATTGGCGTCTATCTGATGGACGTGGACCACTGCCTGAATTGGTTGGCCGGCGTCGGAGAGCGTGCTGCCACCTGATCGAAGGTGGGTCCTATCGGAATATTGGGGTCCGCGTCTTCCTGCGGCGCTTGTACAGGCTGCCTGCCCTCGCGCCGATGCTGCGGGGCGGTTAGAGATAGTGCCCGGTTTCGCTTCGCTCCCCGGTTACGGATTGAGGGCACAAGGCGACAGTCGCGAAGACGAAGGGCGGCCAATGCACATTCACTTCGCAACCTTGGCGGCGATTGCTGCTGGCGGCGCTGTCGGCGCTAGCTTTCGATACCTGCTGGGCATTGCGATGACACATTGGTTCGGCAGCGGCTTTCCGTGGGGAACCTTCACCACCAACATCTTAGGCGCCCTCCTTATGGGCAGCTTCATTGCCTTGATGCTCCGCTTCGAAGTACGAGACCCGGCGGTTCAGGCCTTCCTAACCACGGGCCTCTTGGGCGGCTTCACCACTTTCTCCACCTTCTCCCTGGAGATGGTCCTTCTGTTCGAGCGGAACCAGCACCTTTTAGCGGCGGTCTATGCGGTCTCGTCCGTCATCCTCTGCGTGGGCGGAGTTTTCCTGATGATGTGGCTGCTGCGTCCGGCGTTACAGGGCTTCTGAGTCAGGCTTGAGACTTTGCTTCTTGACTCAGAGCGCGGCACGATACGGTGGCCAGATTGAAAATCACGATGGGTTAACCGCTGGTTGCGACCGCCCCGGCGATCCTTTAGCCTAGGAGAATCTTCAAGTGATCTGAAATATCGCGACCATGCGGTTTCTTGGCGCCGACGGTGTCGGCTGTCCTGCGCCATTGTGCCATCCCGTCTTCGATTTTCTATCAGGCCCTCCTTCGTACTCGGCAATTCCCTAGGGAGGGCCGTATCTCCAAGATCTACTAGATAAGGTGTAGCATGGTGCTGCAAGCTGAGATCAAACAGCGGCACAGGGGAGTCAAGAGAGCATCGTTCCCCCGATCTCGGTGGCGGAGACTCGGTGAATGACGGGCGGACGCGTGCGGGTCGTGAACGTTGCGGAAGACCAGTCCGGCCAGCGTTTGGACCGGTGGCTTCGGCGTGCATTTCCGGTGGTCCCCCAATCCCTGCTGCAGCGCTTGTTGCGCAGCGGCCAGATCCGGGTCGAGGGTAAGCGCGTGAAGGCCGATTTCCGCTTGCATGTGGGGCAGAGCGTGCGTCTTCCGCCACAGCTCAGCGATGGCGATCCGAAATCGATGCCGCGTCCGCACCCCGGTGGCGCCCTGGTGGAGGCGCTGCGTGAGGCCATCCTCTTCGAAGACGACTGGGTGCTGGCGCTGAACAAGCCGGCCGGGCTCGCCGTTCAAGGTGGCAGCGGTCAGATGCAGTCGATTGATCGCTTGGCGGCGGGACTGGTGAGCGGAGAGATCGCACCGCGACTGGTGCATCGTCTGGACCGTGACACCAGCGGTGTATTGTTGCTCGCCAAGCGGGCCGATGCGGCGCGCAGCCTTGCAGCGTCCTTCAAGGGTCGAACGGCCCGCAAACTCTATTACGCCCTGGTTCAGGGCGTGCCCAAGCAACAGGCCGGTCGCATTGCGGCACCGCTGGCGAAGAGGGGAGCTGCCGGCCGCCAGCGCATCTACACCGACGCAGAGGGACAGGATGCGGAAACCCTCTTTGCGCTTGCCGACAAGGCAGGTGGCAAGGCCAGTCTGCTGGTCTTGGCTCCGCTGACCGGCCGCACACACCAGATCCGCGCGCATCTGGCTGCGATCCGTCATCCCATTCTCGGCGATCTGAAGTACGGCGCAGGAAAAAATCCTACGGGCACCCTGTCCGGCCTCATGCTACATGCGGCGGAATTGGCGGTGCCACACCCCGAAGATGGCACGACCCTGCGCGTCGCGGCGCCACCGCCTCCGGCTTTCCAGGAGGCTTGCCAGGCATTGGGATTGAGGTTGGACGGCGTTGCAGACGCGCTTAAGCAGTTGGAACTGCGCGGTGGCTGAAGCCGCTTCGGGCGGTCAACGAGCGTTCCCGGCTTAGGAAGCGAAAAGATAAGGTTGCCGAAAACGGCCCTTGATTGGTCTCTTTGCCGTAATGGTCGCGGTGCTGGTTATCGGCTACGTAGCCTTGATCCGTTTGCCAGTGGAAGACCTTAAGACGCTGATCGAGACCGAGTGCGGAACCTCGCGTGCCCATTCGTTTGACTTCTCTCTGGACTCGATCTTGTTGTTGGTTTTGGCTGGTGACATTCTGAAAGAGACCATCGATGCGTTCGTCGACACCTGCGGGCTAGGCATCGGCCTCTTTTCACTGGTGGCGCCGGTACGAGTTACCGATTCCTTGGACGATCCTGCCGTATCGATAAGAAGAGTGGAACAAAATACTTTGTCGATCATTGGGCAGTCAAGGCCGGCGGTTCTGCCGGGACTGTGTCCGAAGGCGCGGAAGAGGTTGGGACGCTGTTGGGTGACGGCGTCGATGCCGCCGAGCAAGGCGTCGGCGATGCCGTTGAAGGTATCGGGTCGATCTTCGGGAAGCGATCACTAGGCTATGAAACGCTTTTACAGAACGGTCGCAACGGCGGCGGAAGACGGTGGGCATCTGGTTCTCTTGGACGGTCGTGCCGTGCGCACCCCGGCCAAGGCGGTCCTCTGTTTGCCGACCGTGTCGCTCGCGGCTTCGGTGGCGGGGGAGTGGCAAGCGCAGGACGCCGAGATCAAACCGCATAGCATGCCAATGACGCAGTTGAGCTTTACCGCCCTAGATCTCACTGCTGCCAAGCGGCATGAGATCGTCGAAGCGACGGCGACCTACGCCAGCAACGATTTGCTGTGCTATCGGGCCGAGCGTCCGGAGGCGCTGCGCCAGCGTCAGCAGGCCCTCTGGCAGCCGCTCTTGGATTGGGCGCAGCGGCGCTACGATGCGCCTTTGGCGGTCACCAGCAGCATCCTGTCGGTCGAGCAACCGGAACAGAGCGTGGAGGCCTTCTTCAATCTGGTCGAAGGGCTGGAAGAATTTGCCCTCACCGGCCTGTCGCATGCGGTGAGCGTCACCGGCTCCTTGATCTTGGGGTTGGCGTTGATGGAGGGGTTTTTGGATGCGGCTGGTATCTTCGAGGCTTCGGAATTGGACGAAAGCTTCCAGCTGGAGCAGTGGGGCGAAGACGCCGAGGCCACGCGGCTGCGTGCCGCCCGTCTCGCCGACCTGGAGAGCGCAGAGCGCTTCTTGAAGGCGCTCTCCTTGACGCAACAGGCCTAGCCGTGAGCTTTTAGCCACTCTTGAAGGCGCTCTCCTTGACGCAACAGGCCTAGCCGTGAGCTTTTAGCCACTCGCGGATCAGGGTATCGAGGTCTGTCCCGTTGAAGCTGGGGGAATGCCCGCCGTGCATGACGGTGATCGGGAACGTAAGCAGGCGTTCCAAGGACGCCGCGTAGTCCTCTAGGTTAAAGTGACAGAAGTCATCGGCCAGCAGCCCATCATAAACGATGTCGCCGGAGAAGAGAATCTCGGTCTCTGCCTCTAAGAGGGCGATGCAGCGACGAGGCGGGTTTCGAACTCGTGATGGCAGCCGATGTAGTCGAAATGGGTGTGGTTGGCCACCGCCAGCAGCGGCTTCTCGCCGACCAGCGGTCAGCACCGCAGACTACCCACGCCCATGCCGCTGTCAACCAGCAGATCGCGGTCGCGTCCGCGCCGGTACCGGATGTTGCAGCGGTAGTAGGGCGGTACGTCCGGTTCGTCGATCAGGGTGACTCCATTGACTAGCCATTGTACGCGATACCAGTCTTCAGGCTTGGCGCGCTGCATGCTCACAGCGCCTCGAAGCGCTGTCGGAGGGTGTAGGCGACGGTCTGGCCGTGCGAGATCTCTAGAGTGTGGCCGTCCGGGTCGTAGAGAAAGGCGCCATAGCCGACCGGCGGCGGATAGTCGAAGGGACCCTCGACCGCCACCCCGTCGGCGCGTGCCTGATCGATCAGGGCATCGACCCGCTGACGGCTTTCGACGGCGACGCCCAAGTGTGCAAAGGGACCGAGCGGCGGACCGACTGCGCCGTCTTCCAGGAAGACGATGCAGAAGGGCCGCGTCCCGTCGGCGAGCCAGCCGACACGGACTCCGTCTTCCTCCCGTTCGTGGACTAGCGTCATCGCCGCAAAGCGGGCGTAGAAGGCCGCAGTCTGCTTTAGATTGCTGCATTTGAGGGCGACATGCGTCAGTCCCAGGTCCAGCGGAGGGATGTGCGTATCCTCAGTCATGCGATCCTCCCTCTGCCGCACCGAAGAGCCCGGCTTTGCCGGCAGCTGTAGAAAAGGAGAGCAAGGCCGCTACTTGCACCGCCAAGGCCGGCATCTCGTTGAAGGTCGGCGGTTTCCAAAGTGTCAGGTGCCCTTCGTAAGCGCGGGTGAAGCCGGCGCGACGCATTTCGTCGTTGAAGCGCGTGAACTTAGCCGATCCCCCTTCCAGCTGGACCACCAAGACCGGTAGGCCGGCGGCTGCCGCCTCGGACCTGTTGGACCTGTTGACCGAGTCTTCCGTAACAATGGCAGCCCCAGCCTGCTCCACTATGGCATAGTAGGGATTGTTTCTCTGTCAATAGCTAGAGACCAGCTGGGCAGAGACGTGGTGGCCGCCAAGGACCAGAGCAGGCGGTTGCGGATCGGCGTCAGGCGCGGCTCCAAGCCCAGCGCTTCAGCCGAAACTACAGCCTGAACGACGTTCCCAACCTTGTGATCCGACACCGCCCAGCGCAGCGGCGCCTGGGGCGCACATAGACTGGAGTCTGCCGCTGTTGGTTCCCTGTGGGCAAGGAAAGCCTGCCAGGCGCCGGATTTGTGACCTGCCGCGCCGCCTCGCCACAGTGGGGTGGGTAAGATCCTCGTTGCCGGTCGGGAAGACATTGAAATAAAGCTGCGTGAAACTGCGAGCGGCCTGTTGCAGATTCGGAAAGGAGGGTTATGCGGCGCAGCAAACTCGATCACGTCGACCTACAAATTCTCTCCGATTTGCAACGTGATGGCCGGATGACCAACGTCGACCTGGCGCGCAACGCGGGCATCTCAGCTCCATCCTGCTTGCGCCGTCTGCGGACCCTGGAGCAAAGCGGTCTGATTCAGGGCTACCATGCGAAGATGAATGGTGCTGCACTGGGCTATGAGGTCTCCTTCTTTGCCTTGGTCGGGCTGGACAGTCAGTCCGAGATGGTCTTGCAGGCCTTCGAAGAAGACATGGGCGCCTGGCCGGAAGTGCGTGAATGCCATATGGCTCGCGGTTCGCACGATTTCGTGCTGCGCTTCGTGGCGCGCAACACACAGCATGAGAACGAACTGACCCAGCAGCTGACTTCGGCGCCGCATGTTGTCACGGTGCAAACCATTCAGGTGATCCGCACCGCCAAGGAAGAGACTGACGTGCCTATCGATCCCGACGCGCCGATCGGATCGGAGTAGCTTTCCTTGTTTGAGAGTAGGCCGACGCCGCCCAGTCTCAGGCGGGTGCTCAGCTACCAAGAGGGCGTACGGAAACCACTAAGTAAGTATTAGTCTCTTAATTCCAATCGTGCACCGAGACATGGTCGCCCTGACAGACGCTGTGGATCTCGGAAGGGAAGCCATCGTCGTTCGAACCTGCCACGTCGTAGCGGAAGATCCGGGCCGTACCGGTGGATCGGGTGGCGGTTTCTATCCTCTCTGTTGCTCTTGAAGCGATGCACGGTGCAGCGCGTGGGCCTTGCTCCAGCCGCCCAAGGCCAAGCGCGCCATAGCCTCTGGCTAGACGACGGTCTCAATTTTCGGGCCGCCGTCGGTCCCTTAGCCGCGCGCTTCCGCGCCGGGGTCGGCTAGACCCGTTCCAGCATCAAGGCGATGCCTTGGCCGACGCCGATGCACATGGTGCAGAGGGCGTAACGGGCGCCTTGTTCCTGCAGCTCCTGCGTGGCGGTCAATGCCAGTCGGGTACCGGACATACCCAAAGGGTGGCCCAATGAGATGGCGCCGCCGTTGGGGTTCACCTGCTCGGCGTCATCGGGTAGGCCCAGTTGGCGGAGACAGGCAAGTGCCTGAGCGGCGAAGGCCTCGTTCAATTCGATCACGTCGATCTCGGAGATTGAGAGGCCCAAACGTCGGAGGAGCTTTTCACTGGCCGGATATGGACCCATGCCCATGACGCGCGGGGCCACGCCGGCGGTGGCCATACCGACGATCCGCGCTTTGGGCGTGAGACCGAAGCGCTTCGCGGCTGCCTCGTTGGCAACCAGGATGGCCGCCGCTCCGTCGTTGACGCCCGAGGCATTGCCGGCCGTCACGCTGCCGCCTTCGCGGAAGGGAGTGGGCAGCTTGGGCAGGCTCTCCAAGGTGACGTCGGCGCGCGGATGCTCGTCTTGCAAGACCACCTTGGGTTCGCCCTTGTGTTGTGGGACGGTGACTGGCGTGATCTCCTTGGCCAGACGGCCGGAGACCTGGGCGGCCGTCGCGCGCTGCTGCGAGCGTAGGGCGAAGGCGTCTTGGTCGGCCCGCGAGATCCGATAGTCCTCCGCCACATTTTCTGCCGTCTCCGGCATGGAATCGATGCCATACTGCCGCTTCATCAGCGGATTGACGAAGCGCCAGCCGAGAGTGGTGTCGAAGACCTCAGCCTTGCGTGAGAAGGCGGTCTCGGCCTTGCCCATGACGAAGGGGGCGCGGCTCATGCTCTCGGCACCGCCGGCCACGACAACCTCGGCCTCGCCGGCGCGAATGGCGCGCGCCGCCGTCCCCAGCGCGTCGAGGCCGGAACCGCAGAGGCGGTTCACGGTGCTGCCGGGCACATTCTCCGGCAGCCCGGCCAGCAGTGAGGCCATGCGGGCGATGTTGCGGTTGTCCTCACCGGCTTGATTGGCGCAGCCGTAGATGACGTCGTCCAGAGCCGCCCAGTCGATGCCGGGATTGCGCTCGACCAGTGCCCTCAGGGGCAGGGCTGCCAAATCGTCGGTGCGGACCCCGGCCAGCGCGCCGCCGTAGCGGCCGATCGGTGTGCGGATATAGTCGCAGATGTAGGCATCCATGCTTTGTGTCTCCTCTTGGACGGCGCCAGGGCTCTTGAGTGCTGGCGGCAAGTCTGCTGTGTTTCTCGACGAAGATGGAGTGCGAATGATCGAAAAGGTCCTAGTCTCTAGGTGTGATCGCTTGGGCGATCTGGTGCTGAGTTTGCCGGCTGCAGCCTTGGTGCAGCAGGCTGGCTTCGACGTTACATTGCACTGCTCCTCCTATGCTCGCGATGTTGCCTTCTGGGGGCTCGCAAACGGCCTGTACCGAGAGGTCTGGGTTGCCGGCCAGACACCGCCGGCCGGTCTAGACCGAGACACTTGGGGCTTGGCGCTCTACGACAGCAAGATCACGATGGAGGCCTTTCGGCACTTGCGTTTGCGCAGGCGCTTCGGTCCCTACTCGAAACTGCCCTCCTACCTGCATTACGATAAAGGTCTGCGCCAGCGGCGCAGCCGCGTGGCCAAGAGCGAGATGGCCTATAATCTGGATCTGGTCCGCGGCCTGATCGCTTGGGCTGGAGGAGAAGCGCCGGTCTTTCGCCCCTTGCCGGCCTTGCGGGTGCCAGCCGACTGGCAGGCGCCGCGGCCTTCGCCGGACTGGGTTGCGGTTCTCTCCAGCGGCGGGTCGGCCAAGAATTGGCCGGTGGCGGACTATCTCGCCTGGCTGTCCGACCACCGCAAGGCGGGGGATAGTTTAGACTTTTTGGTGCAGGGCGTCGATGCGCAGGCGCGGCGGCAAGCGCTTCAGGACAGCGGTATTTTGCAGGAATCGGGGGTTGGTTTGGTCGAGGGTTTCGACAGTGTCCGTCACTTGATCGCCTATCTAGCCGGCGCCGGTCAGATTTTGAGCTCCAGCACCGGGCCGCTGCACATCGCTCATGCCGCCGGCGTGCCAGTCTACGGTCTTTATCCTGAGGCCCCCTTAGTCGAAACCTTTGCACGTTGGAAGCCCGACGGCTACGGTCATGGTGTGCCGGTCACCAAAATCGCCATCACGGGATGATGCGCTGGGCGCGCAGTCGTTCCTTCCAGATATCGGGCCTTCCAGATCGGGTGGCTGCCGTCGCTCAAGGGGCTGGCTCCATGACCAAGACGACCTTGCCTTCGGCGCCGCCGTTGCGTAGCGGGGTAAAGGCTGCCGAAGCCTCCGGTAAGAGAAACCGCGGCTAATGTACGGTTTCAGGCGCCCTGATGGCGGCATGCGCGAAGATCTCCGCCTTCGACTACCAGGACGTCGGGGAAGTTCACGTCGCGGGACGCCACCGCTATCGAGACCTCGCCGGGGCCCGATTGCAGTTCCTCTAGATCGATGAGGCGGGGCGCTTCGAGCGAGGCGAAGTCCATGACGTAGATGGCTTTCCTTTAAGGATCTCGTCGTTGTCGGCGCCCAAGGCCGGGGCGCTGCGGGCCTCATCGTCGCCGCGGAAGACTGGGGCTAGCGGAACCGGCAGTGCCGGCATCTCCGCACCGGCCTCGTTCACCAAGCGGTTGGCGAAGAGGCCGCGGGCGGCGAAGTGGGGGTCGGCCAGGGCCTCCTCTGTGGTCTGCATGATGGTGCAGCAGCAGTCGGCTTCGGCCAGGATCGGCGCCCAGTCTAAGGCGCTCTTGCTGGCTACGATCTCGGCCACCGCGCGCTTGGTGCCCTTGGGATCCTTGGCGTCGTCGCGCCATACCTCCGGCAGGGCGATGGCCTGGCAGAAGGCAGTCCAAAACTTCTCCTCCAGCGGCGCGGCGGCCATCAGGCGGCCGTCGGCGGTGGGATAGAGCTGATAGCGCGGCGTACCGCCGGTCACCAGTCCGCCACCGGGCTTAGGCCACTGGCCGGTGCTGAGGCCTTCGCCCAGCGCCCAGTACTGGAAGGTAAAGAGGCCGTCGGTCATGGCAATGTCGAGGAAGGCACCTTCGCCCGTGTGTTGGCGCTGCAGCAGGGCCAGCAGAATGTTCATCACCGCCGGGTAGGTGCCGCCGGCGATGTCGGCGATCAGTGCCGGCGGTAGCACCGGCGCCTCCGGCGTGCCGTGGCTCAGCGACAGTAGGCCGGCATCGCCCACGTAGTTTAGATCGTGGCCGGCGGCGGAGCGCTTGGGGCCGGTTGCGCCATAGCCGGTGATGGCACAGTAGATCAGACCGGGGTTGATCGCTTTGAGCACTTCGTAGCCCAGGCCGAGGCGATCCATCACGCCTGGACGGAACTGCTCCAGTACAACGTCACTTTCGCCAACCAGCGGCAGCAGACGCGCGCGCTGGACCGGGTTCTTCAGGTTCAGTGCCAGGCTCTTCTTACCCCGGTTCAACATGGTGAAGGTCACGGCCTCCTTGCCCCAGGGTGGCTGGTAGCGGCGCATCTCCTCGCCCTCGGTGCGCTCGATCTTGATCACTTCGGCCCCGCCCTCGGCCAGGATCAGGCCGGCCATGGGGCCGGGTAGCAGCGTGGTAAAGTCCAGGACCTTGATGCCGTCCAGGGGTTTCGTCATGTCTTCTTGCTCCTCTGATGAGCGCTCCGTGCGCGCCGGGCTAGAGCATAGGCAGGCGTGACATAGGCCTGAAAGAAGGCTTGGAAGGCAGAAAAGTGTTGTTCCAATCTGCCACATTTCACCCTTTGGCCGCTGAACCCGAAGCCGGTGAGGGACTTGAAGATCGTGTCAGGCTTGAGGCTTGCGGTGGCCGGTCGGTCACAAGAACATCCGCCTTGGCCAAGAGTGTTTCGCTGCGCTCGCCGTCAACGGCGGCAACGAGAAGCGCGCAGCCGAGCACCCGGGGATCTCGCGCTTCTATCTCTACAAGAAGATAGGGTGATGTTTAGGAGGGCCGTAGGCAGTCAAGCAAGCCGCCCAGCTTCGCCATGCGGTCTTCGATCCGGTTGGCATAGATGCCGTTGGTCGCGCTGGGGTTGCGGGCCAGCGGGTTCGGCAGGGATCGCAGCTTGCCTGCGGGTCAGGTTCTTGGCGGAAAATGTTGAAATAATATCGTTAGGCTTCCATGATGCGACGCTTCGGATAGAATGCTTCGATCCGGGTGATGTAGATCAGTTCCAGGACTTTACGAATGCGAGCCCGATCAGGCCAGAGCAGCAGGTTCTTTGCTGTCTGTTGCGAGATCGTACTGGCGTCTCTGCGGCCGCTGGCGACTTCCTGCTGGGCGTCGCGGATGGCGCCTAGTCGATGCCGCGATGCTGGCCGAAGCGATTGTTCTCGGCGGCGCCGACGGCCACCGCTAAATAGGGGTGGATCTGCTGCAGGTCGGTCCAACTGTGGGTCCAGCCATGCCCATCCAGGAGGCGGATGACCATGAGTAGCGTAACTGACACTGGTAGAGCCAAGTGTAGCAAAATCCAGCGGAAAGGCAGCACGATCAGCAGCAGCAAGGCTAGGTGTAGACACAGCGCCGCGTAGCGTCGCCAGCGCGCTAGCATCGGCTAGCGCTGCTCAAGCCAATCGCCCAGCCGCTCCAGTGCGTTTTCTATGGTGTCGCGCGCGCCAGCGAAGGTGAGGTGCAGGCTGCGCTTGCCTTCGAAGGGTTCGAACTCCGGATCGGAGGTCAGGGCGATCCCAACCTTTTCCAGCAGCGTCTGGCAGAGCGACGCGCTGTCGTTGGTCAGGTGGTAGATGTCCAGGCAGAGATAGAAGGCGCTGTCGCTGGGCAGAAAGCCGGCCAGGCCCAGTTTCTGCAGCCCTTCGAGCAGAAGCGGTGGTTCTCGGCATAGCCTTCGACGATCCGGTCCAAGGCTGCACGTTCCTCGAAGGCGGCGAGGCTGGCGTGCTGCGAGATCTCCGAGGCCGAGATGCAGAGGCTTTGCCCCAAGCGTTCCACCGGCCGTACCAGGTCCTCCAACAGCACCAGCCCGCCATGCAATAGTACTTGGAGAAGGAGTTGGCCACGATCACCTCCTTCCGCCCGGCAAGGCTCGTCGCTTCAGTGCCGTAGGTGATGCGGTGATAGATTTCATCGGAGATGAGGCGAATACTTCGGTCTTGGCAGACCTCCGCCAAGGCCGCCAGTGCCTCGGCTGGGAGCATGGTGCCGGTGGGATTGGAAGGGCTGGCGACGATCAGCCCGTCCAGGGCGGCTCGGGATAGTCGGCGATCTGTCTGGCCGAGGGTTGGTAGCGATCTGCTGCCGTAGTTGGCAGAAACACCGCTTTCAAGCCTAGGGCGCTCAAGAAGTTGCGGTAGGCCGGATAGCGCCGGGAGCGGCAAGGGCGACCCGGTCGCCCGGCCCGAAGGCAGTCAGGAAAGTCAGCAGGAAGCCCGCAGAAGATCCTGCTGTCACTGCCACGCGCCTGGGATCGAGGGAGAGACCGTAGCGCTCCCAATAGCTTTCGGCGATGCGGGGATGCCGAGCGTGTCAGTGTAGCCGATGCGACCGTCGGCCAAGCAAGCTTGGCCGCAGCCGCTACGTCGGCCGGCGGTGCGGCTGCCGGTTGTCCGACCTCCAGCGCATTGGCGGCGGCCAAGACATCCATGGCGCGAAAGGTCTCGACGGCGGCTCGCGCGGCGATCTTCAAGACCATTGGCTTTGCTTCCGGCTTAGGGTGAGGTGGTCGAGAGGCCGAATCCGCGTGGGTCGGCCTCCACCCCGCAGGACTGCGGGGCTTGCAGGATGCCCTCGGGACAGTACCAGGCCTGCACCTCGCCCAGATTCGGTACTGCTTGCAGGCGATGACCTAGCTCGACCAGGATCTGCTCGCTGTCTGCATCCAGGCGCTCTTCGACGAAGGCGATGTCAGGGAGGCCGTTGTGATGCACGCGGACTTGCTGCAGCGCCTGGCTGAGGCTTATGTCGCGCTCGATCACGTCGACCAGGAAGCGGGCCAAAGCAGTGGCACCGGCAGCGCCGCCGGACGCCCCGGCGGCCAGGCGGGCGCGCTCGGTTCCGATGCTGGTGACCAAGGCTGCCACCGGAGAGACCGCCAGGTTGTCCGGCGGCGGGGCGGCCATCAGGATGCCGCTGGTGGGTGCCAGGCGACCGGCGCCGAAAAGGCCGTTGTTGGTCATGCTGCAGGCCAGCGCATTGCCGTAACGATCGCCGATCACGAAAGCGGTGCCGGCCAACGGCTCGACCACTTCGCGCGGCCGTGGAACCAGGTTGGTGGCGGGTTTGTGCTGGGTGTTGCCCAAACCGGCCAGGCGGGCGTTCAGCGCATCCTCGTCGAAAAGCTGGGTAAGCGCGGTGTTGGGCAGACCGTTGGCGCCCAGCCAGCCGCCACGGTTGGCGAAGCCCTGCGCCGAGGCCTCGAGGAAGAGGTGATGGCGGCGTCCGGGCGCGTCTTCGTCTTCATAGTCCGCGGCTTTGCTCAAAATGCGGAAGATCTCCGCGGTGACCACACCATTGCTGGCCGGTGGCGGCGTGACGTAGAGATAGTCGGATCCGATTTCCAAGCGCAGCGGCGCCAGGTACTCCGGCACGCGGTTGCGCAATTCGGACTCGTCCAGACGCAGCCCGGCTGCCGTCGACTCCTTGGCGAAAGTCGGTCCGGTGGGACCGGTTAGGAAGAGCGAGGCCCCTTCCGCCCTGATTCCGGCAAGCGTGCGGGCTAGCATTGGCTGCTGCAGGTTTGTGCCCGATGCCAAGGGTTGGCCCCCCGGCAGGAAAAGAGCGGCGGCGGCAGGATCTTGCCGCAACAGTCCTTGGGCGGCAATCAGGTCTACGGTCAGCGCACGGCTGGTCTTGAATCCGAAGCGAGCCAAGAATTCGGCCGGCGCCACCAAGCTCTGCCACTTCAGGTAGCCGTAGCGGGCATGCAGCGCTTCCAAACCGCGGGTCAGGCCCGGCGGCACGCCACCGCTGGATGCGCTGAAGGGCAGGAAAGAGAGCGCTTCGGCGATCTGGCCTTCGCGATAGTGCAGCAGGCAGATACCGCCTCCGCCAAGCGACACGCGGGAGGGATAGGCTACCGACAGCGCGAAGGAGACCGCGACCGCAGCGTCGGCGACGGTGCCGCCGTAGGCCAGGACCTCACGCCCGACCAGCGCGGCGGTAGGTTCTCCTGTAGCGACTATGCCGTCGAAACCCGGGACCGGTTCGATGCGCAGATCGTCGTTGCCGCTGCAGGCCGACAGCATAAGACCGGCGGTCAGCAATGCCGCGCATGCCTTGGAGGCAGCGCCCAGAGACAGTGGGTTCTGCAGCACACGTCCTTGTGCGCGTCGCCGCCTTTCTATCCTCTCGCTGCCGCATTGCCCCACTAAGAACTTGCCAGTAAGGTCCGAATCAGCAGCGAGTGAAGAAGCATTCGGGCCGACGTTCATGCCGTGCAGCATCCGTTTCACCGTCATCCTCTGTCTTTTCTCGGCAGTTTTTGCCGTTTGGATGCAGCCGGTGCTTGCGCAGGGCCGGCAGTTGTTCTTCGTACGCGACACTGAGATCGAAGATATCATTCGCGATCTGGCCTATCCGATCTTTCGCGCCGCGCGCCTCGACCCCGAGGCCATAGATGTCTATCTGGTTCAGGACCGAAGCCTCAATGCCTTTGTGGCTGGCGGACAGAAGCTCTTCTTTCATACCGGCCTTCTGGCGAGGGTCGGCAGCCCGGAGGCCCTGCTGGGCGTGATCGCCCACGAAAGCGGCCATATCGCTGGCGGCCATCTGGCACAGCGCAAGCTGGCTGTGGAGGACGCCAGTACGAAATCCATACTGGCCTATGCCGTCGGCATCTTGGGTGCAATCGCCTCTGGGCGGAGCGATGTGGCCAGTGCCGTCATCTTCGGCAGCCAAGATTTGGCCATCAAGGGCCTGCTGTCCTACAGCCGCAGCCATGAGCAAGCGGCAGACCAAGCGGCCGTGCAATACCTCAAGTCGGCCGGTCTGTCTCCAGCCGGCCTACTCAGCTTCATGAACCAACTGAAAGGACAAGAGGTCCTGTTGGCTACAAACCAGGACCCCTATCTCTCGACTCACCCCTTGACGCGCGAGCGCATTACCTTCCTAGAGAATCAAGTGGAGTTGTCGCCATACAAGAATAGCTCCAGCGTCTCCGCCGCCGATCGTGCCCGCTTCGAACGGGCGAGGGCCAAGGTGATCGGCTTCCTGGAGCCAACGGTTATGGTGGCGAGTACCTACCCCGACAGCGACCAAGGAGAGCCGGCCCGCTATGCCCGGACCCTGTTAGCCTATCGCTTGGGGCGCCTGGAGGATGCGATCAGAGGCATCGATCAGCTTTTGGCCGGCGCTCCGAACGACCCTTTCTACCTGGAACTCAAGGGGCAGATGCTGTTCGAGCGCGGCCGCGTCGATGAAGCTCTGCTACCCCTTGAACAGGCAGTTGCCGCCTTGCCAAACGCCAGCCAGATCAGACAGCTTTTGGCCCGCGCCCAGATTGAGTTGAACCGGCCCGATCTCGACCACAAGGCGGTTGAGAACCTGGAGCAGGTCTTGGCGAGCGAGCCCGACAATCCTTTTGCCTGGCGCCTAATCGCGGCCCCCTTGAGTCGCATGGGCGAGAGCGCGAAGGTGCATCTGGCGCTCAGCGAATACTGGTTGGGACGTGGCGATAATCGGCGTGCCGGTATCGAAGCCAGGCGTGCACTTGATCTCTTGCCGGCAGGCTCCTCCGACGCACAGCAAGCCCAAGACGTCTATAACGAAGCTGAACGGCGCCTGCGTGCCAGCCGCTGACGATCCTTTCCCCTTAGTACGAATTGGACTCCAAGACTATGCAGACCTCACCTCAGTGCCTCCGTGCCCCACTCGTCGGCTTTTTGATCTCACTCCTGCTGCTGCCCGGCTTGGCCCGTGCCGAGGAGGCGGACTTCACGTCGGCGGAAGAAGAGGAGATCGGACGCCTGATTCGAGCCTACATTCTGGAGCATCCGGAGGTCATTCTGGAAGCCATCGAAGAGTTGCGGCACCGCGAGGAACAGGCCTCGGTCTCGGCCCGCCAGTCCATCATTGCCGAATCCAAGGCCGCGATCTACGAAGACCCCGGCTCTCCAGTCGCCGGCAATCCCGATGGCGATGTGACGATCGTCGAGTTCTTCGATTACAATTGTTCCTATTGTAAGCGCATGACGCCGGAGATCTTCGGGTTGCTCGCGCAGGACGGCAACATCCGCTATATCGCCAAGGAGTGGCCGATTTTCGGTGAGGATTCCGAGTTCGCCGCGCGCGCCGCGCTCGCGTCGGCCAGGCAGGGCAAGTATGCTCGCTTCCATCAAGCCTTGATGGCGATCCGCGGTCCGGCCAATCCCGAAACGGTCCGCAGGGCCGCCGAGGCGGTGGATGTGGATTGGGAGCAGCTACAGATCGATATGGGAAGCGATGCCGTGACCGAGCAGTTGGTCCGCACACATCAGCTGGCAGTCGCGCTCGGTGTGCAGGGGACCCCGGCGATCGTGATCGGGGAGAACTTCCTGCCTGGCGCTGTTCCGGCTGCCGAAATCTCCGCCATCGTAGCCGAAGAGCGGGCACGGATCGAAGCCAACTAGCGGCAAGCGAAGTGCCGCCCGATCGAGACAGGTGGCGGGTGAGGGCCTTCGCAGCGCGAAAGCTCTATGGTATGTTCGTATGTCCATCTAGATTGGCGGGAAGTTAGGAGGTTTCTGCCCATGGCCAAGCCCTCGGTGCTGGTGCTAAACGGGCCTAACCTCAACCTACTCGGCCGACGGGAGCCCGCAGTTTACGGACACCAGACTCTGGCCGATATCGACGGGCTTTGTCGTGAAGAAGGGGAAGCGTTGGGGCTTGATGTTGCCTGCGCGCAGTCCAACTACGAAGGTCGGTTGATTGAACTGATCCACGAAGCCATGGGACGGCATCACGGACTGGTGATGAATCCGGGTGCCTACACGCATACTTCGCTCGCCATAATGGACGCGATCCGGGTGGTGGATCTGCCTTTGGTGGAGGTGCATCTCTCGAACGTTCACGCCAGAGAGGCGTTCCGCCACAAGTCCTTTGTGTCTCCCGTGGCCATGGGAGTGATTTGCGGGCTCGGTGCTCAGGGCTATCGCTTTGCCCTGCAGGCGCTCGCCCAGCATTTTGCGAAAGGATCCTCCGCCGATGGCATTGGGGAATAAGCTCGACATCGACGAAAAGCAGGTCCGGCGCCTGGCGGATCTGCTGAATGAGAACGGCTTGACCGAGATCGAGATCGAAGACGGCGAACGTCGCGTCAAGCTTTCGCGCCAGAACGGCACTGTATCCCATACTGGCTTTGCTGCGCCGCCTGTCTTGGCGTCGGAACCGGCTGTCGTGGTGGCCGTGGAGGGCACGTCCCCTGCCGCAGCAGAGCCGGAAGGAATAGCAGACGCTGTCACCTCCCCCATGGTGGGGACGGTCTATATCGCTCCCGAACCTGGATCGCCGCCCTTCGTCAAGGTCGGTGACCAAGTGAGGGGAGGGCAGACCCTGGTGATCATCGAGGCCATGAAGGTCATGAACAACCTGCCAAGTCCGCGCGCTGGCACGGTCAAGGAGGTCCTGGTGCGAGATGGCCAGCCAGTGGAATACGGCGAGGCCTTGGTCGTGGTCGCCTGATCGCGCTCGAGAGCGAGTACAGGGATCTCCATAGGGGTAGCCTCGTGTTCGAGAAAATCTTGATCGCCAACCGCGGCGAGATCGCGCTTCGTATCCACCGCGCTTGCCACGAGATGGGCATTAAGACCGTAGCTGTGCACTCGACCGCCGATGCGGAGGCCATGCATGTCCGTCTCGCCGACGAGAGTGTCTGCATAGGCCCGCCGCCCAGCCGCGACAGCTATCTGAGCATCCCGGCGATCATCTCGGCGGCGACCATCACCGGTGCGGATGCGATTCACCCAGGCGTAGGCTTCCTCTCGGAGAACGCCACCTTCGCCTCTATGGTGGAAGAACACGGCATCACCTTCATTGGTCCCAAGCCGCAACACATCGCCCTAATGGGCGACAAGGTAGCGGCCAGGGGAGCTGCGCGCGAGCTGGGGCTGCCGGTGGTACCCGGCTCCGACGGTGCTGTCTCCAGCGAAAAGGAAGCTCTGGCGTTATCGGCCAACATCGGTTTTCCGCTACTAATCAAGGCGGCGGCCGGCGGCGGCGGTCGCGGCATGAAGATTGCTGCGGACGAAGCCGCTTTGCCGGAGGCCTTCCGCATGGCTCGCAACGAGGCGCGCGCGGCCTTCGACAACGATCAGGTCTATATGGAGCGCTACCTCGGCCAGCCGCGACACATCGAGGTGCAGATCCTGGCCGACGGGCATGGCAACATTGTGCATTTGGGCGAGCGCGACTGCTCGCTGCAGCGCCGCCACCAGAAGGTCTTGGAAGAGGCACCCTCTCCGGCCCTGAACGACACGCAGTGCGACGAGATTGGCCGCACCGCGGTCGAGGCCATGAAGAAGCTGGGTTATCGCTCGGTCGGAACCATCGAGTTCCTCTATGAGGAAGGCGAGTTCTTCTTCATCGAGATGAACACCCGTCTACAGGTAGAACACCCGGTCACCGAAATGATCACCGGCGTCGATCTGGTGCGCGAGCAGATTCGTGCGGCCGCTGGCAGCACACTCTCGGTAGCGCAAGAGGACATCGCCTACATGGGGCACGCTATGGAATGCCGGATCAATGCTGAGCATTGGCGTACATTCGTGCCTTCTCCGGGCCGGGTGAAGGCTTATCATGCGCCGGGTGGCGTCGGGGTCCGGGTCGACAGCGGCCTCTACGCTGGCTACAGCGTGCCGCCGCACTACGACAGCCTGGTAGCGAAGCTGGTGGTCCACGGGTTGACCCGCGAGGATTGCATCATGCGCCTGCGCCGGACCTTGGAAGAATACGTGATTGACGGCATAGAGACCACCATCCCGCTGCACCAGCGCTTGGCAGTCACCCCGGCCTTCATGAACGGCCACTATAACATTCACTGGCTGGAGAAGTTCCTGGCCGGGCTTGAGGGCTAGAGGGTCTTCCGCCCAAGCTGTACCGGCTTCTGCCCACCCAACAGAAGACTTGCGTGGGTGGCCGGGCGGGGGAGTGGGCCGGTACCGTTACAGCCTGAAAGGATGATGTTCTAAACCTTGAGTGTCTCCCAGACCCGGGCGGTCGTCCAACCGCTTTCGCGCAGGTGTTTCAGGCTTAAAGCGGCGTTGCGTTTGGCCAGGCGTTGGCCCTGCACATCCTCTATCAGGCGGTGGTGCCACCATTCCGGGACTGGTAGGTCCAACAGGGCCTGGAGCAGACGGTGGAGGTGGCTAGCGGCGAAGAGATCCCGCCCGCGGGTGACGAGGCTGACCCCTTGGAAGGCATCGTCGAGTACTACGGCCAGGTGATAGCTGGCGCCCCCATCCTTGCGGCCGAGCACGACGTCGCCGAGGATTTCCGGTCTGGCTTCTTGCTGGCCGGCGTCGCGGTCGAACCAGGTGAGGTTCGGATGGCGGCCGTGGGCCCTTGCGAGATCAAGGCGCCAGGCCGGCTGTTCTGCACGTTCAAGGCGGCGTTCTATGTCGTGAGGGGCGAGGCGGCGGCAGGTGCCCGGATAGAGCGGACCTTCGGGGCCGTGCGGGGCCTGACCGGCGGCGGTGATCTCTTGGCGGATTTGAGCGCGGGTGCAGAAGCAGGGGTAGAGCAAGCCCTCGGCCTTGAGACGCTCCAGGGCCGCTGCATAGGCTACACCGCGCTCCGATTGCCGCAGGACCGGTAGCGGCCAGTCGAGGCCCAGCCAAGCCAGATCCTCGAAAATCGCCGCTTCGAAGGCCGGGCGGGCGCGCACCCGGTCCAGATCTTCGATACGCAATAGAAAGCGGCCGCCGCCGGCGGCGCGGGCGGCGAAGAGGGCGGCGTAGGCGTGGCCCAAGTGCAATCGGCCGCTGGGGGAGGGGGCGAAGCGGGTGGTCTCTCGCGTCGCCGCAGTGGCCTGGCTCTCGGTCATGCGCACGAGGCTATCGTCCGGCGCCGGGTTTCGCTATGGCAGAGGCGTCATGGCAAAGCCTCCCGATCTGGCGCTGGAAGCGCCCCTGACCTTGCTCGCCGCGCGCGACCGCCATCTGGCCAAGGCCGTGGCCGACTGCGGATTGCCGCCGCGCCGCAAGAGTCCGGCCGGCTTTCCCGGCTTGCTGCGTATCATCGTGGCACAGCAGGTCTCGGCCGCCTCTGCGGCGGCGATTCTCCTGCGTTTGAAGGAACGGCTGCCGCGGGCGACGCCGGCCGCCTTTCTCAGACTGGCCGATACGGATCTGATCGCCGCCGGTTTGTCGCGGGCCAAGATGCGCTACGCGCGCGCCCTGGCGGAGGATCTGCGCAGTCGCCGCCTCGACCTTGCCGCCTTGGCCGAGATGGAGGACGAGGCAGCGATCGCGCATTTGACCGCGGCCAAGGGCATTGGGCGCTGGTCGGCGGAAATCTATCTGCTTTTCTCCCTCGATCGTCCGGACATTATGCCGGCGGGCGACCTGGCCCTGCAGGTCGCCGCCCAGCGGATGATGGGCCTGGCCGAGCGGCCCGACGACAAGAGCCTGCGGGCCTTGGCCGAGGCCTGGCGCCCGCACCGCTCCGCCGCGGCGCGTTTCCTTTGGCACGCCTATCGCCATCCGGGGCTGCCGCAGCTGTGATAGGGGCTAACACTTGGGTTGTCTGGCAAAACGCCACTTTGTTGCCGTGGTGGCGCTCGATCTTAGGCAGATGACCCAGGCCATGACTTCGACAGGCTGCACCAGATCGGGCTGATCTTTCAATTGCACGAGACCCTCCTGGTTGACCTGCATCGCAGCGTGCTCTCCCGCCGACAGCCTGTCGCAGAAGAGTATGTCAAGCCGGAACCCGACGCCCAGTCTTGCGTCTGCCTAAGGTTGGCCCGGGGCCGGTTCCTGTGCGCCGAAGATGCTGCGCTTATCGCTGAGAATGTGGCGGAGCCGTCGGACGGGTGACCTTCAACTGTTTGCTCCAGGCGACACAGATAAAGACCGCGAGTGCGAAGAGCAGCGTCTCCAGATCGATGACCTCGCCCAAAAGGAGCCAAGAGAAGCCCAAGGTCAGGAAGGTCTGCAACAGCTGCAGCTGGCCGACCTTGGCCACACCGCCTAAGGCCATGCCGAGATACCAGGCGAAGAAGGCCAAGTACTGGCTGACGAGGGCGACATAGAGGAAAGAGAGCCAGATTCGCCAATCCAGTTGGCTCCAAGGCACCTGGTCGAAGGTGAGCAGAACCGGTGGAAGCAGGAGGGGGCAGGACAGCACCAACGCCCAGGAGATAACCTGCCAGCCGCCCAGGCTTTGGGTCAGACGCGCGCCCTCCGCATAGCCGAGACTGGCCGAGAGGACCGCGGCGACCAAAGCGAGATCGGCAAGCTGCAGACTGCCGGCTCCGCGGCTGAGAGCGAAGGCGATGACGACGAGACTGCCAAGGATGGAGACCAGCCAGAAGGCCATCGACGGCCGCTCCCCGCCGCGCAGCGCTCCGAACAGCGCTGTTGCCAAGGGCAGCAAGGCCAGAACGATGGCGCCGTGGCTGGACGGCAGCTGCTGCATGGCCCAGGCGCTGAGGAAGGGGAAGCCGAAGACGACCCCAGCGGCCACGACCGCCAGGCTCGCCCACTGGCGTCCCCGCGGCCGGCGCGGCCGAAGGACAGCCAAGAACAGCGCGGCTGCAGCGGCGGCGACCAGCGCACGGCCCAGCCCGACCATGGCCGGTGGCATGACGGTCACCGCGACACGCGTCGCCGGGAGGGTCAGGCTGAAGGCCAGAACGCCAACAAACCCCAAGAAGTAGCCAAGGCTCTCGTTCTTTTCCATGGCAGTCACTTCAGCCCTGCCGTGGCATGACCGCAAGGCCGACGCTGTACCACGGCAAAGCACCGGTAAAGGCGGCCCGTCGCCGACCGCAAGCGATGGTGCCGAATTGAGCCCTTGCCGTCGTCCTATGCTATATTCTCGCGACGGTTGCGGCTTGCTCTGCTAGGCTGCCGGCGCATCCTGGATGTTAATCCGCCGGAGGCAAGGTGCCTATGTCACCGCTCGAACGCTTCAAGATCAAGAGCCGAAAGCGGGCGATCTTCCTTGCCCGCGATCTGGTTGACCTGTTAGCTCGGGTTTTTGCACCCGGACGGCGCGACGAACTCTATCTAAAGTTCATGGTGCTCTGGGAGGGTAGGCGCTGGCCCAGGACAGACAAGCCGCAGCGCTTCTCCGATTACTCGATCAAGATTCTTTTCGAGAAGCGCGATGCTGTACTTAAGGCCTTCGTCACGGACAAGGCGTTGGCCAAGATCTACGTCAAAGGCATCGAACCTAGTCTGAAGCTCCCGGCGACCTACGGCGTGCTGCGCAGTAGGGAAGAAATCGCGGCTTTCGACTTCCCGGTGCCCTGCGCGATCAAGGGGACGCATAGTAGTGGCGAGGTGGTCCTACATCGCGGAGGCAGCCTGGATAGAGACCGCATCGTCCGTATGCTGCACAGCAGTCACTATCGCTCGACGCGCGAGCCCAACTACCGCCATCTGGACCGTAAGGTCATCGTCGAGGAACTGCTGATCGACGCCGACGGCAGAATCCCGCAGGACTATAAGCTTTTCTGCTTCTTCGGCGAACCGAAGCTGATTCAGGTGGACCTCGACCGCTTCGGAACGCACGCGCAAGCCTTCTACAGTATCGACTGGGTGTGGCTGGGCTTCTGTACTAAGCTCCCCCTCCACCGGGACGAGGTACTCCCCCCTGCCAATCTTGGGCGCTTGCTGGCCGTTGCACGGAACCTGGCCCAGGCCTTTCGGCATATCCGAGTCGATTGCTACCTGATCGGCGAGGAGATCTACCTGGGCGAACTCACGCACTTGTACGAAGGCGGGCGCACACCCTTTGTGCCGTCTACGGAGGTGGACTACCGCCTGGCACCGCTGTTCGAGGATCCCGATGCCGATCCGATGGTCCTTCTGGGCTTAAGGTGAGGCCCTGCCGGGAGGCCGGCCATACCGGCGGCACCCTTGAGGCGGCAGCTTGCACTTTCCTGTCGGCAATGCCGACGGCGTCTTTGGATCGGGCCGGGCCTTCAGGAAGAAGGCGCATATTTGACCGTGCAGCCGTAAGCGCGGGTGACGGGGTTGGGTACGGGCTTGCCGGCTTCGATGGCCGTCATAGCCTCGCGGACATAGTTGGTGGCACTGGGAATGTCGGCCGGATTGGCCGAGGGGATGGAGTCGATCCCGCCCGTGTAGAGCAAGCTTCCCTGCGGATCGATGATATACATCTGCGGCGTCACAAGCGCGGCATAGGCCCGGCCCAAGGTGCCGGCCGGGTCCAGCAGCGTGCCGCTCGGCCGTGCGCTGCGCCCTTTATTCAGCACGATGGCTTCCGGGCCCTCGACATAGCCCTGCTTGCCGGGCGCGGAGGAGATTACCTGCAGCCAGACGATGTCCTTCTCCGTCATCTCCTGCTGCAGAGCCTGCATGTTGCCGGAGCCGTAGTGCTTACCGACGAAGGGGCATAGGTGGTTGGTCCACTCCAGGATGACGGTCTTGCCGGCCAGGTCCTCCAGGCTGAGGGTCTCGCCCTTGGCCGTCGTCGCCGTGAAACCGGGTGCCGGCTGATTCACGGCGGGGGCGGCGTCGAGACCGGTCAAGGAAACGAGGGAGAATGCCGCAGCGGCGGCGAAGCGCATCAGCTTGGACATGACACGTAACTCCTTCTTGCTATTGCATCGCACCGGCCTGCCGCAGCGGCGGTCTGTTGCTGGCCGCCTGCAGGGCCTCCAAAACGCCGCCGACGGTTAGGATCTGGGGTAGCACGGCAGCTTCGCCGCCGCCTGCTGGATACAAAAGATAGAGCGGTACGCCGGAACGGCCATAGGCGGCCAAGGCCTCGGCGATCACGGGATCTCGATTGGTCCAGTCGGCCTTGAGGTAGGTGACCTCGGCGTCGGCAAAGGCCCGGGCGACCTCTTCGTCTCTGAAGGCGATCTCTTCGTTGACCAGGCAGGTAATGCACCAGGCTGCGGTGAAGTTCACGAAGACCGGTTGCCCCTCGGCGCGCAGCGCGGCCACCCTTTCCGGACTGAAGGGCTTGCTCTCGATCGAGCCGTCGCTCACGGCGCTGGCGACCGCCGTGGTGCGTGCGGGTAGCAGGCCAGGTGCGGCGAAGACGCTCGCCAACAGCAATAAAACGGCACTGGCTGTGGCGGCAAGCCGGCCGGTCCTCTTCAGTCCGCGCGTCGCCTGAAACAGCCAGGCGGCGAAGGCCAGCACCAGCATGGCGGCCAGCACCGCCAACACGCCGTCGGCACCGCTTTGCAGCGCCAGCACCCAGACCAGCCAGATCGCGGCCCCGAACAGAGGGAAGGCAAGCAGTTGCTTCAGCCGCTCCATCCAGGCCCCCGGCTTCGGCAGCCAGCGCAGGGCCTGTGGCATCAGGGTGAGCAGCAGGTAGGGCAGGGCCAACCCCAGGCCCAGGGACAGGAAGACCGCCATGGCCAGCGGCGGGCTTGCCGTCACGGCGAAGCCGATCGCCGCGCCCATGAAGGGCGCTGTGCAGGGCGTGGCGGCCAAGGTCGCCAGCACGCCGGTGAAGAAGCTGCCGGAGAGACCGGGTTTGTCGCCCAATCCGGCGCCGATACCGATCAGTGCGCTGCCCAAGCTAAAGACGCCGCTCAGCATCAGCCCCAGGGCGAAGAACAGCAGGGCCATCAGCAGGACGAAGGTCGGCGACTGGAATTGGAAGCCCCAGCCCAGCGCCTCGCCGCCCGCTCGCAGGCTGAGCAGCAAGCCGCCGACCGCTGCGAAGCTGACCAGGACACCTAAGGTGTAGACGAAGCCGTGCCGGCGCATGTGCCGTCGGTCGCCGCCCAGCTGTTGGCTGAGCGAGAGGATCTTGATCGAGAGCACCGGGAAGACGCAAGGCATGAGATTCAGAACGATCCCGCCGAGTAGCGCGAAGAGCAGGGCCGGTAAGAAGCCGACATCGGAGAAGCGCGCGGCGGTGCCGAGGGGCAAGGCGCTCAAGGTCCCGCCGGCTTCGGTTGCGGTGGCTGTCGACATGGCCCCCTGCTCGATCTTGGCCTCTAGCGTGAGCGCTCGATGGCTCTCGCTGCCGTCGGCCAGCCGTTCGGTCAGGACCAAGACCCCGCGCAGCGGAGTCCGGCTGGGATCGAAGCCGGTGTCGGGCTCCAGTGACAGCACCAGTCCGGACTGCCCCGTCCACAGCCTCTGTTCGCCGGAGTGGAGGATCTGTCCCCAAGCATCCGGGAAGAAGGCCGCCTCTATCACAGAATCCAAGGTCGCGGGCGGCAGATCCAGGTGCAGTTCCACCCGCTCGCCGGCTTGCCGTGTTACACTTGCCCAGGGGCTGGCGACCGGGATGTCGCTGCGCGCGGCCTCCAAGGCGGGATGCTGGACGGCCTCGCCCAGCGTGGCGACCGCTGGCAAGGTTAGCGCTAACTCCGCCTCTTCGGGAATGCAGATCTCCTCGCAGACCAGCCAGCGGACTTGGGCGCGGATCGGGAAGCTGTCGCCCGGCTGTAGGTTCTCTGGCGGGACGATCTCGCTCAAGAGCGCCACTCGGTCGGAGAAACCGTAGTTGGTGATCGGTCCGACATCGAAGCGATGGGGATGGGGCCAGAGGATTGGGCCCGCCCGCGCGCCCTCCGGCAGCTGCCAGTCGATTTCCGTCGGCAGGCCGCTGTCGCCCGGGTTCAGCCAATAGGTATGCCAGCCGGGAACGATGTTCTGCTCCAGGGCCAATGTGAAGGCTTTTCCCGGCACTACGCCGGCTCGATCGCTCAAGAGCCGCACTTGTACACGCTCGGTCCCAGCCGTTTCCGACTGTGCTGCCAGGCTGGGGCCGGCAAGGAGCGATAGAATCATCAATGCGACAAGAGCCTTGAGGCCGAGCATCGGCGGTCCTTTTCCTATGGTTTTCGCAGCGCAGTTGTCAGGAAACTAGTCGCGAATGCGGCGCCCGCAAGGCACCATGGCAAGAACGTGGTCGTTTGCCGAAAAGTCAGCGGATCTGTCGGCTGCTGCCAGGCCGCCGAGACCGAGCTGACCCGCGCCTTGGGGCAATCGCTAAGGCATGGGCTTGCGGCCCCGATGTCGGCGGGCGACGATGGCCCACTATGAAGTCCTCTCTGAGCCATGTCTGACGCTCCGATCCCGGCAGCGCACGCGCAAATCCCAGCAGCGCATGCATACACTAAGGTCAGTCCCGAACTGACCTTGCGCGGGCTGCGCGTCTTCGTGGCCTTGGAAGAGACGGGCTCCGTCGGTAGTGCGGCGGCACAGATCGGCGGCAGTCCGTCCGGTGTTTCCCAGCAGATCACCGCGTTGGAGCAGGCGGTGGGGGCTAAGCTCTTCGACCGGCGCTCGCGTCCGGTCAGCCTGACCCCGGCCGGACAGATCCTGCGCCTTCACGCCCATCGCATTTTGGATGCGGTCTCAGAGGCTCAGGCCGAACTGGCCGAGCGCAACCTCGCTGTCTTGCCGAGGCTGTCGCTTGCCGTGATCGACGACCTGGATGCGACCTTGACGCCGACGCTGGTACTCAGTCTTCAGGACTCCTTCCGCAATTGCTTCGTCGAGACCTATAGCGGCCGCTCCGACCGGGCTACAGAAAAGTTGGAACGGCGCGAAGCAGATATTGCGATCTCCGCCAGCCTGCCGGCCAATGCCAAGGCCTATCGTGCCTCGCCGTTGCTGTGGGAATCCTTGGTCTTGGTTGCTGCCAAGGGGCTATTCGACGCCAAGCGGGATCTGCGCCGGCAGCTGGCCGCGCGTCCCTTCGTGCAGTACTCCGAGGCTATGCCGATCGGACGCTTGGTGGCCCAGCACCTGAAGCGCCTGAAGCTGGAGGTCGAGCGGCGCTATGCCTTCGAGTCCTCGCGCTCGGTCTTCGCCATGGTCGCACAGGCCGATGGCTGGACCCTGGCCACGCCCCTGAACCTGATCGATGCCGAACGCTTTCTGCCCGGACTTGAGGTCTTCCCCTCACCCTTCCCGACCGTCTCACGCAGCATCTACCTGATTGCGCGCGACGGCGAACTCGCGCGTCTGCCGGAGCGCTTGGCCGCAGACTGCCGCTGCCTGCTGGCCGCACAGGTACTGCCGCGCTTCGCCGCGCTGGCGCCGACGATGCCGGAGGTCATAGCAGTGGGGGATTAGCTCTGGATGGCGTCAATTGCAGATGCACTGCGGCTCAGCGGGCGGATAGCCTAAACGGAGGCGGGAAGGAGGATGTTGAAGCGATCGCGAATCTGCCGATCGGCTGCCGGCTGGATATAGGTCGGGCGGTGGTTGGCAAGAACCTCGCGCGCCTTCTCCTTGGCTCTGGACCAGAGGTCGGGAGCGCCGGCCTCGTCCCAGACCGCCGGGGAATCGCGGTCGGCCAGCTTCGGGTAGTAGTAGTCGCGCTGCATCGCCGCCATGGTGTGCGGCGAGCCTAGGAAGTGGCCCTCGCCGGTGACCGTCTCGCGGATCGCCTCGAAGCCCAGGGTCTCTTCGTTCACCTCGATGCCGCGGATGGCGCGATAGGCGTGGGACAGCATCTCGTCGTCGGCGACGAAGGCCTCGAAGGAGACGCCCAGCAGGCTCGCCATCATGCCGGAGGACTCATAGATCATGTTGGCGCCGGCCAGGCCGGCGGCCAGCGCTGCCAAAGCCTTCTCCGCGCCCATCTGGGCGTCTACCGCCTTGGCGTCCGACATGGAGCAGGCGACGCCCGAGGGCAGGCCCAGGTGATTGGAGATCTGCGCTGAGGCCGCGTTCATCACCGACACCTCGCCGCCGCCGCCGGAGAAGGCGCCGCTGCGCAGATCGATGACCAGGGGCCAGTTGGAGAAAATCATGGGATAGCCCGGCGCAAAGAGGTTCACCATGATGAGCGCGGCAAGAGTCTCGGCCGTGGTCTGGGCCAGCATGCCGGCCGGAGGGGCGGGCGCGGTGGCGCCGGACTGTGCAGCAATGATGGCGTTGATCGGTACGCCGTAGCGGATGCAGGCCAGCGCCACTGCGACCGCATCCTCGCCATAGCGCAGCGGCGAGATCACCGGCGAGATGTGTGCCTTGCAGAAGGGACGCGCCCGGAAGCGGCCCTCGCCGCCGAGGGCTAAGTCGAAGAGCTGGACGATGGGCTCGACATGGGCGGCCAGGGTGAAGGCGGTGCCGAGCGGCTTGTTGGTGCCGGCCAGCAGGGCATAGGCCGTGTTCACGTCCAGATCGAAGGGATCGGCCACGTCGGTGGCGATGCAGCAGCGGGTAAACCAGCTGACATTCTCCAGCCTGTCGATCAGACGGGTAAAGTCGTAGAGGTCGCGCAAGGTGGAGGCCCGATAGCGGCCGCTGTCGAGGTCGAGCGTCTGCACCGCCGCGCCGCCGGTGCCGAAGTAGACGCGCTTGCCGCCAATCTCGATGTCGTGCTTGGGATCGCGGCCGTGCAGGACGAGGCCCTTGGCGGCGCCGGCGACGATGTCCTCCACCAGGGGGCGGGGGAAGCAGAGCCGCCCGCTGCCGCTCAACTGAGCGCCTGCCTCCAGCGCCCGCTCGGCTAGGACTTGCGGCACCGTGCCCAATCCGATCTCGGCCAGGATACGCAGGGCGCTATCGAGGATCGCGGCCGTGTCCGGCTCGCTGAGCGGGCGGTAGCGCCCGCCAGGCTGGCCGGGCGGGCAGGGATTGACCTCGGCCTCGACCGCACGGCGCGCAGCGACCCGCCTGGCACGACCGCCGCTGGAGCGCTTTGTTCCCGGCTCTTGTTTCGGCATTGGGAGTCCTCCTTACACTTGAGGGATTCGGCACCGAAGCGGGCGCCGGGGCAATGGAAACCCATCGCTTCAGGATTTCGGAACACCCCCTTCAGAGAGGCTGAAGCGGCGCGATCGCGCTGGCGAGTAGGGAACCCGCGCGCCAGAGTGGCCGGACGTGGGATGGGTGCGTGCGGCGCGCAGGAAGATTTATAGGACGGGGCGATGAAAACACAGACCGATGTGGTGGTGATCGGTGGGGGCATCGGCGGCTGCTCGACGCTCTATCACCTGACCCAAGAGGGCATAACCGACTGCGTGCTGCTGGAACGGGACGAGCTGACCTCCGGCACCACTTGGCACTCGGCGGCGCAGGTCACCAACTTCGGGCCGACCCAGACCATGGTGGGGCTGAAGAGTCATTCGATCCGCCTCTACAAGGAATTGGCCGACGACCCGGACTATCCGATCAACTATCACCATGCCACCGGCGGCCTGCGCCTGGCCTCGACCCAGGATCACATCGACGGCTATCGTCACTTCATCTCGCTGGCCAAGGGCATGGGCGTCGATTTCGAACTGCTCGACGCCGGGGAGTGCGCGCAGCGGCATCCCTTGATCGCCACGGACACTCTGCTGGGGGCGCTTTGGGACCCGTTGGATGGCGACATCGACCCGGCCCAACTCTGCCAGGCCCTGGTGCGGCGCGCCCGCAAGGCCGGCGCGAAGGTCTATCGCTTCACCCCGGTCACCGGCCTGACCCAGCATCCGGACTTCAGCTGGACGGTCCGTACCGGGAAGGGTGACATCCGCTGCGAGAAGGTGGTCAATGCCGGCGGCTACCGCTGCAACGAGGTGGCGGCCATGATGGGCAGCCAGTTGCCGGTGGTCTCCATGGAGCACCAATACCTCCTGACCGAGCCCATGGCGGAGATCGAGGCGCTGGACTTCCGGGTGCCGTTGATCCGCTGCCCCACCGACGACTTCTACTGCCGGCAGGAGAAGCAGGGTCTGCTGGTCGGCTTCTACGAGCAGGATTGCCGCACCTGGGGCCTGGAGGGAATCGATCCCGGTTTCACCATGGCGCTTTGCCCCGACGACCTCGACCGCGTGATCGGCGTGATGGAGGGGGCGTTCCGGCGCCTGCCCGGCCTGACCGGGGCCGGCATCCACACGGTGATCAACGGCCCGATCACCTACACTCCCGACGGCCTGCCGCTGGTCGGCCCCATCCCCGGCAAACGCAATGCCTACTGCATCACCGGGCTGCGCGCCGGCTTGGGCGAGGGCGGCGGGCACGGCTGGCTGCTGGCGCAGATCCTTGCCCAGGGCGAGGCCTGCTACGACACCTGGTGCCTCGACCCGCGCCGCTTCACCCGCCATGCCGATGTCGGCTACACGACCCTGAAGGCGGTCGAGGACTACCGGAACGAATTCCGCTTCCATCTGCCGCACGAGCATCGGCCGGCCGGCCGGCCGGCCAAGACCACGCCGCTGACCGGGCGTTTGGCGGAACTGGGCGCGGACTTCGGCACGGTCAACGGCTGGGAGCGGGCGACCTTCTTCAAGCCCACGCCGGACTTCGAGGAACGGCTTTCCTTCCGCTTCACCAACACATTCGACGTCGTTGCCGCCGAGGTGGCGGCGGTCCGGACCGGCGTCGGCATCATGGAGGTCTCCGGCTTCAACCGCTACGAGCTCGCCGGTCCCGGTCTGGAGGAGTGGCTGTGCCGGATGACCTGCTCGCGGGTGCCGGCGCGGGTCGGCAAGGTCGGCCTCTGCTACCTGCTGAACCGCCAGGGCAATGTGAAGGCCGAAGCCACCCTGGCCAAGCTGGCGGAGGGGCGCTTCTGGTACGGCTCGGCCGCCGCTGCCGAGTATCATGACCGCGATTGGCTGCAGGAGCATCTGCCCGGCGGTGGCGCCATCCGCATCGAGAGCCTGACCGATAGCATGACCGCCCTGGTCGTCGCCGGCCCGCTGTCCCGCCAGGTGCTCACCGAGGCCCTGCCGCACTGCGACTGGTCCAGGGAGGCCTTCCCTTGGCTCTCGGCCCGCAGGGTGGAGATCGCCGGCGCCGAGGCGGTGGCCCTCTCGGTCTCCTACTCCGGCGAACTGGCCTGGGAGCTGCATGTCCCCAACGCCCGGCTCGCCGCCGTCTTCGATCTGCTGTGGCAGGCCGGGCAGCCGCACGGCATGAGGCCCTTCGGCCTCTATGCCACCGACTCCATGCGCCTGGAGAAGGGCTATCGCCACTGGAAGGCCGACCTGATCACAGAGTTCGACCCCTACGAAAGCGGCCTTGAGCGCTTCGTCCGCCCGGCAGGCGACTTCATCGGCCGCGAGGCCCTGCTGGCCCGGCGAGCCGCCGGCCCCCGCAAACGCTTCGTCACCCTCGAAATCCTGAGTGGCGAAGCCCCGGCCCAGCCCGGCGACTCCTTGCTGCAGGCCGGCCGCGTCGTCGGCACGGTGACGTCCGCCGCCTGGGGCCACCGCGTCGGCAAGAATCTGGCCATGGGCTTCGTGGAACCGGCCTTGGCGGCGGAAGGGACCGGCCTGGGCCTACAGATCCTCGGGAAGACGGTTGCTGCCAAGGTCTGTGCGCCTTGCCTCTACAAGAGCGGGATGTAGGAAGGACGGCGGCTATGCGAGAATTTACAATAACGGCAAAACAAATGGTGAAGGCAGTATCGGGGGGCGGTCTATGGCGCGGGCCATGCCGTAACCGCCGCGGCGCCGGCGGCCACATCGCCGGCTAGCTGGAGAACGGCGGGACGATGGGCTGCGGCACCTGCCGTAGCTGGGACCGCTACCGCCATCCCTCGAAGGACCCTTGCAGCCGTCCCGCACAAGGATGCCTTTTTCAGGATGCTCTCTTTCGGGGGGGTCTTTTTGCCGGCAAAACGAAGGCTGCGGAACGCTCGGATTTTCCAAACTTTCCGCACCCCCGAAAACCGTCCCCGCCAAACTGCCGAATCTGGGCGAAAGCGGACGATTCGTGCGAAGCCAGCTTCTGTGCCCCGGCCCATCGTCGCTTACTCGTCCGGACTTGGCGGCGAAATTGTCCAGCCGCAGTGGCCATTCATCCCGGCCGGCAAAGTATCGCCGGCGGTTCGATCCGCCCGTCGTGCGTTTTTCCGGTCGTGCGTTTTCCTTAGGCCCCTATCCGCTGCGGCCCTCGACCGCCTCCAGGGTGGCGGCGATGCGGGCCTGGGCCTTGGCCAGGGCGGCTGGCTTGCCGGCCAGGAAGACCCGTCCCGAGGCGCCGATCGTCTGCAGGTCGACCAGGGTGATCTCCTCAGCGGCCTTCTCGGCCTCGTTGGCGGCCACCGCGGCGAAGAGGGCAGGCGCCATCTCGTAGACCAGCAAGGATTGTCCCGGCAGGATCATCGAGGCTTCGCGTGTGCGGTTCAAGATGATGGCGTGGCGGTCGGTCAGATCCTCGATGATGTCGGTGAACAGCGTAGCCGGGCGCAGCTGATCGCCGGCCTTGGCACCGATGCCGGCCAGCACCGCGTCGCCGGCCGCCTGCAGCTCGGCCTTGTCGGCGCTGTGCAGCTCCAGCACGCCGAACTGCCGCTCGGTGAAAAGGATACCCGGCTCCAGGTCGCCGCCGGCCTTCAGCGCCAGATCGGCCACGCGGTGGATGGCCAGCGCCGGGGCGACCTCGACGATCAGGCTGTGCTCACCCTCCTGCGGGGGATAGCCGCGCGCCCGCAAGGGCGTCGAGAGATAGGCCGCGAACTGCGGCTGCAAGTCTTCGATCGGCAGATAGACCCGCAGCGCCGCCACCGCGGTCGTAGCGGCGGTCTTGCGAACGCTCCTCGCCCCGGCCATGACGCTAGTCTGCGGCGGCGGCGAAGAACTTGGCGAGGTCCGGGTGCGGGCGCGGGATCACGTGGACCGAGACCAGCTCGCCCACCTGTCCGGCTACCTCGACGCCGGCCTCGGTCGCGGCCTTGACCGCACCGACATCGCCGCGAATCACCACCGAGACCAGGCCGTCGCCGACCTCTTCGCGGGCCACGATGATGACGTTGGCGGCCTTGACCATGGCGTCGGCTGCGGCCAGCGCGGCCACATAGCCTTTGGTCTCGATCATTCCGATTGCTTGGCTGGCCATTGCTTTGCTCCTTGTAGTCAGCTCGGGTAGTCAGTCTTGGCGGATAGCGCTATGCCGTTTCGTCGATGGCGCCGACGATCAGGGCATCGACCGGGGCTTTGGCCTTCTCGAAGAAGGCGGCGGCGACCGAGCCCTGGGTGATCAGCACGGCCTCGCCGTTGCCGCAGCCCAGGGGGTCGAAGGCGATCAGGCGGCTGCCGTTCTCCAACTCGACCTCCAGCAGCGCGCCTTGCGGCAGGCTCCCGATGCGCCGGGTCGACCAGACCCGGCCGGCCACGCGTCCCTTGATCATCGCTCGATCCTTTCGATTGCGATCCCGCGCTGGCGCAGGCGGTCGCGGCCCAGCGGGGTGAAGCGTACGGCCTTGCCGACCTGCAACAGGCTGGTGCCTGGCGGCAGCGCGTCCACCTGGCGCTCGGAGACGAAGCCCCTGTCGATCCGCTGACTGCTGGGGTTGCGCCGGGCCGGCGCTTGGGCCGCAGTACGCTCGGCGCGGACCAGGCGGAAGACCAGCCGGCCCTGCTCGATGGCCGCGCGGGTCTCGCCGTCGCGGCTCATCTCCAGCAAGCGCTGCACGAATGCGGCCAGGTCCCGGTCGTTCGCGATGCTGACCTGCTCCTCGCCCGGCGGCCTGGCGCCGCGGCCGCCGAGCTTCGCAAGCTCTTCGGCCAGGACTTCGCGGATCAGGCTGCGGATCTCCCGGTCCATGCGCCCGGTCCTAGCGCCTGCCCAAGTCAGCCAAGGAGGCGGCCAGGGAGGTGGACAGAGCCGCCTCGGCGGCGTCGCGGGCGTTCCGGATTTCGTCTTCGCGGCCGGCCAGATAGACCCGGCCGCTGGCGCCGATCATGCGGTAGTCGATCAGCTTGATGTTGGCTGCTTTCTCGGCTTCGTTGGCGGCGATCACCGCGTAGGAGGCCGGCTGCACCTCCATCAGATAGAGCGAATCCCCGCCCAGCAGCAGCGAGCCCAGCTTGTTGCGGTTGATCAGGAAGGCATGCTGGCGATCGACCCGGGTTACCACCTTGGAGGCCAGGATTTTGGGCGGGATGGCGTCTTGCGCGCGGGCGCCTAGGCGGTCCAGAACCGCCTCGGCCGAGGCCTTCAGCAGCGAGGTGGAGCGCGAATGGAACTCCAGATAGCCGAACTGCCGCTCGACCGCCAGGATGCCGGCTTGCACCTCGGCATGCTTGAGGGCGGCGTCGGTCAGGGCCTCGATGTCCAGGCCGGGCGCGATCTCGACGATCTGGGCCGCGACGTTGGCGCGCGGCAGGTTTCCGCGCATCCAGCTGGCCATGTAGCAGAGCGTCTGCGGCTGCAAGCGGTCGAGGAAGAGAAAGGATCTAAGTTCGGCCATGGGATCGGCCCTTCATGGCCGCGCGCAGTTCCTCGGCGACGATTCGCCGAATCTCCTCGCGCAAACTGTCGTCGCGATGGCTGTTGCCTCGATGATTGGGGGCTGCCGGCGGCGGCGCCCGGCCCTCGGCTCCGGTCTTGCCGGGCACACCGTCGCTGGGCGCTTCCGGCAGCGGGCCGGGGTGATGCAGGCGGGTCAGAGCCTGCAGATCCAGGACCTCGTTGCTGTCGCGGTTCCAAGCGACCTCGGTCCAGCTGACTAGGTGCTGCGGCCCGATGTTCTCGCCGATGGAAGAGCGGCCGTAGAAGCCGGTGCCGATGGTGAAGCTGGGTGCGAGATGGGTGGCGAAGCCGGCCGCGCCCTGGCTGCAGGGTGCATTCACCGCCACGCGGTAGACCTCGACCGCCGCGGCGTAGTCCAGGACGGTCTGCTGATCGCGCGAGTGGATCGCCGCCGAATGTCCGGCCCCGCCGAAGCGCAGCAGCTGGCGCGCTTGGGTCAGGGCTTGCGCCTTGTTGCGGGCCAGATAGAGGCTCAACACCGGGCAGAGCTTTTCACGCGACAGCGGCTCGTTGTGCCCAATCAGGGTAATGGGCGTCACCAAGATCCTGGTCTTGGGCGGAACCTTGATCCCGGCCTGCCCGGCGATCCAGTCGGCGTCGCGGCCCAGCGTCTCGACGTTGAAGCCGCGCTCGTGAAAAAGCAGCCGGCGCAGGGCCGCTGTCTCGGCCTCAGAGCAGAGGTGGGCGCCAGCCTTCTTCATCTCGCGCAGCAGGCCGGCTTCGGCCTGGGGTAGGGTGATCAGCACGGATTCGTTGGTGCAGAGGACCGAGTTGTCGAAGGACTTGCTCTCGACGATGTGGCGGGCGGCGGCGGTCAAGTCGGCGGAGGCGTCGACGAAGACCGGCGCGTTGCCCGGGCCCACGCCGATCGCCGGGTTGCCTGAGGCATAGGCGGCGCGCACCATGGCGCTGCCACCGGTCGCCAGGATCACATCGGTCTTCTCGGAACGCATGAACTGCTCGATCAGCGGCAGGCTGGGCTCGGTCACGCCCTGGACCGCGGCGGGAGGGGCGCCAGCGGCCTCGGCGGCCCTGGCCAGACAGCGGATCGCCTCCAGCGAGGTCTCGGCGGCGGCCGGGTGCGGGCTCACGATGATGGCATTGCGGGTCATCAGGGCCGAGAGGATCTTGAAGTAGACTGTGGCGATGGGGTTAGTCGAGGGTGCCAGGGCGAAGATCACGCCGGCCGGCCGCGGGATGGAGACGATCTTCTGGGCCTCGTTGACCGCCGGATTGACGAAGTCGTGGCTGCGGTAGTGCTCGACCAGCGGCAGGCTGGAGAGTTCGTTCTTCAGGCGCTTGTGGGCGGCGACGCCGAAACCGGTCTCGGCCACGGTGCGTTCGGCGAATTCGGCGGCCTTGCCATGCGCCACGCGGGCTACGGCCTCGGCGATCGAGAGCGTACTCCCGCGGTCGTAGCGCTGGAAGATTTGGGCGGCCCAGCGCGCCTGCTCCAGCAGCATGCCAGCCTTGGAGGTCAGCGCCGCAGCACTGCCGTCGATGTCGATGAGGGGCCTGATCTGGGCGTCCGTCACCGGCTCCTCCGCGAGCCCTTGCCCATGACCTCTTCGCGGGCCAAGCCGATGGCAACTTCGACTCGGGCCAAGGTCTCTTCGCACATCGCTTGCGACATCAGAATGCCGGGCTTGAACTGCAGTACCCGCGGGTCGAGGGCCGAGAAAATTGCCCAGACGCCGTTGCGGTAGAGATGCTTCATCACCGGCTTGGCGCCTTGCGGATGGTCGAACTCCAGGCCCATCACCACGCCATGCTGGCGGATACCGATGAAGAAGTCGGGATAGAGCGCGCGAATCCCATCCAGCCCGGCGCGGATGAAGTCGGCGATGTAGCGCACCATGGAGACCACCTGCGGGCGCTGGGTGATCTCCAGCACCTTCATAGCCACGATGCAGCCCAACTCCGCCCCGCCCATGGTCGAGATGTGGCCGAATCCGTCCTGCTTCAGCCACTTGCCGCTCTCTTCCGTGACCGCCACGCAGGCGATGGGATAGAGGCCGCCGGAGATGCCCTTGCCGGTCACCAGGATATCGGGTTCCACGCCGTAGCGAACGATGCCCCACAAGGTACCGCAGCGCATCAGGCCGGTCTGCACCTCGTCGGCGATATAGAGGGCGCCGTAGCCTTCGCAGAGCTTCTTGACCGCCGGCAGATAGCCTTCGTGCGGCATGGGGAAGCCGTAGGTTGCCGGTATGGTCTCCATCAGGACCGCAGCGACGTCGCGGCCTTTCAGCGCCTCCTCCATGGCGTTCAGATCGTTGAATGGAACCTGGACGAACTCCCCCTCGCGGTCCTCCGAGAGGAAGAGCTTGGTAAAGCGCTCGGCCCCGGCCTTCACCGCCAGACCGGTGTGGCCGTGGTAGGCGCGGATGATGGAGACGATCTTGCGTTTCCGGGTGGCGTTGCGGGCCGACTTGATGGCGATGTCGATGGCCTCGCCGCCGCCGGAGCCGTAGATGGTGTACTTGAGATCGCCCGGCGTGCAGGCGGCCATCGCCTCGGCCAGCGCGGTGCGGGCCAGGGAGGGGAAGTGGTGGTTCCCCATGTCGAAATGACCGCTGGCGCGGTTCAGCACCTCGACCAGTTCCGGATGGCGATGGCCCAGGTTGTAGGTGCCGCCGTTCAGATGCAGGTCGATCAACTGTCGGCCGTCCATGTCGTAGAGACAATAGCCCTCGCGGCGGTCGATCACCAGATCGACCTCCATGTCTTGCCAGTCCTGGACCTTCGCCGGATTCCAGAAGGTCTTGGACCGCTCCAGAAAGTCTTCCTTTTCCAGACTCAAGAGACGGGCTCCTCGAATAGGCCTGACCGACTCTAACCGGGTTCTGCGTCGATCGCTTGACAGATCGCAGCCGGTTTTTGCCAGCACCCCGATTAACAGCACCTCAATTGAATGACGATAGGTAGCGCTCGGCAAGATCGCAGGAATCGCGTGTGTAGGCCAGGCCGTGCTGCTTGGCCAGGTCGGTTTCGCCATGCGAGCCGATCCAGGCCAGCAAGACCATGCGGCGCAACGCCACGAAGGTCATCATCTCCGCCTCGTCCCCGGCCGGCAGGTCCAGATGCTTGCGGTAGCCCTCGACCCAGGAGGCTGCCAGCTCCGGCACCGCCGGGCTCTCCTCGAAAAAAGAGACGCCGGTCGCGAAGTCGTAGAGGTTCCAGCCGAAGCCGCAGTCGTCGAAATCGATGACGCGGGTGGAGGCGCCGTGCAGCAGCAGGTTCGCTAGCCGCAGATCGGCATGGATCAGACCGTAGCGCTCCGGTCCCTTGCCGAAGATCTCCAGGCGCCTGCGGATCGCCGCGTCCTGGCGGCTGAGGATTTTCAGCGCCTCGCCATCCATTGCCGGCGCTTCCCGCCAGTCGCCCCAGTTGGGATTGGCGCCCAGCATGTGCTCGTAGTCCCAGGTCAAGCGCTCGAAGTTGGCGGGGCGCTGCCAGGTCCGGGCATGGATGTGCAGCTTGGCGGAAATCTCGCCCAGGATCTCGAAGTGGCCGGCCAGCTCCTGCGTCTCCTCCGGCTCCTCGCCCTCCAGGAACTCGAACAGCACCATGTGCCGCGGCCGGGCCAGATCCGGCGAGCGCTTTGTCTGGATCTTCCTGCCATCGAGGCCGGGAACTACCGGCGGGGTGACGACGCCGCCGTCTGCCTGCAGCGCCTCCAGCCAGGCCAATTCGCACCGGATGGCATTAGCGCTGTGATAGTCCTCGCGATGGACGCGGAGAATCTTCGGCGGCCCCTCGGGCAGGTCAATCCGGTAGGTCGCGTTCTCCGAGAGGTTGATGAGGGTGACCGCCGCCGGCGTCGGCAGGCCCCAGAGGGGCAGGGCCGATTGGGCGAGGCGGTCCAGCCGGGCCACTAGCTCGCCGTGGCTCGAAACGTCATCGCTCATGCTCTTCGCTTTCGTTTGGCTGCAAAGGGGGCCGGTGGGGGATCGGGGGCCGATGGGGGATCGTCAGGGGGATCGGGCCTCCTCCAGCGCCTCCAGGCTCTCCGGCAGGATCTGGCCGCCGTCGACGACGATGGTCTGGCCGGTGACGTAGCCCGCCTCGTCGGAGGCGAAGTAGAGCGCGGCATTGCCGATGTCCTCTACGTCTCCCAGCCGCTTCAGCGGGATTGAGGCCGCCATGGTCGCCAGGTAGTCCTCGCCGAGGCCGTCCAGTCCTTCGGTCTTGATGTTGCCGGGCATGACCGCGTTGATGGTGATGTTGTACTTGGCCAGTTCGATCGCCGCGGTCTTGAGGAAGCCTAGTTGGCCGGCCTTGGAAGCACCGTAGTGGGTCCAGCCGGGAAAGCCGGTGATCGGCCCGGTGATGGAAGAGGTCAGCACGATGCGTCCGCCGCCCTTCTTCGCCATCGCCGGCAGGGCCGCCTTCACCGCCAGGAAGCTGCTCTTCAGGTTGGTGTCCAGGACGCGGTCCCAGTCCTCCGGCGTCATCTCCAGGATCTTGGCCTGCGGGAAGATGCCGGCGTTGGAGCAGAGGATGTCCAGGCCGCCGAAAGCTGCTTCGGTGTCGGCTACCAGGGCCTCGACGGCGGCAAGATCGGTAACGTCGGTCAGGCGGTAATCCACGGTCCAGCCCTCGGTCTTCAATTCCTCGGCCGCCGCCTTGGCGGCCTCCTCGCCGCGCGCGGCGATCATCACCTTGGCGCCTTGACGCGCGAAGACGCGCGCGATGCCTTTGCCGATTCCCTTGCTGCCGCCGGTGACGATGACCGAACGATCCTTGATTGAAGTCAGCATCTGTTTGGGTCCTCCCTTCTTTGCAATGCTATAGCCCTTTGGGCCGGTCCGCGGGTTGGATCGGGGCTCTAGCCCTCACCGCCGTTTGCCCGCCGCCGCCGCCGGCCGGTCAGCCGGATGCAGGCGGCGCTGGCGAGGAGCAGGATGAGCGATAGGGCCAGAGTCATACTGCCGACCGAGGGCACCAGCGGCGAGTAGCCACTGACCATCTTGGCGTAGAGCCATTCCGGCAGGGTCAGATCGGCGCCGGTGGTGAAGAGCGATAGGGGGAAATTCCCCCAGGACAACAGGAAGGCGAAGAGCCCAGCCGAGACCACGCCCGGCCACAGCAGCGGCAGGGTGATCTCGCGCAGGATCTGCCAATAGCCGGCGCCCATGTCCCGGGCCGCCTCTTCCAGGGCCGGGTCGAAGCCATAGGCCCGGATGGCGATTACCAGGGTGGCGATGGGGGCGATCCAGACCAGATGGGCGGCGATTGCCGTCTGCCAGGTCGGGGTCACGCCGATTGCGTTGAACCACATCAGCAGCGCCAGACCGAGGACCGCCTGCGGGAAGAAGATCGGCAGCAGCACGAACTTCTGGAATACCCCGCGGAAGCGCCAGCGGTAGCGCGCAAAGGCGAGCGCGCCGAAAAATCCGGCTACGACCGAGACCAGCATGACCGCGAAGGCGACCTTGAAGGAGGTGACGATCAAATCGCTGACGGTCGAGGACTCCAGCGCCTTGCCATACCATTGGCTTGTATAGCGCTCGATCGGAAAGCTGAGGTAACGGGCCTTGGAGAAGGAGGCGAAGGCGATGGCCGCAATCGGCAGGTAGAGCACCAGCAGGGTAAGGATGCCGTAGACCAGCAGAGCGGCACGGGTAATGGGTTTGTGCGGCATCTAACTTCTTCGCCCCATAATGCCGTCCAGATCGATCTTGGAGAGCGCAAGGATCGCCAGCCCGCCGACGATCAGGATCAGGATCAGGGCCAGAGCGGAGCCCAGCGGCCAGTTCTGGCCGTAGGTGAAGGCCGTCTCGATCTCGTCGGCCATGACGATCACGGCCTGGCCGCCCAAGAGCTTCGATTCCGCCATGGCGCCGGCTGCCAGCACGAAGGTCAGCAGACTGCCCACCACGATGCCCGGCATGGCCAGCGGCAGATCGATCTCCAGGAAAATGCGCAAGCGCGAGGCACCCAGATCGCTTGCCGCTAAGCGCAGGTCGTCCGGCACCATGGAGATGCCTTGCACCAGGGGAAACAGCATGAAGGGGAAGTAGGCGTAGGTTAGGCCCAGCACGATGATCGGCAGGTTGTAGAGCAGACCGTCCATCTCCAGCCCGGTCCAGGCCTCAAGGTGGCCCGGCAGCATGCCGCCTTTCATCAGGGTGAGGACCCAGCCGAAGAGGCGAATGTTCTCCGAGACGAAGAGCGTTGCTACGACGGCAAGGGTTATCGCCAGGGAGAAACGCCCGAAGATCTTGGCCATGCCGTAGGCCAGCGGATAGCAGAGCACGAACAGCAGAACCGTGGCCGCGCCGGCCATGCCCAGCGACCGCAGCAGCGGGGCATGGTAGCCCTGATCGAAAAAGATCCGGAAGTTCTCGAAACTTGGCAGATGGGCTAGGTGGAAGACCTTGGGCGGCATGAAAGCGAAGCCGGCCACCACAAGCAGCGGCGCCAGGAAGATCGCGCCCAGCAGGATCAGCACCGGCAAGGCTGAGAGCAAACCTTGGCGTTCCTCTATCCGCTCCATGGTGCCGCTAAGCCTCGCGGATCAGATGACTGTGGGCCAGGTCGAAGCCCAGGGTCACGTGGTCGCCGTAGTTGCCGTCGAAGCGCGCCTCGGCCAGCTTCTCGACGGTGAGCGCCCGGCCGCCCGGCAGGCCGACCTCGTACTGGACGCGCGAGCCCAGCGCGAATTCGTTGTGTAGCTCGCCCTCAAGGCTGCAGTCGGCCATCTCTCCCGGGGCGAGGAAGCGGACGAACTCCGGCCGGACCATAAGTGTGGCGCGCGCAGCGGCATCCAGGGCAAGGGTGGCGGTGCCGGCCTGAAGCGGCTCTGCCAGGCCCTTGAAGTGCCCGCCGCCGGTGCCCTCGACCGGGAAGAGGTTTACCTCGCCCATGAATTCGGCCACGAAACGGTCCTTAGGAGTGTTGTAGATCTCGGCTGCGGTGCCGGTTTGAACGATTCTGCCGGAGCGCATGATGGCGATGCGGTCGGACATCGCCATGGCCTCTTCCAGGCTGTGGGTGATGTAGACGAAGGTCTTGCCGGTCTGCCGGTGGAGCGCTCTCAGCTCCTTCTCCAGGGTCTTGCGCAGTCGGTAGTCTAGGGCCGAGAGCGGCTCGTCGAAGAAAAGGATCTCGGGATCGAAGGCCAGCGCCCGGGCCAGCGCCACGCGCTGCCGCTCGCCGCCGGAGCATTGCATCACGCCCTTGCCGTAGTAGCCGGCCGGCAGGCGCAGCAGCTGCAGCAACTCCATCGCGCGGGCGCGCCGTGCGGCCCGATCGAGGCCGCGGATCTTCAGGGGAAACTCGATGTTCTGCCCCACGGTGCGGTGCGGGAAGAGGGCCAGCGACTGAAACACCATGCAGGTCGGCCGCTTGTTGGCCGGCAGATGGGTGATGCGATTGCCCGACAAATAGATCTCGCCGCTGCTGGGCGCGTCCATACCGGCCAGCAGGCGGATCATGGTGGTCTTGCCGCTGCCCGAGGGACCGACGATGGTGAGGAACTCACCGTCGGCGATGTCCAATGTGATGCTGTCGAGTGCGGTGAAGCTGCCGAAGCGCTTGGTGACTCCTTCAAGGCGCAGAACGGTCTGCGAGGCCATCTATGGGCTGCTCCTCACGCGGGGGACAGGCGGGAGGGGCCTGTGCGCCCCTCCCGGAGGTCGATTACCTGGCGCGGCGAGCCGCGTTGTAGATGTCGCTCAGCCTGTCGTAAGAGGCGACGATCTGATAGTCGGCCGAGCGTGCCATCTCCTCGTTCAGGGAATCCCACTGGATGGCATCCAGTTCGTCTTTGTCGAAGAGATCGAGCACGTCCTTGCTGCCCATCTGGGCCACCGGGTTGTAGGTTCCCTCGGTGAAGGCCACCTTCTTGCTGGCCTCCGGTCCTTGGACGTACGCCAGGAAATCCGATGCCAGCGGCGAGGGATCGGGGTTGTTGACCGCCGAGGTCACCTCAACCCAGACGACGCCGCCCTTGCCGCCCGCCGGGCCCGACTTGGGCGTTATGCCGCGCACCTGACTCTGGCCGTCGTAGCGCGCCGGCGAGGCCGTGTAGGTGCCGCCGGTGAAGTAGGCGTCGATCTCGCCGTTGATCAGGGCGGTGTTCATCGCCACCAGATCGTCGGTCAGCAGTTTGGCGCCGCCGAAGATAGCCTTCGCTGCGGTATCGAACTTGGCGAACTGCGGATCGTTCAACGCTTCGAAGGGATTGAGGTCGGCCACCATGCACATGTGGATGATGTTCCAGTTATCGTAGGTCAGGACGCCGTAACGCTCCTTCATACCGGGGTCGAGGAAGAGCTTGTAGCCCTGATCCTCGGCCATCGCGCGGCTGATCTTGCCGGTGTTGACCACGAAGCTGAAGGGGCCGAAGCGCTGCACGATGCCGATCAGCTGCTTGCCGCTCTTATCCAGGGCCAAGGGGTAGGGACCCCGGAACTCCGGCAGCAAAGTCTCGAAGAAAGGCTCGAAGCGGGCCTTGTCCAAGGGCTTGATCAAGCCTTCCGGATAGAGCTGGTTCTGCGCCCAGGGCTGGTTGACGTTGATCAGATCCCAGACCTTGGTCTCTCCGGCGCGCAGCTTGTTGATCATATCGGGGTCGGAGGTACCGCTCTCGGCCCGCACCTTTGCTCCCGGATGCATGGCACGGAAGGGATCCAGAACTTCGTCGGTATTGTAGCCTTCCCAGCAGAGAATATTCAACTCGTCGCTGCGTTCTGCACGCGAAAACGATGGGATACCCAACATGCCGGCAGCGGCCAAACCGGCGCTCCCCTTAAGCATCGTCCTACGATCGATCATGATTGCCTCCTGTTCTCGGACTCTCCATCGGGTTTGGCTGCTGCCGTCCTTGGAACGGCAGCAGCCTCGCAGACTGATTCTTAGCAGGCTGCATTGCAGCGCCAAAGCGACGGTCATTGCAAGAGGGTCGGATTAGCTTGATAGTCTGGCTTAAACGGCGCCGCCGTAAATTTGACAGCTGCATGTCAGACCGCTGTTACCTGCTATTCGGGCAGCTGCTACTTGGGGGCGCTTCGGCTAGGGATTGCAGTGCCGTCGGCGCGATCCGATCCTCCGGAATGTCCCAGAGGCCGAAGCGGCAGGAAAGCTTGCTGGGCAGGGCTGCGGCTGTGGAAACGGCAAAGAGCGTTGCCCCTAGGAAGGCCGTCAGCAGCGGTGCGGCCCAAGGCAGAAGTTGCGGTGCGGTGTAGATCAATGTGGTGAGCAGGGCGATGCCGGCCAGGCTTTGCAGCCACAGACCGCGCCAGGCTTCGCGCCAGCTGAGACCGTAGCCCTCGCGGCGTTGGGTATCCCAGGCGATCCGCCGGCCGCAGAGGAGTCCGAGCAGGAACCGGGTCTGTGCCAGCGCGACAATAGGCGCCAGAAGGGTGGAGAAGAGCAACTCGCTTCCGGCCCCGATCAGCACGCGCGCTGTGTTCCCGTAGCGCTTGCACGACCGGCGGCTGAGCAGCAGTTCGACGATCCCGGCGATCTTGGGCATCAGCGCGATCGCCGTGACCGTGAGGAAGAGCAGGATACCGAGCTCCGGCGGAAACAGAGCCTCGATGCCGTTTGTATCCGGGAAGCTCCAGGCATGAATCGCCCAGCCGGCGATGAAGGCCATCCAGCCGGGCGCGCCGGCGTACATGAGAATGGCAAGCGCCAGCTGTACGCGGCTGGCGGGCCTCAGACCGGGCAGTGCCAGCAGGCGCCAGTACTGCATGTTTCCCTGACACCAGCGTAAGTCGCGCTTGATGAAGTCGGGAAGGGAGGGCGGGTTTTCCTCCCAGCTCTCGTCCTCCTCGCAGATGACCCGAACCTCATAGCCGGCGGCCCGCATCAGCGCGGCTTCGACCTGATCGTGGCTCAGGATATGACCGCCCAGCGGCGGCTTGCCGGGCAGGATCGGCAAGGCGCAGTGGTCGCGGAAGGCGGCGGTGCGGACGGCCGCGTTGTGGCCCCAATAGGGACCGCAGTCGCCGTGCCACCAGGCGCTGCCGGTGGTATAGGAACGCATCCCGTGGCGCATCCCGAACTGGAAGACCCGCGCGAAGCAGGTTTTGGCCGGCATACCGATCGCCAGGCTCTGCAAGATGCCGATCTCGGGGCTGGCTTGCATGGTTCGGACCAGGCGCAGGATGGCCTTGCCGGACAGAAAGCTGTCGGCATCCAGCGGGATGAAGATGTCGTAGTTGCCGCCGCAGCGGGTAACGAACTCGCGCAGGTTGCCGGCCTTGAATCCGCTGTTATCGTTGCGCCGACGGTAGAAGATCCGCTCCGGCTGGGCCGAGCGCTGCTGCCAGGCGGCAAGTTCCGCTTCTTCGGCGGCCACGGCGTCCGGACGGTCGCTGTCGCTGAGCAGGTGAAGGTCGAACTTGTCGCCGGTGCCCAGATCGATCAGGGCGGCCTGCATGGCTTCCAACCGGCGGACGACCGTCTTGGCATCCTCGTTGCGCACGGCCATGGCCAGTGCCGTTCGGTACACAATGGCATCGTCGCCGCCGGCTCGTTCCAGGGCCGGCGTCAGATAGCGCACAGGGTCTTTGACGAAAAGCCGGATCGCCAGACCGATGAGGGCGTTCCAGAAGCCGATCGAGAGCCAAGGCAGGGTAAGGGCAAAGCCCGCCAGCATGACGCCTTCCGCCCAGCTCCAGCCCCCATTGCTCAGGATCGAAAGCATCGCTGCGATCAAGAGACCGATGGTGGCGGCATTCAGTCCGAAAACCAGCCGCCGCCGCCGCGTATAGGGGTACCCTGCCCGCTTGACGCGGGTTGACCAGGCCTTGAAAGAGGCGGGAACCGTCGTATCGATCTGCGGCGGCATTTGCGCGTAACCCTGTTCTGGGAGCATCGCTCCGTTATCGGAACGAAGTATGCGGGCGGAACGGCTCCCCGAGTTTGCAACCTCGGCTTTGTTTGCAACCCCGGATTTGTAACCTCTATGTGACAAATTCGCGAAGCTGCATTGGGGGAGAAGCGATGCAAGCCTTGTCGGCACCTGCTTTATGGTACGTCGCTCCGGGGAAAGCTGTGCTCCGCGACGAGTTGTTGCAGCCGATTGCGGACGGCCGGCTTCTCGTGCGGGCGCTCTGGTCCGGCCTCTCCCGCGGCACCGAGCGCCTGGTCTACCGGGGACAGGTGCCGGAGAGCGAATGGCAGCGCATGCGCGCCCCTTTCCAGGAAGGCGCTTTCCCCTTTCCGGTGAAGTACGGCTATCAGTTCGTGGGCCGGGTCGATAGCGGACCGGAGGCGCTGGTCGGCCGGGTGGTGTTCGCTCTGGCGCCGCATCAGGCACTTCAGTGCCTGCCGGGCGATTCGGTCGTGCCCCTGCCCGAAGGCTTGCCGCCGCGCCGCGCGGTGCTGGGCGCCAATATCGAGACGGCCTTGAATGTGCTTTGGGACGCGGCTGCCCTGCCCGGCGAACGCATTCTGATTATCGGCGGCGGCGTGCTGGGCATGCTGCTGGCCCGCCTGGCGGCGCAGCTGCCGGGGGCCGAGGTCACCGTGGTAGATCTACGGCCGGAGCGGGCGGAAACCGCGCGGGCCCTCGGCGCCGCCTTCGCCCTGCCCGGCGCAGCGCCCGGAGATCGCGACCTGGTGTTGCACACCTCGGCCAGCCCCGCCGGCCTGCGCCTGGCGCTGGAGGCTGCCGGCGCCGGGGGCCGGATTGTCGAGGCCAGTTGGTACGGCACCCGCGACGTCCGTCTGCCTCTCGGCGCCGGCTTCCATTTCAAGCGTCTTGGCCTTAGTTCATCGCAGGTCGGTCAGTTGCCGGCGGCGATGGCCCGGCGCTGGACACATCGGCGGCGTCTGGCCAAGGCCCTGGATTTGCTGCAGGATCCGGCTTTCGACCGCTTGCTGGGGGAGGAGATTGCCTTCGAACGGCTGCCCGGCCGTCTGGCACAGCTCCTCGATCCCTCGGCAGCGGGCTTTCTGCCGGTGATCCGCTACCCCGGCCGCTGACGCCCTGCCGATCGCCAAGAGTCTGCCCACCGCTTGAGAATCTGAAAGGAAAGCCAATGTTCGCCGTGGAAGTCCGCGACCACATCATGATCGCCCACAGCCTCGCCGGTGCGGTCTTCGGCCCCGCCCAACGCCTGCACGGCGCCACCTACGTGGTCGATATGACCTTCTTCCGCGAAGCGCTGGACGAGAACAGGATCGTGGTCGACATCGGCCTGGCACTCGATGCCTTGAAGCGCGTCCTCCAGCCCTTGGCCTACAACAATCTGGACCAGATGGAGCCCTTCAAGGGGCGGGATTCCACCACCGAGGTCCTGGCCAAGTATATCTTCGATGCCATGGCTGCGGAGATCCGCGCCGGCAAACTGGGTGAGGCGGCCAAAGGCATCGACAGCCTTAAGGTCACCTTGAACGAGTCGCACGTGGCTAAAGCCTGGTACCAAGGCAAGGTCGGCGCCTAGGCCGCCAATGCCCAAGGCTTGTTTCGCCGTTCCGGGAGATCTGCAAATCCGCACCGGAGGCTATGCCTATGCCCGCGCGCTCTTGGCTGGATCGGCCCAAGAATCGGTCCGGGAATCGGCCCAGGGGGGCGCGTGGCGCCTAGAGCACCTCGCCCTGCCGGCCGCTTTCCCCGCTCCCTCGCCGGAGGACATCGCTGCGACCGAAGCCGCCTTCGCGGCGCGGCCCGCAGACGAGCTTCTGCTTGTAGACGGCCTGGCCTTTGCGGTTTTCCCCCGAACGCTGCTGCAAGCCTTCGCCGGGCGTTGGGTGGCGCTGGTGCACCATCCGCTGGCGCTGGAGACCGGCTTGCCGGCCGGGCGGGCCGCGCAGCTGCGGGAGAGCGAAACCCGCGCCTTGGCCTTGGCCGCGGCCGTGGTGGTAACCAGCAGGGAAACGGCGCATGAACTGGTGCGCGGCTATGCCGTGCCTCGGGAGGCCATCGCCGTCGCCGAACCCGGCACTGCGCTGCCGGACCGTCCGGCCGTGGGGGATACAGCAACGCCGACTCTGCTGTGCGTCGCAACGCTATCGGCGCGCAAGGGGCAGGACAGTCTGGTCGAGGCCCTCGCCAGCCTCAAGGATCTGACCTGGCGCTGCCGCTTGGTCGGCAGCACCGACCGCGATGACGCGGCAGCCGCACGGGTGCGCTCCCTGATCGCCGCGCAGGGCTTGGAAGCACGTGTGGAGATCGCCGGGGCGCTCCCGCCCGAGACCCTGGCCGCGGCCTACAGGACCGCCGATCTCTTCGTATTGCCCTCGCACTACGAAGGCTACGGCATGGCTTTTGCCGAGGCCATGAGCCACGGCCTTCCGATCGTGGCCTGTCCCCGCGGGGCCGTGCCCGGCACCGTGCCGGAAGCCGCCGCACTCTTTGTCGAGCCCGGCGATCCGGCTGCGCTGTCGATGGCATTGCGCCGCCTCCTGCAAGACGGCGCGCTACGCCGCCGCAAGGCTGCTGCCGCCTGGCAGGCCGGGCGCCGGCTGCCGCAGTGGCCCGATACGGTAGCGCGCGTCGGTGAGGCGCTGACGCGGGCTGCCGGGCGGTGAGCGATTTCTCGCCGGACTGGCTGGCTCTGCGCGAGGATCTGGATCGCCGCTCGCGCGCGCCCAACCTCCTTCGCCGGCTGCACGGACGTTTCGGGTCCGCAGATCGTACCGCCGTCTGCGATCTCGGCGCCGGGTCGGGAGCGCTGTTGCGGGCTCTGGCCCCCTATCTCGCCGAACGGCAGGAGTGGACCTTGCTGGACCGGAGCGCGGAGAACCTCGATGCGGCCAGGCAGGCGCTCACCCACTGGGCCGGGCGCGCGGTGGAAACGGATGCGGGCCTCGCCCTGGTGCGCGAAGGACGCCGCTTCCAGGTCTGCTTGCGCCGCTGCGACCTTTCCACCGATCTGAACGCGGTATCGGCCGAAGCCGATTTGGTAGCGGCGACGGCGCTGTTCGATCTGGCCGCACCGGCCTGGATCGCTGCGCTCGTCGCTCTTCTGGCAGGGCGGCGCCAGACTCTCTATGCCGCCCTGACTTATCGCGGCGGCTTGCTTGCCGAACCGGAACATCCCCTCGACGGGGCGGTCGCGGCCGCTTTCGAGGTGCATCAGCGCAGCGACAAGGGCCTCGGCGGCATCGCGGCCGGGCCGGAGGCGCAGCAGCTCTTGTCACGGATGCTGCGGGCTGCCGGGGCGGCGGTCGAGGAGGCCGACAGCACGCGCCATGTCACCCGATCGGAGGCTGCGCTGCTGAAGCGCGAGTTGGAAGGCCATGCCGGGGCGGCGGCTGAAACCGGTCTCTTGCCGCCTTCTGCGGTGTCCGCTTGGCTGCAGACGCGCTTGGCCGGGACCCGCCGGCTCTCGATCGGTCACGGCGACCTTCTGGCCAGTTGGCCGAAAGCGGCCCAAGTCGCGGCCCAGGTCGAAGCGGCCTAGATTCTGCGGCGGCCGCGGTGCAGCGCGCAGTCGAAAAGACAGTCTCCGCCCGGCAGGGGGGTGGCCAGAACGCTCGGCCGCAGGGCTTGGTCGAGGGTGGCGATCTCCGGCAGCTGCAGGCCCGGCTTCCCCGAACCGATGATCGAGGGGCCGATCAGAAGGTGCAGCCGATCGAGGGCCTCCGCCTGCAGAAAGGCGGACAGCGTGGTTGCGCCGCCTTCGATCAACAGGCGCTTCAGGCCGGTCCGGGCCAGGCCTTCCAGGATTGCATTCGGATCCAAGCGGCCGGCCTGTGCCGGGACGGTAAGGCTCTCGACGCCCTCGGGCGGCTTGGCCGCTCCGCCATGCACCAGAATCCGGCGCGTCCCGTCGTCGCGCCAGCAGCGCGCAGCGGCCGGAAGCCGGCCTTTGGGATCGATCACGATCCGGGCGGGATTGGGCCCTCGCAAGCGGCGGACCGTCAGCTGCGGATCGTCGGCCAAGGCTGTACCGACGCCGATCGCCACGCCTTGAACCAGCGCCCGCAGGGCATGCAGATGGGTCAGGGCAGCCGGGCCGTTGATGTAGTGGGATTGCCCGCTTTGCGTTGCTATGCGGCCGTCCAGGGACTGACCGAGCTGACCAATGGCAAGGGCGCGGTCCCCGGCACGGGCGACGGTAAGTGGGCGATAGAGCCTTGCAAGGCTTGCCACCTGCGCTAGGTCGGTAGCGCCCCGGCTAATATCGTTTCGGCGCGTTGCGTCACTCAGCACTGCGGACCAAGCCGCTTCGGTCCAGGCAGGCAGGGGAATCGTAGGGTCGCTTGGCAGCATGGCACTGTCCGGTGAATGGGGCTGTGAGCATAGCAGCGAGGAGACGGGAGCGCATGCGCGATGACATCGCGGCCGAAATCTGGACCGGGATCCTGGGCACCGGGCGGCAGCTGGCGGGGGAGCGGGCGATTGCCGAGCTACGTGCCGCCCGCCCGGTCCTGTTGAGCGACGGCGCCGAGCAGCGCCTTGTCGCCGCCGCCGAGACGGCCGATGCCGGCCTGATCGAGGCCTTTCGCGGCAGCGCCGGGGACCTGGGGCTGGTGCTGGCGGCGCCGCGCCTTAGGGCGCTGGGATATAAGGCGGACAGTGCCCGGCGCTTTGAGGTCCCGGCCGCCAGCATCGAGTCGCTGCAGCGCCTCGTCGTCGAGAACAAGCCCTTCCCCTTGCCGCCGAGCCGGCCCGCTTCAGCCCTGGATTGTGCCGCCATGCAGTTGGTGAAGCTTAGTTTCCAGCTGCCCGCCGCCTTGGTCGCCCGTCCCGGCCCCGGCCGTACGCCGCAGTCTCTGCTGCAAGTATCGCTTGAGGCTGTCGAGAATTTCCGCAGCGGCGCCATGCCGCCGCTCAGGATCGCCACCCGTGCGCCGGTTCCGTTGGAAGCGGGGACCGATGTCGAGTTCGTGGTCTTCCGGGGTGGCGACGGGCTGCGCGATCAAGTGGCTGTGGTCGTGGGCAAACCCGATCCGCAGGCGCCGGTGCTGCTCCGCTTGCACTCCGCCTGCCTCACAGGCGACCTTTTCGGCAGCCTCAAGTGTGACTGCGGCCAGCAGCTGCGCGACGCTGTGGCGGCGATGATGCAGGCCGGCGGCGGCGTCTTGCTCTACCTCGATCAAGAAGGCCGCGGCACTGGATTGCGCAGCAAGATGCGTGCCTACCGCTTGCAGAATTTCGGTTACGACACGCTGGAAGCGGATGCTGTCCTGGGCTACGAGGCGGACGAGCGCAGCTATCGGGCGGCCGGACGCATGCTGACCCTGCTGGGCGTCTCCAGGGTCGCGATGATGACCAATAATCCGGATAAGCTGCGTGCCTTGGCCGACTGCGGTATCGAAGTGACGGCCCGCGAGCCGCTGCTGGGCAGCGTCAACGAGTACAATCGCGGCTACCTAACGACCAAGTTGCAGCGGGCTGGCCACATGCTGGAGCCGGAACCCCGGCGCCGGGCGCCGCGCTTCTAGAGCAGGGCCCTTCGGGTTCGACCCCTTCAGGCCGAAGGACTGACCGGCCCGGATCGGGTTGAGTTGTAGGGTGCCAAAGTCTTTTGAAGTGGTCCTATGCGGTCCGAAGGCGCTAGAACGAGGGGTTAGGTGAGAGCGCTTGCCGCCACCGATCCGGTCTTGGCCCCTTTGGCCCATGGAGGCTGACGAAGAGCTTCGGTCGCAGCCCTGTGTGCGACGGGTTGACGCAAAAGCGGAATTGCTGTTTGACAGCCTGATGGGAACCGAATAGCTTGAAGTTACAGTGTCTGTAGAGTATACGGACTCTAAGGCTTGCGGTCCAAAAACTGGTGGATGGCAGGAAAGCAAGTAAGTTTACCAGTAGAGAAAGGAACGGAACGATGTCCAAGATAAGAAGTTTACCCAGGTTCTGCATCGCCCTATCGGCAGCTGTCCTGCTGACCGGCGGCTTGGCATCGGCTAACGACGACAATCTGCCGAACCATTGGGGGAACCACAGTAATTTGCACAGTGGTTTCTTTGCGGAGCTCAATAAACTTGCTTCGCCTTTCAAAGCCTTGGCGGAACATATCAGAAAGGAAGAAGAAAGAAAGGCTAGACTGGAGGAGGAGGAACGAGATATACGCCAATGGTTGGCGAATATCGCTGAGGAAATCGCTTGGGAAATCGCTTGGGAAGAACAACAAAAGCAAAGGAAGTAGGCTATTCGGTATCGATGCCCTGAGCTTCCTAAAAACTGCCGGCAGGCGCCGGGATGCGGCCGAAACCGAAAAAGGGCCGGCCCCGGCGCAGCAGCCAGTCTTATTATAGCCGCAGCAGCCAGTCTTATAGCCAGAGACTACCGCTCAGCCCGGGCCGGGCCTCGATCGAAGCCCGGCTGATTGCGCTGCGGTTCCGGTGGCAGGTTAAGACCTCTAAAGTGCCCGGCCGGCCGCAAGGCTTCGTGGTCCGGCGAGGCCGGCAAGCCGAAGCAAGTCTCCTGCTTCGTTTCGCCAGATCGCCGGAGGTTCGATTACCGGCAGGTTTCCCCGGCAGGCTTCCATCGTGTCGGCTCGGCCCCGCACCCGCCGAAGCAAGGGCCGCCACTCTATCCGGTCCAGGTTCTTTTGCCTGCCTGGACATGCCAAAGCCTCCTCCCAAAAACCTCCTCAATGCTGCAGACTCTCTCTGCTTGGGGCGGCCGCAATTGCGTGTTTTCCCTTCGCGCGCGGCCAAACGGCCTTGCAAAGCTTTGCGCTCGCCGCCGCTGCCCCGGACCGCTGTGGGAAGGAACTGCCGATGCCCGGAAATCTCCCAGGAAATCCCAACGCGCAAGGCTTAACATGGCGTCACAAAGATTTTATCCGCGATAGCCGGTTTTTTCTTGCCCGCCCTTGTGCGACGCTGCATATGATTAAGGTAGAAGGTACGCAGGCTGTTGCCCGAAGGCCGGATTGCCTGGGAAAGCGGTCTGTGCATGAAGCTGGCGAAGGGCTCTGCCCGCAGCCGCTATGCGGCAGGTTGACACAAGAGCGGAATTGCTGTTTGACAGCCCGATGGGAACCGAATAGGTTGAAGTTACAGTGTCTGTGGAGTATACGGACTCTTAAGTCTTGCGGCCCAAAAACCGATAGGTGGCAGGAAAGCAAGTTAGTTTACCAGTAGAAAAGTAAGTTTACCAGTGGAGAAAGGAACGGAACAATGTCCAAGATAAGAAGTTTACCCAGGTTCTGCATCGCCCTATCGGCTGCTGTCCTGCTGACCGG